>JBFLZZ010000005.1:0-122843 GCA_040755255.1 Thermodesulfobacteriota bacterium
AGGCCCGCAGGGCCGAGTTCCGCAGCGCCCGGCCGCGACAAGGAACGGAGGGAACCCCCGCGCAGCGGGGGCAAGTGAAGGCCGGCCTTTCTTTGGTTCCTTTCTTTGGCCGGCAAAGAAAGGAACGGCCCGCCGGCAGGCGTCCAGCTTGTGAAGTTCCTCCTCGCTGGCAACCGGCTGAAGATTCGAGACAATCAGCAAAAAAATTGATGACCCTGACCATGACCTCGCTCTTTCCTTTTCTGACCTGGTTCCGCGACTACGACCGCGCCCTGCTGCGCGCCGACCTGATGGCCGGCCTGACCGTGGCCCTGGTGCTGATCCCCCAGTCCATGGCCTACGCCCAGCTGGCCGGGCTGCCTTCCCACTACGGTCTTTACGCCGCCTTCCTGCCGCCGATGGTGGCGGCCCTGTTCGGCTCCAGCCGCCTGCTGGCCACCGGCCCGGTGGCGGTGGTGTCGCTGATGACCGCCGCTTCCCTCGAACCACTGGCCACCACAGGCTCGACGGCCTATATCGGCTACGCCGTCACCCTCGCCCTTTTGGTCGGCCTTTTCCAGTTCCTGCTCGGCGTCCTGCGCCTCGGGCTGGTGGTCAACTTTCTCTCCCATCCGGTGGTGAACGGATTCACCAACGCGGCGGCGATCATCATCGCCACCTCGCAGCTGGCGAAGATGTTCGGGATCGAAGTGGAAAAGGCGGCGCACCATCACGAAACCGTGTTGCGCGTCCTGCGGGAAATCCCCCACGCCAGCCATTGGCCGACCTTTGGCATGGCGCTCCTGGCGATTGCGATCATGCTGGGCACGAAGCGCTATTTGCCGAAAATTCCGGGCATCCTGCCGGCAGTGGCGATCACCACCAGCATCTCCTGGGCCACGGGCTTCGAGAACAACCGGGTCATCTCCCTCGACCAGGTCGGCTCCGCCGAGGTGCGGGAACAGGTCGGTTCCTTCAACCGCAGCCTTGCCGAAATCGGCGCCCTGACCGAGCAGCGGCTGCTGCTCGGCGAACGGGCGGCGGCACTGGGCGCCGCCAATACGCCGGCGGCCAGGGAGGCCAGGCTCCGACTCCACCACGAGATGGATCTGCTCGCCCTGCGCCTCCAAGAGAAAAAAACCGAGCACGGCGGGCTGCGTGCCGGCTTGCGCGCCGTTTCCCTGCTGGCGGTGGAGACCCCGGCGGGGGGTGTTTCCTTCGTCTCCCGCCGGGAGTTGCAGGAACGGGCCGCCGGGCCGGTCTGGCGGCTGGTCCCCGGTTCGGCGGCCATCGATCCGGCCCGCCTGCCGCTGGCCGCCGGCGGCGCGGTGATCGGCACGGTTCCCGGCGGCCTGCCGGAGATCGGTCTGCCGGTCTTCAAGTTGAAGATCGTACGCGAACTGTTGCCCTATGCGGTGATCATCTCGCTGCTCGGCTTCATGGAGGCCATCTCCATCGCCAAGGCGATGGCGGCCCGCACCGGCCAGAAACTCGACGCCAACCAGGAGCTGATCGGCCAGGGACTCGCCAACGTCGTGGGTGCCTTTGCCGGCAGCTATCCGGTTTCCGGCTCTTTCTCTCGCTCGGCGGTCAATCTGCAGGCCGGCGGCAGGAGCGGTCTGTCGAACATCTTCAGCGCCTTGCTCGTGCTCGTCACCCTGCTTTTTCTGACGCCGCTCTTCCACCACCTGCCCCAGGCGGTGCTCGCCGCGGTGATCATGATGGCGGTGATCGGTCTCATCAACTTCCGGGCAACGGCGCACGCCTGGAAAACCCAGGCCCACGACGGGCTGATCGCGGTGGTGACCTTTGCCGCCACCCTGTACTGGTCCCCCCACCTCGACCGCGGCATCCTGCTGGGGGTTGCTCTTTCGACGGCGGTCTTCCTCTACCGTCGCATGCGGCCCAAGGTCACGACCCTGGCCATGGGACGAGACGGCGTGCTGGCCTGCGCCGCCGACAACCAACTGCGCCTCTGCCGGCACATCGCCGCAGTCCGTTTCGACGGCACGCTGTTCTTTGCCAACGCCAGCTACCTCGACGAACAGATCTTCCGGATCCGCTCGGCCAACCCGCAGCTTGCCCACATCCTGCTGGTGGCGGAAGGAATCAACGATCTGGACGCCTCCGGCGAGGAGGCCCTGGCCCTGCTCGCCGGCCGGCTCCGGGCCGCCAGGATCGGTTTTTCCCTCTGCCGGGTGAAGGAAAACGTGCTGGCGGTGATGGGACGCTCGGGGCTGCTCGCCAGAATCGGCCCCGCCAACGTCTACCCCAGCGAGGAGGCGGCGCTGGCCGCCATCATCCCGATGATCCATCACCGCACCACCGGCAAGGGGTGCCGGGTCTGCCCCCTGTTGCAGCACGTGCCGGTTCCGGCTGCAAGGGTGACGGGTACTTTGCCTCCGGTCCGGATGGCCGGCGCAAAGGGCGAGGGGGGCGGCGGGACGCGGGCCATGCTCGCCCGGGTCCGCAACGCCCTGGCGGCCGGCGCCTGATATTTTCGACGAAACCGGACGCGATCCTTCGCGTTCCACGATCCACCAGCAAGAACACAATCAAACGAAAGACAAGGAGAGCAAACGATGTCGCGCAAGATGGTCACCATCGACGGCAACCAGGCATGCACCCATGTGGCGTACGCCACCAGCGAAATCATCACCATCTACCCGATCACCCCTTCGTCGCCCATGGCGGCGGAATCGGACGACAAGGCCAACAGCCGGCAGAAGAACATCTGGGGCTCGGTGCCGGCAGTCACCCAGATGCAGTCGGAGGCCGGGGTGGCCGGCGCCCTGCACGGCTCGCTCACCGCCGGCGCCCTGTGCACCACCTTTTCCGCCTCCCAGGGGCTGCTGCTGCTCCTCCCCAACATGAACAAAATCGCCGGCGAACTCACCCCGACGGTCTTCCACATCACCGCCCGTTCGCTGGCCTTCCAGGGGCTTTCCATCTTCGGCGATCACTCCGACGTGATGGCCGCCCGCCAGACCGGCTGGGCCATGCTCGCCTCCCAGAACGTGCAGGAGGCGCAGGACATGGCGCTCATCGCCACCCAATCGACCCTGAAGAGCAGGATCCCCTTCATGCACTTCTTCGACGGCTTCCGCACCTCCCACGAGATCCAGAAGATCGAGCAACTCTCCCACGACGACATGCGGGCGATGATCGACGACGAGCTGGTCCTTGCCCACCGCCGCCGCGGCCTTTCCCCGGACCGGCCGATGATCCGCGGCACCGCCCAGAACCCGGACGTCTACTTCACCGGCCGCGAGACGGTGAACAGATTCTACGAGGCGGTGCCCGGCATCGTCCAGGAGACCATGGACCGCTTCGGAGAGCTTACCGGGCGGCGGTACCACCTGTTCGACTACATCGGCGCCGCCGATGCCGAGGATGTGGTCGTGGTCATGGGCTCGGGCGCCGAGACGGTGCGGGCCACCGTTGAATTCCTGGTGGCCCGGGGCGAGAAGGTGGGGCTGGTGGTGGTTCGCCTCTTCCGGCCCTTCGACGCCATGGCACTGATCGGCGCCCTGCCCGACAGCGTCAGGCGAATCACCGTGCTCGACCGGACCAAGGAACCGGGCGCCGCCGGCGAGCCGCTCTACATGGACATCCGCACCGCGGTGGGCGAGGCCCAGGACGCCGGCCTCCTGCCGGCACCGCCCAGGATCCTGGGCGGCCGCTACGGTCTCGGTTCCGCCGAGTTCACCCCGGCGATGGTCAAGGCGGTGTTCGACAATATGCGCGCTGCCCAGCCCAAGACCCGCTTCTGCGTCGGACCGAACGACGACGTCGCCTTCACCAGCCTCGAGTACGACCGCTGCTTCAACATCGAGGGCAGCGATGTCTGCCGCGCCCTGTTCTACGGCCTCGGCGCCGACGGCACCGTGGGCGCCAACAAGAACACCATCAAGATCATCGGCACCGAGACCGACAACAGTGCCCAGGGCTACTTCGTCTACGACTCGAAAAAGTCCGGTTCCATCACCACCAGCCACCTGCGCTTCGGCAGGAACCGGATCATGGCGCCCTACCTGATCACTCGGGCGAACTTCGTGGCCTGCCACAACTTCACCTTCCTCGACAAGTACGACATGCTGGCGAGCCTCGAGGAGGGCGGCACCTTCCTGCTCACCTCCCCGTACGGCAAGGACGAGATCTGGGGCCACCTGCCGGCCCGGGTGCAGCGGCAGCTCATCGACAAAGGGGTGAAGTTCTACATCATCGACGCCTTGAGCCTGGCCGCCGCCCTCGGCCTCGGCGCCCGGATCAACATGATCATGCAGACCGCCTTCTTCCTCATTTCCGACATCATCGGCCGCGAGGAGGCCATCGACTCGATCAAGAAGGCGATCAGAAAGACCTACGGCGTCAAGGGCGACAAGGTGGTGAACATGAACTATGCCGCGGTGGAGGCGGCGGTGAACAACATTGCCCGGGTCGAGGTGGTGCAGGCCGTCACCGGTCACGCCCTGCCGCCCACCGTGCCGGCCTCGGCACCGGAATTCGTGCGCGAAGTCACCGCCCGGATGATCGAGGGCCGCGGCGACACCATCCGGGTCTCCCAGATGCCCTGCGACGGCACCTGGCCCACCGCCACCACCCAGTACGAAAAGCGTAACATCGCGGTGCGCGTCCCCCGCTGGGAGGGGGAGGTCTGCATCCAGTGCGGCCAGTGCTCGCTCGTCTGCCCGCACGCCTCGATCCGCATGAAGATCGTCGAGAAGGACGCCCTTGCCGGCGCCCCCGCCACCTTTCAAAGCGTCGAGGCGGTGGGCAAACAGTTCAAGGGCCGGGCCTTTGCCATCGGTGTCTCCACCGCCGACTGCAACGGCTGCAGCCACTGCTTCCAGGTATGCCCGGCCAGGAAGAAAGGGGCGGACGGCGGCAAGACCGAAGAGCGGGCGCTCACCATGGTGGCCAATTCCGACGAAGTGCGGGCGCGCGAGTCGGTCAACTACGACTTCTTCCTCGCTCTGCCCGAACTCGACTACGCCGAGATCAATCCCGTCACCATCAAGGGCAGCCAGCTGCTGCGACCCCTCTTCGAATACCCCGGCGCCTGCGTCGGTTGCGGCGAGACCCCGTACATCAAGCTCGCCAGCCAGCTCTTCGGCGACCGGATGATGATCGCCAACGCCACCGGCTGCTCGTCGATCTACGGCGGCAACCTGCCCACCACCCCGTACTGCAGACGGAGCGACGGCAGGGGCCCGGTCTGGGCCAACTCGCTCTTCGAGGACAACGCCGAGTTCGGCCTCGGCATGCGCTTTGCCGTCAACAAGATGGCGGCGCTCGCCGCACAACTGCTCGGCGAGGCCGAATCGGCCGGCGCGGTCGGCAACGGCCTCGCCTGGGAGCTGCTGCACTCCCCGCAAAGCAGCCGGCCCGAGATCGAGGCCCAGCGCGAGCGGGTGGCGGAGCTCAAGACTATCCTGGCGGCAAGCTCGTTTCCGAAAAAAGCGCAGCTCCTGGAAGTGGCCGACTATCTGGTGAAAAAATCGGTGTGGATCGTCGGCGGCGACGGCTGGGCCTACGACATCGGCTACGGCGGCCTCGACCATGTGCTGGCCTCCGGGGAGAACGTCAACGTGCTGCTGATGGACACCGAGGTCTACTCCAACACCGGCGGCCAGATGTCGAAATCGACGCCGCGGGCGGCCACCGCCCAGTTCGCCGCCGGCGGCAAGCGCATGCCGAAAAAGGACATCGGCATGATCTTCGCCACCTACGGCAACGTCTACGTGGCCAAGGTGGCGCTGGGCGCCGACCCGGCCCAGGCGGTGAAGGCCTTCAACGAGGCCGAGGCCTACGACGGCCCCAGCCTGATCATCGTCTACGCCCACTGCATCAACCACGGCATCGACATGGCGAAGGGGCTCGAACAGCAGAACAAGGCGGTGGCCTGCGGCCACTGGCCGCTCTACCGCTACAATCCGGCCCTCGAAACGGAAGGCAGAAATCCGCTCGTCATCGACAGCAAGCCGCCGTCCCTGGCCTTTGCCGACTACGCGATGAACGAGAACCGCTACCGGGCCCTGAAGCTCACCAACCCGGAGATGTTCGACGAACTGATGGCCAAGGCCCAGAAGGACGTGGAGCGCGGCTGGCGCTTTCTGGAGGGGAGGTGCAGGGCGCTGGAGATGGAGACCCGGCCGTAAGGCGCATCGCCCAACGGGAAGGGGGAGACTGCCGGCTGGAACGCGCCGGCAGTCTCCCCCTGCAGAACGGGATTATGGCCCCTAACTTGCAGGGACGGAGAAATGTACTGTAAGGAGGGCCATCGCCATGAAAGAACTACTCAGCGCCTGGTTTGCCGTCGGCAACGTCGAAATCGGCATCGAACTCTGGCAGATCTGGATATTCACCCTGCTGATCAGCCTGCTCGTCGTCGCCAGGTGGAAACGGGCCATCGCCGTCGTCTCCCTGCTGGCGGCGCTCATGGTCAGCGGCCGGGACTCCATCCACGCCTTTCTCGCCAGCAGCGGCACCATCCCGCACCTGGGGCTGTTCTACGGCATCCTCGGGATCTGCATCGTCTCCGGCTTTCTCTTCTCCCTCATCCTCGACGACTGATCGCAACCGCCCCGCCTGCCCGCCTCCGCGCCACTTCTGAACGGTTACAACCCGGGTGCTTGTGCACCACCGCACCTGCGTGGCGGACGGTTACCACCGATCAGCGGAACAGCTTGTCGTTGCCGCTCACCTTGCGCACCAGCTCGCGGTAATCCTGGGCGCCGTTGGAGCCGGGGGCATACTCGTAGATGGTCTGGCCGTAGGCCGGGGTCTCGGACAGGCGGACGTTGTAGCGGATCGGGGTGCAGACCTTGTCGCCGTAGAGCTTTTCCAGCTTGGCCAGCACTTCCATCGATTTGGAAACCCGCTTGTCGAGAAAGGTGGGCAGGATGTAGCGCAGTGAAATATTTTTCTTGTACTTCTGGATGGCCGCAAGACTTTTCATAAACTCCACCAGCCCCTGCAGGCTCATCGCCTCCAGCGCCACCGGGGTGAGGATCTCGTTGACGTAGAACAGCACGTTGACGGTGAGCGGGTCCCAACCCGGCGAGGTATCGACGATGATGTAGTCGAAACCGGCCTCGATGGATTTGAGTTTCTCCGCCAGGGTCAGCTCGCCGCCGAAGTCCTTGCGGTCGATGAGCCGCTTGAGCCCGGCCAGCGGCTTGCCCCCGGCCAGGAGGAACAGGTTGTCGCGGGCCTCGACCATCGTCTCGGCGAGGTCGAGTTCGCCGGTGACGAATTCGGTGAGGCCGGCCGCCGGCTTGATCCCGAGGGCGAAACTGTCCTGGCCCTGGGTATCGGTATCCACCAGCAGCACCCGGTAGCCGGAACAGGCAAGGCCGGCGGCCAGGTTCACCGAAGTGGTCGTCTTGCCCACCCCGCCCTTGGACAGCGACACCGCGATCCGGCGGGGGCCGGCGGGCGGGCGGTCCGCCTGCGGTTTCTCCTCGGGTTTGCGGGCGGGCTGCAGCTCGAAACGCTGCTCGCAGAAACGGCAGCGGGCGAATTTCGCCGTCGCCGGGATCCGCTTTTCATCGACCTCATGCTCTTTCCTGCAATTGGGACAGACCAGAATCATCAGCATTCCCTCCTGCAATCCCCGCTCATGGCCGTGATCCGGCGGGCAGGGCGCTGCGGCCCTGCTGCACGATTTGCCGGAGTTCCTTTTCCTCTTCCCGGGAAAGATCGAGGCGGATGCCGCAGAGAAAGCAGTCTTCCGTTTCCCGAGTCAGGTGCACCACCCTGCCCCGCAGCACCAGTCGCTTCCCCTCAAGCTCCAGAGTGAGTTCCAGCTGCTGGCCTCCGGCAAAGGAATCCTCCCGGGGCACGGCGATGCCGATGCCCCGGGAACCGATGTTGACCACCTCGAACAGCGCGCCGCCGATGTCCACCCGCGCCTCGCTGCCTGCCAGGGGCACACGGTAGGAGCGACGCTGCACCTCTTCCAGGGCCTTGGGGGCCAGGGAGGGATCACTGGCCAGACGCCGTTGCAGTTCGTCGAGTTCACCGTCGTCGAAAACGATGCTTTCTCCGTTTCCCATATGGACCTCCTCCGTCGCGCTCTCCCTTCCCCTGGCCGGCCGGTGCCGGACAATCCGTACCGCGTTCAAAAAAAAACGCCGTGTGATCACGAGTTCAATGATAGCATACAGCCACCGGTGGAAAGCAAATTTCGGGACAACCCGCCGTTCTTTTTTATGGCGGCATCCGGAGCAACCCGCACAGAAGCCCGACGGCAATCGCCATGGAAACCACCAAACGGCAACAAATCATCGCCCTGCTCGAACAGGAGACCCTCTCCAGCCTTCAGCTCTCCCCCCTCGTCTCCCTTTCGGAGAAGGAGGTCGTCGCCCATCTCCCCCACATCGAACGGTCATTGAAGGGTGGCGGCAAGCGGCTGACCACGGTTGCGGCCCGCTGTCTGGACTGCGGCCACCTCTTCAGGGACCGGCAGCGCTTCGGCAAGCCGGGGCGCTGCCCCCGCTGCCGGGGGAGTCATATCGAACCGCCCCGTTTCCGGATCGAATCCGACAAAAAATGGTAACCGTTCAGCAGCACCCCATCTTCGGACGATCGGCCCGGCTTACGTACGCGCAGTACGCGGCGCCGGTCCGCTTGTCCAAATCTGGGGCACTTCTGAACGGTTACAACGTAGGTGGTTGTGCACCATCGTACCTGTGTGGTGAACGGTTACAAAAAATGCAAAGAGATACAGAAAAAAACAGCAAGGAGGACGACGATGAAGCCACGCATCAGCATGATCACCCTGGGGGTGCGCGACCTGGCCGCCGCGGTGGAGTTCTACGAGAAAGGACTGGGATTTCCCCGCATGGAATCGCCGCCCGAGGTGGCATTTTTCCCCCTCGCCGGCACCTGGCTGGGTCTGTACGGCCGCGAGGCGCTGGCCGAGGATGCCGGGGTGCCGCCGGCGGTGCAGGGATTCGAATCGTTCACCCTGGCGCACAACGTGCGGTCCGAGGCGGAAGTCGACGAGGTCATGCGCCAGGCGGCGGCGGCGGGGGCCACGGTCACCAAGCCGCCGCAGAAGGTGTTCTGGGGAGGGTACTGCGGCTACTTCAAGGACCCGGACGGCCATCTCTGGGAGATCGCCTGCAACCCCATCTTCTGGGTGGGCCCGGCAGACGACGACCGGTAATTCTTTTTTTCCATCAGAACAGCTAGGCGGCGATCAACGGCGGCGGCCCTCTGTTGCCGGGCGCGGCAGCAGGGCCTCCTTCTGGCGCTGCCGCGCCTGGCCGTTCTTTTCCACGCTGATCTTCCGCCCGTCCCGGTAGTCCAGGCCGGTGTGGTACATGGTGGTGGACCAGGTCGCCGGGGTCGGGGTGAAGATCTGCACCTGCTCGGGGAACAGCCGCAGCTCGCGACCGCAGAACCGGCGCAGCCGCTCCATCTCCTCCTGTCCGCAGCCGGGATGGGCGGCAATGAAGTAGTAGGTCAGGTACTGCTCCCTGCCGGCGCTGCGGCACAGCGTGAAGTAGAGATCGCGGAAGGCGAGCAGCCCCTCCACCCCGGGCTTGCCCATCAGGGCGAGCACCGCAGGGTCGGCATGTTCCGGCGCGATCTTCAGCTGGCCGGAGACGTGATGACGGACCACCTCCTCCAGGTAGGCCCTGCCGCTTTCCCGGTCGGCGAGCACCATGTCGTAGCGGATGCCCGAGCCGATGAACACCTTTTTCACCCCGGGCAGCTGCCGCAGCCGGCGGAGCAGTTCGAGCTGCGGCCGGTGGTCGACGGGCAGTTGCGGGCAGGGTTCGGGGTACAGGCAACGGCGCCCGGCGCAGGCGCCCTTGCCGATCTTCACCGGGCAATCCCGGCCATACATGTTGGCGGTGGCGCCGCCGACGTCGCTGATGATCCCCTTGAAGGCCGGATGAGCGGCGAACGAACCCGCCTCGCGGAGGAGGGACCCGATGGAGCGGCTCTGGATCGTGCGGCCCTGATGGACGGCAATGGCGCAGAAGTTACATTCGCCGTAACAGCCGCGGTGGGTGGTCAGCGAGAAGCGGACCGTGTCCAGGGCCCTGACCTTGCCGGCCCGCGCATGCCAGGGGTGAAGGTCGCGCCGGAAGGGCAGTTCGTGGATGCGGTCGAGGGTGGCCTCGCCGAGCGGCAACGGCGGCGGATTGTGGATGAGCCAGCGGTCGCCGTGCTGCTGGACGAGCCTCCGGCCGCGCAACGGGTCGTTGTTGCGGTAAAAGGCGGAGAACATGCGGAAGAAGGCGGCGGGATCGCGGGCCACCTCCTCGAAGGAGGGCAGCGGTTCGGCATCTTCCTCCACCTGCCGGCCGATGAAGCACAGGCCGCGGAGCGAGCGCCAGTCCCGGCCGTCGCGCAGGCTCTCCGCCAGTTCCACCACGGTTTCGTCGGCCATGCCGTAGAGCAGCAGATCGGCCTTGGCGTCGAAGAGGATCGAGCGGCGCACCGCATTCCCCCACCAGTCGTAGTGGGCGATGCGGCGCAGACTCGCCTCGATGCCGCCCAGGACGATCGGCGCCGTCCCCTTGCAGTAGCGGCGGATCAGGTTGCTGTAGGCGATCACCGCCCGGTCCGGCCGCCGGTCGTTGACCCCGCCCGGGGTGAAGTCGTCCCGTTTCCTGCGTTTGCCGACGGCGGTGTAGTTGGCCACCATGGAATCGACGGCGCCGCCGCTCACTCCCCAGAAGAGGCGGGGTTCGCCGAGACGGCTGATGTCGTCCGGGGAAGCGATGTCCGGCTGGGCGATGATCCCCACCCGGAAGCCCGCCGCCTGCAACACCCGGCCGACCAGTGCCGTGCCCATGGCAGGATGGTCGATGTAGGCGTCGCCGGTGACCAGGATGACGTCGAGGACGTCCCAGCCGAGCGATCGCATTTCCTCGCGGGTGACGGGAAGAAACATCTACCCTTCCAACGGATAGGTCCAGCTCATGATGCCGCCGGTCATGGTCCGCACCCGCCGGAAACCCTTCATGGCGAGCAGCCGGCTGCCGAGATAGGAGCGCAGCCCCACCGCGCAGTAGAGCACCGTCTCCCTTTCCGGATCGAGTTCGCCAACCCGTTGCCGCAACCCATCCACCGGGATGTGGATCGCCCCGGGAATCCGGCCGCTGCGCCGCACCTCGCCGGGGGTGCGGACATCGACGATCTGCAGGTCGGCGCCGGCGGCGAGCCGCTCCGCCAGCCAGGCCGGCGATACCGGCGTCCACTCGCCGTCGCGGAAGTTGCCGTGCAGCATGCCGCTGACGATCACCGGATCGCGGGCCGAACCGTAGGGGGGCGCGTAGGCGAGATCGAGGTGGACGAGATCCTCGGCCTGCATCCCGGCATAGATGGCGGTGGCCAGCACGTCGATGCGCTTGTCCACCCCCTGGCCGCCCACCACCTGGGCGCCGAGCAGCCGGCCACTGGTGCTGTCCGCCACCGTCTTGATCCTGAGCAGCTGGGCGCCGGGATAATAGCCGGCATGGTGGACGTCCAGCACGTAGGCCACCACCGGCGACATCCCCTCGCGCACCGCCTCCGCCTCGGACAACCCGGTTTTGGCCACCGCCAGGTCGAAGGCCTTGACGATCACCGTGCCGGTGAACCCCTTGATCCGGATGTTGCGGCCCATGGCGTTGGCACCGGCGGCACGTCCTTCCTTGTTGGCGGCGGAGCCCATGGGGACCAGCGCCTTCTTGCCGGTGACCAGCTGCAGCGATTCGACGCAGTCGCCGGCGGCAAAGATGTCGGCCACCGAGGTTTCCATCCGCTCGTTGACCGCGATGCCGCCCAAGTCGCCGATGGCGCAGCCGGCCATGCGGGCGAGCGCGGTGTTCGGCCGGATGCCCACCGCCAGAATCACCAGATCGGCGGGAATTCTGGCGCCGGAGGTGGTCTCCACCGCGCCCTCCGGCAGGATGGCGGTCACCTTGTCGGCGAGCAGCAGTTCCACTCCCTTGCCGCGCATGTGCAGGGCGACCTGCTCGGCCATCTCGGCATCGAGAAAGGAAAGCAGCTGCGGCAGGAATTCGACCACGGTCACCTCCATGCCGAGCGCCGCCAGGTTTTCCACCATCTCGACGCCGATGAGGCCGCCGCCCACCACCACCGCCCGCCGCGGCCCCTGCCGTTCGATGAACTCGTTGAGGGCGTCGGTATCGGCCAGGGTCTTGAAGGAGAAGACAAAGGGCAGGTCGCGGCCGGGGATGGGCGGCAGCACCGGATCGGCGCCGGGTGCCAGGACGAGCTTGTCATAGGGTTCGATGAACGTCTCGCCGCTTTCGAGGTTACGGACGGTGACCGTCTTTGCCCCGGCGTCGATGGCGGTCACCTCGTGGCGGGCGCGGACGTCGATGTTGAACCGCTCCTTCAGGAAGGGGGCGTCGACGATCAGCAGCTCATCGCGTTTTTTGATCACCCCGCCGATGTAGTAGGGCAGACCGCAGTTGGCGTAGGATACCGCCGCCCCCTTCTCGAAAACGGTGATGCTCGCCTCCTCGTCGCAGCGGCGGGCCTTGGCTGCCGCCGACATACCGGCGGCGACGCCGCCGACGATGATCAGTCTCGTTGTCATTTATTCTCCTCGGTTAAAGGCGATAGGTCCTAGAGGACGTACAGGACCAATAATTTGCCGCCACGGCCAGACCAGCCGCGGGCGGACAGGGTGGCGCCACCAGCACAATAACAAAAAGATCGGAAAAGACCAGGGCGGCGCGGAGGAGCGGGGAGAAGTGCGGGCAGGCTCAACGGCGGGATGTCGAACCGCAAAGCCGGCGGCGCCGCGACCTCGCCCACCTCACCAATGCCTTGCCCCGTGCGGAGGCGGCGGAAATTGCGCGGCTCATCCTTCGGCCTGGAACCCCGGGTGGAACAGGACGTTGCCCTCGGGGTACCGTCCGTCGAAGGACAGGGCGAAAAAGACCTCCGCCGGCACCCCCGCAAGGACCAGCCCCGGAACGTTCCTGAATCCGAAGCGCGGGTAGTACTGCGGATGGCCGACGACGCAGCAGCCCCGCGCCCCGAGCCCCGCCAGGCGGGAGAGCCCCTGCCGCACCAGGGCCGTGCCGATCCCCTGCCACTGGTGCTCGGGCACAACCGACAGGGGACCGAGGCCGTACCAGCCCGGCGAACCGTCGGAGATATCCACCGGCGAAAAGGCGATATGGCCGACCACCCTCCCGTCCAGCTCGGCCACCAGCGAGACGGTCAGGGCGCCGGCTTTGCGCAGCGCCGCGATGATGTACTGCTCCGTCTGCCTGCTGACCGCCAGGGAACGGAAGGCAGCCACCGTGACCGCGGCGATGGCGTCGGCATCGGCAATTGTTTCGTTTTTGATGACGAGTTTCGGGTTCATCCGGTTCGCTTCCTCTTTGCGGAGTGACATTCGCCATACCCGACAGAGCACTGCGGTGGAACGAAGGAGCGCCGCGTTTCACCGTCAGATGTCGTTAGCGGGCGCTGTTATTGGTAACCCCGCCAGTATTGTTCGACTTTCCACAGCGCTTGATTCGGCATTGAGGCACGAATATTGTGAATGACGGTTTCGTACTGTTGCGAATCGAATTTTGACCAACGGATTCTTCTCGCTTCATTCCATGCGTGCCGAAGGCCACCGATGTTTTGGGCTGACAATTCATCGAGAAGAACACTATCGATAGGCGGGTGTAGTGCTTGAACATTGGCATGGAAATGATGGCCACCGCAGACGAAGCCAGCCTTCAGGTAGATGTTGATTAGTTTTGCCGCAACACCATGAGTGAAGGGGAGGTTGTGTCTATTGGCGGCGGCTATGACGCTCTTACGCCATTCTCTATGTCGAGTGTCTGTATTCTCTGGCGAAGGAAGATTTTTTGGATCAGAAAGCAGCTGGTTTACTCCGGCCGCCTCAAGTATTTCCTTAGCATGCTCTACCGAAAAACGACAGCCATTGACGTTTGCCGCCCTCCCAGCCGCCCAAGCAGAGAAACGATGTTTGTGTTCTTCAATGGTGTATGGCACCGGAGCCCCCTTTTCCCGTTATAATTATCCCTCGCCTCATCCCCTCCGCACTTCTTTCTCTCTGAACATTCCACCCCGGCAGAATGTGACCTTGGCACTGGAACCGTTCCGAATCGCTTCGTCACTTCGTTCCTCGCGAAGACGGAGATAGCACCCACGTTGTCATCCTATGCTGGCTGCATCGCAAGCCAAGCGTGGTGGTCCAGCCTGCGTCCTCCTTTCATCTTGCGGATGCGCGCCGCCCAAGGGCAACTCAGTCGATCAGGCGGCTCTGGCAACGACGATGGAGATAACCCGACGGGTTTCGGCGATTACGATTACGACAACGACAACGAGAAATAAAGTAAAGATGCCGCCCCTACCGATGGCCGCAACGGGTTCTTCCTCAAGGGCCGCCACCCGGTGCGCCAGGAAGGTGCACATCCTGCCGTGCCGCTGCAGGTCCTGTAAAACACCCGTTGTCAGTGCAGCGGCAGCGAAACGGTTGTCGTTGTCGTCTTCGTGGTCGAAAGGACGATGCCGATGGCGACCAAACGCGACTGCGGCCGACTCTTTCGATACAAACCACCCCGGCTGGCTGCGGGTTAGCGGGCCTTCCTGGATCGCTTCGTCACTTCGTTCCTCGCGAAGACGGAGAAAGCACCCGCGTTCATCGCGAGGGCCGCAGGCCCGTGGCGATCCAGTCTTCCGCCGTGACAACGGCGGCCATCCCCGCTTACCTCCATGCCGGTGCGCCGTCCCGGAGATTCTCGGCAAGGCAGGAGGCGCCGTTCTCGATGGAGCGCCGGCGGCCCGCGGCGAGGATCGTCGGGGTGTCGAGCCAGGAGGGGCAACGCACCGACCAGCGGGGTCTGCCCGTCTGCCGCCGGGCGCAGGTTGCCCCCTCCTACCACACTTCCCGCAATCCCTGCTGTTTCCGGATCCCGTCCACCTCGCGCTCCAGCTCCACCCGCCAGAGGGCGTGGATACGGGCCGCCGCCGGGGCGATCAGCTCCGGCAGGCCGTAGACCAGCCGGTCCGAGGCGCCGGAGGCCTCGATCACCGCCTCGATGGAACGGGCGCCGAACTTGTACTCGGCGAGCAGCAGCCGGAGCAGCAGTCCCGAGGTCTTGCGCGCCGCCTTCTTCCAGTGGGTGTCCATCTGGTGGGCGATGATGAAGGCGCGCTTCATCAGGATGCGGCGCAGTTCCTCGAGGTCGCGTTGGCCGGCCTTGGCGGAGAGCAGGGTGTCGGGAATGTCGATGCCGTCGATGTCGAGCACCACCCGCAGCCGGCTCATGAAGTCGGGAATCTTCAGGGTCTTGATCAGTTTGAGGCTGTCCGGTCCGCCCTCGTGCAGCAGCGACTCCATGGCGTCCCAGTTGACCTTGACCCCGCCGGCGAAGACGAAAATCGATCGGCCGATGTTGTACGGCACGCCGTGGACATAGGTGACGCCGTCCTGCATCGAGGGCAGGAAGTAGCGCAGGTAGCCAAACTCGTGGTCGTTGTAGCGGCAGTCGAACTCGTCCCAGAAGACGATGGGCACCTTGCCCTTGGCCACCGAAGCGCGGATGGCGTCGATGGCGGCGTTGATCTCCTCCGGCCCCGCGAACTGGGTCATGTTGAACTCGAAAAACTCGAAGGGATCCCGCTCGAACCGGCGGCCGATGACCCTGGCGACCTCCTTCACCGCGAAGGACTTGCCGGAGCCGGGCGGGCCGAAGACGCCGATGCACAGCGGCCGCTGCACCTGCTCGCGGGTGACGTAGGAGTCCATGACGTTCTGCAGGGTGATCACCGGTTCCATCTCCGCCGGATCGGTGGTGCGCAGCTTGCCGACGCTGAAGATCCGCAGCTCCTCGAAGCCCTTCTTCCAGCTCACTTCCTCCTTCAGGTAGTGGAGGACCTCGGCGATCACCCCGAGATAGTTGGCCGGCAGGGTCTGGCCGCGGCTGCGGGCAAAGGGGCTCACCCGCCGGGGGAAGAAGGAGCGGATCGCCTTTTTCTTCTCCTCGTTCCAGGTCTGGCCGGAGAGGATGTCGGTCAATCGCTCGAATTCCGGGGAAAAGGGCGGCAGGTTGATGAAGCAGGGATCCTCGCCGATCTCGACAAAGGAACAGGGCACGCCGCCGGGATAGGCCGAGGTGAAATCGAGACGGGGAAAACGGAGTTCGCCGTCGAAGGCGTAGCCCTGCTCGTGGAGCATCTGCCAGTTCTTGAGCAGACGGGTGGAGTAGTCGAAGAAGGCGTTGCGGCAGAAATTCGGGCAGCCGGCCTGCAGCCAGTCGGTGGCGAGCAGCGAGGTGGCCAGGGTATCGTAGCAGGGGACCGTGCCCTTGTGCCGCGGCGAGCTCTTCTCCGGCAGGGATTCGGGACGATGCCGGAAAAATCCGCCTTCCGGCCCGACGTAGAGCAGGCCGTGCGGGTACATCTCCACCACCACATGGCTGACGAAGCGGTTGTCGCGACCGTTCCAGAGGCCCACCTCGGCGGTGCGCAGGGAGCGGAGCGCCATGGCGACGATGGTCTCCCAGATCACCGAACTGTCCATCTCCATCCGGGTGGTTTCCAGGTCGGACAAGCGACAGAACAGGCAGAAGTTCTCGCCGAAGGCCCGGGCCCATTCCTGCCAGTGGGCGACGCCGATGCCCATGGCGATCACCCAGGCGCCGGGGTTGTGGCGCCGCAGCTCGGCGGCGCCGGCGGGCGGCCGGCCCGAATCGTCCACCACCAGGATGGCGGAATTGCCGGCCAGGATCCGCTCGTTACCTCCGTCGATGGCGAGCCGCGATTCCTCCCGGCTCCGCCCCTCCGGCGGCAGGAACTGGTGGAACATGAACCAGCCGGCCCGGTCCTTGTCCTGGCCCTTGGGCTTGCGCAGGCGGAACAGCTGATAGATCTCCTTCTGCTCGCCGTAGGCCCAGTTATCGAGGCGGGCGCGGATGCCGGAGGAAGAGAGATAGGAGGACAGCCAGCAATGGCACTGTTCCAGGCGGCCGCGCTCGACGCTCACCCGGCCGGCGAGCAATTCGATATGATCGCCGGGATTGTAGCCGTAGGCGGGCAGGCTGCCTTCCGCCAGCAGGCTGACCTCCTTCACCGGCAGGTTGATGATCCGGACGTCAGAACCGAGCAGCAGGATTTTCGGCCTCGCCGGACCCTCGGCCGTACCCTTTCCCTTTTTCGCCATGCAGGATTCCTCAACGGCAGTGACTGCATTTCCTCGCCGGGCCAAGCACCGGGATGTTTCGCGTGACGCAGCAGTCCTCGTCCCTGGCCAGGTCGGCGAAGGAAACCTCCTGCAGGATGCGGCGCAACTCGTCCCGCGCCCTGATCCACACCCGGTTCACCGCGCAGTCGAGACTGGCGTGGCAGGTTTCCGGCCGGATGACGCAATCGTTCAGAAAGATCTCGCCGATGATTGCTTCTATCACATCCAGCAGGGAAATATCCTGCGGTTTTTTCAGCAGGCGATATCCGCCCCTGGCCCCCTGCAGGATCTCGATGATCCCGGCCCGCGCCAGCTGCTGGGCGATCTTGGCGAGGAAATGGCCGGGAATGTCGCAGGCATCGGCGATCTCCTGCCGGCTGCACAACTCCCCTTCCTCCCTCCTGGCGAGAAACAGCACGCACCGAACTCCATATTCACCCGCTCGCGTCAGTCGCATGGCATCACCCCATCCTTGCTCTCCGATATATAAGACTTCATTTATCCTAATTACTGCCGGCCAAGCCGGTTGTCAACCCTTTTCCCCTGTTGCTCGATCGGCACGCCGTGGCACAGCGCCGCCGCTGAAAATCGTTTTTGACTTCGCTCTTCGCCCAAACTTACAATGGTTGCTGGTGGGTTTCCCCTCGTTGATTCTCTTCTGAAAAAGTCATGCACCCGACGGCAGCGATTGAACCACTGAACGCTCCCCTTCTCTCCCGCGTCTGGCAGGGCCTCTGCCTGATCGCCCTTCTCGCCATGCTGGCCCTGGTCGGGGAACATCTCCCCGGCCAGGGTCTTTCCTTCTGCAGCGGAGCGGGCTGCCGGGAGGCGGCAGGCCACCCCTCGGCCGTCGTGCTCGCTCTGCCCGCGCCGCTGTGGGCAGTTGCCCTGTATGTCCTTCTCCTCTTCTGTTCCCCGGCCCGCTGGCATGAGGAAGGCCGGGGGTGGCTGGCCCTGGCCGGCCTTCTGTTGCTCGCCGCCTCCACCGCCTACTATCTCCCCATCATGGAGCGGGACCTGGTCACCCCCTGCCGCTTCTGTCTTGCGGCCCACGGCTGCCACCTGCTGCTGCTTCTCGTCGCCCTGGGGGCGCTGCGCCGCCACCCCGCCGCCTTTCCGGTGGCCATCCCGGGGGCCGGCATCTTCCTCCTCCCCCTGCTCGCCCTGCTGGCCGGCCACCTCGTCCTTGCCCGGCCGGGCTCGCCACCACCGGTGGACAAAGCCTCCCTCAGGCAGACCGTCGCCCCCTCCTTCGACCGCTATCATCCCGCCCTTGCCCACCAGCGCATCGCCGGCGGCGAGGACGCCGTCTACCAGCTGACCATCATCGGCTCCCTCGCCTGCGGCCACTGCCGGGACCTGCTCGCCCAGATCGAGACCCTGCCGGAGAAGACCCTTGCCCGCGTCTCCTTCTCTTTCATCCCCTTCCCCCTCTGCGAACGCTGCAACCCGCGGGCGGGCCTGGCCAGCCGGGACCGGACGGAACGCTGCCAGCTTGCGGCCGCCACCATCGCCGCCCAGCGGCAGGGCCGCTTCTGGCTCTGGTACCACCAGGTCGCGGCGGCGCCGGGCCGGATGCAGCGGCAGCTGCTCCCCCTGGCGGAACAGACACCCTCCTGGCCGACGGTGGACGCCGTCGTCCTGCAGCTTGCCGATGTACCCGTCGCCGTCGTCCCCACCCTGCTCTGGCAGGGCATCCCCCTGCCGGCCACCGCCGGCGCCACGCCGCTCGCGCAGCTGCTGCGGACCCTGATGGACATCGAGCGGGAATCCCGCTCTCCCGCCGCCGACCCGGAATCCTGCGGCTGCTGAGGCGCCCGCGCCGGCGCCGCGCCGCCCACCCTTTTCGCGAATCCGACTTGACGGCAACGCCGCTTGCCCGTAATCATGGAACAATGGCAGCCGGCGCCCGGCTCCGCCGGACACGCCCGGTTTCCTGCCCGTCCACCCCTTCCCGGAGAACGGCCCATGGCATCCTCCCTTTTTCTCGGCAAGGCGAAAGCCCCCATCCACCTCGAGGCCGCGATGGCCAACCGTCACGGTCTCATCGCCGGCGCCACCGGCACCGGCAAGACCATCACCCTGCAGGTGCTGGCCGAGGAATTTTCCGCTATCGGCGTGCCGGTCTTCCTGGCCGACGTCAAGGGGGATCTGGGCGGCATGGCCCTGCCCGGCAGCATGACCGGCAAGGTGGCTGAGCGGGCCCGTGAACTCGGCCTTGCCGATTTCACCCCGCGGGGCTGCCCGGTGGTCTTCTGGGATCTGTTCGGCGAGCAGGGCCATCCGGTGCGGACCACGGTCTCCGACATGGGGCCGCTGCTCCTTTCCCGGCTGCTCGGCCTGAACGACACGCAGGCCGGGGTGCTGACCATGGCCTTCCGGGTGGCCGACGACAACGGCTGGCTGCTCCTCGATCTCAAGGACCTGCGCGCCATGCTCCAGCACCTGGGCGACAACGCCGCCGATCTGAGGACCGGGTACGGCAACGTCTCCGCCGCCTCGGTGGGGACCATTCAGCGGGCCCTCCTCGCCCTGGAGGAACAGGGGGGTGAAAAATTCTTCGGCGAACCCGCCCTCGACATCAACGATTTCCTCCAGACCCAAGGCGGCCGCGGTGTGGTCAACATCCTCGCCGCCGACCGGCTCCTGCGCGCGCCGCAGCTTTACGCCACCTTCCTCCTCTGGCTTCTGGCCGAACTCTTCGAGGAACTGCCCGAAGCCGGCGATCCGGAAAAACCGAAGCTCGTCTTCTTCTTCGACGAGGCCCATCTGCTGTTCGACGAGGCGCCCAAACCGCTGCTGGACACCATCGAACAGGTGGTGCGCCTCATCCGCTCCAAGGGTGTCGGCGTTTATTTCGTCACCCAGAACCCCATCGACATTCCCGACACGGTCCTGGGCCAGCTCGGCAACCGGGTGCAGCACGCCCTGCGCGCCTATACCCCCCGAGACGGACGGGCGGTCAGGGCCGCGGCCGAGACCTTCCGCGCCAACCCGGATTTCGATGTCCTTGCCGCGATCACCGAACTGGCCGTGGGCGAGGCCCTGGTCTCCACTCTGGACGCCAAGGGACGGCCGCAGGTGGTGGAACGCACCCTCATCCGGCCGCCGGCGAGCATGATCGGCCCCATCGAACCGGCGGCGCGACGCGACCTGATCGCCGCTTCCGTGCTTGCCGGCCATTACGAAAAACAGATGGACCGCGAATCCGCCTACGAACTCCTGCGGGCCAGGGCCGAGGCGATGCAGGCGGAGGCCGAACGCCGGCAGGCGGAACTGGCGGCGGCGAAAACCGCCCGCTCCGGCGGCTCGAACCGCATGGGCCTGGGCGAAGCCATCGCCAAGAGCGCCATGCATGCCATCGGCAGCCAACTCGGCCGCCAGATCGTCCGCGGCCTTCTCGGCTCGATCCTCGGGGGACGCAAGCGTTGATCCCCGCCCAACTCCACCAGCACCGGAGGACATCGATAATGAAACAGCTGCTCGCCGTCTTTGCCCTGTTCACCCTCGCCGCCTGCCTGCCCGCCGGCGAACCCGGCCACATGCACGGGGAAAGCCACTTCGCCCCCCATTACAAGGAAAGCCTGTTCCGGGTGAGCGACAACAACCTCTACAGCGTCGAACTGCTGGTCAAGGGCGGCCCGATGACCGTGGGCCTGAACGAGGCGGACATCATCCTCCACCGCAACGCGGCGAGGAATCCCGACGTCGAGAAGGCCACGGTCAGCGTCACCCCCTGGATGCCGGCCCACAACCACGGCAGCAACCTGCAGCCGACGGTGATCGAGCGCGGCGCCGGCCTCTACACGGTGGAGAACATCGATCTGATCATGGAAGGGAAATGGGATCTGCGGGTGGAGGTCGACGGGCCGGACGGCAGGGACAGGACGGTGTTCACCTTCGACGACGTACGGAAGCAGCAGGCCATCGGCCACGGCGGCGAGCATGGCCACGCCGCAATCGACGCCAAGGCGGCGGGTCCGCCGCCGGCGGCAACCTCCGGCGCAACGGTGCAAAGCGTCCGCGGCCGCTACACCGTCTCGTATGCCTCCGACCCGAGCGAACCGCCGTTGAACCGCATCCACTCCTGGCTGCTGACGGTCACGGACGCCGGTGGCCGGCCGGCCACCGGCCTCGCGATCAAGGTGGACGGCGACATGCCGGCACACGGCCACGGCCTGCCCACCCGGCCACAGATCACCGGCGAAACCGGCCCGGGCGTCTACCGGCTGGAAGGGCTGAAATTCTCCATGCCCGGCTGGTGGACGATCACCCTCTACATCCGCGACGGCGCCGAAACCGACAGTGCCACCTTCAACCTGATCCTGCGCTGATCCCGATGCGGGCCGCAATCCTCGTCATCGCCCTCATCCTCACCGCGGCCGCCCCCGCCATCGCCGCTCATCCGACGGCGCACCTCTGGAGCGAGGCGGAAAAGGCGACACTGCTCTCGCTCACCCTCGACGCCCTCCCGCCCCTGCCCGACGACCCCTCCAACCGCTTCGACACCGATCCGCGGGCGGCGACTCTGGGCAGACGGCTGTTCGAAGACACCCGGCTGAGCAGGAACGGCAAGGTGGCATGCGCCACCTGTCACATCCCGGATCAGAGCTTCACCGACCACCTGCCGGTTTCCCACGGCATCGCCGACACCCGCCGCCGTTCCATGCCGCTGGCCGGCGCCGCCTACAGTCCCTGGCTGTTCTGGGACGGCCGTGCCGATTCCCTCTGGGCGCAGGCGCTGGGCCCCATCGAAAGTCCGGAAGAGCACGGCATCAGCCGCACCCGCTGCGCCATGCTGATCAAGAACCACTACCAGCGGGCATACGAGGAGATCTTCGGCCCGCTGCCCGATCTGCCCTATGCCGACCTGGAGTCCATGGCCCGTCCGGCGGCGGATGACGCCACCATCCAGGTGGCCTGGATCTCCATGCCACTGGCCAGCCGCGAGGCGATCACCGTCATCTACGCCAACATCGGCAAGGCGATCGCCGCCTTCGTCCGCACCATCGTCCATACCCCCGCCCCCTTCGACCACTATGCCCTGGCGGCCGCCACCGGCGACACCCCTGCCATGGAACGGCTCCTCGCCACCGAGGCGGCGCTCGGCCTCAAGCTGTTCATCGGCCCGGCCGGCTGCATCAACTGCCACAACGGCCCGCTGTTCAGCAACAACGATTTCCACAAGGTGGGCATCCCGGACGTGACTGGCCTGCCGAAGGACATGGGCCGCGCCGAGGGCATCCTCAAGGTGCTGACGAGCGAGTTCAACTGCACCGGCCGCCACAGCGACGCCGGCCCGGCGGACTGTGCCGAACTGCGCTTCATCGATCCGGACGTCACCAAGTATCTCGGCGCCTTCAAGACCCCGTCGCTCCGCAACGTCGCCGACCGGCCGCCCTACATGCACGCCGGCCAGTTCATGACGCTGCGGGAGGTGCTGGTCTTCTATCAGAAAAACGCGCTGCGGGAATCGGGCGGCCGGCCCGACATCACCCACGGCAGGATCAGCGACGCCGAAGTCGGCTACCTGGAGGCCTTTCTCCGCACCCTGAGTTCGCCGATCGCCTTCGGCGTCCAACCCTGACCTCCGCGAACAGGCAGACCGCGCGCCATGCCGGCCGCCAAGGAAACAAGCACATGGAAAAAAGCACCCAGTTCCACCTCTGGTATTTCGTTCTCGCCTCCCTCACCGTCATCTGGCTGCACGGCCTCTGGGTCCAGTACCGGGAGATCGAACCCCTGCCCTACAGCGAGTTCCAGAACCAGCTGCAGCAGGGCAACGTCCAGGAAATCGCCATCGACGACCAGTACGTCCAGGGCACCCTGAAAACCCCCCTTCCCGACGGCCGCAACCGCTTCGTCACCACCCGCGTCGACCCGGCCATCGCCAGCCAGCTCGCCGGCCACGGCGTCAAGTTCACCGGCGTCGTCCGCAACACCTTTCTCCGCGACATTCTCGGCTGGATCATCCCGGCGGTGGCCTTTTTCGCCCTCTGGATGTTCGTCATGCGCCGCTTTGCCGAAAAGCAGGGGCTGGGTGGCGGCTTCATGGCCATCGGCAAGAGCAAGGCCAAGGTCTACGTCGAAACCGACACCAGGGTGACCTTCGACGACGTCGCCGGGGTAGACGAGGCCAAGGAAGAACTGCAGGAGATCGTCGGCTTCCTGAAGGATCCCGGCAGTTACGGCCGCCTGGGGGGCCGGGTGCCGAAGGGGGTGCTGCTGGTCGGCCCGCCCGGCACCGGCAAGACCCTGCTCTCCCGGGCGGTGGCCGGCGAGGCCGGGGTGCCCTTTTTCTCGATCAACGGCTCCGAGTTCGTCGAAATGTTCGTCGGCGTCGGCGCCGCCCGCGTCCGCGATCTCTTCGAGCAGGCGCGCGCCAAGGCGCCGGCGATCATCTTCATCGACGAACTCGACGCTTTGGGCCGCGCCCGCGGCGTTTACGGCGGCGGCGGTCACGACGAGAAGGAGCAGACCCTCAATCAGCTGCTGGTGGAGATGGACGGTTTCGATCCCGCCTCCGGCCTGGTGCTGCTCGCCGCCACCAACCGGCCGGAGATACTGGACCCGGCGCTGCTCCGCGCCGGCCGCTTCGACCGGCAGGTGCTGGTGGACCGGCCGGACAAGACCGGCCGCATCCAGATCCTCAAGGTACATCTCAAGAAGGTGACCCTGGCCAGGGACGTCGACCCGGAAAAGATCGCCGCCCTCACCCCGGGGTTTTCCGGCGCCGACCTCGCCAATCTGGTCAACGAGGCGGCACTCCTGGCCACCCGGCGGCGGGCGGAAGCGGTGGCGATGGAGGATTTTACCGGCGCCGTCGAACGGATCGTCGCCGGCCTCGAAAAGAAGAACCGGCTGCTGAACCCGCGCGAGCGGGAGATCGTCGCCTACCACGAGATGGGTCACGCCCTGGTGGCGATGTCGCTCCCCGGCAGCGACCCGGTCCACAAGATCTCCATCATCCCCCGCGGCATCGGCGCGCTTGGCTATACCATCCAGCGCCCCACCGAGGACCGCTTCCTGATGACCCGCGAGGAGCTGGAGAACAAGATGGCGGTGCTGCTGGGCGGCCGCGCCGCCGAGTCGGTGATCTTCGGGCATCTCTCCACCGGCGCCGCCGACGACCTCGCCAAGGCGACCAACATCGCCCGAAGCATCGTCATGCGCTACGGCATGGACAACAAGCTCGGCCACGTCGCCTACGAGGCCGACCACCCCTCGATGCTGGGGCTGCAGGGGGCGATGGCCGGGCCGTCGGAGCGGCAGTTCAGCGAGGAAACCGCGCGGGAGATCGACTGCGCCGTGCGGGGAATTCTCAATGACGCCTTTGCCAAGGCGGAGGGCAACCTGACCAGCTGGAGGGAAACCCTGGAACAGGGGGCAAAGAATCTTCTCGAAAAGGAAACCCTCAACGAAGAGGATCTGGAGGCGCTGCGCCGGGTGGTGGCGCCCGGAGGATAACGACATGCGCCCCCTGTATCATGGTCTCCTGGTAATCGCCGCCTATCTGGCCATGGCGGTGGCCCCTCTGATCGCCCTCCTCACCGGCCCAGCCATTCCCGGTCGCGGCTTCTGGCGGGAACTGTCGGTCGGTCTCGGTTTCGCCGGTCTGGCAATGATGGGGCTGCAGTTCTTCCTTACCGGCCGCTTCCGCGGCCTCACCTCACCGTACGGCATCGACGTGGTCTATCACTTCCACCGCGCCATTTCGCTGGTGGCTTTTCTCTTCCTCTTTCTCCATCCGGCCCTTCTCGTCCTGTCGGCACCGGTCACGGTCAGTATGCTGCATCCCTTGACGGCCCCGGGGTGGGTCTCCGTCGGCAGCCTCGCCCTGCTCGCCTTCGCCCTGATCGTCCTTTCTTCCCTGTATCGGCTGCGACTGGGTCTCGGCTACGAAGGCTGGCGCCTCCTTCACGGCTACCTGGCGGTGGCCGCAGTCGGTTTCGCCGTATGGCACATGATCGGAGGCGGCTATTACCTGCAGGCGCCGATGAAACGCGGGCTCTGGATCGCCATCGCCGCCACCTGGATACTGGCCCTGATCCATGTCCGGCTGGTCAAGCCGCTTTTGCTGCGGCGGCGGCCGTACACGGTCGATGAAGTCACCAGGGAACGCGGCTCCAGCTGGAGCCTGACGCTGCGGCCGGAAGGGCACAGGGGGATGGAATTCAGCCCCGGCCAGTTTGCCTGGCTCACGATTGGCGGATCGGTGTTTTCGATCCGCGAACATCCCTTTTCCTTTTCGTCGAGCGCCATGCACCCGGAGCGTCTGACCTTCACCATCAAGGAGCTGGGAGATTTCACCGGAACCATCGGTTCCGTCGCACCGGGAACGCGGGTCTATGTCGACGGCCCTTACGGCAGCTTCACTCCCGATCGGCGCAGTGTCGCGGGCTATGTCCTGATCGCCGGCGGGGTCGGCATCACACCGATCATGTCCATCCTGCGCACCTTCGCCGACCGACGGGAACGGCGCCCGCTGCTGCTCTTCTTCGGCAGCAAGAGGCTGGAGGACGTGACCTTTCGCGAGGAGATCGAACGGCTGCCGCTCCGACTGAACCTGAAACTCGTCCTTGTCCTCGAAGAGCCCCCGGCAGGCTGGAAAGGGGAACAGGGCCATATCGACGCCGGACTCCTCGGCCGTTACCTGCCGCGGCGGCGGATGGAATACGAGTATTTCGTCTGCGGCCCGATCGCCATGCAGCGAGGGGTGAAAAAGGCCCTCGATCGGCTGGGGGTGCAGGCCGGCCAGGTGCAGTCCGAGAGTTTCAACTTCGTTTAGGAGGCATCGGTGCGAGAAGAGTATTCCCTGCTGCTGGCCGTTGCCAGTGGCTGCCTCATCTTTCTGATCACGGTGGGGTTTGCCTTCTGGCAGTCACCCGAAATTCTGTCCGCTGCGGTAGAGTCCGGCGCCGCGGTCCCTCACCCACTCGCCGGACGATCCCGGTGCGACGGCTGTCACGGTCCGGCCGGGGAGATTCCCTACCCTCTGCGCCATCTGGGCTGGAGCAATGCCAGCTGCACCAAATGTCACCCCGCCGACCACTGAGACCAAGATGACGGAGGGAAAGCAGCGGTTACCGGGAGAGCAATCCAGGCGGCAGGCCGGTCCCGACCGATGGCTGCCAAGTAAAAACTGACAAAGGGGACCGACATGGACTGGTACCGAATGGAACCCGAGGCGGTTCTCCAGCAACTCGCCAGCGGCGAGGAAGGTCTCGACGAGGCGGAGGCCGCCGCCCGGTTGATCCGGCATGGCGCCAACCGACTGACCGAGGGCGAAGGAATCAGCCGACTGAAGATCCTGCTGCACCAGTTCACCAGTCCACTGATCTACATCCTGCTGATCGCCGCGGCCGTCACCCTGATGATCGGCGAGCACATCGACACCGGGATCATCCTGGCGGTGGTGCTGCTGAACGCGGTCATCGGCTATCTGCAGGAATTCAAGGCCGAGTCGAGCGTCCGGGCACTCAAACGGCTGCTGGTGGCCCGGGCGCGGGTGATACGCGCCGGACGGGAAAAGGAGATTCCGGCGGAGGATCTCGTGCCGGGGGACATCGTGCTGCTTGCCTCCGGCGGCAGGGTTCCCGCCGATCTTCGCCTCTTGCGCGCCAACGAACTGCGGATCGACGAGGCGATGCTGACCGGCGAATCGCTGCCGGTGGAAAAGACGATCAGAACTTCCGTCCAGGAGGGACTCACCCCGGCGGATCAGACCAACATGGCCTTCATGGGCACCGCAGTGGTCAATGGTCGGGCACAGGGGGTGGTGACGGCGACCGCCGGCGGCACGATCCTGGGTGGGATCGCCGACGAGGTCAGGGAAATCGGCCCGGTCAAGGCGCCGATCCAGGAAAAGATCGAACGCTTTGCCCGTCTCATCGGACTCCTGGTGCTGGCAGCCTCGGCGGTGCTCTTTGCCACCGGCTTGCTCTTGGGAGGCGGCGTCCGGGAAATGTTCATGGTGGCGGTGGCGGCGGCGGTGGCCACCATTCCCGAGGGTCTGCCGATCGTTGTCACCATCGCCCTGGCCGCCGGGGTTTCCCGAATGGCGAAACACAACGCCATCGTGCGCAAACTGGCCGCGGTCGAAACCTTGGGCAGCACGACGATCATCTGCTCCGACAAGACCGGCACCCTCACCCGCAACGAGATGACCGTCACCCGGCTGTACGACGGAAATGAGCTCTACACAATGTCCGGCGCCGGCTATGAACCACGGGGAGAGATCATCGGCGCGGCCGGTGCGCCGGTCGTCCTTACCGAAAAGCATCCGCTGACCATCCTGCTCCGTATCGGGCTGCTCTGTAATGAATCGGAGCTGTACGAAAAAGAAGGCGCCTGGCTGGTCGACGGCGACCCGACCGAGGGCGCCCTGCTCGTCGCGGCGCACAAGGCGGGGCTGGCCGGCGACCGGCAGCGGTTCCGACAGCTGGCGGTCATCCCCTTCGAATCGGAACGCGGCTGGATGGCCACCCTGCACGAACTGGACGGGAAGAGACTGATCCTGGCCAAGGGCGCTCCGGAACGGGTCCTGGAGATGTGCGGCGGGGAAGGGAGCGGACAAGCCCTGCAAACCGCCGCCGTTTTCGCCGGCCTTGGCATGCGGGTGCTGGCCTTTGCCTGGAAGGAGGCCCCTGCCGGGATGAATGAACTGAGCGGCGGCGACGCTGCGCACGGACTCATCTTCGCCGGCCTGCAGGGAATGGTCGACCCCCCGCGCCCCGAGGCGATCGAGGCGATCGCCGGCTGCCGGCGGGCAGGGATCCGGGTGGCGATGATTACCGGCGACCATGCCGACACCGCCCGTGCCATCGGCAAACAACTCGCGATCATCGGTCCGGACGAGGATGTGCTCACCGGCCGCGATCTGGAAACGATGGACGACGACGAACTCTTTATTCATGTTCGCCGGATCTCCGTCTACGCCCGGGTGGCACCGGAACACAAACTGCGCATCACCCGACAGCTGCTTCGCCACGGCGAGGTGGTGGCGATGACCGGCGACGGCGTCAACGACGCCCCTGCCCTGAAAGCGGCCCATATCGGCATCGCCATGGGGATCACCGGCACCGACGCCGCAAAAGAGGCCTCGGACATGGTGCTGACCGACGACAATTTCGCCAGCATCTTCCACGCGGTGCGGGAAGGCAGGATCGTCTTCGACAATCTGCGCAAGGTGACCTTTTTCCTGATTCCCACCGGACTGGCGGCGATCATCTCCATTGTGGCGACCATGCTGCTCGGGCTGCCGATCCCCTACCTGCCGGCCCAGCTCCTCTGGATCAACCTGGTCACCAACGGTCTCCAGGACGTGGCGCTCGCCTTCGAACCAGGGGAA
Source organism: Thermodesulfobacteriota bacterium (assembly GCA_040755255.1). Taxonomy (GTDB): domain Bacteria; phylum Desulfobacterota; class Desulfobulbia; order Desulfobulbales; family S012-135; genus JBFLZZ01. The sequence goes on from JBFLZZ010000005.1 coordinate 28,521, forward strand.
AGGGGAATCCTCAACCGGCCGCCGCGGCCGCCGGCGGAAGGGATCATGTCCCGGTTGCTGGCGGAAAGGACGGCGCTGGTCGGACTGGTGATCGCCGCCGGGGTGGTCTGGAACTACACCACCGCCCTGCGGAACGGGGAATCATTGGAAAACGCCCGCACCGTGGCGGTCACCACCATGGTTTTCTTCCAGTTCTTCCAGGCCTGGAACAGCCGCTCGGAACATCAGTCAATCTTCCGGATGAACCCGCTCGGCAATCCATTCCTGTTCGTCAGCCTGATCGCCGCCCTGTTCGCTCAGCTGGCCTTCGTTCACACCCCGCCGCTGCAATGGTTGTTCCGCACCGTGGAACTCACCACCGGTGAATGGCTGCGGATCGTCGCTGCCTCATCCCTGGTGGTGCTGGTGGTGGAGGTGGACAAATGGCTGCGCAGGCGGCAACCGGGCATGCCATCCTGAACCGGTGCGGCAGAGTCGGCAAAACCGTCGCCCCGCCTCCCGTTCCCTTCAGAGGCCAAAACCCGGAACGACCACCAACATTCCAAAGAAAAAAAACAGCACCATCACCACCACCGCCAGCCGGTTGACAGCGACGATATCCCCCGGTTCCGCCGGTTTTCCTCCATCGCCGATGTACGGTTTATCCACCACCACGCCGAAATACACCGAGGGGCCGCCGAGGCGCACCCCGAGCGCGCCGGCCACCGCCGCCTCGCTGTGCGCCGAATTGGGGCTCTTGTGGGAGAGGCGGTCGCGACCGAAGATCCGCCAGGCGGCGCGCCAGTCCTTGCCCAGCAGAAAGGCGGCCGCGACGATCACCGGACCGGTGAGCCGGGCGGGCAGGAAGTTGGCGGCATCGTCGAGGCGGGCCGCTACCTTGCCGAACCGCTCGTAGCGCTCGTTGCGGTAGCCGAACATGGAATCCATGGTGTTCACCGCCTTGTAGAGCATCGCCGCCACCGGCCCGCCGACAAAGGCGTAGAACAAGGGGGCGGTGACCCCGTCCACCATGTTCTCGGCGACGCTCTCGATGCAGGCGCGGACCACCCCCTCCCGGTCGAGATTCGCCGTATCGCGACCGACGATCATCGCCACCCGTTGCCGGGCCAGGCCGAGGTCCTGGGCCGTCAGGGCCTCGTGCACCAAAAAGGCGTGGCGGAGCAGATCGCGCAGGGCGAAACAGGTAAAGAGGATGACCACCGCGGCCAGGCCATGGACGAAGCCCCCGGCCAGCACCGCCGCCCGCAGCAGCAGGACGGTGACCCCGCCGGTGACCAAGAGCACCAGACCGACACAGATCCCGCCGGTGATCACCGGGTCGAGCGGTAGTTTTCGGCATATCTCTTCCAGCCTCCGGCAAAGCCTGCCGATCAGCTTCACCGGATGCGGCCAGGTGGGCGGATCGCCCAGCAGCCAGTCGAGAAAGATGGCCACGGCAATGAGGGCGGTGAGGTTCATAAACCGAGCAGCCGATAGATCAGTTTCATGTCGAGGGCGGCGCGGACGGTTGCGGCCAAGCGATCGAAGGCCGGCTCCAGATCGTAGGGGGCGACGATCTCGCCCAGCGGTTCCATACTTTTCCGCAGCCGCAGGCCGTCGATGAAGCGGCGGCGGAAGAGATCGGCGTCGAACAGGCCGTGCAGGTAGCAGCCCCAGACCAGGCCCCGCCGGCAGCCGGTGTCGCCGTCGCCGGCCAGCACCGGCTCGCCCCGGCCTTCGCTCCTGCCGTGGTGGATCTCGTAGCCGTGGACCTCGCAGTCGGCGGCGAGGTGGACGAACCGCTTCCGCGCCAGGGTCTTGTCCGGATCGAGGACGGTGGTCACCGGCAGGAGGCCGAGCCCGGCGAGACGGTCGCCGTCGGACTCGATACGGTGCGGATCGGCGAGTTCGCGGCCCAGCATCTGGTAGCCGCCGCAGATGCCGACGATCTCGGCCTTTCCCGCGGCGGCCAATCGGCGGACCCAGTCGCCGAGGCCGGAATCGTCGAGCCAGCGCAGGTCGGTGACCACGTTCTTGCTGCCCGGCAGGATCACCGCGTCCGGGGTGTCGATCCCGGCAAGATCCCCTGCCCCCTTGACGATCCGCAGATGGACGTCCGGTTCGGCCAGAAGCGGCTCGACATCGGTGAAGTTGGAGATGTGGGGCAGATCGACGAGCACGACCGTCACATGTCCGCCCGCCGGCGGCTCACGGCGGAACAGGCCGTTCTTGAAGCCCACCGAATCCTCCTCGGGCAGCCCCAGCCGGGTCAGATAGGGCACGACGCCGGCCACCGGCCTGCCGGTGCGCTCGCGCATGAAGGCGAGCGCCGGGTCGAGCAGACTCGCGTCGCCGCGGAAGCGGTTGATCACATAGCCGGCGAGCAGCTCCCGCTCCCAGCCCTCCATCAGCTCGTAATGGCCGACCAGCGAGGCGAAGACGCCGCCGCGGTCGATGTCGCCCACCAGCAGTACCGGCGCCCCGGCCTCGCGCGCCATCTTCATGTTGACGATGTCGTGGCCCTTGAGGTTGATCTCGCCGGGGCTGCCCGCCCCTTCCAGCACCATGACGTCGTTTTCCCCGGCAAGTGATTCGTAGGCCGCGCACACCGCCCGCCAGGCCTCGGGCTTGTAGCGCACGTACTCGGCCACCTTCATGTTGGCCACCGGCCGCCCCATGACGATCACCTGGCTGCCGACATCGCTGGACGGTTTCAACAGCACCGGGTTCATCCGCACGTCGGGATCGAGCCTGGCGGCCTGCGCCTGCACCACCTGGGCGCGGCCCATCTCCAGATTGTCGCGGGTGACGAAGGAGTTGAGCGACATGTTCTGTGCCTTGAACGGCGCCACCCGCACCCCGTCCTGCAGGAGAATCCGGCAGAGCGCCGCGGTGAGCACCGACTTGCCGGCGTCGGAGGTGGTACCCTGGAACATGATGGCGGCGGTTTTCTTCATAGGACATTCACCCGGCGGCGACGGATTTCCCGCCTGTTATCAGTGGAGCGGCAGCGAAACGGTTGTCGTTGTCGTATTCGTAATCGTGTTCGAGAAAGGGACGCCTGCGATCACGACAACGACAACGACAACGACAACGACAACGACAACGACAACGACAACGACAACGGAGAATGCTGGCTATTTACGCCAAGTCAACCAGTTAAACCATCCATCCGGTCCCCGTACTTGCCCCGGTACCCCCGCGGCGTCACCATGACCCCGTCCGCGGCCCAGGTCTGGGAATTACCGACGATCACCGTCGACTGCATGGTGATATCGCAGTCGGTCATCCTCTCCAGGCTGGTGATCTCGACCTTTTCCCCCTCGCGGGTGGCGCCGGTGACGATGCCCACCGGCGTGGTGCCCGGCCGGTGTTCCAGGATCAGGTCGCGGGCGCGGGTGATCTGCCAGTCGCGCTTCTTCGACTTGGGGTTGTAGATGACGATGACGAAGTCGGCCATGGCCGCGGCGGTCAATCGCTTCTCGATGAGCGCCCAGGGGGTGAGCAGGTCGGACAGGCTCACCGCGCAGAAGTCATGCATCAGCGGCGCGCCCAGCCGGGCGGCGCAGGCGTTCAACGCGGCGATGCCGGGAATCACCTCGACCGCGGGCGGCGCCGCCATCCCGCCGGCCAGTTCGTAAACCAGGCCGGCCATGGCGTAGATGCCGGGATCGCCGCCGCAGACCAGGGCGACATCGCGGCCGGCTCCGGCCAGCTGCAGCACCTCGGCGCAGCGGTCCACCTCCTTCATCATCTCCGAGGCGCGCACCTCTTTGCCTTCGAGCAGCCCGGGGATGAGGTCCAGATAGGTCCGGTAGCCGACCACCAGTTCGGCTGCGCCGATGGCCGCTGCCGCCGCCGGGGTCAGATGCTCGGGGCCGCCGGGGCCGGTGCCGACCACCCTTACCCGGCCAGGGCGATTGCCATGGTTACGTTCTTCCATTTGCGTTTCTCCACGAGAAGTTGGTCGGTACCGGCGGAAAGCAGCGCCGCGGGCTCGGCGACGCCGAAGGCGCCGGTGGCCCGGTGCACGGTCGCGGAAGGCGCGGTCAGCGGTATCCGGTTCAGTTGCTTCTGGTCAAAAAAATCGATGCGCCAGCCGTGCGCGGCGGCAAAGGCGAGCAAGCCCGGCTCGTCCCGCTTGAGGGTGATCGAGGCGAGATTGCGCACCGCAAGCGGCGTGAGCACGCGTTCCGCCAACAGTTCGGCGAACGCGGATTCCAACTCCGCCGCCGCCGTGTCGCGGTTACAGCCCACCCCCACCACCAGCCTGCGGGGATGGAGGAAAAGGGGGCCGTCTGCCGGCTGCGGCCGCAGGGTGACGACGACGTCGGCCTCTGCCTGCTCCGCCACCGCTTCGAAATCTCCGGGCAGGTCGAGCCCCACCTCGCACCGCACCCGCAGCCGGCCGGAATTCACCAGCCGGGCGCTGGCCGCGGTCACCCTGACACCATCCCCGGCGACGAGATCGTTGTCCCGCATCCACAGATCAAGGGCGGTATGCCCCAGGACGTCGGAGGCGGTGGTGATCACCGGCCGGCCGCCAGTCGCCGCCGCCACCCTGCGGGCCAGGTCGTTACCGCCGCCCAGATGGCCGGCGAGCAGGCTGACCGCGAACTCCCCCTTTTCGTCCATCACCACCACGCAGGGGTCGGAACCTTTGTCGCCGACGAGCGGCGCCACCGCCCGCACGACGATGCCGGCGGCCATGATGCAGACGAAGCCGTCGTACTGCCGCCAGAGGCGGGCGAGCCGTTTTGCCACCGGCCCGTCGTTCGCCACCTGCTGGGCGCCGGGGATCGCTGCGAGGATGAAGTCAGCAAGTCGCCGACCACCCTCGGTGAGGAAGAGGACGGCGATCCTCTCCGGAAACCACCTTGTCGGGATTCGGTGTTGCGAGCAGATACCGGATTGCTTCGTCACTTCGTTCCCCGTAAAGACAAAAGGACTCCACCGTCGCGAGGGCCGCAGGCCCGTGGCGATCCAGTCTGCATCCGTGTTTCATCCACCCGGGTGGACCTGGCACGGCAATTCACTCCGAAGCCGCCTCCCGGGCACCGTGGCTGAACTCCGGGTCGTACAACCGGGAAACCGCCTCCAGTTCCTGATCGGCGAACACCCTGCCGACCGCGATGATCGCGGTCCTGGTGATCGCCGCTTCCTGCATTTTTCCGGCGATGTCGGCAAGCGTTCCCCTGACGATCCGCTCTTCCGCCCAGCTCGCCTTCTCCACCACCGCCACCGGGGTGGTTTCCGGGTAGCCGCCCGCCTGCAGTTCGGCCACCACCTCGGCGATCATCGCGGCGGAGAGCAGGATCATCATCGTCGCGCCGTGGGCGGCAAGCGAAATCAGACTCTCGCCTTGCGGCACCGGCGTCCGGCCGGCGCGGCGGGTGATGATCACCGTCTGCGACACCTCGGGCAGGGTCAGCTCCGCCCTGAGCGCGGCGGCGGCGGCCAGCACCGAACTGACGCCGGGCACCACCACCGCCGGGATACCCTGGCGGGCAAGTGCGTCCATCTGCTCGCGGATGGCGCCGTAGATCGCCGGATCGCCGGTGTGCAGCCGCACCACCTTTTTCCCCTGACGCCACGCCTCGGCCACCACCCCGACGATCTCGTCGAGGTGCATGGCCGCCGAGTTGCGGAGTTCGGCTGGGAGTCCTTCGACCAATGCCCGTGGCACCAGGCTGCCGGCGTACACCACCAGGTCCGCCTCCATAAGCAGCCGCCGGCCCTTCACCGTGATCAGCTCCGGGTCGCCGGGGCCGGCGCCGACGAAATGGACGGGATGGGGCAGCGCCATCACGACACCCGCGCCGAGGCGCGACCGCTCTTCCGGACGATGATCGTCGAGAAGTAGTGGCAGGGCTCCTGCGCCGCCCGATGGAGATCGCGGACGATGCGCTGTTCCTTGTGACCCGTGCGCTCCACCAGCACCGCACGATCGGTGAGCCCCATCTCGTCCAGCAGGGCCACCACCCGGTCCATGACCCGGTGCACCTTCATCAGCACCACCGCGTCGAACCGGGTGAGGGTCTCGCGCAAGAGGCCGTTTTCGTAGGTGGCCGGCACCACCACCAGCCGGTCGTCACCCTGGCAGAGCGGCTCGCCCACCGCCGCCGCCGAGGCGCCGATGGAGGAGACACCGGGGACGATCTCGATGGCGGTACCGGGATCGCGGGCGAGCAGCGCCTCGGCGACGTAGAAGCCGGTGGAGTACACCGCCGGATCGCCCAGAGTCGGGAAGGCGACGTCCCTGCCCTGGCGCAGCCGCTCGATGATCGCCGTCGCCGCCGCTTCCCAGGCGGCCGCCACCTCGGGATCGGGCTCCTGCCCCATGCGGATCTTCTTCATCGGGAAATGGTGGGTGAGAATCTCGCGGCCCGCCGCCGCCACCGCCTGCTCGACGATGGCCAGCGCGGTGGAGCCGCCGTCGCGGCTTGCCCGCGGCGCGAACCACACCGGGCACTGCCCCAGGATGCGCGCCGCCTTCAGGGTGAGTAGTTCCGGGTCGCCGGGGCCGGCGCCGATTATGTAGAAAACTCCGTTCATCGTTGTCCTGTCACTATGGTTATGGGGTTCAGTTCCTGTTCGCCGCCCTCGCGATACCGATGCACCGCGACGGTGGCGGTCCGCACCGCGAAACCGTGTCCGGCGAGCAGTTGCGGGGCCAGCGCCGCGGTGACCGCGGTAACCGCATTGATCACCACCCGGCCGCCGGGCCGCAGCCGGGCGGAGGCGGCAGCGACGATTTCGGGCAGGCGGCCGCCGCTGCCGCCGATAAAGACCCGGTCCGGATCGGGCAGTCCGACCAGGGCCGCCGGCGCCTCGCCCGCCACCGGCAGGATGGCATAACGGTGGTGGCGCAGGATGTTGGCGCGGATGTGGGCGAGCTCCGCCGGCTGCCGCTCGACGGTGTAGACCGCAAGCCCGGGCTGCACCGCCGCCGCCTCCAGCGACACCGAGCCGCTGCCGCCGCCTACGTCCCAGAACGTGCCCGCCTCGGGCAAGCGCAGCTGGTGCAGGGCCACCGCCCGCACCTCGTCCTTGGTGATCAGGCCGCGGCTGTGGCCGATCTCCTCTTCGGAGAGGCCGAAACAATTTTCCGCCGGCGGCAGATCGCATTCGATCAGCAGCAGATTGGGTTCGCTAAACCGCCGGTCGACCAGTTCCACCGCAGAGGCGGACAGCAGCCGTTCATCGCCGGAACCCAGCCGTTCGCCCACGTGCATCCCTATCCGTGCCGCCAGGCCCGGCGCGCCGAGCGCGGAAAAATAACCGACCAGTTCGCCGGCGATCGCGGCCGGCGTCAGCTCGCGGTCGGTGAATACCGCCACCCGCCGATGCCGGAGGATCTCCATGGCCACCGACCCCGGCCGCCGGCCGTGCAGGCTGACCAGGGCCAGGTCGTCCCAGGGGACGGCAAGCCGGGCGCAGAGCAGCTGCAGGCTGGTGCAGGCGGGCAGGATCGTCAGCCGCTCGCGGCCGAAACGCTCGATCAGGCGCCGGCCGATGCCGAAAAAAAGCGGATCGCCGCCCACCAGCACGCCGATATCCTCCCCGGCGGCCAGTCGGGTCTCGATCCCGGACAAAGCCTCGGCCAGCGGGCTGATCGGCAGGAGCGCCCCGGCGAATCCGGACAGTTGCGGCCGCAGCCGTTCGGCGCAGAAAACCGCGGCGCAGCTTGCCGGAACGGCGGCCGCCATGCGGCCGTCGCAGCCGATGAGATGGATCGTCGCCATGCTACTCCCCTTTGCCGGCGGTGACCAGCAGCCGACCGCCGTAGTCGACCAGATACACCCGCACCGCCAGGCCGGAGACCGAGGCGGCGTAGTCGGCGGCCCTGGAGCAGACCGCCGCCACCAGATCGTCGCGGCCGGCGGCGATCAGTCGGCCGTGGATCTCGCGGGCGGTGTTGCAGCCGGTGAGCTGCGCGATCAGGCGGTCGTCGTCGGTCAGCGTCCGGAGAAAGGCAACCGCATCGGCCATCTCCAGAGCGCCGTTCCTGACATGGGTCTGGGGGATGGCCATGGCCGCCTTGACGATCTTCGCCCACATGCCGGCGAGATGAATGCGGCCAAAGCCCTTCTCCGCCGCGGCCCGCAGCGAGAAGGCCAGGTAGTCGCCCATCATCGCGTACGCCTCTTCCGGCAGGGCGAGGACGGTCTGGACGGCGCGTTCCGAACTGCGACCGGTGGAAAGCACCACCTCGCTGAGACCGGCGGCGCGGGCAACGTCCATGGAGGCGAGAATCGTCGCCTGCCAGGCCTCGGCCGATACCGGCCGGACGATACCGGTGGTGCCGAGGATCGACAGGCCGCCGACGATGCCGAGCCGGTGGTTGAGCGTTTTTTCCGCCAGAGCCCCGCCGTCGCTGACCCCGATCGTTATCCGCAGCCGGCCGGCAAATCCGACGGGAATCGCCTCGGCGGCGGCCATGGCGATCATCCGCCGCGGTATCGGGTTGATCGCCGGCTCGCCCACCGGTACCGCCAGCCCCGGCTTGGTCACCCTGCCGACGCCGGCGCCGGCACAGAGCAGCAAGCGCTCACCGAGAACAACACAGTCGCCCTGGTCTGCCGCCGTTTCCTCGACCGCCGCGACGATCTCGGCGCCGTTGGTGACGTCCGGATCGTCGCCGGCGTCCTTGATCACCGCGGCGTGCGCCCTGTTTCCTTGCCGGCCGGCGGCATGAACAACGAAACGGTGGCGGCTCCCGTCGGGAAAGGGGATCTCCACGGACTCATCCGCCGTCCCCCGAAAATAGAGGAGCAGCGCCGCCTTGGCCGCCGCCGCCGCGCAGGCGCCGGTGGTATATCCGGAGCGCAGCCGTCTGTTCATCGTCCGTCCGACCTCAGGCCAACCGCAGCAGGGCGTTGATCAGGGCCACCGCCACCGGCGTGCCGCCCTTGCGGCCGAGGCTGGTGATGAAGGGGTAGGTCTTGCCGGCGAGGATCTCCTTGGATTCGGCGGCGTTGACGAAGCCCACCGGCACGCCGATCACCAGATCGGGCGCGGCCAGATCGCCCTCGATCATCGCCATCACCGCCAGGAGCGCGGTGGGGGCGTTGCCGACCGCGACGATGCCGATCTGTTCTGCCATCGCTTCCTCCATCGCCACCTCGGACCGGGTCCGGCCCAGGGCGGTCGCGCGGGCCGCAACTTCGGGATCGGCCACCCGGCAGACGACCCGGCCGCCGTGGCGGGCGAGCAGGCCCGTGCTGATTCCCGCCGCCGCCATGGTGACGTCCACCAGGATGTTTTTGCCGCCGCGGATGGCGGCAAGCCCCGCCCGGATCGCCTCGGGATGGAAATGGAGGTTGTCGGCAAAGGAAAAGTCACCGGTGGCGTGGATCACCCGCCGTACCAGGGCGAACGTCTCCGGCGAAAAATCGTGCTCGCCCAATTCCTCCTCGATGATCCGGAAGCTTTCCCGCTCGATGTCCGCCGGGGCGATGTTCTGTATCCTCTTCATGTTTCCTCCTTCTTGTCCCCGACTTTCGCCGCCGCCGCCACGAAACAGGCGGCCGCCTCCGGCCGGCTGCCGAAATGCAGGTGCAGGTAGCTTCCCAGGGTGTTGTCGATCCGGTACCCCTCGTCGCTGCCGTCCTTGAGCCGGTAGAGCCGCTCCACCGCCGGAGGCATGGGATCGACGTCCGAATAGTGGAACTCGTGGCCGCGCAACCGGCTGCCCGGGGGACCGAAACAGCAGGCGCCCCGCAGTTCCGCCTCCCGGTAGCCCAGGGCGACCCGGCCCCGGCGCATCCGCGCCCGCACCGGGAAGATCCCGGCCATGGGGGTAAAGCGGCCGTCGGACTCGATCCCCTCGGTCAGGTACATGAAGCCGCCGCATTCGGCATAGAGGAGGCCGCCGGCCGCCGACCAGCGCCGGACCGCCTCCCGCATCGAGACATTGGCCGCGAGCCGGTCGGCGTGCAGTTCCGGGTAGCCGCCGCAAAGATAGATCCCGCCGATGCCCTCGGGCAGTTCCGCATCGGCCATCGGACTGAAAAAGACCAGTTCCGCACCGGCCGCCGCCAGCATCTCCAGGTTGTCCTGGTAGCAGAAGCAGAAGGCGCTGTCGCGGGCCACCGCGATCCTCTTGCGCCCCTTCTCTGGCTGAATGCGGGGTTGCGGGCAGATACCGGATTGCTTCGTCGCTCTGCTCCTCGCAATGACGAGCGAAGGCGCGCCCTCCGTCGTCATCGCGAGGGCCGCAGGCCCGTGGCGATCCAGTACGCTTTCTCGTTTCATCCCTCCGCGTACACGCGGGCAACTCGCTCCTGCCGGCGCGTCAATCTCCACCCGGCATCCTGCCAGCAGCCGGTCGAGATCCACCGCCTCTTCCACCAGGTCGGCGAGCCGGTCGAGTCCGGCGGCGGCCAGCGGTTCGTCCGCCGCCATGTGAAGGCCAAGGTGGCGGGAGGGGATGGTCACCGCCTCGTCGCGGCCGAGGCAACCCAACAGCGGCACGCGGCAGTGCTGGCCGATCGCCTTTGCCAGCAGATCCCGGTGGCGGTCACTGCCGGTGCGGTTGCAGATCACCCCGGCGAAACGCAGGGCAGGATCGAATTCGGCAAAGCCCTGCACCAGGGCGGCGACACTCTCCGTCATGGAACGGGCATCGATCACCAGCACCACCGGCAACCCGAGAAACCGCGCCAGGGCGGCGCCGCTCCCCTCGCCGCCGTCGTAGAGGCCCATCACCCCCTCGACCACCGCGACATCCGCCCGCGCCGTATGACGATGGAAGACGGCGCGGACAAAGTCGGGACCCGCCATCCACAGGTCGAGATTGCGGGAAAGGTTGCCCGTGGCCAGCCGGTGCAGGCTGGGATCGATGAAGTCCGGGCCGCACTTGAAGGGCGCGACCGTAAGCCCCCGCCGGGCGAGCGCGGCCATGATCCCCAGCGTCAGCGTCGTCTTGCCGCAGCCGGAATGGGTGCCGGCGATGAGGAAGGCGGGTTTTTCCATCGCCGGCTCAGCTTCCGGACCCCGCCGGGCCGTAGAGCAGCCGGTGGATCTCGCGGATGCCGTCCAGGAGCCGCACCGTCGGCCGGGAAACCAGTTCCTCGTCGATGAGGTGGACCCGCCCCTCCTCCACCGCCCGGATCGCCCCGAATCCCGGCTCATCGACGATGGTGGCGATCTGCACCGGGTTCATCCTGCCCTGCTGGGCGAGGAACACGTCGATCTCGCCGCCGCGGGCGAGGATCCTTTCCTTGCCGTACTCGGCGATGTTGGTCGACCGCACCTGCAGGGCATCGGCGGCGACGTTGATCCCGCCGGCCGATTCCAGACAGAACATGGCGATACTGCGCGGCGCGAAGGTTTTCATCTTGGCGTGGATCGACTCGAAGTACACCTTCTTGCGCGCCGATGGCGGGATGGCGTCCACCCGGGCGCGGATCGCGGCCAGTTCCCGCTGGAAGCGGCCGGCCATCGCCGCCGCCTCGGCCTCGCGGCCGGTAAGGATGCCGAGCACCCGCCAGTAGGCGTATATCTCCTCGGGGGTGTTGGGTTGCAGCGAGACCACCGTGCTGCCGGCGGCCCGCAGCTTCCTGACGAAATCGGCGCTGCCGCGGGCGATCATCGGCCGGATCAGCACCAGATCGGGACGGGCGGCGATGAACTTTTCCGGGTCCTCGCGGTAGTTGTAACGGACCTTGCCGGCGACGGCGGGCGGGTAGTCGTCGCTGTCGGCAACGCCGATGACCTCGGGTTCCAGCCCCAGGGAGAACAGGTTCTCGGTGTGGGCGGGATACAGGGAGATGATCCGGGAAAACGGCTTGCCCACCACGATCTCCTGCCCGTCGGTATCCACCACCCGCTCTCCGGCGAACACCGGCCAGGCCGCCAGCAGCCAGCAGCACAGCAGCACCGTTCTCATCCACCCCTTCCTCATTGCCTTCCCTCCTCCCCGTAGTTGTAGAGCACCCGCGTCGTTTTCCCTTCTCTTTCCACCAGAGCCCGGACCCCGAACACCCTGTCGATGAGCTCCGCGTCCAGCACCTCGGCGACCGGGCCGCAGGCGGCCAGCCTGCCGCGGTGGAGAACGATCAGCCGGTCGGCAAAGGCGGCGGCGAGGTTGAGGTCGTGCAGCACCGCGATCACCGTCCGTCCCTGCCGTTCCACTCCCTGCCGCACCGCCCGCAGGATCTTGAGGCAATGGCTGATGTCGAGGCTCGAGGTCGCCTCGTCGAGCAGCAGATACGGGGTATCCTGGGCCAGGGCCCGCGCCGCCACCACCCGCTGCTTCTCGCCGCCGGAAAGCTCGGTCACCGGCCGGGCGCAGAGATGGCGGACGTCGAGCAGGTCGAGCATCCTCTCGACCACCGCCAGATCCTCTTCCCCCGGCCCGGCGAAACGCGGCAGGTAGGGATGGCGCCCCATGAGCACCACGTCGAGGACGGAAAAACCGAACTGGACCCGGAACTCCTGCGGCACCAGGGCCACCCGGCGGGCAAGATCCCGGCGCCGCCAGGCGGCCGGGGCGCGGCCATCGAAACGGATCTCTCCTGCGGACGGCGCCTTCTCGCCGATCAGCAGGTCGACCAGGGTGGTCTTGCCGCTGCCGTTGGGGCCGACCACCCCGTAAAAGCCGCCCGGTTCGATAGCGAGAGAGAGATCGGCCAGCGCCGGGGTGGTGCCGTAGGCATATCCCACGTTGGCCAGTTGCCAGCCGCTAGCCATGCCAGGAACCCCGCCGCCGGAACAGGTAACAGAAATAGGGGCCGCCCAACAGGGCGGTGAGCACCCCCACCGGCACCTCGCGCGGCAGAAGCGCCCGGCTCACCGTGTCGGCGGCGAGCAGAAGCAGGCCGCCGGCAAGAAAGGAGGCCAGCGCCAGCCGCCGGTTTTCCGGCCCCACCAGGAAGCGCATGAGATGCGGGACGATCAGCCCGACAAATCCGATGATCCCGGAAATGGACACGCAGACCGCGGCCACCAGCGAGGCGGAAACCAGCAGCACTCGCCTGAGCCGCACCGCCTCCACCCCCAGCGACGCCGCCGCCCGGTTGCCCAGCGCCAGGATGTTGAGGTCGCGGCCGTAGTAGACGATCACCGCGGTGCCGGCGATTGCCGCCGCCCAGGCCATGGCCGCCTGCGGCCAGGTGCGGGAGGCGAAGCTGCCCATCAGCCAGAAGATGATCACCGACACCTGCTCGTCGGCGAGGTACTTGAGAAAACTGATCCCCGCCGCCAGGATCGCGCCGACGATGACCCCGGCGAGGATCAGAGTGGCGGGCTGCATCCGGCCGTCGAAGGTGGACAGATACAGCACGACGAACAGGGCGGCAAGCGCCCCGGCAAAGGCGAAGAGCGGCACCGAAAACACCACGCCGGAACCGAGGCCCAGCAGGAACGCCAGCGCGGCGCCGAAGGCGGCCCCGCCGGAAACCCCCAGGGTATACGGGTCGGCCAGGGGATTGAGCAGGATGCCCTGGTAGGCGACGCCGGCCACCGCGAGACCGCCGCCCACCGCCACCGCGCAGAGGATGCGCGGCAAGCGCACGTCCACCACCACCAGCGGCACCACCCGGTCGAGCCCGGCCACCAGGGAACCATCGCCGGAAACCGCGGCCGCGATGCTCCGCACCACCTCCGCCGGCCCAATCTCGATATAACCCATGCCGGTGGCGACGACGGTGGCCAAGGCGAGAGCCACGGCCAGCAGGGTGAGCACGGTTGCGGTTCTGGCAGGGGTGGTCATGGGGTGTGGCTCCGCTCTCCCTCGTTGTCGTTGTCGTTGTCGTAATCGTAGTCGCAATCGCCGCCCCGACCGACGGATCACGATGACGACAACCGTTTCGCTGCCGCTCCACCGACCGGGGGTGGCGGCACAACCTTTCCGGGCCCGCGGCTCATCCCTACGCCAGCGCCACACCCAACAGCAGCAGGCCGCAGCCGAGAAGAAGGGCGAGCCAGTCCCCCCGGCGCCAGTGGATGAGAAAGAGTCCGGTCGCGGCGACGGCCAAGAGCGCGCCGCCGGTGAAATCGGCCAGGGTGAGCCAGGCCGTGCCGGTCCCCGCCGCCTTGTGCAGCACGTTCCAGCGGTACCAGGGCTCGCTCGGCGTCTTGACGATCTTCTCCATCTCGCCCGTGCCGGGCGGAAAAACATAGGTCACCGCACCGTGGGAACCATAGAGCAATTCGACGGTGTCGTCATCTCTGATCTTCACCACGCCGGGCGGCTTCGGTTCACCGGTGAGCGCCACATAGCGGCCGATGGTGGCGGTGAGGGGGGCCGTTTCCACCACCGCCACCGTTTTTTTCTCGCTCTTCTTCTCCTGAAAATAGCCGAGCGCCGCCCGATGGTTCATCAGGACGCCGGTCAGGCAGTAGAAGACCGCCAGTGCGGAAAGCAGCAGGCCGCCCCAGCGGTGCAGGGTGCGCAGCAGTTTCACCGTCTCACTCCAGCCGCCGGAGGCTGTCTTCGAGCTGCCGGATGAACAGGTGGTCGATCTTCTCGTGGAAACCCAAGCCCTGGAAATACTCCTCGCCGCGCCAGGTGATCTTCATGGTCTCCACCTCCTTGCCGGCCGCGGCCAGTTCCATGGCCCAGGACGGGGTGCCGTCCTTGTCCGGCTCGCCGCCCATGATGTCGTTCATGATGTGATCGCCGGCCACGAACATCAATGGGACGAACCGTACCTTCCGCTGCGGCCGGGCCTTGGCCGCGTTGAGCGCCTGCTCGCGGGTCAGCACCCCGTCGACGCCGCCGAGGAAGACGTTGGGATACTTTTCCTGGAGATAACGGGCAAGCCCGAGATAAGCGCTGTTGGCCCCGACGAAGGAAAGCGGCGAACCATGGGCGACCAGGATCGTACTCCCCTCTTCCGGGGGCAGGAAGAACGGCGCCAGGACATCCACCGTCTCGAACATCCACTCCCACCTGTGGAAGAGGGCGCCGCCCGCCTCGATGGTCATTCCCATGGAGCGGAAGGCGGCCAGCACCGTCTCCAGTTCCTCGTACTCCTGCCCCGGAAAGATATGGAGCGGCTGCAGGGCGATTTTCCGATAGCCGGCGTCGTCGAGATCGGCCAGCACCTGCTTGAGCGAGCGGTACCGCTGCGGACTGCCCTGCTCGGCGAATTTCCGGTTGGCCCGCTCGCGGACGATCTCGCTGGTGAAGGCCCACTCGATCCGCAGGCTCTTGGCCTCATCCGGCAATTGCCGGCGCAGCTGCTCCTCGAAGAATGCGTAGGTGGCGCTGGCGCGGGTGGTGGTGCCGAAGGCGACGAGAACGATGGCCGGCTCCCCCATCAGGGTGCGGGTCATGGCCGGGCACGGCCGGGCGGCGGCCAGAAGGATCACGGCCGACAACAGGATACATACGATACTATTTCTCATGGGTTACATGCTCCAGTGGTAGTAGAGGACCGTGCCGGCAAGCACGGTGACCACCCGCAGCGCCTGGCTGCAGAAGATCAGTTCGACGGCAAGGGCCGGCGGGAAGATGCCGGCGTAGTAAGGGAACTGGTGGCGGATCGCCCGCATCGGCGTGGACAGGATATTGCCAACCATCAGGGCGAGGACCACGTCGCGGACCGACAGACTCGCCGCATCGAGCAGGGCGCCGGCGGCGGCGAGGCCGGCGGCGAATTCGGCGGTGACATGCAGGGCGACGATGCCGAGGCTCTGCGGTTTGAGCCAGGAGAGAAAACCGAGATGATCGGCGAGAAAACGTTCGGCACCGTCGAAAAAGCGGTAGTGGTTGAGAAAGTAGAACAGGGTGTAGACCGGCACCGTGTAGCGGACGATCCTGCCGATCCGCTTCCTGAACCTTTGCACGCTCCTGTCCAGGGCCTGGCGCAGGGTCGCGCCGCCGCCGGGAACCGCTGGCGGCGCGAGCGATTCATCCCGCGCCGCCAGCAGCAGTCGGCCCAGCAGCACCACCACCAGCGTCTGCAACGCCGCCGCAGTCAGGGTGATGCCGACATAGTAAAAGGCGGCGGCCCCCACCAGCGGCGCGGTGAGAAAGAACACCGTCGGCAGATGGAGGAAGTAGCGCGGCAGACTGTTGAACAGGTTGGCCAGCACCAGTTCCCGGCGGCTCAGCCGCTTCTGATCGTAGGCCTCGGCCAGGATGGTGTTGGAGGTGACGCCGGAGAAGAAGGCCACCGAGAAGCTGGCGCCGGTGACATCGGACATACGGCCCAGCCGGACCAGCGGCCGTGCCAGTTTCGCGACATGGTGGGTCCAGTTGAGCGACTCGATGAAATTGCCGATCAGAATCCCCAGCGACACCGCGAACAAGAGACGGAGCAGGGGCCAGAGCAGGCCATGCCACAGGGCGGCGACGGTCATCCCCTCTCCTTACAACAGCCGCAGCGCGGCCTGGTAGGCATCCCAGTCGCGTACCGAAAACAGGGTCCAGCGCACCAGCATCGTTTCCGTCAACCTCATACGAACCTCCTTGTTTTTATTCCCGTAAGCGGGAAGGTGGCGATGAGGTCCGGGGAAAAAAAATCCCCGGACCGATACAGAATCGATCCGGGGATATCCCTTTCATCCACGTGATCACCTGCCACCACTTCCGTCCACGAAGTGTGCGGCCCCTCGTTGCAGGCAGGTCTTCTGACTTCCGGATCGTCCTCCTGCCGCGTCTTCCCGACCCTGATGGTCAGTGACATGGAGCGGCAGTCGTCCCCGGTTACAGCGGCGGGCCCGTTCCGGAATTGCACCGGATTCCCTATTAAGCGAACAGCGCCTGCGAGGTATGAGCCTCCTGTTTAGCCGATTTCCTGAGGGGCGTCAAGAGAGGGGTTGGGGCGACTCACCCCTCGCCGCTTCCGAGTCGCAGCATCTTCTGCCGGTCGAGATGCAGCAGTTCGAGATCATAGAGTTTCCGCAGGTCGCGGAGCCGGGTCTTGTCGCTTTTCTTCTCGTAGAGGGCCACGTACCAGGGGGAACGGCGCAATTCGTCGAGAGAGAGCGGGCCCCGCTCGAGCACATGACTGACGATGGCGTGCTGTCTGGCATTGATATCCTTACCCTCCCGAAACCGGCTCAGGAGGTTGCGCAGTAACAGATCCCTAACCAGGTCGTTCACCCGGTCATGGAGGTGATTGATGGTCCCGAGCATCCCTTCGAGATGAAAGAGAAGAAAAGGGGTATTCGGGTTGGGACGGCGGTTATCGGCGCTCTTCCGGCAGGTGTTGAACAAGGTGAAGTAGGCATCGATCCTGTCCAGGTAATAGCTGGCCATGGCGAAGGGTGCGTAGCGGAATCCGGCGGCGTGCAACACCGACGCTTCGAGAATGCGGCCAACCCGGCCATTGCCGTCATAAAAGGGATGGATCTGCTCATAGTAGAGATGGAGGAGCGGCGCCCGGATCAAGGCTGGAATGCCGCCGGCCGCCAATTCTTCATGCCAGGAGACGAGAACGGACAGCAGCAGTTCGATATCGCTCCCCGACTGGGGCGGCTTGTAGCGGCCGCCGTGAGCCGCATCGCCGACGTAGGTTTCGTACCCCCTCTGGTTGTTGCGAAACACACCGGGGCGATTGTCGACATGGGGAAGATCTTCGGTGACTGCCGCATGCACGGTGCGGATGAAATCAACCGTCAGCCGCCATCCCGGGGCAAGGCTCCGGTTCGCAAGAACATACGCTTTGCGGATATTGGTGACCCGCCGCTGTTCGATACTTTCCACCTGTTCGGGAGACAACTCCAGGGCGGTCGCGGTTTCCTCCTCGGTTAGTTTGCCCGCCTCGATCCGGTTGGTGCCGAAGACGCTGGAAACCAGCACCTCGGGTTCGAGCCGGCTGGCAACCTCGGACAGCGGCGACACCCGGAACCGCTCCTGGGCATCGATCACCCGCTGCAGCGGCAGGGCCAGCGCGTCATGATCCGCGCCGACCTGGAAGACAAACGGCCCAAAACGGACGGTCTCCACCCTTCTGACAATCTCCGGCAACATTTGCTCACCCATGGTGTCCATAAAAATGTCTAACTTTTTCTACGCACAACAAATTGATAACAAACGGAATTGTTACATATTTCCAGAAATTATGTCCAGAAAAATGTCCACCATCCGCGGGAAGGGGTGACGACCGGATCGGCGGCCGCCATTTTCTCCCTTCCCCTGTTGGATATGTGGAGGAATGTCGATTGATACTCATAGTTTTCGCCAGCATCCCCATCTTTTATGAGCATGCTCATTTTATCCTTGTCAAACACCCGCGCCGACACTAATATGAGCGCGTTCATTTTATCGAGGCAACCATGCGGATTTCACAGCAGGCGAAACAACACAACCGGCAACGGATTCTGGAGGCGGCGCGGCTGCTGTTCGCGGACAGGGGGTTCGAGGCCACCACCACCCGCGATATCGCCCAGGCGGCCGGTCTGGCCGTGGGCACCCTGTTCAACTATTTCCCCACCAAAGAGGCCGTGGCCATGACCATGGTCAACGATGCCCTGGCCCGCGGCCGGGAGGACTACCTGCGCCGCCGCAGCGGCGACGAGGGCCTGGCCGAGGATCTTTTCCTGTTTCTCTCCTCCGGGCTGCGCCGCATGCGGCCTCTGAGGCCCTTTATCGGGCCTGCCCTGGAGCGGTCCCTGAGCCCGTTTGCCGGCAAGACCCTCTGCCCGGAAGGCGAGGCCGCCAAGGAGGAGCACCTGACGGTGGTGCGGGAGATCATTGCCAGGCAGGGCTACAGCCGGGTGCCCGCCCTTGTCTCGCTCCACCTTTACTGGTCCCTGTATCTGGGCATCCTTGCCTTCTGGTCCAGCGATACTTCCGAAAACCTGCAGCAGACCCTGGCCCTGCTGGATTACGCGCTCACCATCTACGCACAGACCCTCGCCCATACCACCACTGAAAAAGGAACGACCGATGACGCGCACACCGGATAATACCGTCCC
This sequence comes from Thermodesulfobacteriota bacterium, assembly GCA_040755255.1. Lineage (GTDB taxonomy): Bacteria > Desulfobacterota > Desulfobulbia > Desulfobulbales > S012-135 > JBFLZZ01. The sequence continues at coordinate 47,376 of JBFLZZ010000005.1, forward strand.
GCCGTCCCGGGTGCGACGGCTGCTCGCGGCCCTGCCGGAGGAGATCTCCGGCAGGCGGCCGGCGCCGGACCCGCTGGCGGACCTGCTGGCGGCAATCGCTCTCAAAAAGGTGCCGGCCGGATCTTTCGCCCGGATGTGGTCCCTGGGGTCCATGCAGGCAAAAATCGCCATGGCCTATCTCGCCTGCTGGCTGCGCAGCGGCTTTGCCGATGCCGACGCCAGAGAACGACTGCGCAACGAAACCCACCTCACCGCTGCATTGCAGCTCTTCGGCACCATGGGCTATCTGCGCGGCGCGATCATGAAGGTCGGCCAGATGCTGGCCAGCCTGCCCGACCTGTTGCCCGAGGCCTTTGCCGATACCCTGGCGGCCCTGCATTTCGAGGCGCCGTCCATGCATTATTCCCTGATCCGCGAGGTGGTGCAGGACGAACTGGGGGCGGAACCGGACGAGGTGTTCGCGGCCTTCGACCGCCGCGCCTTTGCCGCCGCCTCCCTGGGTCAGGTCCATCGCGCCCGGCTGCGGACCGGCGAGGAGGTGGCGGTCAAAATCCAGTACCCAAATATCGCGGCGACCATCCGGGCGGACATGAGCAATCTGCGGCGGGTGCTCAGCCCGATGAGACTGTCCCCGGACTGGCAGTATCTGGGCAACAGTCTCGACGACCTCGAACAGATGCTCGGCCGGGAAACCGATTATGCGCAGGAGGCCTTGTTTCTGCGCCGGGCCGCCGACGCCCTCAAGGATGATGCGCGGCTTGTCGTCCCCGCCCTGTACCCGGAATACTCCGGCAGGCGGGTGTTGACCATGCAGTTGCTGCCGGGCCAACATCTGCGGCAGTTCCTGGCGGGGAATCCTTCCCAGGCCCTGCGGGACCGGTTCGGCGCCCTGGTCTATACCGCCCTGTCCCGCCTCTGGTACCGGACCGGTTCGGTCTATGCGGACCCCCACCCCGGCAACTTCCTGTTCATGGACGACGGCCGTCTCGGCCTGATCGATTTCGGCTGCTGCCGGCAGTTCACCAGGGAGGAATGGCTGCTGCAGCAGGCGACGGACGAGGCGGTGCTCAACCGGGACGACAACGCCTTGAACGACATCCTCGCCAGGGTCTGCATTTACGACACCCCTGACGCGATGAAGCCGGAGCAGCTTGCCGTGCTCCGCAGGTATGCCTACTGGCTGGCGGAACCGGCGGTGACCGACGGCGCCTTCGATTTCGGCAACACGGCAAACTACACCGCCGGGATCGATATCTTCCGGCAGATGCTGCGGATGGGGCATGGGCATTACTTTCCGGTCTACAACTGGACGCACCGCTTCTTCCTCGGCTTGCGGACCATGCTCTATCGCCTCGGGGCACGCTTCGATTACGGTGCCATCTACCGGCAAAACCGCCGGGAGATCGCCGGCGGGGGGCCGGCATGAGCCCGCTGTTCTGGGTCGGAATCTGCTGTTGTGCCGCCAGCCTGGCCATCACCCTGGAGGTAATGACCGGCATGCGGCGGATGACCCGGCTGCGGGACGTGGCCGTGCCGCCGGCCGAAAGCGGCCCTTTGGTTTCGATCGTCATCCCGGCCTGCAACGAGGCGGCTACCATCGAGCCGGCCCTGCGGTCGGTCCTGGCCATGGACTATGCGAACCGGGAAATCATCGTGGTCAACGACCGCTCCACCGACGGGACCGCCGACGTTCTGGCCCGGCTGGCCGCGGAGCACCCGGCCCTGCGCATCCTCCACATCACCGATCTGCCAGCGGGCTGGCTCGGCAAGAGCCACGCCCTGCAGTACGGCGCCGAGCGGGCGAACGGCGACTATCTGCTGTTCACCGACGCCGATATCATCATGGAAAGAACCACCCTGTCCCGGGCCATGCACCATGTCCGTACCCACGGACTGGAGCATCTGAGCATCCTGTTCGAACATATCGGCGGCTCCGGTCTGCTGAACGCCTTGTTCCTGGATATCTGCGCCGCGCTGCTGCTGCTCTACCGGCCCTGGCTGGCAAAGAATCCCCGCAGCCGGCAATTCATGGGGGTGGGCGCCTTCAATCTGGTCAAGACCTCGGCCTACCGGGCCATCGGCCGCCACAGGCGGATCGCCATGCACCCCATTGACGACATCATGCTCGGCAAGCTCCTCAAACGCCACGGCTGCCGGCAGGACTGCCTGCTGGGCAACGGTTTCGTGTCGGTGCACTGGTACGAAACGGTGGGCCAGTGCATCAACGGTCTGATGAAAAACAGCTTTGCCCTGTACAACTACCGGTTAAGCGGCATGGCGGCCGGGGTCCTTTTCGTCTTTTTTCTCGGGGTGTTGCCGCCCTGGGCCGCGGTGTTCGCGGACAACACCGCCCGTCTCCCCTTTCTCGCCGCCGTTGCCCTCCGCCTTCTTTCCTTTGTCAACGGCTTCCGGGAAACCGGCGGCAATCCCGCCTACGCCGCCTGGTCGCTGGCCACCCCCTACGTAGCCATCTATACCTCGGTCACAGCGGCCATTCGCACCATCCGCCACAACGGCATCGACTGGCGGGGCACCCATTACCCGCTGGACGAACTGAAACGCTCCATTGTGTAACGCACTCACCCAATCAACGAGGCAAATCATGGGACACAGCACCGACCCGGACCACCCGCATCGTTTTCTCCAGCACCGGCTTACCCGGAAGGTGCAGGCCAACCCTGCCTCACCGACCCTGATGCGGATTCTGCACCTTCTCTTCTCCCCGGCGGATGCGGAGCTGGCCGGCCGCCTGCCCCACGATTTCACGCCGGTGGAAACCCTGGCGCAGAATCTCGGCATACCGGCGGACGAGTTGAACGAAAGACTGACCGAAATGGCTCGGCGCGGCGTGGTGTTCGACATCGAATGCAACGGCCGGCGCTATGTCACCCTGCCGCCGGTGGTGATCGGCTTTTTCGAACTGGTCTTCATGCGGGCCCGGCCCGACCTGCCGATGCCGGAACTGGCTCGGCTGTTCGAACAGTATTTCACCGAAAACGACGGGGCCCTGGCCAGAAGCTTCTGGCAGGGGCAGACCCAGCTCGCCCGAACTTTGGTCCGGGAGGAGGCGGTCCCGGAGGAGGACCATTCCGAAATTCTCGACTGGGAACGGGCGACGCAAATCGTCGCCTCGGCCACCGCGGTGTCGGTGGGGACCTGCCAGTGCCTGCACGTTGCCGAACACAACGGCAACGGTTGCGACAAACCGCCCGAGGTGTGCCTGACCTTCAATTATGCGGCGGCAAGCATGATCAGAAACGGCATCTCCCGCGCAATTTCCAAAAACGAGGCCCTGGCGGTGCTGGCAAAAAGCAAGGAGGCCAACCTGGTCCAGATCGGCGACAACGTGCAGCGCAACGTCAGTTTCATCTGCAACTGCTGCAGCTGTTGCTGCCACATGCTGCGGGGCATCAAGGCCTATCGCCTCCACAAGGGGGTGGTGTCCTCGAACTGGATCATGGCGGTGGATGGTGCGAAATGCAGGGGCTGCGGCGAATGCGCCCGGATCTGCCCGGTGGAGGCCATCGCCATGGCGGCGGCACCGGCGGGCGAAAGGGGGAGAATACCGGCGGTGCTGAACGCGGAGATCTGCCTGGGCTGCGGCGTCTGCACCCGGGTGTGCAAAAGCGGCGCCGCAACCATGCGGTCGCGGCCGCAACGGGTCCTGGCGCCGGAAACCGTCTTTGACCAGCGCATTGCCATGGCCATCGAACGCGGCCGTTTGGCGGACATGATCTTCGACGATCCCGGCAGTCTCAGCCACCGGGCCCTGGGCCGGCTGCTGGCCATGCTGGAAAGGACCTCGCCCTACAAGGCGGCGATGGCCTGCGAGGCGATCAAGTCGTCCTTTCTGAAGGCGATGGTGCTGGGCGCCAGAAGACGGGCGGGGGATCTCACCGACCAGTTCAGTTGACGGGATGGTGGCCGGCGGTGAGGCGAGAGAACCGGAATCTGCCCCCTGATCCTGCAAACGCACCGGGCTTGTTTTTTTCACCGCCCTGCTCTATCATCAGTTTCGATGCGTATGTAAACAATCTGACAATGGTGACTGCATGAGTGAGACCACCCTTATTTCCGCTCGCGTTCCGGAGGAGGTGGCGCAACGGTTGCAAGCGCTGGCCAAGGAAACCCACCGCTCCAAGTCGTACCTGGCGGCCCAGGCGATCGAGGAGTTTGTCGATCTGCATGAATGGCAGGTGGCCGCGATCAAGGAGGGCATGGCCGCGGCGGAGCGGGGCGAGGTCAAAAGCCACGCCCAGGCCCTGGCTATCCTGAAAAATTGGGGCAGGAATGCCAACAGTTGAGTGGACCGGCCCGGCCCTGCGGGACTTGCAGAATGCGGGGGAGTACATCGCCCAACACGATCCAGCCGCCGCCACTCGCATGGCAGAGCGAATTCGCGAAGCGGTGGAGTACCTGCCGGAACAACCCAACCTGGGGCGGCCGGGGCGGGTCGGCGGCACGCGGGAACTGGTGGTTTCCGGCTCCCCATTCATTGTGATCTACTGGAGCCGGGGGGGCGTCATCCAGATTCTCCGCCTCCTCCACCATGCCCGACGCTGGCCATGAGATGAGAATTGTCATGGGCGACCCGCGCCCGGATGACGCCGAAGGTTGCTCCCTCCCGCGTCATTAATGCGAGGAGCGCAGTGACCAAGCAATCCAGAACGGCCAGCGAACGGACATCCAGCCTGGGCGGTTTCTCAGTGGTCAACCATGGGCCCGCGCCGGTAGACTTTGCGAGAGAGCCCGTCAGGCCGCCAGCTTTTCCCTGCCGGCGATATGCCCGCGGGCGCCGATGACCACCACCTCGGTGGGGACCGTTGCGCCTGCTCTGCGCATCGCTTCCGAGATGATCCCCCGCAGGTTGCCGCAGCAGGGCACCTCCATGATCGCCAGGGTCAGGCTGTTGAGGCCGGCGGTGGCAAAGATCTCGGCGAACTTGCCCACGTAGGCCTCGCGGTCGTCGAACTTGGGGCAGCCCACCATCACCACTTTCCCTGCCAGCAGGTCGCGGTGAAAGTGCGGATAGGCAAAGGCGGTGCAGTCGGCGGCGACGAGCAGGTCGGCGCCTTTGAGAAACGGCGCGGTGGGCGGCACCAGGCGGATCTGCACCGGCCAGTGGGAAAGCGCCGAATCCGAAGGACCGGCGGGCTGGGAAAGATGCCGGAGCGCCGGCCCGGGCACCGCCGCCTTGAACTCGCGCACCTGGGACGACGGGCAGCCGCATTGCATCGGTGGCGGTCCGGCCTCGGCCTTCTTCTTCGCCGCGAGCAGCGCCTCCACCGCGTGCTCGTCGAAATCCTCGGCCATCCGCTCGATGATCTCCAGCGCGCCGGTGGGGCATTCGCCGATACAGGCGCCCAAGCCGTCGCAGTACTTGTCGGCGATCACCTTCGCCTTGCCAGCAACGATCTCCATCGCGCCCTCGGCGCAGGCGACCACGCACTGGCCGCAGCCGTTGCACAATTCCTCGTTTATCTCGATGATCTTCCGTACGATTTTCATGACAACTCCTGGTCCCCCATACGGGATGATGCTTATTTACCCAACAAGGCTTCTTTAGCCGATTTGCGGCCGCCTTCGGTGAGAAAGGATTTTTCGATGATCGACTGCAACCGCTCGTCGCTGAACTTGCCCTCCTTGCGCTCCTCGTCCAGATTGACGATGAGGTCGGCGTCGTAGAGCACCTTGAAGTTCACCGTCTCCTCGGGCCGGGGATGATGGTGGTGGCCGATGATGTCGCACACCTCATCGATCAGCTCCTCCCCCGCCTCCAGTTCGGAGAGGATCTGCCGGGCAACCGGCGGCCCCTCCTCGTGCTGGTAGCGGGCGGCGGTGGAGTTGTGCTTGCGTTCCGCCTCCTTGATGCCGATATCGTGGAGATAAGCGGCGATGGTCACCACCGCCGGATTGCCCCCCTCGCTGCGGTTGATCTCCTCGGCAAAGCGGGCGACACGGCCGGCGTGGGCGATGCGTTTGAAATCGGTGGCGAAGTACTTCTTCATCGCCACCGCCACCTTGTCCTTCAGCATGTCCTTCTTCTTGGCGCGCAATTCTTCCGGCAGGCTGCCCAAACACTGTTCGGCATAGGGGCAGTAGGCGGCGCAGCCGAAGTCCATCTCCGGATTGAGCATCCGGTGGCCGCAGTTCCTGCAGACGCGGCTGCCCTCGTCCTTGAAGAACTCGATGATGTTGCCGCACTTGGCGCAGGGGGTCTCGAAGATCGCCTTGCCGTCCCAGTATCTGCTGTCCTGTCCGGGGCACTGCATGCTTGCCTCCATAGGTAAAGGCCGGTTACGGGCGGGAAGGGACTCCCCTCCCCGCCCGTCGATTGCTCAGCCGAGGATCGCCTTGAGGTCCTCGTCCGGGGTTGCGATCGGTTTGATGTTGAACTTCTCCACCAGGACGTTCAGCACGTTGGGGGTGATGAAGGCGGGCAGAGTGGGCCCGAGACGGATGTCCTGGACGTTAAGGTACAGCAGGGTCAACAGGATCGCCACCGCCTTCTGCTCGTACCAGGACAGGACCATGGACAGCGGCAGGTCGTTGACGCCGCAGTCGAAGGCCTTGGCGAGCGCCACCGCGATCTGGATCGCCGAATAGGCGTCGTTGCACTGGCCGATGTCCAAGAGACGCGGAATGCCGCCGATGTCGCCCAGCTGCTTGTCGAAGAAGCGGAACTTGCCGCAGGCGAGCGTCAGCACCACGCAGTCCTGCGGCACCTTCTCGACGAACTCGGTGTAGTAGTTGCGGCCCGGCTTGGCGCCGTCGCAGCCGGCCACCAGGAAGAAGTGGCGGATGTCCTTGTTCTTCACCGCGTCGATCACCTTGCCGGCCACCGACATCACCGTGTTGCGGGCAAAACCGACCATCACCGTTCCCTTGTCGGAGTCGGCGGCAAATCCGTCCATGGCGAGCGCCCGCTCGATGGCCGGGGCGAAATTGCCGTCGCCGATATGGGTCGTGCCCGGCCAGGCGACGAGGCCGCTGGTGAAGATGTTGTCGCTGTACGCTGCCTGCGGCTTCTGGATGCAGTTGGTGGTCATGACGATGGCGCCGGGGAAGGCGGCGAACTCCTTCTGCTGGTTCTGCCAGGCGGTGCCGTAATGACCGTGGAAATGCGGGTGCTTCTTCAGTTCCGGGTAGCCGTGGGTCGGCAGCATCTCGCCGTGGGTGTAGATGTTGATGCCGCGGCCGGCGGTCTGCTCGAGAAGCAGCTGCAGGTCCTTGAGATCGTGGCCGGAGACCAGGATCGCCTTGCCCTTCTTCGCGCCAAGCGGCACGACGGTGGGTTGTGGATGGCCGTAGGTTCCGGTGTTGCCGGCATCGAGCAGTTCCATCGCCCGCAGGTTGACCTCGCCGCACTTGAGGGCGATGCCCAGCCAGTCGCCAAGGGAAAGATCGGTGCGCAGCAGATCCACCAGGGCCTGCTGCATCCAGCCGTCCACCGCGTCGTCTTCCTGGCCGAGGATGCCGGCATGGTCGGCGTAGGCGGCAACACCCTTCAAGCCGAACAGCACGATGTGCTTCACCGAGCGGATGTCGGCATCGCCGCCGTCGGGCAGACCGATCGCCGCCGCCTGTTTTTCCAGACCGGCGCGGTCGGCGGCCGGCTGGTAGACCGCCGGCCCCTGCCAGTCGCCCTTCACCTTCTTCTGCAACGCCTCGCGCAGGCCGACCGCCTCCCGAATGAGGGCGGCGAGCCGCTCTGCGTCGAAATCGACGTTGGTGAGGGTGGAGAACACCGCCTTCCGCACGAAACGGTTGACCGCGACGTCGACCACTCCCGCCCGGCGGGCGGCGACGCTCACCTGACTGAGCCCCTGGGTCGCGTGGATCAGCAGATCCTGGAGATCGGAAACCTCCGGCTGCTTGCCGCAGACGCCGATCTTGCCGCAACCGCCCTTGGCCGCCTGTTCGCACTGGTAACAAAACATCGTCTACCTCCTGTTCGATAATGGTTCCGCCCGGAGATGCCGGGCGAGAGATGCAAGCGCATTTGCATCAGAGGATAGCCCGATTATAGGGATACCACCTTGACCCAAGTCAACCTGCCTCCCGGCGACGGAAATATTTCCGCATCGACCTTCCGCCCTTTCCCAGCCACCTCGCCCTGTTACATTTTTTCTTTTCACCTCGAAAAGTTACCAGATATCCTGGCCCGGGATCATCTGCGACGATGTGGCAGTCGCTCCCCGGAACTGAACGTGCCGGCGCCATTTTTTTTCTTGCATTTGCCCCCGCCGGTCGGCGCCTAATAAAACAAAGGGGGTGAAAGCACCGTCACCGGTCTCGCCTGCGGACGAGCGGTGCCGGCGATGCCCCCGGCGAAGGAGGGGAAGGCTTGGGCACGGCAGAGGAAAGGCAGGCCAGAACACGGATCCTGGTGGTCGAGGACGATCCGGACAGCGCCGCAGAACTCAAAACCAGCCTGGAAGCGATGGGCTACCTGGTGCCGGCGATCGCCAGCGACGGCCGGGAAGCGGTCGACGCGGCGACGAGGCTCAAGCCCGATCTCATTCTCATGGACATCATGCTCGGCCGGGAGGGGCCGGACGGTATCGAGGCGGCCGCCATGATCGCCGACGGCTGCGCCATTCCGGTGATCTATCTCACCGCCCACGCCGACGACGCGATGATCGAACGGGCCAAATCGACCCGTCCCTACGGCTATCTGCTCAAACCCCACGCCGCCCGCGAACTGAAAAGCAACATCGAGATGGCCCTGGCCAAGCGCCAGGCCGAACTCTTGATCCAGACCGCCAAACAGGAGTGGGAAACCACCTTCGACGCGGTGCCCGACTGCATCGCGGTCATCGACGCCGATTTCCGCATCCGCCGGCTCAACCGCAGCATGCGCGACCGTCTTGGCCGCCCCTACGCCGAGCTGATCGGCAGGCCCTGCTACGAGCTGCTGCACACCGCCAGCGAACCGCCGGCCTGGTGTCCGCATCTTGCCCTCGACCGGAAACACCCCGCCCCCATCTCGATGGAATCCTACAATCCTGCCCTGGGCGGCTGGTTCCAGATCACCGTCACCCCGGTAGTCAGGGAAGCCGGCGGGCGGCCGCTCTGCGTGCATGTCGCCAGGGACATCAGCCCGCTCAAGAAAGCGGAGGCAGAGCTCAAAAGCCGACAGGTCTTCCTCCAGGGGGTGGTGGACGCCATCGACGACGCCCTGATGGTGATCGCCCCCGACCACTCCATCCTGCTGCGCAACGCGGCCGCCGCCCGCGGGGGCGACAACCGCGACAAATGCTTCCAGTGCAGCCACGGCGTGGACTCTCCCTGCAAGAACGACCACCCCTGCCCCTTGGACGAGGTCCGGCGCACCGGCAGGCCGGTCACCGTCCTCCACCACCACCAGGGTCCCGGCGGCGAAAGCGTGCCGGTCGAGATCTCCGCCTCGCCCCTCCTCGACGCCGAGGGCCGCTTCCAGGGCATCGTCGAGGTGGCCCGCGACGTCGGCGAACGGCTCCGCAGCGAGGAAGAGCGGCGGATCATGGCCGAGAAGCTGTTCACCCAGATGAAATCCGACGCCGTCTGCCGGCTCGCCGGCGGGATCGCCCACCAGTTCAACAATCTGCTGATGGCGGTGATCGGCAACGCCGAGATGCTCGCCCTGAAAAACCGGCACGACGAGGAGATCTCCCGCCACACCGGCAATATCATCGAGAGTTCCAAACGGATGGCGGATCTCACCCGGCAGATGGTGCTCTACGCCGCCAAGGACGAGGGAAAAAAAAGCCAGATCGACCTGACCATGCTGGTGGGCCAGGTGCTGGATCTGTCCTGGAGTCAGAAACCGCCGGAGGTGGAGGTGGAGCGGCGCTTGCCGGCCGGCCTCTGGCCGGTGCACGGCGACCCGAAACAGCTGATCCAGCTGCTGATGAGCCTCCTGGTCAACGCCTACGAGGCGATGGCCGGCAAGGACGGCCGCCTCTCCCTCGCCGCCGCCAATTTCACCGCCGCCGAATCCTGGCGCTGCGCCAGACTGCACGACCATGGCCCCGGCGATTACGTGCGGATCACCGTCACCGACAGCGGCGGCGGCATCACGGCCAGGGATCTGGCCCACATCTTCGAACCGTTCTTCAGCCGGAAATTTCTCGGCCGCGGCCTGGGGCTCGCGGTGGCCGATTCGGTGGCCGCGGCGCACCACGGTTGTCTTTCCGTGCAAAGCCGGGAAAACGAGGGCACCACCATGACCGTGCTGCTGCCCCGCCTCGCCGCCGGTGCGCCGGCCCTGGCCCGGCGGCAGCCGGCATCCGCCTCCCCCGGCATGGCGCTCGGCCTGGTGCTCGTGGTGGACGACGAAGCGGATCTCGGCAACATCCTTGCCATGCTGCTGGAGGAAAAGGGGGCCAGGGTGCTCACCGCCAACACCGGCGCCGCGGCGCTGGAACTGTTCGCCGCCCATCGGGATCAGCTGGCCCTGGTGCTCCTCGACGTACAGCTGCCCGACATGAACGGCCTCGACATCCACCGCGCCCTGCGCCGGCTCCGGCCGGAGATGCCGATCCTGCTGATGAGCGGCCATGACCGGGAGGCGGCCCTCGGCGACTTCGCCCTCGGCGCCCGGGACGAGTTCATCGCCAAACCCTGTGACGCGGAAGACCTGTACCGGAAGATCGACGACCTCTGCCAGCCGGCAGGATAAGCCTGGTGCCGGCGGCCTCGATGGAGAATTGGAATCAGACCCCCCCCCGCCGCCAGGGCGAGGGCCAAAGCGAAAAGCAGAACGGCGACGACCACCCGTACCACCCGCAGGGTGACCTTCCGCACCAGTCGGCTGCCGAGGAAGGTGCGGAAAAGGCGGCCAAGGTGCCCGCCGCCGCCAGCCCCACCACCCTGCCCTGCCCGATCAGGGCCATGTCCCCGGCAAGCATCGACCCGTAGATCAGCATCCGACTGAGATCGACCGCCACCGCCGCCAGCACCATGGTCCCGAGGAAAGCCTCCTTGCCCAACCCGGCGCGGAGGAGAAAGGCGGTGCGCAACGCCCCCTGATGGCCGGACAAGCCACCGAAAAAACTCGACAGCAGTCCTCCCAATGGCACCAGTCCGGGAGGGAAGGCGAAGTTCTTCCTGCCCGGCGCCAGCTCCACCAGGGCGAAAATAGCGATCAGAAGGGCGATAACCAGATAATCCATGAGTTTCCCGACAACGATGATTTGCGGCTGATGGCATTCAGCAACTTGACAACCTGCCAGCCAATCATATAAATGTATACTTATATGATCATAAAGATCCCCCTGCACCACATGCAATGACCAACGACACCCCCCGCACCGCCGAACAGCTCGGTTCCGCCGCCTTCCTCGCCAAGGCCCTCGCCGACGAGAACCGGCTGCGAATCCTGGCCGTCATCGGCGGCGGCAAAAAAACCGTAACCCGCATCGTCGAGGAGGTGGGCATATCGCAGCCGCTGGTCTCCCACCACCTCAAGGAACTGAAGCGCGCCCTCTTGGTCAGAGTCGAACGCAACGGCCCCTTTGTCCTTTATGAACTCGCCGATGGCGAAACCATGGCGATCATCACCGCGCTGCACGAACTGGCGACCCGGCTACTCGCCCAACGAACCACCTTTTAAACCAGGAAGGATACCATGAAGGATTGCACCGATATTCTCGACCGGATGGAGCCGACGGCGGCGCTGGAGATGCTCGTCCCGCAGCTGAAAAAACTCATGGGGCTGCTCGACGAGGAGGCGCGAATGGAGTTCCTCACCGACCTGCTCGGTGGAACCGAGGGCGACAAGGTTGCCAGCATGGTGCATCTCTGACTGGCGGAATGCATGGGCGAAGGTGTCGACCCGACGAGCATGTGCCAGACCCTGGTCCACAAGGTGGCCCAGTCCAAACAATTGATGGCGGTCGCCGATCCCGCCGTCCTGGTTCTTTTCGAATCCTGGCTCGACGAACTGGAGGACGAGGCGGCCGCCTATCTGGCTCTCCATCCCGGAGCGGACGGCGCCGACATGGCCGCCGACCTCGGCCTTTCCAAAAGCGGCGCCGATTTCCTGCTGGAAAAATTCCGACGGCAGCGGGAAGGGTAGAATCAGCGGTCGGAAGGGCCGGCCACCGCAGCAATAACCAACCCGGAGGATCATGACATGAAAAAGGTGCTTTTCTTCCTGAACGAGCCCATGGGCAAAACCTGAACCCATTTCACCGACATGCTGCCCAGGCTGGGCAGTTCCCTGGGCATAGACATCGAGGTGGTATCGCGGCCGCGGGCGGAATACTTCACCACGGCGTGGGCCGAACTCAATCTACCGAAGGCGCCGGCGATCATGGTCGGCGGCAAGGTGCTCGTGGAGGGCAGGGACATCGACGAGGGTAGTCTGGAAGCGGCGATCCGCCGTCTGCTCGACGCCGCGCCCGGGGAAAACGACTGAATTGCCCATGGGCGGGCGCGCGTACCCGGAGGGAGGAAACGAGGCAGCAGCCTGGATCGCCACGCTTCGCTCGCGATGACTACGCGGGTTATTCTCCGTCTTCGCGAGAAACAAGTGACGAAGCGATCCGGAACGGCCCGCAAACCCATATGCCGCCATCAGGGTAATTGAAACACAGAGGTTGCCATGGAACCGTCTTTTCTGCTCACCCTCGTCGGCCTCGGCCTCGGCGGCGGCTTTCTCTCCGGCCTGCTGGGGCTCGGCGGCGCCATCTTCATGATCCCCCTGCTCCTCTATGTGCCGCCGTTGCTCGGGGTGGGACAGTTCGACATGAAGCAGGTAGCCGCCATCAGCATGGTGCAGGTGTTGTCCGCCTCCCTCTCCGGCCTGATCGTCCACCACAAGAACAAATTCGTCAGCGGATCCCTGCTCTTCACCATGGGTGTGGGCAACGCGCTCGGCAACCTGGGCGGCTCGCTGTTCTCCAAATACACCAGGAGTTCCTTTCTCCTCGCCATCTTCGCCACCATGGCGGTGATCGCCGCGGTAGTGATGTTCATTCCCAAGCGGGAACAGGGCGGCGACATAAAGCCCGACGAACTGGAGTACAATCGAATTTTGGCGGCAGCCCTGAGCCTGGCCATCGGTCTATTCGGCGGCATGGTCGGCGCCCCCGGCGCCTTCATCTACATCCCGGCGATGATCTACCTCCTCAACATCCCTACCCGGATCGTCATCGGCTCGACCCTGGGCATCGTCTTCTTCGGCGCGATGATGGGCACCATAGGCAAGGCGATGACCGGCCAGATCCTCTGGCCGTACGCACTCGCCCTCGTGGTCGGCACCATCCCCGGCGCCCAGATCGGCGGCCGGGTGAGCAAAAAAACCAACACTAAACATCTTCGCTACGCCATCGCGGTGATCATCGCCATCACCGGTCTGCGCATGTGGTACCAGGTGCTGACCGGACAATAATTGCAATTCAATACTGCGAATTTCCTGGCTCCTTGGCAGCCGGTGGAATTCGGCGCCACGACCATATGCCGCCCGCAGCCCGTTTGTCAGGCGAGGAAGCGATCCGAACCGACCGACAACTCCGCGTCACATCTGGCCAACGTCGGGCGAACACGACAGAGTTCTTCGTGGGAGCGCACACAAGGCGTGATCTGGACCCGGTCGGCGATGGCGGTCGGATCGTCCCTCTCCCCGACGCTGCCGGCGGCGCTGCGGCAACGGTGTTCTTTTTGCCTTCCCGACAGGTGGCGGTCACCGGCGGCGCCGGAGGATGAGGCCGTAGACGAGAAGATTGACGGCGAGCACCAGCCCGCCCAGCACTAGCTGCACCTCCCTGGTCAAGCCCTCGGGATAGACCACCGGCAGCAGGTAATGCTCGACGAAGCCGCCCGGGTAGCCCGCCTGTCCCGCCTTTTGCCGCAACCGGTTCTCCAGCGGCGTCAGCGGGCAGATCCATCCCGACCACTCGATGACGATCCCCCAGCAGACCGCGGGCAGGTGCAGCCGAACGACGGGACGCCAGCGCAGGGCCAGCAGCCCGCCGAACAGCACGAAGAGGATGAACAGCAGGTGGACCGCGACCAGCAGGTCGGCGAGCAGGCGGTACAACATGGCGGGACGAAGCGGTACGGATCAGGATTCGGCGTACAGCCGTTCGCCCTCGCCGTAGACCGCGACGGGAAAGGCGGTCATGTCGAAGGGATCGCCATCGAAACAGACGAAGGAGGCCCATCTGCCCGCCTCCAGGGTGCCCAGCACGCCTCCGAGGCCGAGGATCTCGGCGTTCTGCCGGCAGATCACCTCGATGGCCCGCTGCCGGTCGAGCCCGGCCCGCACCAGGAGCCGGGTCTGCAGCAGGAGATTGCGCGAAAGCACCACCGGGTGGTCGGTCATCAGGCCGAAACGGACCCCGGACTCGACCAGATGACGGATGTTGCGCCAACTCTCGTGCTTCAGCTCCACCTTGTAGGCGAAGGCGTCCACCGGCCCGAAGACCACCGGGATGTTCCGCTGCCGCAGCCGGGCGTAGATCTCCGGCCGGTGGACATCCATGGCGTGCTCGATGCAGACCGCAAGGGAAAATTCCTCTGCCAGGCGGAGGATGGCGGCGATGTCGTCGATCTTGTGGACATGGCAGCGCAACGCCACCCTGCCGGCGAGGATCTCGGCGAGCAGCTTCTCCTCCAGCGACAGTCCGTTCTTTTTGCCTTTGGCCGTTTTCGCCGCCGTCACCTTGTCGGCCACCTCGGCGAGTTTTCTGCGGAAGAGCGCCACCGCGCCCATGCGGGTGGAGGGCCGGGTACCCTTCCAGGCCGTCGTCGACATCGGGTTGTAGCCGAAGGCGGCCTTGACGCCGGCGCGACCGATCAGGGCGGCGGAACTGTCGCCGGCGTGGTGGCGGATCACCGCCGATTGCCCGCCGATGATGTTGCCGCTGCCCGGCAGGATACAGGAGTAGAGGACGCCGTGCTCCACCGCGTCCCGCAGCGACGGGTCGTCCATCTGCAGGGAATCCAGCGGATCGGCCAGGGCGACGATGGACTCCATCTTCTCGTTGGCTTCCTCCTCGCCGGCGGGCTCACCCGCCCGGATCAGGCCGATGTGGCTGTGCGGGTCGATAAAAGCCGGGGTGACGACTGCATATTCCCCGGTCACCTCGCCAACCGCCTTTTTACCGACGGCCTTGATGCTCTTGCCGGCAAAGGCAAGGTAGACGTCGGTTTGCACCTCCCTGCCGGTATAGAGTTTCTTCGCAAAGATGCAGCTGTTGGCCATTTTTCTCTCCTGGATGGTGGAAGCGGGCTAGCGCCGATTGCGGTACAGCTTGGCGTCGATGACGGCGCGCAGTCGGACCGGGTCGAGTTGCTGCCCGAAAAAGGCGACCAGACGATCGAGTTCCGATTTTGCATCGTCGCTGAACAGCCGGTTGAAGGAGATTCGGCACAGGTTGATGTCGGGCCGTCCGGCCAGCCAACCGTCGATCTTCTCCAGATGGCTGGCATAGAATGCCAGCATGCGGCCGTCATCGGCGGCGGCTGGCTTCCCGGACCGCGCCAGCATGCGATGCTGGGAGGCGAGGATCTCTTCCAGCCTCCGTTCCATGAAGACGATGCGATAGCCCTGTCCTGCGGGCAGAAAGGGCAGCAGCGGCGAGACGATCTTGACCACCCTGCCCTGTGCCTCCGCAAGCCAGGAACTGTCCTTCTGCAGCCGCTTGACCTTTTCGTACTCGTAATAGCCGCGGGGGTTGTCCTCGTCGGCTGTGCGCCGGTCGTCGACCAGCAGTTCCCTGCCGGCGGCCGCCAGCATGGCCATCATCATCGAGGTGCCGGAGCGCGGCAGGCCGGAAACAACTGTAATTTCGGTCATTACGGAATGAGATCCCTTTCACTCTTACGATTCCAACAAACTGCGCGGGCCGTTTTGCCCCCTGTTCCCGACAGCGGCACAACCCGACGCAGCGACCGGGCCTCACGGCAACCGCTCATCATGCGCCTTGACAAAGGCAAGATTGTCCCTCTCGACCGGTCGCAACTGCGCGTAGACGTCGCGGCTCCGCGGGCTGTACCATGGCTGCCCATTGAAATACTCCGCCACCTCGGGATTAGAAAATATGTAGCCATGCCGGGCGAAGATCTCGTTGCGCAGGATACGCAGTTCGCTGCCGGTCATTCCGGCCAGATCCTCCTCGCCGAGGGGGCGGAGGGATGCCTCGGGATACCTGCCCGGCAGGTCAGCATCCCCTCTTCCCTGCGGCCTTGCCTGTCCTTCTTCCGGGACAGACGAGGCGGTCGCTTCTTCCACCGTGGCATTCGCCCCGGAAACGGTTGCCGGCGGGAGTACGTCACTGGTATCGGCGGCGGCCACAAAGCTCTCCGTCACCGGCGCGCCGCCCGGTTGCGCGGTCGGTGGCCCGGCAGGAGTCCTCGTTGGATCGAAGAGCCCGATGGCCCTCTCCACCTGGAGGATGGCCTTCTGCTCGTCATAGGTCTGCTTGACCAGCTGGGTCTTGGCGGTATCGAGGGCGGTCAACGCCTGATCGAGGTCCAGGGAGGTGGCGGCGCCGTTGAAAAACTTGGCCCCGACGATTTCATAGTTCACCGAGGCCGTTTCCACCTGCTGGTGCGCGTTGGCGAGGACGGAGGCCATGGTGACCGTGGTCAGCCGCGCTTGTTCCACCTCGAGCCGGATGTTCTTCTCGAGATTGGCGACGGCAAGCCTGGCCTCCTCCAGGGTCTCCTCTTTTTCATCCAGATCGGCGGTACGCAGTCCCCCCTCGTAGAGCGGAAAGGTGATTCTGACCCCCGCGGTCCAGAACTGGCTGTCCACCGAGTAGGTCTGTTCGTTGAGCCAGTACTGTTTCCACTCGGCACCCACGGACGGCAGAAACTTGCTCCTCGCCAGTTTCACGTCCTGTTCCGCGAGTTTGACGCCGAGGGTGGCGGCCCGGTAATCATGCCGGTTGGCAAGGGCGAACTGCAACAGCACCTCGCGATCCTCCTTGCGGGGAAACAGGGGTTCCGGTTGCACCACATTCTCGGGCGGCTCCTCCCTGCCCACCATTCTGGCGAGAATCTCCCGGGCAAGCACCAGGCCGTGGCGGGCGGTGATGAGTTCCCCTTCGGCACGGGTCCGGTTCAGCCGCGCCCAGTGCACCGCGTCCTCGGTGACATTGCCGGCATCGAACTTGACTGCGGCAATCTCCTCGTTTTTCTTCGCCAAGGCCAGCACCTCCTCGGCGCTGGCGACGAGCGCCCCGGCGCTCACCGCATCGTAGTAGGCGGTGGCGACCTCGAAGAGAATGGTCTGGGTGGTGTCGAGAAGGGCCTCCCGGCTCTGTTCCCGCTTGTACGCGGCGGCACCGCGCAGGGGAAAATACTCGGGTCTGTAGATGTTCTGCTGGATGGAAACGCTGCCGCCGTACTGCTCCCGCGGGGTGGTCTCCACCGGTCCGACGAGGATGTCCCGATCAATGAGGGGCGGTGCCGAGATATGGGTGACGGTGGAGCGGGTAACCGCGTCGTCCAGCCGATTGTACTGCCCTTCGAGGATAGCATGCGGCAGCATGATGCTGTTCGCCTTTTGCCGCAGCAGCAGACTCTTGGCGACCTCCCTGTCGGCGATGCGGATCTGCTCGTGGGATTGCAGGGCTTCGCGATACGCCTCCTCCAGGGTTATCGTCCCGGTGGCCGCCTGTGCCTGCACGGGCGGCAGGACGCCTCCCGGCATGAACAGCAGCCACGCCCATAGGGAAAGGGCGAAAACCATCGGTTCACCGCACCCCGTTCTTCGTCGGAATCTCATCATCTTCCCTCCCGATGCGCTGCGCAGGCATCGCCTCTCTCCACATTTACGCTGGCGGACATCCCGTTGCAAGGGCTGTCGCACCTCCGTCCTTCTGTGTCGATCGCTCATCCCGACAACCTCGATCAGGGAATCCAGGACCAGACTTCCACATAAAAAAATCGCATGAGCCATCGGGTGAAGGCGACCGCCACCGGCCGCGGCGAACCTTCGATCTTCGCCCAACCGGTCATGTCGGTTTTGATCACGTCGCCGTCGTTGGGAAACTCGGAAATGACCCGTATCACCCTGCCCTTTTCCTTGAGCACCTCCCGTTGACCGATGAGCTGTTCCCGCTCGGAAAGGGCACGGGTCAGCCGATGCCAGCTCTTTTCATAGGCGACCGGTGCGATCTCAACGACCTTGCCGGAAAAGGTGGTGGTCGGATCCGCCCAGGTCCGCAGTTTCACGCCGGCGCCGGTGGCGACTTCGATGATGTCCTCCTC
This sequence comes from Thermodesulfobacteriota bacterium, assembly GCA_040755255.1. Taxonomy (GTDB): domain Bacteria; phylum Desulfobacterota; class Desulfobulbia; order Desulfobulbales; family S012-135; genus JBFLZZ01. The sequence goes on from JBFLZZ010000005.1 coordinate 65,583, forward strand.
CGGCACCTCCACCTCCGCCCGGACCGTGCGGCTGTCCTCAATCACGGAAAAGAGATCGCCGGCCTCGAGCCGTTGCCCTATCCGCTGATGGAGATAGGGCGTGATCATCACCCCGTCCATGGGGCTTATCAGGGTGGTCTTTTCCAGATCCCCCTGCACCTGCGCCATCTCCGCCTCCAGCCTGCGGAGCTCCGCCTCCAAGCCCTTGATCTCCTCGTCGCGGGCGCCGCTTTTGACCAGGGCGAGATTCGTTTCGGCGTATTTCAAGGATTCCTCGTCCATGTCGCGCTTACGCTTGGCGGCCTGGTAATCCATATCGGAAAGGGCCTTCTCCCTGCGCATCTTCAAGGCGCGCTCCTCCTCCTTGGCGGAATACTCCAGGTTCTTGCGCGCCGCCGCCACCTGCTGGCGGGCCTTGTCGATTTCCTCCGGTTTGGCGCCCGACTGCCGCAGCCGGATCATCGCCTGGGTTTCTTCGACGGATGCCTGCAGCACGGCCAGGCGGCTGCGGTGCAACCGATCGTCCAGGCGCGCCACCGGCTGGCCCGCGCTGACAAATTGATTCTCCACCGCCAGAACCTCGGTGATGGTCCCGGCCACCTCCGCCCGGATGCCCTGCTGATGCGCCGGCAGAATCCGGAAATCACCACCGACCTCGAAGGGGTAAGGCAGAAACATCACGACGACCAAGACCAGCAACGCCCCCCATTTCACCAATAATCGCATCCTGATTTCTCCATTCTGACATGACAGCATTCTTCCCATGACCGGCGTCCGTATCCACAGCCGCTTGATCACATCCTCGAAGCGCAGGAACACTATGCAAAGGAACAGGAAGGCTCCCGTTCCCTGAAACGCATCGATGAGCGTAAAGCCGGCGAATCCGAGAAAGATCGCCGCCACCACCACCCGGAACAGCAGAAAAAAACCGCCGAACCAGAAAAACAGCCGCCGGTCGTCCCTCGCCAGCGCTTCGGGCGGATCTTCCAGAAAGATCCGGGCGAGAAACCAGTTCTCCGCCCGGTCGGCGAAGTTGTCCTTCTCCAGCTGGTTGACGAGGAGCAGGTAGCCGTCGCGCTCGGCAAGCGGCAACAGGTTGAGGACGAAAAAAATGCCGGCGGCCAGCAGGAGAAAGGTAAAGCCAACGTGCACCCCGCCCCACTGCCTGCTGGCATCCCAGCCGATGACTGCAAGGGAAAACAGCAGGGACTGGGCGATCGGCCCGGCCCCGATGACGCGAAGCCGCCTGGACTTGGGAAGAAACCACAGCGAATCCCAGAGGTCCAGGTGCAGCATGGGCAGCAGGCGGTAGAAAAAGCGCAGCCGCAGGCCGGAGGCATAGCCACCGTAATGGCGGCAGGCGATGCCCTTGGCGAATTCCGCCAGGGGCAGCACGTAAAAAAGCCCGAAAAACGGCACCAGCAGAAAGATGGCGGCGCTGTAGATGTCCTGCATCAGCTGGACCTCGTAGACAAAAGAATCAATGGATCGGCAGAGGACGAAAATCGCCGCGGCAAGCAGCAGCCCGGTTCCTGCAGCAAACCAGCCGCTGAAGCAGCCGGCAAAGAGGGGGACCAATCTGGCCAGCAATCGGTCGCAGGCAAAGAGCATCCGGCCGCGATCGGGTGCCGTCGGCGCATCCCAGGCCGGCAATGGGGCGCTCTGCAGCAGATCGAGCCCCCGCAGCTTGTTGACGAAGGCGGCGAGGTTGGCCTCGGAAATCTGAATATCGAAACGGCAACGGAAGGCCTCGCCCACCTGGGACAACGTCCGGCTGCCGTCCAGCTGGGTGCAGAGGAAATACTCCTCTTCGCCGAATTCGTAGACATGCTCCGCCCCGGCCGCGGTGAGAAACCAGCGCAGGTTGTCCTCGTCGACGACACGCGGCACGAAGTCGATATCAGTCCGCAGTGCCGGGTAGGCTTGTTTCGTTGCCATGGCCGGGTTGTCCCTGCCCTCTCTCAGATGAGGCTGAATTCGGAAAAGAAAGTGTCCCAGCCGGTCGTATCGCCCTGATCGCCGGCCAGGTGAATGGCAAACCGCTTGTCGTCCTCGCCGGAGGGCCCTGCCACCCGGACCACCCGGCCGAGCACCGGCACCTCGGCGTCGACGAAGGGGGGCGACAGCAGGATCTTCACCTCGGAGCCTATCGCAAGCGCGGTATCGCTTTCCACGAGAATCCCCTGCCGGGAGATGTCGATGGTTTCCGCCACCAGCGGTTTTTCGCCGGGCCGCTCGATGCCGAGCGGCAGCTTCACCTGGAAGCGCTGATGCTGGCGCTTGTTGGAGCCGGCGAATCCGCGGGCAAACACCTCCCGGACGCCTTCGCCTCCAACCAGCAACTCGCGGTCGAGCCCCAGCGCCTGGCGGTAGGCGTTCACCTGCGCAAGCGGGTCGCCACAGCCCTCGATGGCGGCGATTTCTTCCTGCCTCCCGGAGTCGCGCAGCGCCTGCCCGTAGGCGGCAAGCGCTTCTTGCAACTCGCCGGCCGCGGCGAGGGTATCGCCAAGGTCGGCCTTCGCCTCGGGGAATTTGACCCGCAGCTGCAGGGCCGCCCGGTAATGCTCCACCGCCAGGGTGTGCCGGTTAAAAGCGGCGTAGATCCTGCCGAGCAGGTGCAGGGCCTCCGGATAGTTGCCGTGGATGAACAGTGCCACCCTGAGCTCGATGATCGCCAAGGGGTACTGTTCCAGCTGAAAATAGCAGAGACCGGCCCGGTAATGGGCTTCGGCCATGCGCGGGTTGATGTCGGTGGCCTGCCGGTATTCGCCGAGGGCGGTCAGATAGTCGCCTTGGCTGGCGTAGAGATTGCCGAGCAGCAGGCGGGCCCGGGCCGCAACCGGGTTCAGCTGCAGGCTGGTCTCGGTCTGCCGCAGGGCGCTGTCCTTGTCCCCCATCCGCAGGTAACAGGAGGCCAGCAGCTGCCGGGCATCGGCGAGCTGCGGGTTGAGTTCCACCGCCCGGCCGAGGGAGAGAATCGCCTCCTGGTACCGATCCTGCCGGGAACAGAGTGTACCGAGGGCGAAATGGAACAGGGCGTTGTCGGGCGCCAGCGCCAGCGCCCGCCGGCATCTGTCCATGGCCTCCTCGTCAAGGCGGGTTTCCATGAGTATCTGGATCTCAAGGAGCAGGGCGTCGCTCAGTTGCGGATCAATGGCCAGCGCCCTTTCACAGTTACGCATGGCGGTATCGAATCTGCCGAGGTTGAAATAAGTCCAGCCCAGCACCAGATACGGTTTGGGGAAAACCGGATTCATCCGCACCGCGATTTCGCAGTGGCGGATGGCCCGCACATGGTCACCGTTGGCGAAGCAGGAATAGGCGAGCGACAACTGGGCATGGGCGCCATGACCCAGCTGGTTGACGGTGGGGATGTATTCCCGATCGTCCCTTGTCCGGCCTGATTCCGAGCCTGTCATCATCCCTCCTTGCGGGCCGCTACCAGCAGGTAATGGCCGATGAAGGGAATGATCCGGAAAATCCGGGCGGCGATTTCCTCATAGGCCGCCACCTCCAGGGTTCCGGCGAGCAGCTGCTCCTGGGTGAAGGCGGCGAGATTGCGGTAATGCCCCTCCCAGCAGGGCCGGGTGGCATCCTCGATCCGTATGTCGGTGAAGCCGGTTCGGGTCAATAGCTCGTCGTAGGCTTCCGGATCGGCGAGTTCTCGGTTGCTTTTCTCGATCCACCACAGATCGTTGCGCCGCCCCCAGTCGGTGAGCAGGATATCGGTGAGCAAAAGGTGGCCGCCGGGCTGCAGGACGCGAAGCGCCTCCCGCAGAAATTTCTCGCGGCTGTTGAAATGGAACACCGCCTCGACGCAGAGGACCGTGGCGAAGCTGTTGTCGGCAAACTCGAGGTTGGCGCCGTCCATCAGCAGAAAGGTGGAACCCGGCGCCCTGGTCTTCGCCGTTTCCAGCTGCTTTTCCGAGATATTGATCGCGGTGATCGCCTCCGCCGGGTAACTGCGCTGCAGATAGGCGGTGGACGCCCCCTTGCCGCAGGCGACATCGAGGATCGGCCCCCGGCGCTCGGGCAGCCGGTCGAGCAGCCGCGCCATCAGGTTTTCGCTGGCGCTTTTCTGATCAACGGTGGTCGCATCCCAGTAGCCGTAATTGAAAAAATCGCTGTACTCGTAGTACTGGCGGCCGCTTTCCCGGTACATCCGTTCGTCGTACCAGCGCTTCATCCGGCCGGTCATTCGTCCCTTGCTCATGCTTTTCTCCAATATGGCCGCTACGGCAGCGGGTGGCGCTTGAAAAATTCCCACATGCTGTCCGAGGCGGATATCTCCTGGTTCATCTCGCCGAGGAACCGCTTGCCGAGGAAACCGAACTGGCCGCCCGGCCAGGTGTGACCGCCGCCTTCCAGGGTGACCAGCACGAATTCCGCCTTGTCGGATAGAAATCTCTGATACCTGACGGTAGCACGCGGGGTGAACTCACGGTTCTGTTCCTCGCGCAGACCCTGGGCCCGCACCCAGAAATCGACGGTGTTCTGCACGGACTCGAAATGCTGGCCGGGCAGGGAGCGGTCACCGACGCCGCCGCTGTAGGGGGCGAATTTATCGTCTGTGCCGTGGAAGTGCATAATCGAGACCGGCCGTGACGGTCGGCACCGGTCCATGCCCATCGGGCCGGCGATGGGGGCGATGGCGGCAATGCGGTCGGCCAGCTCGCAGGCGAGCCGGTAGCACATCAGGGCGCCGTTGGAGATGCCGGTGGCGTAGATCCGTTTTGTGTCCACCACAAACTCCTTCTCCAATCGATCGAGCATCAGGCCGGTGAACCTGACGTCGTCGATGTTGTGTTCCTGGGCCCAGCCGCAACAGGTGCCGGCATTCCAGGTGTAGCCGTTTTTGATCAGGGATTTTTCATTGGTTCCCTGGGGATAGACAACGATGAACCCTTCGCGGTCGGCGGTCGCGTCCATGCGTGAGATATGGCGCTGGGTCTTGGAATTGCCGCCGCCGCCGTGGAAGTTGAGCACCACGGCCATCGGCCTTTTGCCGTCGTAGGAGGTCGGCACATGCAGGGTGAACGAACGCTCCATGCCGTCGACCACCAGCGACCGCTCATAATCGCCTGGACCGGTCAGGCCGGAGATCGGCGGCTGCGGGTTGGGGCGTGGCTTATCGGGGGCCTCCCGGTTGACGCAGGCGGCAACGGCCAGCAGTGCCAGAAGCGCCAGGGTCAGAACCATGAGCCGAGTTTCCGTGGAATGCATGTCAGACCTCCTTGGTTTTTTTTCTGCGCCTGGTCTTGAACGCCCGGATCACCACGTCGCCCAGAACGGTATCCTCGGGCAGGCCGAGGAGAAAGACGACCAGGTCGGCCACCCTTTCCGGCGGCAAAGAATCCTCCGGCCGGCTGATCGGGCCGTTCTGATCCCACATCGGCGTATCGACGGCGTCGGGAAGGATGACGTTGACCCGCACCCCGTAGGAGCGCACCTCCTCGGCCAGGGAATGGGACAGGCCGATCACCCCGAACTTGGACGCGCAGTAGGCGGTATCGAAGGCGCGCCCCTGGATGCCCGAGGTGGAGGACAGGTTGATGATCTGGCCGGAACGCTGCCGGATCATCGCCGGCAGCACCGCCCGGTTGCAAAGGAAGGTGCCCTTCAGGTTGACGCCGATCACCGTTTCCCATTCGTCAACGGACAGATCGACCATCGGCCGCGGTCCGCGCCCTCCGGGCCGCAGGATACCGGCACAATGGACCAGGGCGTCGATGCGCCCCCACTGTTCCAGCACCGCCGTGACCATGGTCGCCAGCCGTCCCTCGTCGCGGATGTCCGCGGCGAACATCAGGGGCGACTGCTGGCCGGCCTCGGCAATCGTCGCCGCCGTTTCCTCGGCCGCCGCGCCGTTGTTGTCGACGATGACCACCTGGGCGCCCAGGGCGGCAACCGCCCGGCATACCGCCCGGCCGATGCCGCTGCCACCGCCGGTGACGACGATCACCTTTCCGTCGCACTTCTCCTGCATCAGTATCCCTCCGGCGCCGCTCGCGCCTTAGTGACCGTGAATCATCTGCCGGCCGGCCAGCGGCGCGACGAGCACTTCCGGCCAGACGACATCCCCGGGCGAGGCGAGCATGGTCACAATGACCTCCGCCACCCTTTCCACCGGCACGACATGGGCTGCCTTCGGCAGCAGCCGGTTCTGCCTCCAGATCGGGGTGTCGGTGTTGCCCGGCAACACGCTTTGCACCCTGATACCGTAGCCGCGCACCTCCTCGGCCAGCGACTGGGTCAGACCGAGGACTGCAAATTTCGAGGCACAGTACGGTCCATCCATGGGCAGGGCCACCCGGCCGGAAAGGGAGGAAACATTGATGATCGTCCCCGACCTCTTCTCGATCATCGCCGGCAGCACCGCCCGGTTGGCAAGGAACACGCCGCGCAGATTGGTGGCCAGCACGGTATTGAACTCGGCAGACGGGGTGTCGACCAGCATCGCCGGTCGTGCATCCTCGGATCGCAATATGCCGGCGCTGGCGACCAGCATGTCGATCCGGCCGAAATGTCCGAGGGCTATTGCCGCCATCTCCTTCATGTCGTCCTCGTTGCGGACATCGAGCGCCATGCCGATCACCCTGGCTTGATCGCCACCGCGGGAACCGGCTTCACGCAGCGCGGCAACCGTATCGGCGAGCCGCGCCTGGTCACGGCCGACCACCGCCACCGACACACCTGCCCCGGCAAGCGACAGGCAGACGGATCGGCCAATGCCGCTGGTCGCCCCGGTGACGATCGCCGTTTTGCCGCGCAGCCGCACCCGCTGTTCGTGGCACAGTCCCATGTTATTCCAATTCTAAATCAAGCGTTACCATTGTCGGCTGCACTACGCGGCTCCACGCCGCACCTCGTGTACTGTCTCGTCGCCGCTCGCTTGCCTTCGCGTTCTCTTCTTGATGCAGAAATGGAATTAGATCTTTTCCGCCACCACTTCCAGCCACAACCGGCGCACCTCCGGTCGGCCGAAGGCGGCAAAGGCCGGCGATGCCGCCGCGTCCAGGGCCGCGGCGGCGATCTCCACCGGATAGCCGCTCAACAGCACCTTCGCCATCCCGGAATAGGCGCCCACCATGCGCAGGCTCTCCTCGGTGAGCAGGATCGTCCGGTGGGTGTACCAGCGCACCGTGAACCCATTGCGTTCGAGCAGGGAAGTGAACTCCTCCGGAGTCGGCCAGGTGCGGGAAAAGGCCCGGTGCGAGGTGCCCTTCTTCCTGCGGATGGGCGCTTGCCCCTGCCGGCGAAGGTCCGCATCCTTCCTGCTGATCCAGCCCACCGCCTCCTTCAGCCATTCGTGGTAGAGCACCTCGGTCCCCGGCGGGAAGGTTCCGGCGAAAAAGGAGGTGTTGAAGGCGAAACGTCCGCCGGGCCGCAGCACCCTGGCGATTTCCCGGAGCAGCAGATCCTGGTCCGGCAGATTGTGGATGGAATTGCCCATCACCGCCGCGTCGAAACTGCCGCCGGCAAAGGGCAGGCAATCGGCGGTTCCCTGAAAAAAACCGGGCGGGTCCTCGCTGATCCGGAAATGTTCCCTGGCGAGCAGCAGGGATTCCCGCGACAGGTCGAGTCCGGCGATGCTTGCCACCTTCCAGATCTCTTTCAAAAGATCGCTCAGGGTGCCGGTGCCGCAGGCAAGGTCCAGCAGGCTGGCGCAGCCATGCAGCCCGAGGCTGGCGATGAAACCGCGGTTGACCTCGATGTACTCGGGCTGCCGCGAAAAGGGTTCATAGGTGGTATTGACCATGGTTCCTCACAGGTAAACGCTTGACTCTTCCTAACGCTGCGGCTGCCGCCTCAAGACCCTTTTTCCGCACGCCCGATGAGGTATCGGGAGATCCGCCGGCCGCCGCCGGGCAGCGCCGCGAAAATGGCCTCGAACAGTTCCATGGAGATTGAACGCGCCAGCAGCAGGGTACGGAACTGCTGATGAAGGTATTCGTGGAAGGGCTCGCTGCACCGCTGGCTGACATCGTGCACCACGGATTCGGCAAAGCCTGCGGCGGCATGACCCTGTCGAATCCTTGCAACCGCGGCTGCGCCGGCAGAGGCACTGCCCTCCGCCTCCGTCAGCCGTTGGGCGAAAACATAGGCGCCGCCGGGCCGCAGCACCCGGAGGATCTCCGGCAGCAAATCCTCCCTGCCCAACCCCTCGACACTGACCACCGCATCGAAGCGTTCCTTGCGAAAACGCAGTTCCTTACCGGCCAGCACCGCGACCGAGGCCTTCGGCGCCAGCCGGCGGCAGGATCGCTGCTCCTCCTTTGCGGCAACCAGCCCGTCGATGGCCGCCCCGGGCAGGCTCCGGCCGAGGAACCGGGTGGTCTCGCCAAGCCCGCAGCCGATCTCCAGCAGCCGCTTCGTTTCCCCCGGCAGCAGGGCAAGAATCTCCTCCATCAGATTGTCGCAGGCGTCCTTGGGACTCGCCGTCCTGCGGCTCCACATGCCGCAGTGGCGATAGCCGCTGCCCCCATAGAACTCGTCGAGCAACTGGTCACGGCGGGCCAGCAGTTCCTCCGCTTCCAGCTCCATCCCCGGCAGGATGTGCTCCTGCTGACGCCGCGCTGCAGGGGGTCTGCCGATATCGGTGATCGTGGCCTCGCCCCGCAGGGTGGAAGGTTTCCCCAGCCAGATCTCCAGCCCCCCGTCCGGGTTGTCGCGGTACTGCCAGCCGGCCAGCCGGTGGGCAGCGATCCGCGGCCCGAAGGGGTTGGCGGCGCCGACGAACAATCCATGTGGAGAGGACACCATGGTCCTGATCCCGAAGTTGCAGTGATTGCCGAAACCGTTGCGGGTCACCGGTTGCCAGCGATCGCCGTCCGCCGACCGCCAGAGATCGAAGCCGGCGCCGCTCTCGACGATGGCGAACGGTCCGAAGCCGTCCACCATCCGCCGCACCCGCCGCGGCATGTTCTCCGGATGAAAATAGGGCAGCCAGTTGGTCATGTCGTAGGTGCCGAGATACAGCCAGCCGTCGTGTTCGCAGATCCGCCAGAAATAGCCGGCCGCCGGGCTGTTGAAACCGGAACCGAGGCCGCTGACCGGCACCTTGAGGCCGTCGGGGGTGAGACGGGGTTCGCCGACCACCAGTTCCCAGGAATCATCGGCGCCCACCCGCAGCAATTCCGGCGAGGCGGGGCCGATATTACGCGGCCGGTCGTAGCCGCCCAAAATGCCGCCGCCGAGGTAGAGTTTGCCCCGGAATACGGCCATGGAAACCACCCCCTGGTTCTCCCGGCCGCGATAGCCGCCATGGGCGAGCACCCGGGTCCAGCGGTAGGGCGGCTCACCCTCGGCGTCGGTTTTCCAGAGCTGAAAGCCCTCCTCGCCGTTGGCGGTTCCGGCATAGAGATAGCCGTTGTATTCCGCCATGCAGAACACCCCCTCGTTGGTGCGGTCGCCGAAGAAAGGCTCGCAGGCGAGCTGCCAGTCGCTCTTCTCCGGGTGGGTCGAGACGAAGACGACGCAGCGATCCGGGATATTGGCGGAAAAATGATTCTTGGTGGTACCGGTGGGGGCGATGAACAGCCTGCCTTTGTAGGAAATGACCGAGCGGATGGTGGTCACCGTCGGGTCGCCGAGCCCGGGTTTGGAAACCTGCTGGAAGGTGGTGCCGTCGTAGGTGCGCAGCAGTACCGGTCCCGGTCCCAGCCGCGGCGACCAGGAGGGAATGTAGAGCGCCGGCTCCGGATCCTCTGGCGCCAGGTGCACGGTCATGCCGCGGAAGCCAATGGCGAGCGGCACCTCGAATCCCTGGCTGCCCATGATCATCGGCGAAACGTAGACGTTGCGCCACTGGTCGGTTTCCGGCGTGTACTGCCAGATCTGGGCGCGCAGGTCGATATCGTAGGGTTTCTCCGGGTGTTCCACCGGCCAGGCCTGAAAATTCCTGACCCGCTCGCCGATGGTGAACCAGAGCAGGTGCAGGTTCGCCCGGGTGGTAGCCACGTACAACCGCTCCTTGAACCACATCATCGAGTGCGGGTAGCTGTTGAGCGGATCGCCGAAACCGTTGGCGGATATCTTGCGAAAGTTCTTTTCCCGCAACCCCGGCGTGGTGGCGGCGGCCATTGCGGCTTCGAGTCGGGCAAGGGCGCTATGCATGGCTCCCTCCTGACCTGTCCCCGCCTTCGCCGGGGGCAAGGGCGTTGATGATCTCCTGGACAAAGCCGAGAAACAACGGGCCGCCCTCGCCGTCCTGCTCGAAATCGATGGCCAGCTGGAAGAGGTTGTCGCAGTTCTCCTGACGCACCACCCGGCCCTCGACGGTGAGCGGGTGGCCGTTGCTCCGTTCGAACAACCGTACCGGCGTGCCCACCGCGCAGGCAACCGGACTGTTGAGCAGGAGGCCGGTCATCGAGACGTTGACCGTTTCGACGCCGCAGGCGGTCCCTTCATCCGGGTGCATTTCGAGCAGCAGGCAGACATGGTTGCGGAGATGCCCGCGCCGATCCGGCGTCGGCCGCCGGGCTGCGGCATCGATGAAGTCCTGCCAGCTCCGCAGAAAGAACCCGGGCTTTTCCCAGGGATGGGCATGGCCGGAATTGCGGATGTAGACCAGGCTGGTATCGGGCAGATGGCTCCTGAGGATTTCGCCGGACCGTTTCCACCCGGAATCGAATCCGTAGGTCAAGAGGGTCGGCACCTGAAAATTCTGCAGTTCGGCGAGGGAAATGGAACGGCTGCGGAAATCGCTGCGGGCATGGGTGGTTTCCAGCAGGCGCAGCCAGAGTTTGGCGGTTTTCGATGAAACCCTGCCGCCGCCAAAGGGTGAGAACGGCGCATGACCGCTGTGTTCCCGTACCGGCATCCGCGCCAGCTTCTCAAGAAGATCGAGTTCGGGGTAGGATTTTTCGGGATGATCGGCCCTGCCGCCCGATGCCGCGCCGGTGTCAACCGGCACATCGGCCAGGGTGAGGGAAAGCAGCCGCTGCGGGTCGCCCAGGGCAAAGGTGAGGGCCACGAGTCCGCCATAGCTGTGGCCGATGAGATGACACCGCGCAATGCCGAGATGGTCGAGAAGAGCGGCGAGATCATCGGCCATGGCGACATGGGTATAGCCTTCCGTCGGCATGGCGCTCTTGCCGTGACCGCGCAGGTCGTAGGCCGTCACCCGGTAGCGGCGGCGCAGGGGCACCATCACCCCGGAATACCAGAAGGCATGATGGGAGGCAAGTCCGTGGACGAGCACCACGTCCTCGCCCTGGCCGTCCTGCAGGTAATACAGTTCGGTCCCGTTTACCGGTGCGCTTGGCATTCCGTCCTGTCCCCTTCTTTCTTCTCGAAAATCATTCCATGTACCCCAGGGCCCGCAGCTGGGAAAAGATCGTTTCCTCTTCCTCCTTGCTGTACGGATCTGCCGAGGCGGTGGCCGTGGCGCTGGTGGCACCCGTCCCGCAGATGGGCCGGGCAGCAAGCTGATCCTCGCTGAACGCCCCTTCCATCACCCTGCCCTCCATATCCTCCGGCACCGGCAAGCCCAGGCTGTACAGCAGGGTCGGGGTGATATCGAGCAGGGAACGGGGGGACAGCCGCACGCCGCGATTGAGTCCCGGGCCATGGCCGATGAATACCCCCTGCGGCCGGTGGGTGCCGTTGATCTTCGGCCGGTGGAGAACGATGGGCTCCTCGCGGACCACGGAAACGAAACTGCAGTCGCTGAGGGTGAGAAACAGGTCCGGCGCCTTGTCCATGGCCGGCCCGGGAACCGCCTCCTCCCGGTACAGCACCCGGCTGACGATCTGCTCGCCGGTAACCGGGTCGCGGAAGGCGAGCAGGTCATTGCGGACCTTTTCCCGGAGCCGGTGATACTCCTCGCCTGCGAGCCTCCTCTCGCCGGGTTCGCCGGCGGCGCGCAGGCAGACGCCGTTGCTGGAGGGGGTACCGACATAGGCCGTGGTCTTCCGCCAGTCCAGATTGGCGAAGGACCATTCATGGTTGGTGTCGCGCCCTTTCCGGTCGTCCTTGTCGAGCCAGGCGAGGTAGCCGAGCTTTTCCAGCAGGGTGTTGACGTGAAAGACGTAGCGGGTAGGGCCGAAGCCGTGGTCGGAGACGATGAAGATATTGGCCTGCTCGCCGGCCAGATCGCGAACCCTGCCAAGATAGCCGTCGATGCCGCGGAAATAGTCCAGCAGGTAGCCGCGCATCCGCGCTTCCCACTCCTCCAGCTGGTCGGGGAGATGATCGGGGTCGAGCAGGTACCAGCAGAGATGCTGCAGCTTGTCGACGCCGTCGAAGACAATGGCGGTAAGATCGCTGGGGTGGCGCTCCATCAGCCAGGCAAGGATGAGGAACCACTGGTGGTCCCTGCTGATGTTGCGCTCGACCCACTCCTTCTCCTCCTTGGGGTGCTGGGCGCGGAGCCGCATCGCCTCGTTGGCCTCGCAGTAGGTCAGCCCCCATTCTTCCGGCCGGAATCCGGGAATGGCCTTGAGCATCTCGACCAATGAACCGGGATGGACGTTCTTGCGCATGTGCCGCCACTGTACCATGGCCGGAATGACGAAACCGTTCACCGGCCGCGGCGGTGCCATCATCGGGAAATTGAGATGGGTGACCGTGCGCCCCTGGCGGCTGGCCATGGACCAGACGGTTTCGCAGAGGATGTCGCTGGCGTTGTAAAGAGTGAAATAGAAGGTGCCCGGCCGTTCCTCCCAGCGGACGAAATCGTGGATGCCGTGGTTGCCGGGGCCGCGGCCGGTGACGATGGAGGTCCAGGCCGGCGGGGTCAGCGGATTGGCGGTGGACAGCAGCGGCGCGCTGACCCCTTGTTCCACCATCCGTTGCAGGTTGGGCATGTGACCGGCGGCCATCAGCGGCTCGAGAACCGAAAAGGTGGCGCCGTCCAGCCCTATCAATACAGTCGGATGCATGGATTTTCCTACAGATAGGTATGAAGGAAGTCCACGACCTCGCCGACGCTGATGTCGTCACGGTAGCGGCCATCGCGCATCAGCAGCTTTTCGAAGGGCAGGTCCTTGCGTTTGTATTGCTCCTCGATCTGAACCACGAACTGGACGACGTCGATGGATTCGAACTCCAGATCGGAGATGATCATCGTCCCGGGGCCGACGGGGCCGGAAAATTCCATTTCCCAGTCCCCGGTCAGATCATTGAGAATGCGCACCACATTTCCGAGAATGGTTTCCTTGTCTGCAGTCATTATCCCTCCTAGCAAATACTTGTTACATGAACCTATCAACTGTTGTCGGGATCGCAAAATCTGCGACTCCGACACCGGGCTGGTTTGTCTCTCTTTGCGATCACATCGCCGGCTGGTACGCCGTTGCCTTGTTGCGAGTTTATCCTCTCTGCCGGTCCTTATCGATCAGGCAGACCGCGCCGATCAGGTCTTCCCGGCGCCAGGTCAGCGCCGAGACAGGTTGTTCGTTGTGCGGATCACCGCCGTCCACCCGAAATTGCAGCACATCATCATGGCGCGGCTTCTCCCGGCAGACGACGGAGTTGCCCCGTCCGCCCATGGCCTTGACCACGGCCTCGCGGCCGCACCAGAGCGGCAGCAGCCAAGCGGATTTTTCCGCGGCGGGCAATCGGTCCAACCATTCCCGTTCCTCCGGCGCAAACGCCGCGCCGGCGAAATCATCGGCCAATTCCCGTACCGCTTCGATATCGATGCCGACACTCTGTGCCGCCTGCGGCCACACCGCGATGGCGGCGGCGTTGCCGCCGCTGTGGGACAGGGAAATCAGGGGCCGCCTGTCAGGGGTGGAAAAATCGGGGCCGATCAGCTGCGGCCGGCCGTGGTCATCGGCTGCGATCTCCAGGTCCGCCGGCCAGATATCGGGAAGCCCGCGTTTTTGCAGCAGCCGGCGAACCGCTTCCTTGGCGACGAGACGGCCAAGCAGCCATTCGCTCCGGCGTTCCTCGGGGAAGGCAAGCTCCCTCCATGTCTGCCGCTCCCGGCGGTTCAGGATGATCCTGGCGATCACCTCCCGCAGCACCCTACCATCGGCGCCGGCAAAGGACAATGAATCGGCGGCGAAAAGGCAGACCACCGCGGCATCGGTGGCGATGGGCAGATCGACCTGCCATTCCCGGCTGAGCAGCACCTCGCGACTGGAGCGGAAATGATGGATCAGTTCCGGCATATCGATCCGCTTGTGGCGCAGCCCGGAGATGCGGCAGACGTTGGCGCCGCTGGCGTCCTCCAGGGAGACCTCGGAACGGATGCTGTCGCGGTCGGCAATGCTTGCCGTCCGGCAGACCAGGCTGTCGCTGTCTCTCCCGGCAGAAAAATCGATCGCCTCGACCACCACCGGAAAGATCACATACTGCTCGGCGACGAAACGCGAGGCCCACGCCCCCACCACCTGGCCGGCGCCGTCCAGCATCTGTGGAGCAACCAGAAGCGGCGCCGAACCTTGCGGCAACAGCGGCTGTGCCACCCGCAGCGTCGCCTCGGCTCCGGATTCGCCCCAGCTGTCGATGCGGTCGATGCCCCGCCAGATTGGCCCGTGGAAGAGGACGCCGGGGTAGAGCGCATCGGGAATCCCGTCGCGGTGCCACTGCCCTTGCCGTGCCACCGGCGGTGATGAAGGCGGAGGCAGCGCATCGGCGAACAGCACAGTTCCCCGCAGCGCCTCCCTGTCCGCTCCCGCCTCCCCGACAAAGAGCCGCACCAGTGCGCCGTCGGCGCCTTCCCTTCTTTCCGCCAGCAGGCTGAGCGGCAGGGTGCGGTCCGGGATGGTGATCCAGTCCAGCGCCCGCACATCGCGGAAACCGGCAACAATCCCACCGAAGAACAGGGGCCGGGCAGCCGCGGCCAGCAGTTCCAGGCCCATGGCAAAAGGCAGTACCGCAAGCCCGTGCAGTTCCGGATCCTGACGGGAAACACTGCCGCCCAGGGTATGGTCGCGCAGGTAGCGGTCGCGATCGAGATCGAGTACCGCGGTTGCCCGCAGGCGGCCGTTGTCTTCGAAGGCTACGGAGTCGAGAAGCGGATGCTTCCCGTCGGTCGGCGCAGGCGGCGGTCGCTTGAAAAAGGTGATGATCGAAGCCAGGGTGCGCAGCCGGTTCACTTCCTCGCCGCTGCCCTCGGCGGGGAGACCCAATTCCCTGGTCAGGGCGCCCAGGATCTCCACCCGCTTGATGGAATCGATTCCCAGCTCCGCCTCCATGTCCTGGTCGAGCCCCAGCATCTCCGCGGGATAACCGGTCCGTTCGCTTACCAGCCGCAACAGCAAGGCTTTGACGTCAACCATTGCCGCGGTGATGGCCTGTCGAGGGATTGCCGTCCCTGTCGCGGGGGTGGGCGGTGTTCCGTCTTTCTGCTCGAAAAAATCGATAATCGCAGCCAGGGTGCGCAGCCGGTTCACCTCCTCGCCGCTGCCCTCGGCGGGAAGACCCAGTTCCCTGGTCAAGGCGCCCAGGATCTCCACCCTCTTGATGGAATCGATTCCCAGTTCCGCTTCCATGTCCTGGTCGAGACCGAGCATCTCCACTGGATAGCCGGTACGTTCGCTTGCCAGTTTGAGCAGCAGCGATCGAAGCGATTGCTGGCTTGCCGGCAGGGATTGGGAGGGATCGGCAACGGCGGCAACCGTTTTCGCCGGCGGTAGGGAAGGTGCGGTCGCCGGTGGTGGGGGCACCGTCAATTGCCCGGCACTGTCCAGCGCCGCGGTCATCACCTGCCGCTGCACCTCGAGAAAATGCTCCATGGTCTGAAAATAGGCGGCCAGGGCAGGCGCACCGGTAGCCACTGCGGGAACGTCAGGCACAGCGAAAGGCAGGTTCGGCACTCGCCCGGCCGAATCCTTGTTCGGGAAGATGGCGGCCACTGTGGCCGGCTGCAACTGCAGTATCGGCAACTGCCGATCGAGTTCCATCCCCGCCGGAACGCCGGCCGGCTGCATGGAACCGAGGTCCACTCGCCGGACGGCGCGATGCCCGTACACTTTTTCCAGATCGACCTTCACCCCGTGCGCGGCGAGCATGGCGAGGCAGAACAGCAGTTGGCGGACGCCGGAACGGTGGTGGACGTTGGCGGCGATCGCCGCATGCGGCCGGTCCTTCAGGGTATCGGCGACAAAGCCGGTGAGGTTGGCGCGCGGGCCCACCTCGACGAACAGGCGGATCCCGTCGGCGTACATCCGCTCGACCGTCTCCTGAAAGCGGACCGGCTTCACCCACTGCTCCAGGGCAGCGGCGCGGATCGTCTCCGGGTCTCCGGCCAGGGGTGCGGCGGTGAGGCAGGAATACATCGACACCGCCGGCGCCACGAAATCGGCATGCCGGTACAGTTCCGCCAATCTCGCCAGCGCCGGTCGGAATCGTTCGGTGTGGTAGGCGCGCTGGAAGGGCAGCTGCTGGCAGATGGCACCTCTGGCCCGCAGGCTTTGTTCCGCGGCGGCAACAGTGGCGTCGGTGCCGCAGAGGACGAACTGGTGCGGACAGTTGCGCATGGCCACGGTAAGGAAATCATCGGCCGCGGCAACCGTCTCGTCCACCGCCGCCTTGTCGATCCCGCCGACGGCAAGCAGCCGCCCGTGCGGAATGTCGTCGGCCGCGCGCATCGAACCGATGATCCGGTTGCCGATGCGAATGTAGTCCAGCACCTCGTCGTCGGATGCCGGCCGCACCGCGCCCGCCGCCTCCAGGGCGGCGAGTTCGCCGCTGCTGTGGCCGAGGACCGCGTCGGGCCGTACCCCGAGATCGGTGAAAAGAGTGAACAGGGCGCGGTTGGCGGTGCTGACCGCGTCCACCGCCCCCTCCATGGCGAACAGCCGCTCTTCCGCCCCCGCAGACCCTGGCGGCGGGAAGATGGAGAAACTCGGCAGCTCTCCTCCCGGCCGGTCGGCATAGGCCCGATCGAGGAGATCAAAACAGCGGCGTGCGGCGGGAAAGGCTCGACAGATATCGGCAAGCATATCGACATACTGGGAGCCTTCGCCGGGAAAGAGAAAGGCGAGTTTGCCCTCGACCGCCAGCGGCGCATCGAAGTAAAAGATGCCGCTGCGATCCTTGATCTGCCGCCGCGCCGGGTCGGCAAGCAGCCGGCCGGCATGGCCGAGCTTCTTGGCAAGCTCGGCGCAGGACCCGGCAATCACCGCCAGCCGGCACCCTCTGCCCGCACTTCTCTCGGCCAGGGTCGCGGCCAGGTCCATGAGGCGGATTCCCGTCGCCGCCGGGCTTTCGAGCCAGCGCACCGTCTGGGTGCAGAGCGCCGCCAGCTCCTGGCGATCGCCACCGGTGAGCACCACCAGTTCCGCGTCCCAATCGCCGGAGAGATCGGCGTGCAGCTGGACACTGCCATGTTCTTCCAGCACAACGTGGGCGTTGATGCCGCCGAAGCCGAAGGCGTTGACCCCGGCCCGGCGCGGATACGCATCGCTGCCATGGATCCAGGGCCGGGTAGTGGTATTGATGTAGAACGGCGTGCGCTCGATGGCGAGCTCGGGGTTGACCTCGTCGCAGCAGAGGGTGGGCGGCAGCACCTTGTGATACAGGGCAAGGGCGGCCTTGATCACCCCGGCGATCCCCGCCGCCGGGATGAGATGGCCGATCATCGATTTCACCGTGCCGACGGCGCAGGGCGCACGCTCGGCGCGCGCCGAACCGAACACGGCGGCAAGGGCACGGATCTCGGTAGCATCGCCCAGAGGAATGCCGGTGCCGTGCGCCTCGATCAAACCCACCGTATCCGGAGCGAGCTTGGCGGTCCGGTAGGCGCGGCGCAGGGCCAGTTCCTCGCCGTCCTGGCGGGGGGCGAGCAGACCTGAGCCGCGGCCGTCGCTGGACGAGCCCACACCCCGGATCACCGCGTAGATGCGATGGCCGTCGGCAACCGCATCGGCAAGCCGCTTCAGCACCACCATGCCGACACCCTCGCCCAGCATGGTGCCGTCGGCGCACCGGTCGAAGGGCCGCAGGTGCGCCTGCCGGGAAAGGGCGCCGAGCTGGGCGAAGATCATGTGGATCGGCGCATGGGTCGATACCTGGATACCGCCGACGATGGCGGCATCGCATTTGCCGGAGGTCAGGTCGTCGGCAGCGATTTCCAGGGCCAGCAGACAGGAGGCGCAGGCGGCGTCCATCACCAGATTGCGACCGTGCAGGTCGAGGCGGTTGGCGATCAGTCCGGCCACTAGATTGTGGCAGAGGCCGGGGGCGGTCTCGGGGGAGAAGGGTGGCAGCTGTTCCTTGAGCACCGCCCGCAGCCGCTGCAGTTCTTCTTCGTTGTGTTCAGGATGGAGCTGGCGGAGGAGGTCCACGGTCTGGTCGACGACCACCGCGTGCTGCATCGCGGTCATGAAGCCGCGGTTGACGTAGGTGCCGCGGCCGATGATCACCTCGGTCCGTTCCCGATTGATCGGCAGGTCCGGAAAGCCGGCATCGACAAGCGCCGCATGCGCCGTTTGCAGGGCGATGAAATGTTCCGGCTCGGCGCCGTCGATGGCCCGGGGCATGACGCCGAACTCCGAAGGGACAAAGGGCGGCAGCCGGTGGAGAAAGCCGCCCCTCTTCGAATAGACCCGGTCGTTGGCGCGTGATTCGGGATCGTACACCCGATGCAGCATGTTGCCGGCGGGCGGCTCGCTTATGGCGTCGGTCCCGTTCACCACGTTATGCCAGAAACCCGAAAGATCGGTGGCGCCGGGAAAGACGCAGGCCATGCCGACAATGGCGATGGCGTCGTGCTCCTGTCTCTGCCCGCTGCTCATCGCCTTTCATCTCCTGGAGGGCGGACCTGGCCGACCAGACGGTTGAGCTCCCGGCTGCCGGTGGCCTCCACCCGGTCGATCATCGCCGCCACCCGCCCCTTGTCATCGGAAAAGTACATGTTGAAGACGATGCTGCCCTGCCGCACCACCTCCACCACCTGCAACTGACAGGTGTAGGAGGCACCCGGCGCGATGGCGTCATAGAGGTGGACCGCGGCGATGGCCGAGGGCAGCACGGTAAGCCCCTGCTGGTGGCGGGCCCAGAGCAGCGCCAGCTGCAGGCCGCCGTCCACAAGCACCGGATCGAGCAGCCAGCTTCCGGCCGCGTCACGGAGGCAGGCGGCGGGCTCGGAGGCGGTCATCCTGGCCCGCATGCCCATCGCATTGATTCCTTCGATATGCGTAATACACTGAAAAAGAGGGCCGTGGAACAGCCATTGACCATATGCCGCCGCAATCGGGACCGGCAGCGGCTCAAGATCAGGAAGTTCCGGCACCGCCGGTACCGCCGGCCGACCGTCGCCGAACAGCGCCCGGCCTGAATAGAAAAGGCGGCCGCCGCCGGGTTCCCGGATCGAAAGCCGCAGCGACAGGCTGGTGCCGGCATCGGTCGGGTCGACCCCTTGGACCGTAACCCTGACCTCCTTGCCGGCTCCGTCGATGACGATCCCCTTCAGCACCCTGACCTCGCGCACCGACTGCAGGGTGAGGCCCGGAGCGCAGCCGGCAGCCGCCTCGGCCATGATCTCCACCGCCGCCGCCGCCGGCAGCACCGGTTTCCCGTCCAGGCAATGGTCGACAAGGTAGCGGTGGCGGCCAGGGGCAAGGGTGAGGGAAAGCAGTTGGCCCTCACCAGAATAAATGGGCAGCGGGCAGTCGCGCAGCATCGGCTGTGCGGCGCGGATGGCGGCGCCCACCCAGGGGCCGTCGCCCAGCAGGATCTCGACCTCGCCGCGTCGACCGTGCTGCAGTTCCCGGATAAAGGCGGCGGCTCCGGCATCCTGATCGACGAGACCGACGCCGCGGTTGACGAACTGTTGCTGCACCTCGGCCGAGGCCATACCGGAGCCCGCCCACGGCCCCCAGTTGACCGCCAGCATCCGGCCGCGGCACCGATGCTGCAGCCAGAGGGCCAGCTTGTTCATCACCTCGTTGGCCGCGGCATAGTCGCACTGGCCGCGATTGCCGAAGGTGCCGGCCACCGAGGCAAAGAAGACGATGCAGGCGGGGTCGACCCCCTCGGGCAGATGCGCCAGGGTGAAGGCGCTGTCCGCCTTGGTGAAGAAAACCCGGGCAAAGGACTCCCAGCCCTTGTCGACGAACAGCTTGTCCTCGATGATACCGGCGCCGTGGACGATGAGATCAAGCCGGCCATGACGACGATGAACATCGGCAAGCAGCGCCGCGAAGCGGTCGCCATCGCTGACGTCCAGCTGCTCGTAGATCACGCGGCTGCCGGCAGCTTCCATGGCCCGGATCGCCGTGCGGATTTCCCGGCCGGCCAATAACCGTTTACAGGAATCCTCCACCTCGGCTACGGTCACCTGCCGGCCTTCGCCGTGTGCCTTCGCTATCAACGCCTTGCGGATCTCATTGGCCCCGGCAAGACTGGCGGTGGCAATTTCTTCCTCCACCGGCAGCGGCGAGCGGCCAGCCAGGATCAGGGTCAGCTGAAAGCGCCGCGCCAGTTCCAGGGCAACCCGGGCGGTGATGCCGCGGGCGCCGCCGGTGATTACCGCCACCCAGCTGCAGTCGGGCTGCAGGGTTTCGCCACCTTGCCCGTCGGCCAGGATCGCCACCCGGCCGCCGACCCCGAACCGCCTGTCGCCGTCGCGGCCAATCTCCACCCTGTCGCCGGCGGCGAACAGTTCCCCATGGAGGATGGCCGCCATCTCCTGCGGCCGGCCTTCGGCCAGGGCCAGGTCGATGGCCCGGCAACGGACTTCGGGCCACTCCAGGGCGAGGGTTTTGACAAATCCGGCCAGAGCGCCTTGGCCCGGGAAAAAATCAGAACGATCCGCATCCTCCAGGCCGAACCGGCCGCCCATGGCCGACACCGTTGCGACCACGCCATTGCCGGCACTGCGCAGATCGCCTGCGAACGTCTGCAGCAGGAAAAACAACGGCAGGAACTCGTCCGCCAGCCGCCGATGCCAGGTGGCGGTCGCCATGTCCGCAAAGGGTTCGTTCTTCCCGAGGGACGAAAGATGGACAAAACCGCCCACCGGCCCGTGCGCGGCCCGGATCCGGTCGGCGAGGGCGAGGGCCTGCTCTTCGTCGGCAGGCAGTGGGTAGGCGTGCCAACCCGCCTTTTGTTCGGAGGATCCTGCCCGGAGTACCACCACCGGTATGCCCTGGCCGGCGCAGCGGTCGGCCAGTTCCTCGGCAATCCCTCCCGAGTCGCCGGTGACCACCAGACAGTGCCCCTCGGCAAAGGGTATCACCGATGCCGGCAACGGCAGGGTTTCGGCAACCACCAGGCAGCGCGGCAACGGAAGAACGGCGGCGGCCGATGCCTCCTTGCCGCCTGGTTTTGGGGGCTGCTCCTCGGGCTTTGCGACGGTTGTCGGGCTTCCAGCCCTCTCCGGCAGGGATTCGACCACCGTGATGATCCGGCGCAGGGTGCGGGCCTTTTCCATCTCCACCCGCTGGGGTTCTTCCAGAATTTCCCTGTCCAGGGTCCGCAGAAAACTCCCCAGGATCTCCACCCGCTTGATGGAATCGATGCCGAGATCCGCCTCCATGTCGCTGTCGAGGTCGAGCATCTCCACCGGGTATCCCGTGCGTTCGGCGGCGATGGCAAGCAAAGAGGAGCTGGCATCGATGTTTTTCGCAGGGCTGCCCGCCGAATCTGAAATTTCCACTGCCGGCAGCGGAGACGATTCCGCTGTCACCGGCCGCTGCTCTTTCCGGCCGGCCGCTCCGAGGTACCGCCCCATCACCTCCTGCTGGGTGTCGAGGAATTTCCGCATCAGCCGCTGAAAGCCGAGCATGGTCGCGTCCGCGGGGGAAGCCTGCGGTTGCGCTGCGACGGCAAAGCCCTCCGGCAGGGTATCGCCCTCGGCCCTGCCGGCAAAAACGTACGGCGCAATCCTGCCGCTCCCCGGATCACTGGCCGCAGGCCGCACCCGTGAACCGTTGACCAGCCAGGCGCTGGCCGGAAGTTTCTGCGCCGTGCCGTCCACCTTGGCGACCTGGCGGCCGGCAAAGAGCAGCTCGCGATCCACCGCAACGCCGCAGGCGATCAGCTCGGCCAGGGCAAAGTGCAGCTGCGTGAAGGTGTTGCGGCCGCGCTGGCAGGTGATCACCGCCGCATGCGGCCGATCGGCGAGGATCTTGCCCACCAGGCCGGAGAGCACCCGGCCGGGACCGCATTCGACAAAGATCCGGGCACCGTCGGCGTACATCCGTTCGATCTGTTCGACAAACCGCACCCGGCTGACCAGATGACTCGTGAGCGAATCACGGATCGCGCTGCCATCTTCCGGGTAAGGGGCGCCACTGACGTTGGAGTACACCGGCAGGGCCGGCGCCTGCAGAGCAAGAGCGGCAAGATGGGCCGTGAGTGTGGCACAGGCCGGCTGCATCAGCGGCGAATGAAAGGCGCAGCTCACCGCAATGCGGCGGGCGCGGATACCCGCCCGATCGAAACGTGCGACCGCCTCCTCCACCGCCGCCGTTTTCCCGGTGATGACGACCTGGTCCGGGGCGTTGACGTTGGCAACCCAAACCTCGTTCATGGAGGAAAGTTCCTCTTCCACCCGGGAAACAGCACCCTCCACCGCCGCCATGGTTCCCGGATCTTCGGGGGCGGCCTCCAAAATGCAACGGGCCCGCGCCTCGGAGAGCAGGATCAGGCCCTCTTCGTCGATCACCCCGGCGGCGCAGAGGGCGACATATTCGCCGTAACTGTGACCTCCTGCCATCTCCGGTCGGACGCCGAGCCGGTCGAGCAGGTGCAACATGGCAAGATCGGCGGTGCCCATGGCGGGCTGCGCCACGGTGGTGCGGGAAAGGGCGCGGCCCTGCTCCTTTTCCTCCTGCTCGCTGTACACCGACGGCGGATAGATGAACGAGGAAAGGGGCGCGGGCAGGCGGTCGGCCAGCAACCGGTCGCTGCGGCCGAACATCTCAGCCATCCAGGGGAACTGCACCGCGGCTTCGGCCAGCATGTCGACGTACTGGGAACCCTGGCCGGGAAAGAGAAAGGCGACGGTTCCGGCAGCGGCCAGAAATTGCTCGCGGAAAAAGATGCCGCGCGGGTCGCTGATGCTCTCCGCACCGGTGGTCAGGGCAGCGGAGGCGGTTTCGATCTTGGCCATCAAATCGGCGGCCGAATCGGCAACGATGGCAAGCCGCATTGCCGCCGGTTTGTTGCTGTCACGGCCGGCCAGATGGTTGGTCCAGGACAGATCCCGCAGGCGGACCCCTTCCGCTCCGGCCAGAGCGGCGCAGTCGGCGGCCGCCCGCAGAAGTCCGGCCCGGTCTGCGGCTGCGAAAACGAAAAGTTCCGTCGGCAAATCCTGAAAGGAAGAGGCGGGGCGGGCGGGACGGTAATCCTGATACTCCTCGAGGACGACGTGGTAGTTGGTGCCGCCGAAGCCAAAGGCGCTCACCCCGGCGCGGCGCGGCCGGTCAGCGTTCAGCCAGGGTCGCGTTGCATTGTTCGGGTACAGGGGCGATTGCGCCGTCTGCAGTCCGGGATTGGGGGTTTCGACGCCATGGGTCGGCGGCAGCACCCGGTGATGGAGGGCCAGGGCGGTCTTGACCAGACTCGCCAGCCCGGCCGCCGATTTGCTGTGGCCGATCATCGACTTCACCGAGCCGATGGCAGAGGCCCGTGCCGTGGCGCCCGCCTCGCGGAGCAGCCGGGTCAGGGATTCCACCTCGATCTTGTCCCCCTCCACCGTGCCGGTGGCGTGGGCCTCGAAGAGACCGACCTCGGCAGGCGATACCCCCGCCTTGTCGTAGGCACGGTGGAGGGCGCGCAGCTGACCCTTGATCGCCGGCGCGGTCAGCGACCGGTCGCGGCCGTCGCTGGAGGCGCCCATGCCCTTGATCACCGCATAGATACGGTCCCCGTCCCGTTCGGCGTCGGCCAGCCTTTTCAGTACGGTGATGACGACGCTCTCGCCGATGACGATGCCATCGGCACGGGCATCGAGACAGTTGCAGACCCCGCGCGGCGACAGGGCGTGGGTTTTGGAGAAACACATGTAGGTGAAGGGGTTCTGCATGCAGTCGGCGCCGCCGGCAACCGCCAGATCGCAGGCGCCGGTCTCCAGTTCCCGGACCGCGCTGTACAGGGCGGCCAGCGACGAGGCGCAGGCGCCGTCGATCAGGGTGTTCATGCCGCCGAAATCGAAACGGTTGGCGATGCGGCCGGCGGCAACGTTCATCAGGATGCCGGGGAAGGAATCCTCGGTCCATTCCGGCAGGATTCCGGAAAAATGACGGATGATCTCGTCGCCCCGCTCGCCGAAAAACAGGGGCAGCATGGTCCGGAACCCATAGAGCTGCGCCAGATCGCCCGAGCCGCTGATCCCCATGCTCACCGAGGTGCGCTCCCGGTCGAAGGGCCGCCGGTCGTAGCCCGCATCGGCAAGGGCATGGCGCACCGCCTCCAGGGCCATGAGGTGCAGGGGTTCCACCGCAGGCAGCATCTTCGGCGGCATGGCGTAGCGCAGCGGATCGAAGACGATGTCGTCGAGAAAGGTTCCCCACTTCGAGTAGATCCGGTCCCTGGCCTGGCGGTCGGCGGCGAACAGGGTGCGCCAGTCCCAGCGGTCTGCCGGGATCTCGCGGATGCAGTTCACCTTGGCAACGATATTGCTCCAGTACTGGCCGATATCGCCGGCGCCGGGAAAGAAGCCGGCCATGCCGACGATGGCGATGTCCGAGGGCGGTGCTTGATGGCGGGGCCGGGCGCGGGGGGAAAGCGTCGGTACGATTTCGGTCAGACGATGAAAACCGCCATGCACCAGTTCCTGGTGCAACTCGGCGATGGTGGTCGGCCGCTGCCGCAGAGCAGCCACCTGCCCCACCATGAAGATTCCCTCCTCCTGCTGGTCGGCCGCGGCCAGGGTCACCAACCGCCGCGCCGCGCCATTGCCAGACGCGCGGCAGACCCCCTTGGCGGCGATGCGCAGCCGGCCCCGTTCCATTTCCTCCAGGATCCTGCGCATCTCATCGGGAGCCACCTTCTGTTGCTGCAGCCGCTGCCGTTCCGCGTGAAAACGGTCGACAAAGGGCGTCGGCGTGCAGCGCACCGCGTGCCCCGGACCGGTTTCCAGAAGGGTGGTGGCCCGGCACTTCAGCATTTCCTCCTGGTAGCCGGCAACGATGGCGCCGCAGCCCACCGCCTCGCGGGTGAACAGATAGGCGCTGCCGAGCTGCAGGCCGACGGCGGCGCCGAACCCGGTCAGGCCGGCGGTCATCGCCGCGATCATCGCCGCCGAGCAGCCGTCGTGGATGCCGCCGGCGAAGAGCAGGGAAAAGCCGTTCAGGCTGCCGGTTTTCTCGCCGTGGGCGAGGAGGCATTCGATCATTTCCTCCCAGAGGACAAAGCCGAAAAACGGCCCGACATGACCGCCGGCCTCCCGGCCTTCGAAGATAAACCGGCGCAGCCCGGCATCGATAAACATCTGCAACAGGCCGGCGGTGGGGACATGGACATAGGTTCTGATCGCCGCCGCCTCCAGCGCCGTGGCCTGATGCGGATGTCCGCCGGCGAGCAGGGCGAAGGGGGGACGGCGGCGAAGGACCACCGACTGCTGTTCGCGGAAGACTTCGGCAGGCAGAAAGCCGAGAAGGCCCACCCCCCAGGGCCGGTCGCCAAGGGTGGCGGCGGTGGCGGCGAGCAACCCGTCGAGTTCCGCCCCGCGCAGCCAGGCAGCGGCCATGAAGGGCAGGCCGCCGTGATCGGCGACGGCGCGGGCGAACTCCGGCGAATCGCTGATCCGGGCCATCGGCCCCTGGACGATGGCGGCGCCGGTACCATGCTCCCGGGCCATGGCTCCTTCTGCTCCGAAGATATTGCCCGAGGCGGCCTGCCGGCAGTTGGCGGCCACCGCCGCCAAGATGGCCTGGACCACTCCGGCGACCGTGACGCAGCGTTCGGCAAGCGCCGGGGCCAGGCCCACATCCTGGCCGACGAGGAGCAGTCCGGGCTCCTCCCCCTGCCCGCATGCCGCGGCTTCACCAAGCAGTGCAAACAGGCGGCGACGGAGTTCTTCGCGGGGGGGGGCTTCATCTGCCAGTTGCCGCGCCTGTTCTTCGAGTTGGTGCAGCAGATCGTTTTTCGGCAGGGCCAGCACCCGGAAGGTCGCGCCGAGCCCATCGCCGAGCAGCCGGGTCTTGCGGCCGTCCTGCTGGCGGAGAAAGGATCGTACCGATTCAGACAGGGGTGATTCACGGACCAGGGCAAGCTGGGTGTCCAGCACGACGCCGGCGGCGCCGACGGCACGGGCCGCGGCGGCGGTATGCGGGCCGATACCGCCACGCACCCAGACCGGCAGGGCGAAGGGCAGCAGTTCCTGCAGCAGGATGAAGGATGCGGTTTCCCCGACCAACCCGCCGGCCTCGCTGCCCTTGGCGATCAGTCCGTCAACCCCGCACTCCGCGCCGAGTCGCGCATCGGCAGCACAGGTGCATTCCAGCACAATGGCAAGATGGTGCGCTCGCAGTGCGGCAACGGCTTCGGATAGATTTTGGGGATCGGCCTGGGAAAGGACAACGGTGGTGCAGGATCGGGGCAGAATACCCAGAATGTGCTCAAAAAAGGCTATGCCGTCGGCCGACAGCGCGATGCCGGTGGCGGTTCCGCCATGACAGGCCAGTGCATCCAGCAATGCCGCCGCCTGGCCGACATCCCGGCAGCAGGTGAGATCGACGAGGCCAAGGCCGCCAGCCCTGCTGCCGGCGATCGCTATGGAAGGATCGTGAAGGCCAGCGAGTGTGCTGGTGACAACGCGGAACATGAAAATTTTCTTATCGGCCCCAGGTGCATTCTTCTTTTTTTTCGAAAATAGGCGCCATCATCCAGCCTCGGTCCGGTTCCCGCCGGCAGATTGAGATCCCGTTTCCCTATTTACCAGACCCCTGGCGGAATGTCCAAGGGTGATGCCTCGTCCCCTCCATTCATCGCGGCCCGGACAGCACGAACCGCCGCGGCTGCTACAACTGGGCAGGAAGGGTTCCCCAAAAAAAGAAATTCTTCGAACTGTTGCGGTCGGAAACGAAGACGACGGCCGGGCTGGGGAGCCCGGCCGTCCTTGTGGTGCGGTGCCGCTATTCCACCTTCCCGGTCAGACCGAGATAGTCGTCGAAGGTGGCATCGCCGTCGGTATCGATGGAGATCAGCCGCGGATCCTTGAACTGCACGAATCCGCCGAGATCGAGTCCCTTGATGCAGGCCGGCGGCGCAAAGCGGTTGGCGTTCTGCAGCATGAGGTCGATGGTGGTGTCCTGGCCGGAGGTGTTGGCCAGGAGGTCGTCGTCGCCGGTGGCGGTCGCTCCGCCGCAGACCACCCCCAGCGAACGGATGGTGGGCTGTACGGAGATGACCCGGGTGAGGAACCCGGGGTCGCCGCCCGCGCAGACCTGAACGCAGGCGCCGCCCACTGTGGCGCAGTCGCTGTCGGCGTTGCAGATGATCGACGGATCGGCGGCGCACTGTTTCGTGGCGATCTGCATGCCTGTTTCGATATTGAGATCGAGACAGGCACCGAAAAAGCTGCAGTCGCCGACTGTCGGCGCATCCTGGGCCAGACAGTTGTGGGTGGAGGACAGTTCCCCTTCCAGCTGGCCGCTGCCGTCGCGATCCACCACCAGCGCCACCGACAGATCGTTGAGCCGCACCGCGGTTTCCACCTCCGCCGTCGAGATGTCGTCCTGGATGAGCAGCCGCGGCGGGATATCCTCCCGGGCGCAGAACAGCAGCGACTGGCCGGCGTTGATGTTGATATCAGCGAGCTTCGCCTCGGTGGCGTTGCAGACCACCCGCTGCGCCAACGGCAGGGAATTGCAGTTCGCCCCCTTGAAACCGTAGCAGGCACCCCTGGCAATGGCGGTCTTCACCGGACTCTGCTGACAGGTCCCGGTGCAATCCGCGTTCGTCTTGCAGGATACGGTGTTGTCGTCGCTGCAGACACCGATGGACAGGGCACTGCAATCGGCAGGCAACAGATCGCCCAGGGTCTTGCCGGTATCGTTGCAACCGGTCTTCAATCGGCCGGAGGTGGCCATGCTGGCGAAGAACTGGTTGAAGGTGTCGTCGGCAAGGGCCACGAAGACCTCGTCGGCGTTGCTCACCGGCATGGAGGGGATCGGTGCCGGCGTCCGCACCGCGCCCGGGGTCGGTTCGATCTCGGGATCGACCACCAGGGTTTCAAAATTCCCCTTAAGCCCGGCCACCAGGCCCTGCGGCGTGATCTGCACGTCGCTCAGCACCGCCGACAATTTCTGGCCGGTGCCCTCCACCTCCTGTTCATCCACCTTGATCTTTTCCAGGGCGATGGGATCAGGGGCCGACGAACCGACATCGCCCTCGAAGTTGATGTCGATGGTGCGGCCGAAGCCGATGACCGGAATGAGGTTGTCGCCGGCAATGAGGTTGACCAGTGCGGCCACCGGCGTCACGATGATGTCGCAGAGCACGGCGAGGCAGCCGATGGAGGCATGGATGTTGCCGGTCGGCGGCACGGAGTTGATCGGCTTGGTGAACAGCGGCGCCGCCGGTGCTTCGGTGCCGAGCAATTGCTTCTCGGTGATGTCGAACTCCAGTTTCGCCCCCGACAGGACCGTGTTGGTCGTCCCGGAAACATTGGTCTTGGCAATGCATGCCCCGAAGATCGGATCCTCGACCCGGCAGCCGCCCTGCGCCTTCAGGTTGATCTTCACCGTCGGCAGATGGATGGTCACATGCATCTTGTCGTTCTGGAAGTCCACCGGGCAGGAGATCTGGTTGGCATCGGCCTCGAAACCCGTCACATAGATGTGCACCGTCGGATCGCAGGAACACACTGACACCTCGATCTTCTTGGAACCCACCTCCGAGTTGACCAGGTCCGCTTGGAGATTCGCGATGAACTGCTGGCCGGCGCTCACGCAGCGCTCATTGAACAGATCCTGGATCGCCTGTTTGCTCATCCCGACCACAAAGGCGTTATCCAGTTCCTGGGTGGCGGACTTTACCGCCTGCTGCACCTTGGCGTGCAGTTCCGTCTGGATGCTCGCATCCAGCGCCGGGGCGGCGATATCGCCGATGGCGAATACCTTTCTGTCATAGGAACGGTTGCCGAGATCGTCGCCGACCATGGCGGTCAGCCGGTTGGAGCCGGGATCGAAGGTGCCCAGGGGTTCGTTGCCGCTGTTGAGGTCGGCGTTGAGATCGGTGATGAAATGGGTGGAATCGATGGCATAGTCGTAACGGCCGCCGGTGTTGACGCCGTCGCCCGGCGTATAAAGCTGGGCGGAAACATCCAGCACCTTGCCGTTGATTTCGACGCCGGCGATTTCCCGGCCGCTGCAGGCATGGCCGGTCACCCGCACCGGCGCCTCGTCCAGGACCACCATATCTTCGGGAGAATCGATACCGACCTCAAGGCCGCTGGACGTGCCGCGATCGGCGATATCGTCGACCAGGCACTGCTCGTCGGGCGTATTGGGAAAGGAGAGAGGCCGGCGGATTCCCTTGAGCTGGAAGACATGCTCGCCGCAGCCGAGATTGCCGATGCGCGCGTCCAGCACATTCGCGCCGGGCAGACCGACCAAGGTGCTTTGCACCACCAGGTCGGTGACCGTGACCGTTCGCCCGTTGATGAGCAGGGAGCCTGCGCAGGGGGCGGCGAAGGTGCATTTCGCCGGATTGCTGATCCCGAGCCCGGCAAACAGGTTGACGCCGTCCACCAGCACCTGCATCTTGCTGGGGTTGACCAGCGGGATGGCGGCGAACAGTCTGGTGACGTCGCCCTCGGATTGGGTCACCACCTTGCCTTCCGGCTCGAGCAGTTCGAGAAAGGGGATGTCGGAGCAGAAGGCCTCGGCTTTCTTGTTGCCGTCGTCGTAGGTGACGTGCAGCACCGGGCGTGGTGCGAACACCTTGTGATTGGAACCGATCGACTGGACGATCCAGTCTTCCTTTCTTTTGCGGCTGGCAAGCCGGGCGAGATCGCCGTTTTTCACCGGCAACGAGGCCAGGATCTTGCCGTTCTGATCCATGGCCAGCAGTTCCGCTTTCAGGGCATCGGGATTCTTTTTCAGATCGGCGTTGGTGAAATAGCGGATCCGGTGCAGCCCGACACAGCTGTCGAATCCCGGATTTTTCTTGCCCTGGTAATAGGGCAGGGAGCAGGAGACCAGCAGGCCCGCCGATCCGCAGGAGGAATCCTCCATGTCCACGGAACCGTCGCAGTCATTATCTATGGAGTCGGAGCAGGTAGAACCGGTGGGGCCTTCGGTGCCGGCGATGCCGGCTGTCGCACCGCACATGGTCGTCTGGCCGCCGGGCGCACAGATCACCACGCCTTCGGCCATGCACTGACCGAGTCCGGAGGTACAGGCTTTGCCGAGGTCAGCGAAATTCTCGTCGACGAGGCCGTCACCGTCGTTGTCCTTGCCGTCGCAGAGTTCGCTGGTCTTGCAGCCGGGATCCTGCAGGTCAAAAAGGCCGTCGCAGTCGTTGTCGAGACCATCGGTGCACACCGTGTCCCCGGGTTTGTTTTCCGCAACCGGGTTGCCGGGGGCCGCGCTGCAGGTGCGGGAGTACTGGTCGGCACAAACCCAGACGCCGGTGCGCAGACAGGAACCGGTACCCACCTCGCAGGCGGTGCCGATACTGAAATCCTCGTCTACCTTGCCGTCGTAATCGTCGTCGAGGCCGTTGCACAGTTCGCCCAGCGCCGCCTCGCAGTCGGAATCCGCCCCGTCGGTCAGGCTGTCGCAGTCGTTGTCGATGCCGTCGTGGCACTGGCCGGTATAGGCGAGTTCATCGACGGGCTTTTCCAGACCGGCGACCCCGTTTGCCGGCATCCCGCAGACAACGCCGCTGCCGTCGGCGGTGCAGACGTACACCGATTTGGTGAAGCAGCAGGGGGCCTCCGACGATGGCTCGGTGCAGTTGTCCGGATAGCCGATGGTGCAGGCTTCGCCGGCGCCAAAGTCGACAACGCCGTCGCAGTTGTTGTCGATGTTGTCGCCGCAGAATTCCGCTGCACCCGGGCGTATCTGCGCGCTGGCGTCGTTACACTCGCCGCAGCTCTGGCCTTCGAGGCGGGTACAGCCAGTGCATTCGACATACCCGTCCTTGTCGTTGTCGACACAATTCGCCGCCGATGCCCGACCGGCGGACAGCAGACCCAGGCAGCCTGCCAGTGCGATAAACAGAAACAGGCGTACCGATGCACGCCTGTTCTTCACACGCAATTCTTCTTTTCTCATGGCGGACCTCCTTCTTTTTTTCCCATGCCGGTCAAACCGGGGCCAAAGCCATCGCCGCAGGGGTGCGGCGATGGCTTTCCTTTGTTGGAAAAAGGCCTAGAACATGGGATCAGTGGGGAGGCCCTCCTGAATCTGCTGATCGACGATATCGTTGGGAGCGTTGTTTTCGACGATGGTGTTCCGCATCGTCAGGAACCCGTCGTTGTTGAAAATACCGCCGCCGTCCCAGGCGCTGTTGAAGGTGATCGTGGTCGCCCGCAGCGACATCGGATCGCTGTCGCCGTTCCAGACGGCGCCACCCATGCCGCGGGCGGAATTGTAGGTC
This sequence comes from Thermodesulfobacteriota bacterium, assembly GCA_040755255.1. GTDB lineage: Bacteria > Desulfobacterota > Desulfobulbia > Desulfobulbales > S012-135 > JBFLZZ01. The sequence continues at coordinate 97,038 of JBFLZZ010000005.1, forward strand.
ATCGTCGCCCTGCTCATGATCAGCCAGGAATCGTCGTTGGCCAGGGCGCCGCCGTTCTCCATGGCGTTGTTCCACTGGAAGTCGGCGGAGGTGATGGTCATGATGGAATCCTCGTCGTTCTCCACCGCGCCGCCGTTGCCGATGGCCGTATTGTAGGCGAAATCGCAGCCGGTCATGACCATGATGCCGTCACCGACGTTGTCCACCCCGCCGCCGTCGCAGAGGGCAAGATTCCCGTCGAACAGCATGTCCTTGAGCTGGACGATGGAACCCCGGTTGAGGATGCCGCCGCCGTCCGCTTCGTCCGCCGGCTTCACCACCGGACAGACCAGCTCGGTTCCCTGTTCCTGGTTCCGGACATCCCATGGTCCGCCCATGGCCCTGCCGCCGGTGAGGGTCATCCCCTGCATGGTGACGATCCCCGGGCCGTGGATATCGAAAATCCTGTCGCCGTTGGGACTCATCTTCGGGTTGACGAGGCCGCTGGCGTCGATGGTGGTCAGGGTCTTGCCCTTGCCGAAGATCTGCAGCTTGTCGACGATGTCGAGGTCACCCCGCACCCCTTCGGTCTCCGTGCCGTAGCCGGCGTAGGTGAGCCGGTAGGTGCCCCTGCCGAGATTGATCCTGTCGGCGCCGGGCAGGGCGTTGGCTTCCATGACGGCGGCCCGCAGGGTGCAGCGGACCACCGCCGGCCGCTCCCTTTCCGGATTTGCCGCGATCACCGTGGCGGCGCAGATTCCGTCGCCGGGGAAGTCGTCCGGCCGGTCGATCCTCGAATTGACGTTGAAGGTCGCGGCCCCGGCGACGCCGCAAAGACCGCTGACCGAGATCGCAGCCGCGGCACAGATCCCCAGCGCCACACTTTTACCCATCATCTTCCTGCTCCGATTCCTTCCTTTCTCCATGGCCTGACCTCCACTATTTTTTGTTACCCGAAAAATGTCCGACAGCCCGTCCGGCTGCCATCGCATCCTTTTCGGAATTCTCCGCGGCTGGCGGCCGGCCTCTGCCGAACGCCGGCACTGCCCCGCCACGGAGGGGCGAACATGGAATTTCTTCCCTTCCACGTGTCAACGCTACGCAGAAAATCATCGGGAAAGCAAGTCGATTTTGCCTCCGGGAAACCAGCAGCCGTCATCGCCCATTGACAGTGCCGCGAAAAAAGAGCATTCGTAGGAGGTTGTTTCTTCCTCCATCATTCCCACTCCGGAAACGGCAATGACCTGGATCACCTCCCCCGAAGCCTGGCTGGCGCTCGCCACCCTGACCGCGCTCGAGATCGTTCTCGGCATCGACAACATCATCTTCATCACCATCCTGGTGGGCAGGCTCCCCGATGCCCGGAGACGGCAGGCAAGGGTTCTCGGCCTCGGACTGGCCATGGCCACCAGGATACTGCTGCTCCTGTCCCTCACCTGGATCATGGGGCTCACCGAACCCTGGTTCCACCTTCTCGACAACGCCATTTCCGGCCGCGACCTGATCATGATCGGCGGCGGCCTTTTTCTGCTGGCGAAAAGCACCCACGAGATCCATGCCAGTCTGGAACTGGCCGAGGAAAAGGGAAGCGGTCCCGCCATCGGCAGCGGTTTCGCCGGGACCCTGGTGCAGATCGCCCTGCTCGACATCGTTTTTTCCCTCGATTCGGTGATCACCGCCGTCGGCATGGCCCGGCACGTGGAGGTGATGATCGCCGCCATCGTCGTCGCGGTGCTGGTCATGATGGTGGCGGCGAAGGCCATCGGCGAGTTCGTCGAGGCCCATCCGACCATCAAGATGCTCGCCTTGAGCTTCCTCATCCTGGTGGGCGTCGCCCTGCTCGGCGAGGGGTTCGATCTGCATATCCCCAAGGGTTACATCTACTTCGCCATGGCGTTTTCCGTCGGCGTCGAAATGCTGAACCTGCGGTTGCGGAAACAGCGCGCCCCCATCCTCCTGCACCGCCAGCAACCGTGACGGCGTCGAAATAATCCGCTCTCCCGCATTGTGGCGGCAGCGGAACATGCGCGACGTACCGTGTACGCCTTGTTTATCGAACTGGTATGCTGGCCATCTTCATAAGTACGACGGATTTTTCGCCAATCCGTCAACCTTGACCGGCGGCGGACATCGCCCACCATCGGCGCCAGCCCCGCCGTCCGCCAAGAAAAGGGCGGGCAGCATCCGGCAAACATGCTACTCTGCCAGCAACAGATCCCGCCGCCCGCCACGCGGCCGGCATGAACGGAGTTCACCATGCGCGAAGCCCTTCTTCTGTTGTTCGCCTATCTGGTAGGGTCGATCCCCTGCGGCCTGCTCCTCGGCCTCGCCGTCGGCGTCGATGTCCGCAAGGGCGGCAGCGGCAATATCGGCGCCACCAACGTCAACCGCCAGCTGGGCAGGAAACTCGGCCTGCTCACCCTCATCGGCGATGCCGCCAAGGCGGTGCTGCCCATGCTGCTCGCCTCCACCCTCGCCGGCGACGCCACCCTCGTCGCCCTGGCCGGCGCCGCCGCCTTCCTCGGTCATCTTTTTCCGGTCTATCTCCGCTTTCACGGCGGCAAGGGGGTCGCCACCGCCCTTGGCATGTGGCTCTATCTGAGTCCGTTCTCCGCCCTCGTCCTGATGGCCGTCTTCGCGGTCACGGTGGCGGCCTCCGGCTTCGTCTCCGCGGGTTCCCTCGCCGCCGCGGCCGCCCTTCCCCTTGTCCTCTGGCTGCGCGGCGCACCGGCGGCGCAACCCCTGATCGCCCTTCTCATGGCGGCGCTGATCTGGTTCAAGCACTCCGACAATATCGGCCGGCTGCGGCGGGGGGAGGAAAAATCCTGGAAAGACTCCGGCGGTCGCCGGGGGGAGGGGAAGTGAAGCGGGAACAGTGGCAGGAAATCGTCTGGGCCGCAGCCCGGCTGGAGCTCGCCGGCCGCGCCACCCTTGCCGAGATCAAGAGGGCCTACCGGAAGGGGTGCAAAGTCCATCACCCGGACATCCAGGCGGCGGCCGGCAACAGCCCCGATGATCCCGGCCGGGCGATGACCGACCTCAACCGGGCTTACCGGATTCTCCTCGACTACTGCGCCGGCTATCACTTCCCCTTACAACCCGGGGCGGCCGAAGAGCAGGACGACGAGGAATGGTGGATGAACCGCTTCGGCAACGATCCCCTCTGGGGGAAAGGCCCGGGCGGTGCCTGATGCCCGGCCGGTGACAAAAAAACGCGCATGGGCCTGACCGCCCATGCGCGTTTTTTTCGTTTCCCGTTCCCCGGCCGACAGGGGTCAGAGCAGGGCGTCTTCGGTCTTGATCTCCGCCTTTTCACGCAGGGACGCCACCCAGGCGGCAACCAGGGCGTTGGTGTTCTCCGCCTTGATCCGGTCGGCGTATTCCTGCCGCTTTTCCTCGAACACCTTGTCGTCGAGCCCCATCTTCTCACCGAAGGCGACCACGTAGGCGTCGCTGCCGTCGATGACCACCTCGCCGGCCAGGGGATTGTCCTCGGACAGGGTCAGCCCCGCGTCGACCACCGGCGGGGGCAGGGCCGCCTCGAAGCGGGCGTTCCTGGAAATCAGCGGGGAATCCTGCGCCGCGACGCCGGCCTCCTTGGCCGCTTCCGCGAAGTCCTTGCCGGTGCCGACCGCGGCCAGCATCGCCTTGGCCTTCTCGGCGGCAAGCTTCTTCGCCTCCCCGGCGACGAAATCCTTCTGCACCCTTTCCCTCACCGTCTCCAGGGCGGGCACCTCGGGCTCCCTGATGTCGGCGACGTAGAGGATGACGGAGCCTTCGGGAAGTTCCACCAGGGAACTCAGTTCCCCCTTGTTCAGGGAAAAGGCGGTGCTGACAAAGGCAGGCGAGGCGGCGATGCCCGCAGGCGGCGAGGCCTGTTCGAAAAAGCCGGTTTCCTGGAGGGGGCCGCCGCCCTGTTCCACATACTTGGCGAGGCTGCCGGCCATGATGATCTGTTCGTAGGCGGCGGCGGCCGCCGCCTGGGCCGTCTCCTTCGCCCTGCGCTCGCGCAGCCTGGCGACGATCTCCTCCTTGACCTCCTCGAACGGCCGTACCGTGGCGGGGGTGATCTCCTCCAGCTTGATGATGTGATAGCCGAACTGGGTCTCGACGATGCCCGACACCTCGCCGGGGTTCATGGCGAAGACCGTGTCCTCGAAGGGTTTCACCATCCGGCCGCGGGTGAAGAAACCGAGGTCGCCGCCGTTGGCCGCCGAGGAATCGCCGGAGTACAGGGTGGCGAGCCCGGCGAAGTCATCGCCGGCCCTGGCCTTGGTCAGGACCTCCTCCGCCTCCTTGCGCTTGGTCTCCCGCTCGTCGACGCCGGCGTTCTCGTCCACCTTGAAGAGGATGTGGCGGGCGCGGCGCTTCTCCGGCTCGGAATACTGGGCGAGGGAAGCGTCGTAGTCGGCCCTGGCCTCGTCGTCGCCCACCGCGAGGTCGCCGAAATTGGCGGGCTGGAAGGCGAGATACTGGATACTGCGCTGCTGGGCGCTCTTGTACTTGTCCTTGTTCTCTTCGAACCAGGCGGCCAGGGCCTCGTCGGCCACCTTCACCTCGTCGAGGTAGCTGTCGGCGGTGAACCGGGCGTAGCGCAGCTTGCGCTGCTCGTTGTCGTAGGCGAAGCGGCTGGCGAGGTCGTGTTCCGGCACCCAACCGAAGCGGGTCAGGGTGCCGACCACCTTCTGCGACAGCAGATCGTTGCGGACGCTCGCCTCGAAATCCTCCACGGTCAGCCGCGAGGCGGCCAGGATGTCCCGGTAGGTGTTGATGTTGAACACGCCATTGGTCTGGAACGAGGAGATCTTCTCGATATTGTCGCGCACCTCGGCGTCGCTGACATGGATGCCCAGCCGGTCGGCCTCCTGCCGCACCAGGATCTGCTCGGCCAGCCGGTTCAGGGTCTGTCCCTTGATGTCGAGCGAGTCGAGCAGCGCCTTGGGGATGGTGCCGCCGAACTGATCACGGTAGCGGTTCAGGGTCTGGTCGTAGGTCTTCTGGTATTCCTGGTAGGTGACCGGCACGTCGTTGACGGTCATCACCACGTTGGGGCCGTTGCCCTGCTGGTTGCCGACGCCCCAGAAGATGAACACGAGGATGATGATGACCATGGTCGCCTGCAGGTAGGGCGACTGGGCCTTTCTTCGCATGAGATCAAGCATGATGATCGCTCCGGATTGTATGCGCTTGGAAGCGGCCGGCGCCATGGTTACCGGCGCGGCCGCTGGTGGACTCCCCATTTCGAACGTTGCAAGTTACGGATTTTCCATGCGGCAGTCAACCACTTTGTTGCCGGGCCAGGGGGATATGGGTGGTGGAATACAGGTCCCATGGGTCCCATGGGGCTTATCTTTTCCCTGATCCGCCACCCCGCCGCGGGCTGAAGATTGCGCCCTCTTCAGACATCGGCCAGGGTGGGGCCGGCATCGACGTTGACCAGCAGCGGCACGTCGAGGGGGAAGATCCCCTCCATCACCTGCCGCAGCCCGGCGCGGGTGCGCTCGATCTCCTCCTCCTCCACCTCGAGGACCAGCTCGTCGTGGATCTGCAGGACCAGTTTGCCCGCAAGACCGTTGTCCCGGAGAAAATCCCGGACGCCGATGGTGGCGAGTTTGATGATGTCGGCGGCGGTGCCCTGGATCGGGGTGTTGATCGCGGTGCGTTCGGCGAACTCCCGTACCGTCTTGTTGCGGGAGTTGATGTCCGGCAGCAGCCGCCGCCGGTTCAGCAGGGTGGCGGCATAGCCGCGCCGCCGCCCCTCTTCGACGATCTCCTCCATGAAACGCCTGACTCCGGCGTAGTGGCTGAAATAGCGGTCGATGAACACCGCCGCCTCCTTACGGCTCACCCCCAGCTGACTCGCGAGGCCGAAGGCGCTCATGCCGTAGACGATGCCGAAGTTGATCGTTTTGGCCACCCGCCGCATCTCCTTCGTCACCAGGTTGGGATCCACCCGGAAGATCTCGGCCGCGGTGCGGTCGTGGATGTCCTCGCCGGCGCGAAAAGCCCGGCACAGTTCGGGATCGCCGGAGTAATGGGCCATCACCCTGAGATCGATCTGGGAATAATCGGCGGCCAGGAAAAGGGAGCCCGCCGGCGCGACGAAGGCGCTGCGGATCCGCATCCCCTCGTCGCTGCGCACCGGGATGTTCTGCAGGTTGGGATTGCTGCTCGACAGCCGGCCGGTGGCGGTGACCGTCTGGTTGAAGGAGGTATGCACCCGGCCGGTGACCGGATGGATCAGGTCGCGGAGTTTGTCGACATAGGTCGTCTGCAGCTTCACCAGGGTACGGTGCTCGATCACCGCCGCCGGCAGAGGATGGCGGTGGGCCAGCCCTTCCAGCACCCGGACGTCGGTGGAGTAGCCGGTCTTGGTCTTGCGGCCGTAGGGCAGCTTGAGTTCGTCGAAGAGCACCTCGCCCAGCTGCTTGGGCGAGCTGATGTTGAAGGGATGGCCGGCGAGCTGGTGGATCCGTTTTTCGAGGGCCGCGATCTTGGCGGCGAAATCGCGGCCGATGTCGGCCAGCTTGTCCGGATCGACGGCCACGCCGGTGCGCTCCATGTCGGCGAGGATGGTCACCAGCGGCATCTCCACCTCGGCGAACAGCCGCCACTGGTCCATGGCCAGGAGCTGCGGCCGGAATCTCTCCCAGAGCTGGAGGGACAGGGCCACGTCCTCGCAGGAATAGCGCATCGCCGCTTCCGGATCGACCCGGACAAAGGCGTCGGCCCGCTTGTCGTTGCCGGTCACCTCGGCGAAGGAGGTGGGCCGGACGCCGAGCAGTTCCTCGGCCAGCACATCCAGCTTGTGGGACTGGCGGACCGGATCGAGGACATAGGAGGCGATCATCGTATCGAACAGGGGGCCGGCCAGGCGGATGCCGTTCCCCAGCAGCACCGCATAGTCGAACTTGAGGTTGTGGCCGAGCTTGGGCAGTTTATCGTTCTCCAGCAGGGGCCGGAGCGCCGCGATCACCCGCTCCCGGTCCAGCTGGCCGGCCACCGGCGCGCCCTCTTCGTCGGCGTGGCCGATGGCGAGATAGTAGGCGCTGCCGCTCTCCCAGCACAAGGAAACGCCGACCAGGCGGGCGACCAGGGGATCGAGGGAATCGGTCTCGACATCGACGGTCAGAAGGTCGGCTGTCGCCGCGCGGCGGCAGATGTCGTCAAGGAGGGCATGGTCGGTCACCAGGGCGAACCCGTCGGTGGCCACCGCCGGCGCGGTGAGCTCCTCTTTGAGCAGCCGGGTGAACTCGAGCTCGGTGTACAGTTGCCGCAATCCCTCCTCATCGACCGCGGCCAGCCGGTAGGAGGAAAGATCGGCCGGTACCGGGAGGTCGTCGCGCAGGCGGATGAGCTCGCGGGACAACAAGGCCTGCTCCCGGTTTTCGGCCAGTTTTTCCGCCAGCTTGCCCTTGGCGCGGCCGGCGAGGTCGGCGTAGAGGGCCTCCAGAGTGGCGCAGTCGGCAAGGAGCTTCGCCGCGGTCTTCGGCCCCACCCCGGGGACACCGGGGACGTTGTCCGAGGAGTCGCCGATCAGGGAGAAATAGTCGAGCAGGCCGGCGGCGTCGAGCCCGTACTTCGCCCGCACCCCGGCCGGGTCGTACCAGCGGTCGTTCATCGGATCCCAGACGGTTACCTCCTCGGAAACGAGCTGCAGCAGGTCCTTGTCGCCGGTGAGCACCACCACCCGGTGGCCGCGGCCGGTAATCGTCCGGCAGCAGGAGGCGATGAGATCGTCGGCCTCCACCCCGGCTTCCTCCAGGGTGAGAATGTTGTGCCCCTCCACCACCCGGCGGATGTAGGGCAGCTGCACCGCGAGGTCTTCGGGCATCGGCGGCCGGTTGGCCTTGTAGGCCGGGTACATGCGGTGGCGGAAGGTGGGCTCCTTGGCGTCGAAGGCCACCGCCAGGAAGTCGGGCTTCCGTTCGCGGAGGATGCGCAGCAGGATGTTGGTGAAGCCGAAAACGGCGTTGGTGGGCAGCCCGTGTCTGGTATTGAGCGGGGCGATGGCGTGGTAGGCGCGATAAAAATAGGCGCTGCCGTCCATGAGGTAGACGGTCGCTGGCTTCTGCGGTTCCTGCATGCTGCTCACTCCTTCCCGGGCTTTAAAACATACCAGATCACCGCGATTTTTTCGCCCGCCATTTCCTCTTTTCTCCCCTTTGCCCGCGAAAAAACGGTATACTGGGCCATCTCCGCCATGGCCGCGCAGCCGTTGCAACGCCGGACCGCCGCACGGCCGTCGCCGCGCCGCCATTTTTTTTTCAAGCTTTGCCTTCGGCCTGCCGATACGGCTGTCAGGAAGGAACAGAGACTCTCACGAGGAGGGCATGCCGGGCGCGGAGCCACGGCGGCTGAACGACATGAAACTTACCAACATCTTCCCGCAAATCAAGACGGACAAGGTCCAGGTCAAGAAAAGCCGCGAGGTCGGACCCGCGGCCGAGCCATCACCTGCGGCCCAGGCCACCGACCGGGTGGAACTTTCCGCCGGCACCGCCGATGCGAAAAAGATCCGGGAAATCCTCCAGGAAACCCCGGAGGTCCGCGCCGAGCGGGTGCAGGCGCTGAAAGAGCGGATCGATCGCGGCGAATATCAGGTCGATTCCGGCAAGGTTGCCGACAAGCTGCTGAAAAGCCTGCTGCAGGACAACATCGCCGGCTGATCCCGCCTCCCTGCCCATTCTTTTTCCCCACCGGTATTCCAGCCGGCGGCCCTGCGGTTCGCCGGCTTTTTTTTCGACCAGCCCCCGCGCCGCCCCCGCCGGAAAAGGACGCCTGTTTCCGGTGCCGCTCATTCTTCCGCAAAAACCTTCCAGCAGGGATCGTAACGGTTGGGGTCGAGCAGCACCTGCCGGCCGAGCCGCTTTTCGACATTGAGGGCCACCGGCCCGAGCAGGTTGGCGGTCATCTCCCGCGGCCGGCCGTCGGGAATGGTGAGGATCAGCAGCAGATCGGGACGGGCGCCGCCGGCCATCTGCAGCTCGCGCGCCAGGGCCTCCCCCAGTTCCGGCGCGTATTCCGGGAGCAGCACCGACGACTGCATGGTGACGAAGGCGAGATCCGGTTCGTCCACCGACTGCAGCCAGAGAAAGGGCGAATTGTCGGAATGGGGCCGCAGAAAAAAATGGAGGGACCGGGGAAAACCGAGGAAGGGTGCGGTCATGGTGATGATCTTGTCCGCCTCGATCTCCACGGTGCCGAATCTGCTGGTTGCCACCCTGAGCTGTTCCCGTTGCTGTGCTGCTTCCATCGTACCCCTTATTTCCTGCTGAACACGTCCGCGATGCCGTCAAGATCCACCGGCGCTTCCCGGGCGGCCCGCCGATTCTCCTCGACGATCCGCTGATAGACCTCCTCGCGATGGACGACGACCTGATCCGGGGCGTCGATGCCGATCCGCACCTGACCTCCCTTGACGTCCACCACCCGGACGACGATGTCGTCGCCTACCCGTATCGCCTCGCCCACCTTCCTGGCCAGAATCAGCATGCCTTCCTCCCGGTTGTCGCCACTGCGCCGGCGGTCATCCGCCACCGGGAAATCCTACTTGCGCTACAGGAAATTCACAAGGCTTAACTGCATGATCCGGGCGGCCGTCGACAGCGCCGCCTGGTAGGCGGTCTCCTTCGACCTGAACTTCATCAGGGCCTCCAGCATGTCGGTGTCCTGCATCTCGGAGAGGTTCTCGCTGGTCGCCAGTTCCAGGTTGTCGTAAATCTGATTCTGGATATCGATGCGGTTCGCCCGGGCTCCGAAATCGGAGACCTGGCTGGTCAGGGACTGCATCGCCGTCTCGATGGCCACCAGTGACCGGTCCAGGGCCTGCTGCTGGATCACCTCCGGGGTGATCCCCGCCGCGCTGAGGAACTTGCTGGAATCGTTCTCCAGGGAAAAGGTGTACCGCTCGCCATCGTCGGAGACGATCTCCAGATAGCCGTCGGTGTTCCAGGCGGCGGAGATGCCGGGAATGCCGTTGATCCGATCGGCGATCGTGGCCGGGCTGTCGACCGCCACATCCACCTCGATCTTGAAGGTGAGTTCCCGGGGCGGATCGACGGCGTGGTCGCTGACCTTCACCGTGAAGGTGCCGTTGACCAGCTCCTCCTCGTTGGCAAGTCCGGTGGTGCCCGAATCCAGGGTGGAGTTGACGTCCCCCACCCTGGCGAAACCGGTGACCGAGGTGAACCGCTGCCCCAGCAGATAGTTCTCCAGATCCTTGAGGGCGGTGAAGACGCCGGTGTCCATCACCGCGGCCTGGCCGTTTTTGCTGATGTCCAGGGTGTTGCGCTTGCCGACCTTGACCGCGATGTCGTTGTCGCGGTCGCCGGTGTAGCGGACATTGCCGTCCTGGGTCATGATCCGCTGCACGGTCAGCTTGCCGTCGCCGCCGTTGTCGCTCGCCTCGCCGGTGCGCAACAGGCCGCCTTCGAGACCGATGGCGGCGAGTCCCGGTTCCAGGGAGGCCGCCGTGGTGGGGGTGGTCTCCAGGGTGAAACGGCGGGTGGAGCGCAGCTGTACCGAGGCGAAGTACACCTTGTCCTGGGGGCCGCTCGCGCCGCTGTTGAGCTGCAGCATGCTCTCGCCGTTGGCCGAGGTCTGCAGGTGCAGGTTGCGGCCGAGACCGCTGCTGGTGTCATAGGGGGTCAGCAGGATGCGGCCCTCGCTGTCGCGGGTGGCGGCAACACCGCTCAGCGGCGCCTTGGCGTTGATCGCCTTGAGCACGGCGCTGTCGGCGTCCTTGGGTACCGCCGTCGTGGCGACGTCGAAGATATCGACGCCGTTGATGACCAGATCGCCGCTGCCCAGGGTGCCGGACTGTACCGGTCCCCCCGCCAGCAGGGTGATGGGAATCACCACCGCGCTTACCCCGGTGCGGTCGCTGACCGCGTTGATCGCCGCCGCCTTGGCGGAGGCCGAGGATTCGGCGAACACATCCGAAACCCCGTCGGCGGCAGCCGCCCCCACCGGGATGCCGTTGATGACCAGGGCGCCGCTGTCCAGGGGATAGCCCTGGCGGACGATGCCGTCGCCGGGATCGTCGGCGAATCCCTTGCCGCCGCCGCCCAGGCCGAGGGCGTCGAGCACGGTGTCGTCGGCCGGGTTGTTGGGACTGGCCACGGTGAACGCGGCCGACGAGGTCAGGGTGATTCTGCCGGTATTGTGGCCGGCGTCGGCGGCCTGGGTGAAGTTGCCGAAACCGATCAGCGCCGGCGCGCCCGCCGGCGCCATGTTGGCGACATCGATGGCGGAGGCGTCGCCGGCCCGGCTGTTGGTGAGAACGACGGCGTTCACCGCGCCGCCGTTGCTGCCGTCGCCGATGGCGGCCCGAACGCCGGTCTGGCCGGCGACGGCGTTGACGGCACCCACGGTAAGGAGCGCCACATTGGCGGCCGAAGTCCCGGCGGGCACGGTGAAGTTGACCGCGACGCCGTTCAGATCGAAGGAGACCGCGGTGTCGCCGCCGCCGTTGTTGGTGGCGTTGCCGCCGGCATAGAGGGTGGTCAGGGAGGCGGAAACAGTGGTGGCCGGCGTTTCCAGGTTGATGGCGGTCACCGCCGCCGCCGCCTTGTCCATGAACAGTCCCCGGCTGGCGCCGCCGCTGGCGCCGACCGCGCCGATGGCGATGCCGTTGATGGTGAGATCCCCTGCGGCGATGGCACCGCCGTTGACCCCGGCGCCGGTGAGGCCGGCGTCGAGGGTGGCGGGGGCGTTGCCGGTGATCCGGTAGCCGTCCGCCTGACCGATGACGAAGGGGGTCGGTTCCAGCTCGTCGTAGCCGGCGGTGCGGTAGCCGCCGAAGATGAACTTGCCGTTGACCTGGGTGTTGGCCAGGGTCACCGCCTGCTCGAACAGGTTGGCGACCTCCATGGCCATGGCGGTGCGGTTTTCGGTGCTCATCGCCGAGTTGATCGCGTTCAGCGCCAGCACCTTGCCGCGGATGAGACCGTCCTTGATCTGCTGCAGGGAGTTCTGCGAGGCGTCGATGAACGAGGCGCCGTACTGGAGGTTGGTGCGGTACTGCTTGATCTCGGCAAGATCGGTCCTGAGCCCGAGGGCGGAGGCGAGATTGGTCGGACTGTCGGAAGGTGTCGACATCTGCCGCTGGGAGGAGATGGTCTCGTTGAGCTTGCCCATGTCCTCGGTCAACCGGTTGAGGTTACCGAGGATCTTGGTGTTGATCGTCTGCAGGGTGGTCCGCATCGCCTCCTCCTTACACCGTCTGCAGCAGGGTCTGCAGCATCTCGTCCGACATGGTGATCAGCTTGGCCGCCGCGGTGTAGGCGTGCTGAAATTTCATCAGGTTGGTCATTTCCTCGTCGAGGGAGACGCCGGAGGTCGAATCGCGCATCTCGTTGAGCTGGCTGCTCAGAAGCTCGTGAAAGGTCATGTCCCGCTTGATGATCTGGCCGTCCATGCCGATCTTGGCCACCAGGGAATTGTAGAAGCTGTCGAAGGAGTTGTCCGGCTGCCCCCGGAAGGTGACGAACTCGTTGCGCTGCAGGTTGGTCATCGCCAAAGCGTTGGAGTTGTCGCCCCGGAAGATGTCGCCGAAGGCCGATACGGTAGCCGCCCCCAGCATGGAGACGTCGGCGGCGACGAGTTGGTTGACGCCGATATTGCCGGCGCTGTCGCCGACGAACAGGGTGTTGATCCCCGCCGCGGCGAGGATCCCCGAGGTATCGCTGCCAAAGGCGAACTTGTGGCTGCCGTCGGCCTGCAGGGAGAGCTGGCCGTTTTCCACCGCGGCCTGCAGCCAGGTCGCCTGACCGCCGGCGGAGGTGATCGCGCTGTTGATGGCGTCGACGACGTCGGTCAGGGTGAAGGCGCGCTCCATGGAAACGGTCACCGCCTGGGGCAGGGCAAGCGTCCCGTCGCTGTTGTAGAGCCAGATATCGAAACCCGTGCCCTCGGTGTCGATCTCGGTGCCGAAGGGATAGCCGAGCAGACCGTAATCGACGCCGCCGTCGCCGTACTCGTAGGTGAACAGGCCGTCACCCGCCTGGTCGCTGATGCTGACGCTGCCGCCGTCCCAGTTGTAGTGGGCCAGCCATTCGTCGTTCACCGAGGCCTGCACGGTGAAGGGCTCGCCGGACAGCAGGGTGACCTCACCGGTGTTGTGGTAGAGGTCGGCGCTGAAAATGTCGTTGGTCAATCCCAAACGGCCTTCGAGACCAGCCGGATCGATGCCTTCGATGCGGATGGTGGCGTCGTCGCCGGCGGTGGCGTTGAAGAGGATGATGGAATTGACCGCGCCGCCGTTGCCGCCGTCGCCGACCTTCGCCGCCACGGACACTCCGGCGGCGCTCATCGCCGCGGTGATCGCGGCGGCGACGTTGGCGGCGAACACCGCCGGGTCGACGTCGCCGGCCTGCACCGTATAGGAAACCGCCGCCCCCTCGATGGTGAAGTCCAGCACCTGGCCGACGTCGCCGGCGGCCATCGCGGTCACCGCGGAGCCGGCCACCTGGGTGGTGAGCCGGGCGGTCACCCCGGCCAGGGCCTCGTTGAAGGCGGTTACCGAGTTGTAGGCCTTGATGGTGGCGAGGCCGCTCGTGGCGATTCCCCCCTCGATGCGTCCCACCGATCTGCCGTTGATGGTGAAGGTTCCCGACGGAATGTCCTTGATCGCGGTGGCAGTGTCCACCAGGGAGGTGAGCGCGCCGGTATTCTTCGCCGTTGCCGTTCCCAGTATCTTGCCGGAAAAAGGCGTCATGCCGACGCCCTGGCTGTGCTGCCGGTTGATCTCGCGGATGAAGGAATAGGAAAAGGAATCGATCCTGCCGGCGTAACCGTTCGAATCCATGGGATCGAGGCGGTTGTAGATCTCCAGCCAGCCGCCGATCTTGCCGCCGATCTCCGCGCCGCTGCCGATGTCCGTCTTCACCTTGACGAACTCGCCGAGGGTGTTGCGCCGCGTTCCCACCCACTGCAGGGAATCGTTCTCCCAATCCAGCGGCCAGTGTTCGGTGTTTTCCACCAGGGCATGGCCGGTGGGCAACAGGACGGTGTACATGCCCTTGTTGGTCTCGAAATAGTTGATGTCGATCAATCCGGAAAGCTGCTTCAGGACCACGTCGCGCTGGTCGCGCATATCGTTGGCCTTGGCCTTGTCGGACTCGGCGGCGGCGATCTGGACGTTGAGATCGGCAAGCTGCCTGATCAGCGAATTGGCCTCGTTGAGGGCCGATTTCAGATTCACCCCGATATCGTTACGGGTGCGGACGATCTCGGCGTTCATCGTGTTGAGCTGGTTGGCGATCAGCTCCGCCTGCTGCACCACCGTCTGCCGCGCCGGCAGCATCTCGGGATTGTCCGCCAGATTCTGCCAGGCCGTCCAGAACTGGTTCATCAGATCGTTGAGTGCCAGCCCCGGCGCCTCGTTGAAGGCGGCCTCCACCATGCGGATCGACTGATTCTGGGCGGAGAGGTTGTTGAGATTGGCCTCCTCCTGCATGATCCGCTGGGTGGCGAAACTGTCGTAGGACCGCTTGATGAGTTCGGCGGTGACGCCGTTGCCGATGGGACCGATACTGGAAGGGTAGGCAAGGGCGGGATCGACCTGCAGGCTCTGGCGGGTGTAGCCGGGGGTGTCGACGTTGGCGACGTTGTGGCCCGCCACCTGGATAGCCATCTGGTGGGTAAGGATGGCATTCTTGGCGATGTTGAGAACCTGGGAGATCCCGGCCATGGCTCAGACGGCCCGGCTGATGAAGGCCGGCCCCCTCCCCTGCTGCCTTTTCGTCCTGCCGTAGCCAGTGGTGGCGGCGCCGGTCAAGAGCCGCACCGCGTCGTCGATGTAGGCGAGGCTGTCCGCCACCAGCCGATGATTGATGTGGTTGAGTTCGCCGATGCGCCGCCGCCGGTCGCCCAGCTGGTGGCGGAAGGTCAGCAGCCGCCGCCGCAACGGGTCGTCCACCATGTCTGCCAGGGCGGCGAGGTCGATGGCCGCGCCGTCGCCGGCAGCGGCTTTGCCATCGCGGCATTCCCCCAGCCGCTGCCGCAAGAAACCGTCCATTTCCTGCAGGCGGCCGGCTTCGTGCTGCTTGCGCTGGCTGATCGCCAGGAGCGACGGGATATCCATGCCGGTGAGGGCGGTCTGCTCCTCGGCCAGCAGTTCCAGCAGCTGGTCGGAGGACTGCAGTTCCCGCTCCAGGGTGTCGAGGATTTCCTCCAGGGTGTGGGTCGAAATCGCCATGGCCTACCCCTTGCCCGTGCGGGTGGTGATCTGGCGGTACATGGCATCGGCCAGTCCGAAACCGCCATGCTCGGCAAGTTCCTTCGCCATCCGCTCGTCCTGCATCGGTTGCAGCATCTCCTCGGCAAAACCGCCGTCCATCAACCCTCCCTTCGGCACGCTGCTGCGCATGGTGGCGATCATCTGTTCGATGAGCAGCGCCTCAAAATCACGGCACGCCTTCTTGAGCACGTCCTCTTTCATCCTATCGGCATTGCCGGCCGGATTCTTGAGAGATGGAACGACAGCTTGCAGGGTGTTCATCCGGACTCCTCTCCGTGGTTCATATGATCTGCAACTCGGCGTTCAACGCGCCGGCCGCCTTGATGCTCTGAAAAATGGCGATCATGTCCCGCGGCGCCACCCCCATGGCGTTCAAGGCCCGCACCACCTCGCCCAGCGAGGTGCCGGTGGGCAGATTCACCAGTTTGCCGCCGTCGATCCCCGCCTGATCCCGGGCGTCGACGGGCAGGGAGCTGATCTTGAGGCTGAGGTTGCCGTGGGAAAGGGCGATCTGGCCTACTTTGACATTCTCGCCCATGACCACCGTGCCGGTCCGTTCGTCGAGGATCACCCGCGCCGGCACGTCGGGGCGGATCTCCAGCTGTTCGAGATCGGCCAGCATGACCACCTCGCGGCCGGCGTAGCCGTCCGGTACCCGTACCTCCAGGGTGGCGCCGTCGCGGGCCGCGGCGTAGTTTCCCTCAAGAAAGCCGTTGATCGCCCGCACCGCCCGATCGACCGTGGTGAAATCCGGATTGTGGAGGCTGATGCTCACCTTTTCCTTGCCGGAAAAGGAAACGCCCACCTCCCGCTCGACCGTGGCGCCCTCCGGGATGCGGGCCACGGTGAGATGGTTTTTCTGGCGGTTGACCGTGTCGCCGGTGATCTCGAAACCGCCGATGCTCACCGGCCCCTGGGCCATGGCGTAGACCTTGCCGTCCAGACCCTTGAGGGCGGTGGGCACCAGGGTGCCGCCCTGCAGCGACGAGGCGTCGCCGGTGGAGGACAGGGTAACGTCGATGGTCTGGCCGATCTTGGCGAAGGGGGGCAACTGGGCGGTGATCATCACGCTGGCGACGTTCTTGACGTTGACCTGGTCGGGATTGACGGCGATGCCGAGATTGTTCAGGTAGTTGACCAGGCTCTGGTTGGTGAAGGCCGCCTGCTTGCCGTCGCCGGTGCCGGTGAGACCGACCACCAGGCCGTAGCCGATCAGCTGATTGTCCCGCACCCCCTTCACCGAGGCGATATCCTTGAGCCGGGCGGCGACTCCGGCAGCGGGGGCGACGCCCTGGAGGAACAGGGCAAGCAGCAGGGCGGCGCAGCCGGCTTTCAGGGTCGATGATGTGGCGTTCCGTGGCATCGTTATTTCCTCTCGATGAGCATGTGCGGGGCTGTTTCCGACTCGGAGCAAGGAGGATGCCAGGGCTACCCAGCAGAGAAACAACCTTTATTTCAGTAAGTTATACTGATATTCCGATTTTTGCCCGGCCAGCGTCCCGGCCGTCCGGAAAAATCCGCCGGGCGCCGCCGGCAGAAATTGCCGGGCCGCCCGCAGAAAGAAATTTTCCGCCGTTGCGCCCGTCAGGGCATGGGGCAATCCCGGGCCGGCAGGGACAACCCTCCGCTCTCGAGAAACAACCCGTAGGAA
The DNA here is from genome assembly GCA_040755255.1 of Thermodesulfobacteriota bacterium. Lineage (GTDB taxonomy): Bacteria > Desulfobacterota > Desulfobulbia > Desulfobulbales > S012-135 > JBFLZZ01. The sequence goes on from JBFLZZ010000005.1 coordinate 113,912, forward strand.
CCCGTCTCCGGAGTATTCCCGGTCAGAACGGCCAGACGAGGTCGAGCCCCCTGGCCAGCCAGCCGGGCCGCTGCTTGTCGGTGATGACGCCGGTGCCGGCGTATTCGATGCGGGCGTCGGCGACATGGGTGGAGAGGATGCTGTTGTCCGGCAGGATGTCCTGGGGCCGGACGAGGCCGGAAAGGATGATGTGCTGGGTCTCGTTGTTGAGCCGGGTTTCCTGGAAGCCGCGGATGATCAGGTTGCCGTCGGCGCTTTTCTCCACCACCCGCGCCGAGATGGTGGCGGTGATCTTGGAGTCGCGCTTGGTTTCGCCCGAACCGTCGAACTCGTTTTTCAGCCCGGTGGAAAGATTGCTGTTGGAGGGGATGAAATTGGCGTTGTGGTCCGCGGCCCAGTTCTCGAAACCGAACAGGGAGGCGACGCCGCCGGTCAGTTTCGAGTCGCGGGCGGTCTTGGTGGTCGCCTTCTTGGCGCCGCTGGAGGTCTCGACGATCTTGATCAGCACGATGTCGCCGACCTCGCGGGCGCGGCCGTCCCGGTAAAGATCGGCGCCGTCCACCTGGAAGATGGTGCCTTCCTGCTGCGGCGTCGGCCGGGCGGCCTGCTCGGGCAGCGCCAGGCGCGGCGGGATGGCGGTGACCGCCTGCGGCGGCGGTGTGGTGGCGACGCAGGCGCAGCACAGCAGCGGTAGCAGCAGCGGCATTCGTTTTTTCATGGCTTGCCTTCCTCTTCGTTCAGTAGTCGACCACCACCGTCTGTTCGTCTTCCACCCGGGCGAAAATCAGCCGGCGGCTCATCATGTTCTTCACCTGCACCATGTCGCCGCGCCGGCCGGCATTGCGGACGATGCCGGGCGCGGTCACCCGGAAACGGCCACCGTCGGCGAGAATGGTGACCACATCGCCGCGTTGGACCAGCGGCACCGTCTCCAGCATGGCGGCGGTGAGGACGGCGCCGCCTCCCTGGCTCACCCGCAGCCGCTTGCCCACCGCTCCGCCGGGATCGGTGAGGGGGCTGTCGCCCAGAAGGGCGAGATTCTTCCGCACCAGGCAGAGATCTTCGGCGCGCAGGACGGTATGGCGGCCGATCCGCTTGCGCAGGGCAACCACCGGCCGGTAGCGGGCGACATCGCCGCTCAGCCGCACCACCCCGGCATCGGCGCCGTCCACCGTCACCGTCACCGTCAGCACTTTCTGGCCCGTTTCGCCGGGGGGCAGGTTGCCGTGGGGCCGGTAGCCGATTTCGCCATCCGGGATGGCAAGTTCGGCCGGCTGCGCGGAAAACCGCTCGATCACCAGCTCGTCGCGGGGCGGAGCGGCGTTCTCCAGCACCAGGGCGGTGAACACCTGCCGCAGGGTATCGGCATCCAGGGTCGCCGCCCTGGCGGTCAAGGAGGTGCCGACAAGCAGGAGCGCCGTTGCCAGCCATGTCGCCGCCTGGCGCGTCATTCTTCCTACCTCTGCAGGTTGTTGATGATTTCCAGCAGGGTGTCGGCGGTGGTGATCGCCTTGGAATTGACCTCGAAGGCCCGCTGGGTGATGATCATGTTGACCACCTCCTCGGCGACGTCGACGTTGGAGGTCTCGAGAAAACGCTGGGCGATGGTGCCGAGGCCGTCGACACCGGGATTGGCCTCCACCGGATCACCGGAGGCTTCGGTCACCTGGAAGAGGTTGTGGCCCACTGCCTTCAGGCCGGCCGGGTTGATGAAATCGAACAGGGTCACCTGCACCGTGCCGAGCACGTCGTTGTTCTCGTCGAGGGCGGTCAGCAGGCCGCCGGAATCGATTTCCAGGGAGACGGTGCCGGCCGGCACCGCGAATTCCGGCTGCAGCCGGTCGCCGTTGGGGGTGACGACGAAGCCGTCGCTGTCCAGCTTGAAACTGCCGGCCCGGGTGTAGTACTCGTCGCCGTCGCGGAGGATGCGGAAAAAGCCGCGACCCTCGATGGCCCAGTCGAGTTCGTTGCCGGTCTGGACGAATTCGCCCTGGGAGAAGATTTTCTGGGTGGACACCGGCCGGGTTCCCATGCCCACCTGCAGGCCGGTGGGTACCTGGCCGCCGCCGGTGGTCTCGACGCCGGCGGCGCGCAGGGTCTGGTAGAACAGGTCCTCGAACTGCACCCGGGTCTTCTTGAACCCGGTGGTATTGACGTTGGCCAGGTTGTTGGAAATGGTGTCGAGCTGCAGTTGCTGCCCCACCATGCCGGTGCGGGCCGAATACAGTGCGCGGATCATATTCTTCGCTCTCCTTCGGATGCGGATCAGGCGGTCAGCTTGCCGACCCGGTTGACCGCCTGGCCGTCAATTTCATCGATGGCCTGCACCACCTTCTGCTGCGCCTGGAAGGCGCGCTGCAGGTCGATCATTTCGGTCATCTCGATGGCGGTATTGACATTGGACTGCTCCAGGGATCCCTGGACGATCCGGAAATTCTCGGCCTCGACCCCGCCCTCGCCGCCTTCGCCCAGACGGAACAGGGTATCGCCCTCCTTTTCCAGGGCGGTGGCGTCGGCAAAGGTGACGATGCGGAAGCGGTTCACCTGCTCGCCGTCGACGACCACCTCGCCGCGGTGGCCGATGGTCACCTCGCCACCCTCGATGACGATGGAACCGCCGTCGCCGAGGACCGGCCAGCCGTCCTGGGTGACCAGCTGGCCGGTGCTGTCGGTGGTGAAATTGCCGGCACGGGTATAGCGGACGCCCTGCGGGGTCTGCACCTCGAAAAACCCCTCGCCGTCGATGAGGACGTCGAGGGGGTTGCCGGTGAGTTCCGCCGGGCCCTGCTCCTGGCCGGTGAGCACCTTCAGGGCCTTTCCCACCCGCATGGTCTTCGCCTCGGTGCGGTGGAGCATCTCCCAGAAGGTGATGTTTTCCTTCTTGTAGCCGGTGGTGTCGACGTTGGCCAGGTTGTTGGCGATCTGGTTCATGCGCTCTTCCTGGGCGCGCATGGTTTCGACCCCCTCGATCATCCCCAGCCGGTTGAGTATAAACATAGCTCGCAGGCCTCCCATGGTTCTGCGAAGAGACAAAACAGCAACTCCTGTGCCACCAGAAGACAATCGCGGACAACATCATGAAATAACAAGAAAAAACGCGGAAAACCCGGAGGAGATCCCGGCTTAAACCCGGGCGCGACGGTCGGATTTCTTGACAGGTAGGCAGCTTTTGCCGATCGGAAGCGGGGGGCGGAAGTCAGCGGCCGGAGGGATAGGAGGCGTTGGTCCGGTAGATGAAGGCGAGGATTTCGGCGACGGCGGCGTAGGTCTGTGGCGGGATCTCCTGGTTGAGCTTCAGGAGCGACAGCACCTCGGCAAGATCGCCGTCCTCGTGGATGGGGATGTTGTGTTCGCGGGCAAGGGCGATGATCCGTTCGGCGATGGCGCCGGCTCCCTTGGCGGTCAGTTTCGGGGCGGAGCCGGCGCTCCTGTCGTAGCGGAGCGCCACCGCCTTCTTGCGGGGATCGCGGTCAGCGGCCATGAGGTTCCATCGGTTTGCTTGCTTTCATCCCGGTGCCATGCTAAAAAACGGCACGTTCACCTGGGTGAATTTACCCCATCCTCCAGCCAAACGAAAAGGAAAACCCATGCTCGAATTGCGCTTTATCCGCGAACACATCGATCTGGTCCGGGAAAAGACCCGCCTGCGCGGCAAGGAAACGGAAACCAAGCTCGACGAATTCCTCGGCATCGACACCCGTCGGCGCGAACTGTTGGTCGAGGTCGAAGGGCTGCGCAACCGGCGCAAGACGGTGTCAGCCGACATCGGCCGGATGAAAAAGGCCGGTGGGGACACCGAAAGGGTGATGGAGGAGATGCGCGGGGTCGGCGACCGGATCAAGGAACTGGAAACCGAACTCGCCGCCATCGAGGGCAGGCTCGAAGAGATCGTCATGGGCATCCCCAATCTCATCGACGATTCGGTGCCGGTGGGCAGGGACGAGCGGGACAACGTCGAGGTCAGGCGCTGGGGGGCGATTCCCGACTTCGGCTTCGCCCCGAAACCCCACTACGAACTGGGCGAAGCGCTGGGGATCCTCGATTTCGAGCGGGCCGCCAAACTCTCCGGCGCCCGCTTCGCCATCCTTTCCGGCTTCGCATCGCGGCTGGAGCGGGCGCTGATCAACTTCATGCTCGATCTCCACACCCAGAAGCACGGCTACCGCGAGGTGCTGCCGCCCTTTCTGGTCAACAGCGCGTCGATGACCGCCACCGGACAATTGCCCAAGTTCGCCGCCGACCTCTTCCGGGCCGAGGGTTGGGACCTGTGGCTGATCCCCACCGCCGAGGTGCCGGTGACCAACATCCATCGCGACGAGACCCTTGCCGAGAAGGATCTGCCGATCAAATACACCGCCTACACCCCCTGCTTCCGCTCCGAGGCCGGTTCCTACGGCAAGGACACCCGCGGGCTCATTCGCCAGCACCAGTTCGACAAGGTGGAACTGGTCAAGTTCGTCGCCCCGGAGAGCTCGCCGGCGGAACTGGAAAGCCTGCTCGCCGACGCCGAGGAGGTGCTGCAGCTCCTGGAACTGCCCTACCGGGTGATCACCCTCTGCAGCGGCGATCTCGGCTTTTCCGCCTGCAAGACCTACGACATCGAGGTGTGGATGCCGGCGCAGAACACCTACCGGGAGATCTCCTCCTGCAGCAACTTCGGCGAGTTCCAGGCCCGCCGCGGCGCCATCCGCTACCGGCCGAAGGAGGGCAACAAAAGCGCCCTGGTGCATACCCTGAACGGCAGCGGCCTCGCCGTGGGCCGCACGCTCGCGGCGATCTTCGAGAACTGCCAGCAGGCGGACGGCACCATCAGGGTGCCCGGGGTGCTGGAACCGTATTTCACCGACCGCTTCGCGGGATAAGAAGTATAGGTCCTATAAGACCGATAGGACCTATGCCTCCATCGCCAGCTCGATGAGCCGGTCGAGCAGTGCCGGGAAGGGCAGGCCGTGAGCCGCCGCCGCCTGGGGCAGCAGACTGGTGGGGGTCATGCCCGGGATGGTGTTGGTTTCGAGCACGTAGATGGTGCCGTCGGCGGCGACGATCATGTCGGTGCGGCTGTAGCCGCGCAGCTGCAGGGCCCGGTGGGCGGCGAGCCCGTACTCCTGCGCTTTCGCGCTGATTGCCGGATCGAGAGGGGCCGGGCAGATCTCCCGACTGGCGCCCGGCGTGTACTTGGCCTGGTAGTCGAAAAATTCGAAACCGTCGCCGGGCACGATCTCCACCAGCGGCAGGGCGGTGAGTTCCCGGTTGCCAAGCACGCCGCAGGTGATCTCCCTGCCCGCGATGAACCTCTCCACCATCACCCGGCCGCCGAAGGCCAGGGCCCGCTGCAACCCTTCGGCGCAGGCCGCCTCGCTCCTGGGAATGCTCATTCCCAGACTCGACCCCTGCCCCACCGGCTTGATCACCAGCGGCAGCCCCAGTTCCGCAACCAGCGACCGCACCGTCGCCTCCGATCCGTCCTCCACCATCCGCCAGTCAGGCACCCTGATCCCCGCCTGCCGGTACATGATCTTGGCGATGTGCTTGTCCATGGCCATGGCACTGCCCAGCACCCCGGAGCCCTGATAGGGGATGGAGAGGAGATCGAGCAGCCCCTGGACCGTGCCGTCCTCGCCGAAGGGGCCGTGCAGCAGGATGAAGGCGACGTCGATCTCGCCGGCGGCCGCCGCCAGTCTGGCGATATCGGTGGCCGGATCGAAAGTGGTGATCGCGTACTTCTCCGTGTCGAGCGCCGCCCGCACCCCCTGTGCCCCTTTCAGGGAAACCTCGCGCTCGCCGGAGCGGCCGCCGGCGATGAGCGCCAAACGAATCTTTGCCATGTCGTATCTCTCCTTGCCTGAACCCTGACCTTCTGCTACATGGGTGGTGATGGACGCCACCACCTTACACCAATTGCAGGCGATTGTCGGCAGGGAAAACGTCACCGTCGAGCGCGCCGACCTGCTCTGCTACTCCTACGACGGCTCCAACCTGGAGTATCCGCCCGAGGCGGTGGTCTTCCCCTCCTCCGCCGCCGAGATCAGCGCGATCATGCGCCTTGCCACGGAGAAACGCATTCCGGTGGTGGTACGCGGCGCCGGCACCGGCATGACCGGCGGCGCCCTGGCGGTGGCGGGCGGTATCGTGCTGGCCACCAGCCGGATGAACCGCATCCTGGAGATCGATACCGACAACCACCTGGCGGTGGTCGAGCCTGGGGTGCTGAACGGCGACCTCAAGCAGGCGGCGGCCCGCCATGGGCTCTTCTACCCGCCCGACCCGGCGAGTTATTCCTTCTGCACCCTGGGCGGCAACGTCGCCGAGGGCGCCGGCGGCCCCGCCGCCGTCAAGTACGGCGTCACCCGCGACTATGTCCTGGCGCTCGAGGTGGTGCTCGCCGACGGCCGCATCCTCCACACCGGCGAACGCACCGCCAAGGGGGTGGTGGGCTATGACCTCACCCGGCTGTTCACCGGTTCCGAAGGGACACTCGGCATCATCACCAAAATCACCGTCCGCCTCTTGCCGCTGCCGACGGCGCGAGCCACCCTGCTCTTGCTCTGCACCGGTCCCGATCAGGCGGCGAGGCTGGTAAACGACATCCTCGCCCGCGCCACGCCCTGTGCCCTCGAATTCATGGACCGAACCGCGATCGCCATCGTCCGCGACAAGTTCCCCTTCCCGCTGCCGGAGGAGACCGGCGCCCTGCTGCTGGTGGAACTCGACGGCGACCGCGACAGCGTCGAACAGCAGGCGGACCGGCTGACGGACTACCTCGCCGGTCTTCATCTGCCGCTCCTCGCGCGGGCGAAGGACGACGAGGAACGCCGTGGTCTCTGGAACGCCCGCCGGGCCATCTCGCCGGCCTCCTTCACCCTGAAACCGCACAAACTCGGCGAGGACGTGGTGGTGCCCAGGAGCCGCATCCCGGAGCTGGTAACCGCCACCGCCCGGCTGGCCGCGGAAAACGGCCTCCCCATCTTCAGTTTCGGTCATGCCGGCGACGGCAATCTGCACGTCAACATCATGTACGACCGCGACGACGACAACGAAAGGCAGCGGGCGCGGGCGGCCAAGGAACGCTTGTTCCGGATCACGGTGGAGCTCGGCGGCACCATCTCCGGCGAGCACGGGGTGGGCATCACCAAGGCGCCCTACATCTCCCTGGAACGCGACGCGGTGTTCCTCGACGTCATGCGCGACCTCAAGCGCCTCTTCGATCCGCACAACATCCTCAACCCCGGCAAGATCCTGCCGGCGGAGGGATGACCGGCGCGCTTACCCGCGCACCCAAGCCGGGCCGATCGTGCGAAGATGGGGCGCTGCCGCACGGTTACGCCGCCCGCAGAAAAACAGTTGACAAGCCGGCGCCCTTCCCTCTATAGTGGCGGTTTTCCGAAACCGTCCATTCCTCACAACCATGGTGCGATATGATCGAAGTTGAAGTCAAAGGCGACATCGAATACGCCATCCGTCAGCTGAAGAAGAAACTGCAGATCGACGGCGTCAAGAAGGAACTGAAGCGGCGCGAGTTCTACGAAAAGCCCAGCGTCCGCCGCCGCCGCAAGCAGGCCGAGTCCAAGCGCAAGCTGCGCAAGCTGATGTTCCGCATGGAACGCTAGTCTCCCCCGGAGCCCTTCCGGCGCCTTGACCACCCGGGACCAGCCACCGCCGCTCCTGAGCGACTGTCTCGATTCCTTCCTGCAGTTTCTCACCGTCGAGCGGCGGCTGTCCCGCAATACCGTCCTTGCCTATCACTCCGACCTTTCCGCCTTCCTGACCCATTCGCCCAGGCTGCGCCACCCCGGTCAGCTTGCCACCGCCCATATCCGGCGCTACCTCAGCTTCTGCCAGCAGAGCGGACTCGCGCCGCGCTCCCTGTCCCGCCGCATCTCCGCCCTGCGCGCCTTCTGCCGCTTCCTCGCCGACCGCGGGCTGCTGGCCGGCTCGCCGGTCGCCCTCATCTCCCAGCCCAAGGCCCGGCGCACCCTGCCCAAATTCCTCACCACCGAAGAGGTAAGCCGACTGCTTGCCGCCGGCCACACCACCGACACGGCGGTGGCGCTGCGCGACAGCGCCATGCTCCACCTGCTCTACGCCTCCGGGCTGCGGGTCTCTGAGCTGGTCTCCCTGCCGGTGACCGCCTACCATGCCGATCCGGGCTATCTCCGCATCGTCGGCAAGGGCAACAAGGAACGGATCGTGCCGCTGGGCGAGGTCGCGGCGGCGAAACTGGGCGAGTACCTGCAGGCGGCGAGACCGCGGCTCCTTGGCAGAAAAACCAGCCGCCACCTTTTTCTCACCCGCGGCGGCAGGCATCCCAGCCGGCAGCGTTTCTGGCAGATCGTCAAGGAGCGGGCGATCCTGGCCGGGATCGGCAAGCCGCTCAGCCCCCACGTCCTGCGCCACTCCTTCGCCACCCATCTCCTCGAAAACGGCGCCGATCTGCGGACGGTGCAGGCGATGCTCGGCCACGCCGACATCGCCACCACCCAGATCTACACCCATGTCCAGGGGGAACGGCTGAAGGCGGTGCACAAAAAATTCCATCCGCGGGGATAATACAGAAGAGTTGCCCATGGGCGCCGCGCACCCGGATGGGTGAAACCTCAGCGCGGACTGCAGGGTCCCGTCAAAGTCGTTGGGCTCGATTTTTGGCAACATCGCAACGCTTGATATTCATTTCAGAACCTGATTACCAGTGAAGGTCAGCCAATCTGAGCACATACGAAGGAGCACTCTTCGACAGGCTCAGAGCGAAAGGATGAGATGAAGTCGTATCTCTGCTCGCAATTTCGGATGCCATTTTCACGCAGCCGAAGAGACGCAGGAGTGGCCGGAAAAAGCGCGAGCAGGTAAGCGGAGCCGCGACAGCGGCGGAGACTCCGCTGTCTGAGGCCCGCAGGGCCGAGTTCCGCAGCGCCCGGCCGCGACAAGGAACGGAGGG
>JBFLZZ010000006.1:0-52740 GCA_040755255.1 Thermodesulfobacteriota bacterium
TCGCGGTGGTCTCGGCGTGATCCATGGTCAGCTGGGTCCAGCTGGTACCGGCACCGGTATGACAAGCCTGGCAGTTGGTCGAGGCGGCCGGATGGGACGCGGGCTGGCTGTGACAGCCGGCGCAGGGGGAGGAGAGCACGCTGTGATCGACCTGGACCTTGTTCCAGGCGCTGCCGGCGCTATGGCAGGAGTCGCAGGAGTCGGGTGCGGCGATGTGGCCGTCCGGCTTGCTGTGGCAGCTGTTGCAGCCGGCTGTGGTTGCGGTGTGGTCCATGGTCACCTTGCTCCAGGCGCTTCCCGCCTCATGGCAGCTGTCACAGGTGTCGGCGGAGGGGAAATGGTTGTCCGGCTTGCCGTGGCATGTTGCGCACTTACCGGTGGTCGGTGCCAGCGAATGATCGAAGGAAACCTGCTGCCATCCCGAAGGGACATGGCAGTTGTCACACTCGGCGGAGGTCAAAATGTGGTTCTCCGGTTTTCCCGTATGGCGTGTGTTGTTGTGACAGGAAGCGCACAGTCCTGCGGCTTGGCCGTGATCCATCCGTACCGCGTTCCATTCCCCCGACGCATGGCACGATTCACAGTTCCCATTCGTCTGGATATGCCCGGAAGGCGGGCCCATGGTAATAGTGCCGTTGTGGCAATTGATGCACGGTACCTGGATTTCACTGTGGGCAACTTCCAGGTTGCTGAAATTTTCCCGATTGTGGCAGCTCTCGCAGGATGTCGAGGTGGCGATGTGGGTGGAGGGTTTCGGGGTGGCGTTGACCATGCCGCCGGGGGTATGGCATCCCTCGCAGCTCGTCGGTGTTCCTTTGAAGAGGCCGCGGACGTGACAGCTGTCGCAGGCGAGGGATTTATGTTTTCCCTGCAGCAGAAAGCCGGTCTGCTCGTGATTGAATCCGTCTTCCGCCGCCCGGAGGGCTGCCGGAAGTGCCGTGCAGGCCAGGATTCCGATCAGGATGACAACCAGTCCCCTGCCGATGGAGCAGGGGGTCTTTCCATTGATACAGTGCATTGTTCGCCCTCGCAGCCAAGAATGTGAAGTGTGGGTGGGGAATTTCATCGGCTCATTTTCAGTTTTTTGAAGGAATCGGTAACGTGGCAACGGTCACAGAAGGCCCCGAACCGGCCTCTGTGGGGATCGATTCTCGAATGACAGTCGTTGCAGGCTCGCGGCAGCTTCTTCTCGGCAAGCGGAAGAATGTGACAGGCAAGGCAATCGAGTCCGGCATGCGCTCCCTCGAGGGGGAAGTTTGCCTGGCTGCTGTGATCGAAGCTCCAGAATTTCCAGCCATTTGGCGTATGGCAGCTCTGGCAGACATCACCGAATCGTTTTTTGTGCGGATCCTTTTTGTCGTGACATCCGCTGCAGTTTCCCGGTGTATTTTTGAAAACGGGGTCGATATGGCATCCCTCGCAGGGAGGGACGGTGTGCATGCCGATGAGGGGGAAATCGGTCAGGTCGTGATCAAAGAAGACTTCGGTCCGCCACCCCTTGAGATTATGGCATTTGTCGCATCGCTCGCCTTCCTTGCCCTTGTGCGGATCATTCTTGCCGTGACAGGAGACGCAGGTGGCGGGTGATGTCTTTTCGCGGGGGAGAAGGTCATGACATGGACGGCATTTCACTTGAACATGCTTGTCCCGGAGCGGGAATTTGGTCTTCTCGTGATCGAAGGTCGCTTCCTGCCATTTGCGGTCGTCGCTGTGACATTTTTCGCACTCGCCGCCGAAGACTCCCCGATGCGGGTCGTCCAGAGTATGGCAGAAGGCGCAGGTGAGGGGGGTGTCCTTGTCGGGCCGTTCTTTGGTGTGGCACTTGCTGCAGGGGAGATCCCGGTGCCGGGCTTTCAGGGGAAACCTGGTTTTGGCATGATCGAACGACTGTTTCTGCCAGCCTTCCGGCGCGTGGCATTGCTGGCATTTGTTGCCGAAACGGCCGCGATGGACGTCGTTGCCGGAATGGCATTCGACACAGACGGGAATCGGCTTGCCGCTGCCGATGGCAAGAGGCTTTGCCGGGTCGTGGCACTGCCGGCAGCCAACCGGGGCATGTTTGCCGACGAGGGGGAAGCGGGTTTTCCCGTGATCGAACCCCGCCGGATACCAGGCGGTTTTTCCTTGAACCGGCTGTGCGGGTGGAATGGGACTGTGGCATTTCTTGCAATCGGAACCAAACTGTCCGCCGTGGATGTCGTTGGTGCGGTGACAGCCGGCACAGTCCAGGGGCAGCCCCTTCCATTTCTGATTGAGGTGACAGGCGATGCAGCGGATCTGCGAGTGTTTCCCTTCGAGGAGAAAGCGGGTGTTCCCGTGGTTGAACACATGGGCGCGCCACGAAGTCTCCCTGTGGCATTTGTCGCATTCCTCGCCGAGGTTCCCCATGTGGGGTTCCTGTTGCTTGTGGCAGACAACGCATTTCCCCTGCGCCTCCCGGAATTTCTTGCCGGCGACATGGCACTGGCCGCATTGAACGCGGGTGTGGCTGTCGCGAAGCGGGAAATCCGCCAGTGAGTGATCGAAAACATCGGGATCGATCGGTACGATACCCGCCTCGCGACCGCGATGCTCGCCGTGGCAGTAGCGGCATTCCTGTTTGAGCACCCTCGGGTTCCGGCCGTGGAATCCGGTCTGTCCACTGACATCGGCGGCAACCTCCTTGTGGCAGGCAAGACACTGCTTTTTTTGCTTGTTGTAGTCGAGGGGGTCATGGCACTGCTGGCAGTCTTTCTCGTACTTCTGGTGGGCCTTGGCCAGCGGCCCCGGCATGATGAATTTCTCAAGGCCGGTCGCCAGGGCGGGTTCATAGAAGGAAATGATAACTGTTGCAAAAAGAGCAAGGGACAAGATGTTGTGTCGGAGACCCATTACACACTCCGCCGCAGGCGCGCTGAGATTGGTTCGAGGTGGAAAACTTCAGGCCGGGGTTCCGGCTGGGCCAACCGGATTTCCGCTTGCTCCGAGAGCGGCAGGGGAGACCGGTTGGAAATATCTGGCTATAGTATACAATGTGGTAGTGGTAATAATTATCATAAATTATTTTACTACCTGTTATCGTCGGGATAATATGTGTTTAACGTATTGATTTAATAGCATGTGTCCAGCGTGTCAGAGCAGCTTCATGAACCAGCGGTTTTGTGATTCGAACTGCTCGATCAGCTGATACGACCGGCTCGAGGATGCGGCCAGGGAGATCGCTCTCTCGTCAAATCGGTTTTTCTCGGCGGGATCGGCGCCGTTCTCGAGAAGGACTTTGACCGCCTCCGCATGATCGTTCAAGGTGGCGAGCATGAGGGCGGTGTTGCCCATCGCGTTTTTCCAGCCGATGTCCGCCCCCTTTGCCAGCAGCAGAATAACGATGTCGGTTGCACCCCGGTCAGCCGCGAGCAGCAGGGCGGTGTTGCCGTTGCCGTTGGTGGTGGTGAGATCCGAGCCCGCGCGCAGCAGGGACACGATGGTGTCGGCGTGGCCATGGGAGGCCGCCAGCATCAGCGGGGTGTTACCCCCGTCGTCGGTCCGATCAACCTGAGCCGAATGCCGGAGAAGGGTTTCCACCGCTGCCTGTCTGCCGTTCGTCGCTGCGGCCATCAGAGCGGTGCGACCGTTGCGGTCGGCGGCGTCCACCTCGACACCGGCGGCAACGAGCGGGTCGATCAACGCAACCATACCCATCTTGGCGGCCTCGATGAGGGGGGATTTTCCCTGGAGGTCGGTGCGACCGGCAAGTCCCGGGGCAAGCTGCAGGGTGTTGATTGCGGTCTTCTCATCGCCGGATTCGATGGCCAGAATAAGCGCCGATGTGCCGTTGCGATCGAGATGCATCATGTCGGCCCCAGCTTGTTGCAAAATTGCGACAAGGTCGGGGTGGCCCTGCTCGGCGGCAGCCAGCAATGCGGTTCTGCCATCGTTTCGTTGCGCGTTCGGATCGGCACCGTGATCCAGGAGAACCTCCGCGGCCTCGATGTGTCCACCCATGGACGCGAGGATGAGAGCGGTCTGGCCATGCTCGTCCCGGCCGTCGATATCGCCTTTTTCCGCCTTTTCACAGAGGTGGGCGAGAACCTCCGTCTGGCCTTTCCATGCGGCTTCCTGCAGGAGGCTCCAGTTCTGCCGGAAGGAAGGCGCGGTCATCGCCCTTTCGCCCCGCGGGCCGAGGCCGGCTAACAGCAGCGCCCCTTTACTGGCGGAATCCTCCTGGGTCTGCTCTGGCCTGATCCCCGCGGTCAGAAATTGTTTTTCGATGCGCTGATGCCCCCTGTTGGCGGCGTAATAGGCGGCGGTGCGGTTCTGCTGGTCCGTTGCCTCCGGGCGAGCACCCAGGGAGAGCAGGGTTGCAACCGCGCTGGCGTTGCCTCGCTTGACCGCGAGCAACAGCGGGGTGTTTCCTGATTTGTCACGGCACTCCAGATTCGGGAAGTGGCGGCTGATCAGGGAGATGGTTTCGGACACGGCACCTTCGTCCTTAATGGCTGAATCCGCAGCGGCGAGCAGGGCGTTGAGGCCGGAACCATCGCGTTTTTCCAGCGACGCGCCATGGCTGATGAGTCTCGCCGCGATGGCCGGGTGGGCGTTGCTCGCCGCCTCGATCAGGGCACTCCGGCCCTGCGCGTCGACGGCGTCGACGTTGACGCCGCTGGCCAGGAGGACTTCGACGTCTTCCTGATAACCGCGAATGGCGGCCCAGCGCAGTTCCGCCTCCGGATCCTTGCCGAGATGACGTCTCGTCGTTTCGGTGGTGGTGCCGGATTCGCCCGGCTCCAGCAAGGCGGAGGTGCCGGCTTCCATTTCCTGGAGTTTGCGACCGGCTAGGGTGTTGCCCTGGTTGCTTGCCAACCGGAAGAGCCGTTTCGCCTCCTCAAGGTTTTGTTCGATGCCCATCCCTTTTTCATATAAGGCGCCAAGGGAGTACTGCGCATCGGGACTTCCCTGTTCGGCGGCCCGGGTGAACAGCTCGGCAGCCATGCCGTAATCGCGTTCGACGCCCCGGCCGGTGCGGTACAGGGAGCCGAGGAGGTAGAGGGCCTCCGCTGTCCCTTTGGCGACTTCCGGTTGCAGGGCGAGTACGGCGGCCGGGTAGTCCCTGCCGCGGATGGCATCGGTGTACTGCTGGTAATACGCCGCGACCTCGGCCCTGCCATCGGCATCCGGAGATGCGTCGGAGCAGTGGCCAGAGACTGGCAGAAACAGGATGCCACCCAGGGTGAAGGCAAGGCAGGAATTGAGAAGACGAGTCATGGCGTGATTTCCTTTTGTCTGCGGTTCAGGGGCGCGGCCGGACGGTGCGACCGTGTCCACCCTCGCGGTAGCAGAGGATGCCCAGTTGGTTAGCAAGGAGAATGCCAACAAAATTTATGATGTCATTTCAAGATGTTGTGAATATAATGCGAACTATTCTGGAAAAAATGTTGGCTTTGTGCGACAAAACGCCGCGTTGGGCGGTAATTTTTTTGAAGGGCTTCCCTGTTCCGTCTTTGCCGGGAAATGGCTCTGTAGGGTGCCATTCCCTGAAGCGGCGATTTCCTGTTCTGGAGGCTATGCCGCCGGGCGGAAATGCAGTATATGTGAACGGTGATTAGGTCGCAGTGCCACTGAGTTGCGCAGGCGATCCGCCGTTGCGCACCCTGTGTGCGGAAGCCGGGCCGCATGCCCGAGGATGTGAGGCTGGGAATGGTTACGAATGCGGGACTGCGCCGCTGGCAGTCGGAGGTATCGCCTGGAACGGGAGCGCATCATGACGGATGACGGAGCGTTGGCAAGCAGCGAAAGGAGACAGTGGGAGGATGCCTGGATCCAGACCCACCGTGATGCAGCCACCGGGCGGATGTTTCGAGGTATCCTTCACAATCTGAACGGGGTGGTGCAGGCCTTTTCCATGCAGGCGGAACTGTTGGGGATGACCTTTGCCAACGCCAGTTCCCTCCTTGATGAACTGGTGCCCTCCCTCCCGGCGGACCTGCAGGGAGGGGCCCGCCAGCTGCAGGACATGCTGCAGAAGAGACAGGCCCTGATGCCGCAGATGCTGGAGAAGGTCCAGATGGCCAAGGATATTGCCAGCCTGGCCCATCCGTTGCGGGAAAACGTGATGCCTGGCGGCAGCGGTGGTGGGTATGCCGAGTTCGTCCGTCAGGAGGTGGAGTTGCTGACCGCCGACAGTTTTTTCAAGCACGGAGTCGAGAAGGTGATTGAGCTTGCCGACACCTCCTGCCGTGTGGCCCTGGCGGATGACCATTTCCGCTTTATCGTCGATGTCCTGCTGCAAAACGCCATCGACGCCCTTGCCGGCGTGCAGCGACCGCAGATCGCGGTCCGGGGCAGGGTGACGGGCGGGATGCTCTGCTGCACTTTCGAGGATAACGGCGACGGTATTTCCGAAGAGAAGAAGGAGCGACTTTTCCAGCCCTTCTTTACCACCCGCGAGTCGCGGCCCGGGCTGGGTCTGTACCTCGCCTCCCGCGTCGTTGCCGAAGCCGGTGGCTGCCTCGTCTGTGGGGCATCCCGCGAGCGCACTGTCTTTACCCTCACTCTTCCCTGTCTGCCGGAAGGGGGCGATCATTCGTGACCACCGGTTCCCCGCCGCTTTCCGGGAAGCTCTATGTGGTGGCGACCCCCATCGGCAATCTCGAAGACATCACCTTCCGGGCGGTAAGGGTGCTGAAGGAGGTCTCTCTCGTTGCCGCCGAGGACACTCGCCACACCAGGAAGCTGCTGACCGCCTACGGCATAGAGACCCCCCAGGTCAGTTATTTCAAACACCGCGAGCGGCAGAAACTCGCGCCCATCCTCGAACGGTTGGCGCGGGGACAGGATGTCGCCCTGGTCTCCGACGCCGGAACCCCGGGGATTTGCGATCCCGGAGCGATTCTCGTCGGCGAGGCGCGTGCCCGGGGGATTGTGGTCGAGCCGGTTCCCGGGCCCAGCGCGGTGGCCGCGGCGGTGAGTGTTTCCGGTTTTGCGGCGGACCGATTGTTGTTTCTCGGATTCCTTCCCTCCCAGGCGAAGCGACGGTGCGACCTGTTGCGTTCGGTGGTTCCCGAGCGGGATGCCGTCATCCTCGTATTTTACGAAGCACCCCATCGTATCCAGTCCTGCCTGCGCGATTGTCTGGAGGTTGTCGGCAATGTGGCGGCGGTCGTCTGTCGGGAACTTACCAAATTGCATGAGGAAACCCTGGCCGGCCCGCTGGCCGAGGTGGCCGCCGAGCTTGCCGCCCGGGAGCGGAGCCGGGGTGAATTCGTCGTTGTCCTTTCCGTCGGAGCCCGCCGGCGGGAGACTTCCCCCGAAGACCTGCGGTCGATGCTGGAGCGCTACCATCGGCAAGGCTGTTCTCTGCGCGACGCGGTGGCGGCGGTCGCTCTCGATTGTCAGTTGCCCCGCAGCGGTGTGTACCGCATGGCGCTGCCCATCTGGAAATGACCCCCTGCCGATTTTCCCCTTCCCTCGGCTGTGACGCAGTATCCCAATCCTGAATCAAGCGTTAACTCTGACGGTAGAACGGCGCGACTCCTCGCCGTACCTCGTGCACTGTCTCCTCGCTGCTCGCTTGCCTTCGCGTTTTCATTCTGATTGAGAAATGGGATTGCCTTCGTTGGCCTACCCGGGCGGCAGTCGTGGCTGTTGCGGTTGTCCTTACAAATAGGTTAATTGGAAAGTTGCGATTTTCGAAATTGTAACGGACTCTATGTCGGCCGGTGGATGGGTTCGTTCTGATATATTATTCATATCAATATGTTGAATGTTCTTTTCGATGAACCCTTCCGCGTGGCATGATTGGTGCTGATCTTCTCCGAGTTTTTCGCGTTGCGGCCTGCGGCGCGCCAGGTTTTCCAATTTTGTCAACCGAGATGCGAGGGAGAAAGGAATGAGAATGGGACTGATGTTATTGCTGTTGCTTGCCCTGCCACTGCCGGCTCACGCCGATGGCGGGCAGGTGGTGGACACCGGCACCACCTCCTGGATGCTGATTTCCACCGGTCTGGTGCTGCTGATGGTACCCGGGCTGGCGATGTTCTACGGCGGCCTCGTCCGCACCAAGAACGTGCTGGGCACGATGATGCACAGTTTCGTCTCCATGGCGGTGATCGGGGTGCTCTGGGTGGTGTGCGGCTATTCTCTTGCCTTCGGTAAGGGAATACTGGGCGGGGTGATCGGCTGGAACCCGGATTATTTCATGCTGCGCGGTATCGACGATTCCATCGTTAACGGCGTGCCCGAATACATTCTCGCCATGTTCCAGGGCAAATTCGCGATCATCACCCCGGCCCTGATCAGCGGCGCCCTGGCCGAACGCATCTATTTCCGGGGGTATACCCTGTTCATCACTCTGTGGTTCCTCCTCGTCTATCTGCCGCTCTGTCATTGGGTCTGGGCGCCGGACGGCTGGCTGTTCAACGCCGGCGCCGCCGGGGTCATCGATCTCGCCGGCGGTCTGGTCATCCATGTCTCCGCCGGAGTCAGTGCCCTGGTCGCCGCCATCTACCTGGGACCGCGGCAGGGGTATCCCAGACACCCGATGCAGCCCAACAATCTGGTCATGACCATGATGGGAGCAGGTCTCCTCTGGGTCGGCTGGTTCGGCTTCAATGCCGGCTCCACCGTCCAGAGCGGTCTCGATACCGCCCGCGCCCTCACCATGACCCAGGTCTCCGCGGCGAGCGGCGCCCTGGTCTGGCTGGTCATCGAATCGTGGGTGTACAAGAAGGCAACTTCGCTTGGGCTGGTCTCGGGCATCCTGGCCGGGCTGGTGGTGATCACCCCGGCGGCCGGGGTGGTGCAGCCGTTCGGCGCCATCGTCCTCGGCGGGGCGTCGTCGCTGCTCTGTTACGGCGCGCTGCTGCTCAAGGCGAAGATGGGGTATGACGACAGTCTCGACTGTTTCGGCATTCATGGGGTCGGCAGCGGCCTGGGGGTCCTGCTGCTGCCCTTTTTCGTCCGTCCTTCCTGGATGGCCGATGCCGCCGAAAAGGCCGGCGGTCACTGGTCTGCCCTGGATCAGTTCGGGGTGCAGGCCATGGGTATGGCCGCAACCGTCACGCTGGCGGTGGCGGCTACCATCCTCATCTGCGTCGTGGTCGAAAAGACCGTCGGCTTCCGGATCTCCCCCCAGGCGGAGGCGGTCGGTCTCGACCAGTCCCTGCACGGCGAGCGCGGCTACGGTCTGCTTTCCGTCGAGCACTGATTGTTTGTGCGTTTGCCGGAGCGGAGTGGTATAAGGAAACATGATCTTTGGGGGAGTCTCGGACTCCCCCTGAAGAGTAAACGTCCAGAAGAAGAGAGGCTGTCATCATGAAAAAGATCGAGGCGATCATCAAGCCGTTCAAGCTGGAAGAAGTCAAGGAAGCGCTCAACGAGATCGGCATCCACGGAATGACCATTTCCGATGTCAAGGGCTACGGCCGTCAGAAGGGACACAAGGAGATCTACCGGGGCGCGGAATACGTCATCGATTTCAACCCCAAGGTGAAGATCGAGATCATCGCCGATTCGGAGAACGTCGAGCAGATCGTCGATGCCATCTGCAAATCGGCCAAGACCGGCAATATCGGCGACGGCAAGATTTTCATCCTGCCGGTGGAGGATGTCATCCGGGTGCGGACCGGCGAACGGGGCCGCGAAGCGATTTGAGCGCCCGGGCATATCCCGCCGCGGCATGAAGTGCTGTCGAAACCCGGTCGACCCGCCTGCGCGAGTCCGCCGGGTTTTGTTTTGGCTTGTAAGGAGTCGGGGAATCGGATATTTTTTCCGATTCGACATTCCGTGCCCCAAGACGGTGCCGTGGGTGGCCGGTCGGGAGAATTCGTGCGCAAGATTCAGGACCACTATTTCAAGAAGGCCCAGAAGGAAGGCTATCCCGCCCGATCGATCTACAAGCTGGCGGAGGCGCAGAAGAAGTACCGCCTGCTGCGGCCTGGCGCCAGGGTGATCGATATCGGCTGCCGGCCGGGGAGCTGGGCGCTGTACGCCGCCAAGATCGTCGGGCCCGGGGGGTTGGTTGTCGGTGTCGACATCTGCCCCTGTCCGCCCCTGCATGTTACCGGCGGCGCGCGGATCACCGTCCTGCAGGCGGACGCGATGTGTGACGGGATCATTCCTCTCGTCCAGGGCCATTGCCGTCGGTTCGACGTGCTGATCAGCGACATCGCGCCGCAGACCACCGGCAGCAAATGGGCAGATCAGCAGCAGTCGCTGCTGCTTTCGCAGCGGGTGCTGGCGCTGACCGGACCGCTTCTGCAGCCGGGCGGTAATTTTATCTGCAAGGTGTTCGAAGGCGAGGACTTCCGCCAGCTGGTACAGGAGGCTCGCCGGATGTTCAAAATGGTCAAGGTGTTCAAGCCGGACAGTTCGCGGAAGGAGAGCAGGGAGGTGTTCATCCTCGGCCTGCAGTTTCAGCCGCCGCCGGCACTATCGGATTCAGAATCGTTGCAAGGAGTATAGGTCATGGCCGGTCATTCAAAATGGGCGAACATCAAGAGGAGAAAGGGCGCCCAGGATGCCAAGCGCGGCAAGATGTTCACCAAGCTGATCAAGGAAATCATCGTGGCCGCCAGGATGGGCGGTGGCGATCCGGGCGCCAACCCGCGGCTGCGGGCGGCGGTTCTCGCCGCCAAGGAAGTGAACATGCCCAAAGACAACATCGACCGCGGCATCAAGAAGGGCACCGGCGAGCTGGAGGGGGTAGCCTACGAGGAGATCACCTATGAGGGATACGGCCCTTCCGGGGTGGCGGTGCTGGTGGAGTGCATGACCGACAACCGCAACCGCACCGTCGCCGACGTCCGCCATGCCTTCGGCAAGTCGGGCGGCAACCTGGGCGAATCCGGTTGCGTCTCCTGGATGTTCGACAAAAAGGGCTCGATCCTCATCGACAAGTCGGCCATCGACGAGGACAAGCTGATGGAGCTCGCCCTGGAAGCGGGGGCCGAGGACGTGATCGACGACGGCGAGGCCTTCCAGGTGATCACCGATCCGGACAGCTTCACCGAGGTCGAGGAAAAGCTGGCCGCGGCCGGCCTGTCCTTCATCGAGGCCAAGGTACTGATGGTTCCGAAGAACACCATCGAGATCACCGACGAGAAGGCGGCTCGACAGATGATCGGGCTGCTGGAACGGCTGGAGGACCACGACGACGTGCAGAACGTCCATGCCAATTTCGATATCCCCGAAACCCTGATGGAGCAGATCTCCTGACCGCTGACCCTCATACCGCTACCTCCGCCTCCGGTGGCATGCGGATACTGGGGATCGACCCCGGCTCCCGCGCCACCGGCTACGGCATCGTCGAACAGAGCTGCGGCGGATTACGGTTTATCGCCTGCGGCGTCATCCGGCCGCCTTGCGGCGGGGGGCTGCCGGAGCGGCTGCGGGTCATCCACGGGGGGCTGGAAGAAGTGATCGCCACCCACCGGCCGGCGGTGGCCGCCATCGAAGAGGTGTTTGTCTCGGTCAATCCCCGTTCGGCGCTGATCCTCGGCCATGCCCGCGGCGTCGCCATGCTGGCCGCCATCGGCAGCGGGCTTGCCGTGCACGAGTACAGCGCCCGGATCGTGAAACAGTCGGTGGTCGGCTACGGCCAGGCCGCCAAGGGCCAGGTACAGCAGATGGTGCGGGTGCTTCTTTCCCTGCTTTCGCCGCCGAGCAGCGATGCCGCCGATGCGCTGGCCATCGCCATCTGTCATGCCCATCGTCATCCCCATGTCCCGTCGGGCGGGCGGCCGCGATGATCGCCTGTCTGCGCGGCATCCTGCTGGAAAAGGGAGAGGACCGGGTGATTGTCGACGCCGGCGGCGTCGGCTACGAGGTCTTTGTCGCATCTTCCTGCCTTTTCGAACTTCCCGATCCCGAGCACGAAGTCTTTTTCCACATCGCCACCGACATCCGCGAGGACGCCTTCAACCTCTACGGTTTTCTCCGGCGGGAGGAGAAGCGGATGTTCAACCTGCTCAACAGCGTTTCCGGCATCGGTCCCAGGCTCGCCATCTCCATCCTCGGCGACATGGCGCCCGCCGCCCTCGCCCGGCTCATCGTCGCCGACGACATCGTCAGTCTGCGTCGGTTGCATGGGGTCGGCAAAAAAACCGCCGAACGTCTCTGCCTGGAGTTGAAGGACAAAATGGAATCCCTGGATTTCGGCGCCGCCATCGTCCTGGAGAGGCCCCTGCCGCCGCCGCCGGAGAACGAAATCACCGCCGACGTGGTCTCCGCCCTCATGAATCTCGGTTATCAGCGCGGCGATGCCCGGGCAGCGCTCGCCCGAATCCAGGAACGGATGCCCGGCGAGGCGTTTGCGGCGCTCAAACTTGAGGAACTGCTTCGCCTTGCCTTGAGGAGTCTGGCATGAACCACGAGGAGCGGCTGGTGACCGCCGGAGACCGTGGCGACGACCGCCTCGATACCGATCTTCGCCCCAAGCGGCTCGCCCAGTATATCGGCCAGCCCCTGCTGAAGGAAAACCTGGAAATTTCCCTGGCCGCGGCCAAAGGGCGAGGAGAACCCCTCGACCATGTTCTGTTCCATGGCTTTCCCGGCCTCGGCAAGACCACGCTTGCCTACATCATCGCCAACGAGATGTCGGCCAACATCAAGGTGACCTCCGGCCCGGTCATCGAGCGTGCCGGCGATCTGGCCGCCATTCTCACCTCCCTGCAGGAGGGCGATGTACTGTTCATCGACGAGATCCATCGCCTCAACCATGTGGTCGAGGAGATCCTCTACCCGGCCATGGAGGACTTTCAGCTCGATCTGATGATCGGCCAGGGCCCGGGGGCGCGTACCGTCAAGATGGACCTGCCCCGCTTCACCCTGGTGGGCGCCACCACCCGCACCGGGCTGTTGACCCCGCCGCTGCGCGACCGCTTCGGGGTCATTCTCCGTCTCGATTTCTACTCGCCCGAGGAACTGGTGCAGATCATCAGCCGCGCGGCGGCGATTCTGGACATCGTCATCGACGCGGGTGGCGCGCTGGAGTTGGGCAAGCGTTCCCGCGGCACGCCCCGGATCGCCAACCGGCTGCTCCGAAGGGTGCGCGACTACGCCCAGGTACGGGGGGCCGGCCGAATCACCGGCGCCATCGCTGATCAGGCCCTCAGGATGCTGGCGGTGGACGAGCGCGGCCTCGACGACATGGATCGCCGCATTCTGCTCACCATCATCGACAAGTTCGATGGCGGTCCCTTGGGCCTCGAAACCCTTGCCACCGCCGTTTGCGAGGAGAAGACCACCCTGGAGGACGTCTACGAACCCTTTCTCATCCAGCTCGGCTTTCTTGCCCGCACCCCCCGCGGTCGCATGGCCACCGCCCTTGCCTACGAACACTTCGGCCGGCTGCCTCCCGCCCGTCAGACGCTGGGGGAGGAAGACCCGCGCCAGCGCCTGTTCTGAACATACGCTTTACTTTCTGTTCATGGATCGGGACGGTTGTGGTATTGTCGGAAGGCCGGCTGCAGCCGCATCGTCAGCGGTAAGGCGGGTGGAGGCCGGTTCCCGACCGTCCTGGAATTCCGAGGAGCAACTGCATGGCCAGAAAAACCGTCGTCGATATCCGGTTGATGAAGGAGCAGGGGAGGAAGATTTCCGTGCTGACCGCCTATGACGTCCATGTCGCCCGCATGCTGGACGGCAGCGGGATCGACATCGTCCTGGTCGGCGATTCTCTGGGGATGGTGGTGCTGGGTTATGATTCCACCGTGCCGGTGACGATGGCGGAGATGCTCCACCACTGCCGGGCGGTGGCCCGGGGGGTGGAAAGGGCGCTGCTGGTGGGCGACATGCCGTTTCTGTCCTATCAGGTGAGTCCGGAGGAGGCGGTGAACAACGCCGGCCGATTTTTCAAGGAGGGTGGCTGCGATGCGGTCAAGGTCGAAGGCGGGCGGGCGATCTGCCCCGCGGTGCGCCGCATCGTCGATGCCGGCATGCCGGTGATGGGCCATCTCGGCCTTACCCCGCAGTCCGCCGGTCAGCTGGGCGGCTTCAAGGTGCAGGGCAAGGACCTCGCCTCCGCCCGGCGCATGCTGGACGATGCCCGCGCCCTGGAGGATGCCGGCGCCTTCGCCGTGGTCCTCGAATGTGTTCCCGATACCCTGGCGGCGGTGATCACCGAACGTCTCGCCATCCCCACCATCGGCATCGGCGCCGGTCCCGGCTGCGACGGCCAGGTGCTGGTCACCCACGACATGATCGGCCTTTTCGACAAGTTCACCCCGAAATTCGTCAAACAGTACGCCAACGTCGCGCCGGTACTGAAGGAGGCGGTGGCCGCCTTCATCGATGAGGTGGGGCGGGGCGCCTTTCCCGATGAGGCCCATTCCTTTGCCGGGGCGCCGCGGCTGCGGGAACTGCTGGCAAGGGACGAGGAGCTCTAGTCTGGATCGGAGCCCCCGCCGCGACCTTCCGCGACCTTCCCCCGGAGCCTGCCGAACGAGGCGAACATCCTTCGTCTGCCGCACCCCGATAAATAATCTTTGCCATTCTCCAACAACGCTGTGGTATAATTCAACAAACTTCTGATGGCACAAAGACGCCGCCGCCCCGGTTTCCGGCAGGGCGCCGCAGGGCCTCCTTTGACGCCATGTCCCGATTCCCGGAGGATGCATGGATTTAGCAACCGTTATCGGCCTCGTGCTGGCGATCGTCCTCGTCCTCGGCGCGATCATGCTGGGTGGTTCCCTTCTCCTGTTCATCGACATCCCCTCGGTGTTCATCGTGGTCGGCGGCACGGTGGCCACCGCCTTCATCCGTTTCGGCATGAAGGACGTGTTCAATTCCTCCAAGGTGGCGATGAACGCCTTCTTCGTCAAACTGAATTCGCCGCAGCAGATCATCCAGGAGATCGTCAATCTCGCCAACATCGCCAGGAAGAACGGTCTCATCGTCCTCGAACAGCAGCCCATCGAGGATCCCTTCCTGAAGAAGGCGATCATGTACTGCGTCGACGGCCACGAGGCGGAGTTCATCAGCGAGGTGCTGCGCAAGGAGGTTTCCCTCACCGCCGAGCGCCACGAACTCGGCAAGAAGGTTTTCGCCGGCATGGGGGACTCCTCGCCGGCCTTTGGCATGATCGGCACCCTCATCGGCCTCGTCCAGATGCTCGCCAACATGAGCGATCCCGCCTCCATCGGCCCGTCCATGGCCATCGCCCTGCTCACCACCCTGTACGGGGCGCTCATCGCCAACGTCGTCTGCATCCCCATCGCCGACAAGCTGGCCCTCCGCAGTCAGGAGGAGGAGCGTAACCGCAGACTGATCATCGAGGGGGTTCTCGGCATTCTCAAAGGGCTCAATCCGCGGGTGATGGAAGAGTTCCTGCAGACCTTCCTGCCGCCCAAGGATCGGGTCGCCTCCGAGAAATAATCCGGCACGGGAGAGACGGCGATGGCCGACGACGACGAGAGAAAACCGGAACAGAAGGCGGGGGCGCCGGCATGGATGTGCACCTTCGCCGATCTGATGTCGCTCCTGCTGTGCTTTTTCGTGCTGCTGCTTTCCTTTTCGGTGATGGATCAGAACACTTACAAGGTGGTTTCCGGTTCGCTGAAGGACGCCTTCGGCATCCAGACCGAAAGACGGACCATCGGTTCGATCCAGGGACAACGGATGATCTCGCCGGAATTCCAGTCGGTTCCCCTCGACGTGCAGGTGATGGTTCAGGAGGAACTTTCGGAAGAGGTCGCCTCCGGGGCGGTGGAGGTGGTCCATGACGAGGAGGGGATGACCCTGCGGGTAAACGATGCCATCGCCTTCGATACCGGCAGTGCCGAGATCAAACCCGGGTTCGCCGTCATCCTCGACAAGATCGGCAGGGTTGCGGCAACCAAGACCGATATGCTGTTCGAGGTGAGCGGCCACACCGACAACGTTCCCATCCAGCCCGGCGGCAGGTTCTCCTCCAATTTCGACCTGTCGGCGGCGCGGGCGGTGGCGGTGATCGACCATTGGCAGAAACGGCAGCAGATCCCAGCGGACAGAGTGTTCGCCGCCGGCTATGCCGACGGCCGGCCGCTGGAGAGCAACGAAACCGTGGCCGGCAGGGCGAGAAACCGCCGGGTCGAGTTCAAGATCAGGCCCAAGGGGAGCAAGTTCGCCTTTTCCGGCATCGAAGAACTGCTCCCGGTAAACCAGGAACCCAGATGACGGCGGACAAGGCGGCAGGACCGCAGCCGGAGGACATCCGATGACCAACATGTATCCAGCCGACGACAACCGGCGGCAGGCGGTGCGGGTTCCTTCCCGCATCCTCATGCGTGCCCGTCTCCTATCCCGTGCCGAATACGACGCCATCGTCGCCAGCTACCGCAGGGGGATCTCCCTCTACAATCAGGAAAATCTGCGGGACATTCACGTCTATCTGGGGGCGCAGCATGCCCTGCAGAAACTGCAGGAACGGGACGAGGACCTTGCCGAATTTCTCCGCCACATCGACGCCAAGATGACCCGGATCCTCGAGTCGGTCAGCAACGCCCCTTCCCCGCTGGCCGAATTCTCCCTCACCGAACTGAATATCAGCGGCGGCGGCCTTGCCTATGACAGCGAGGTCGCCTATGCTGCCGGCGACAAACTGGAAACCCAGATCATCCTCCTGCCCGACCACAGTTATCTCTACTGTATCTCCCAGGTGGTTTCCTGCGGCCGTGACCAGGAGAAGGGAACCTACCGGGTCGCCTGCGAATTCGACCTGATCATGGACAACGATCGCGAAACCCTCGTCCAGTACATCTTCCGGCAGCAGCAGCTGGAACTGCGCAACCGGCGGCTGCGGAAGGAGCAGGAGTGATGGAGCGACACAACAGGGAACTGCGGAAATCACGGAATCGGCAATGAAAGAGATCGAGGCGGGAACAATCACCGAGGAGGTCCGGCGGATGGCGATGGCCGCCGCCTGCGACCTGGAACCGGACATCCTCGACGCGCTGGTGGCGGCCCGTGACCGGGAAGACAACCCCCTGCCCCGCAATGTCCTCGATGCGCTGCTGGTGAATACCGACATCGCCAGTCGCGACAAGATCCCGCTCTGCCAGGACACCGGCATCGTGGTGCTGTTTGCGCAACTGGGCCAGGATGTCCGGGTCATCGGCAACCTGGAGGAGGCTCTGCAGCGGGGGGTGGAACTGGGGTATCGGGACGGTTATCTCCGCAACAGCGTCTGCGATCCGTTGACCCGGAAGAATACGGGTACCAACACCCCGGCGGTCATCCACTACGAAGTGGTCGCCGGCGACCGCCTGACCCTGCATCTGCTGCCCAAGGGGTGCGGCAGCGAGAACATGAGCGCCCTGCAGATGCTGCCGCCTTCGGCAGGGGAGGAGGGCATCGTCCGTTTCGTTGTCGACCGGGTGCTGGCCGCCGGCTCCAATCCCTGCCCGCCGGGTATTGTCGGCGTCGGCGCGGGCGGAACCTTCGAACGCGCCGCCTGGCTCGCCAAAAAGGCGCTGCTGCGCCAGGTGGGGCAACCCCATGACCGCGCCGATGTCGCGGCCCTGGAGAAAAGAATGCTGCTGGAGATCAACCGCAGTGGCAGCGGCGTGCACGGTTTCGGCGGCCGGACCAGCATGCTGGCGGTGCATATGGAGGTCGCCCCCACCCATATCGCCAGTCTGCCGGTCGCGGTGAACATCCAGTGCCATGCCCACCGGTACAAGACCGTCTCCCTGTAGCGGCCGGAAGAACGGGAGGAGAAATCAGAGCCCATGTCACTGCTGCGTTACCGTCCGGAATTCTTCGAGTCGATGCGGGAAGTCCGGTTGCCCTTCGAAGCCGAGGTGCTGCGCTCCCTGCGGGCGGGCGACATGATCAGCCTCACCGGGCTGCTCTATACCGGCCGCGATCAGACCCATCGCAGGCTCTGCGCCCTGCTGGACGCGGGGGCGCCGCTGCCGGTGGATCTGGAGGGCCAGCTGCTCTACTACGTCGGCCCGACCCCGCCCCGGCCGGGGCAGGTCATCGGCGCCGCCGGCCCGACGACCAGTTACCGGATGGACGCCTATACTCCGCGCCTTCTCGATTGCGGATTGAAAGGCACCATGGGCAAGGGGCAGCGGTCAGCGGAGGTCCGCGCCGCCCAGAAAATCCATGGTGCTGTCTATCTCGCCTCCATCGGCGGCGCCGGCGCCCTGCTTTCCAAGTGCGTCACCGCTGCCGAACTCGTCGCCTTCGCCGACGCCGGCCCCGAGGCGATGTTCCGTTTCGAGGTGCGCCAGTTCCCGGCGGTGGTGATCAACGATGTCGAAGGCAACGACTACTACGACATGGTGGCCGCCGCCGGCTGGTGACCTCGCTCAGTCGCCCTCCTGCAGGGTGCCGAAGACATTCACCCCCTTCAGGATGAGCAGGGCGGTGTACAGTTGCTGGTCCTGGGCCACGGTCTCCGCTGTCACCGGCATCGGCACCGGCTGACCGGGCTCTTCCTCCCCGGGTATCTGCTCCGTCGGTTCGACATTCTCCTGCGGCGCGGTTTCCTGTTCGTTTTCCAGGTGACGCTTCAGATCCCTTTCCCGCAGCACCTTGTCGTCCGGTGACGCTATGGTCTCGACCACCGGCTGGTTCTCTACCTCGATGTCGGGAACGATGCCGGTAGCCTGGATCGAGGTGCCGTCCGGGGTGTAGTAAAGGGCGGTGGTCAGCCGCAGGCCGGCGCCGTTGTGCATGGGGATGATGGTCTGCACCGACCCCTTGCCGAAGGTCTGCACCCCCAGGATGATGGCCCGTTTCTGATCCTTGAGGGCGCCGGCGACGATCTCCGAGGCGCTGGCGCTGCCCTCGTTGACCAGGGCGATCATCGGGAACCGGTAGTTGGTTCCGGACGAGTGGGCGCGATAGACGACGGTCTGATCCTCGAGCCGTCCCTTGGTGGAGACGATGATTCCTTCCTCGAGAAACAGATCGGCGACCCGTACCGCCTGATCGAGGAGCCCCCCCGGATTGTTGCGGAGATCGAGGATCAGTCCCTTGATCGTGGCGCTCTTGCCGAGGCCGTCGATGGCGGCCGCCAGGTCGCCGGCGGTCTTCGCCTGGAAATTGGTGATGCGGGCATAGGCGTAGTCGTTGTCCAGCATCAGGGCCTTGACGCTCTGCAGGGGAATGACGTCACGGGTGAGGGTGATCTCCTCGGTTTCGCCTCTCCCTTCCCGCATGATCGTGATGGTCACTTCGCTGCCTTTCTCGCCCCGCAGTCTTTTCACCGCATCGGTGAGACTCATGTCCTGGGTGGATTCGTCGCCGATCTTGAGGATCTTGTCGCCGGCCTTGATCCCCTTGGCGTAGGCCGGGGTGCCCTCGATGGGGGAGACGACGGTGATGACGTTGTCCTTGATGGTGATCTCCACCCCGATGCCGGTAAAGCTGCCCTTGGTCTCCACCTGCAGTTCCTTCAGGTCTTCCGGGCGCATGTAGGAGGAGTGGGGGTCCAGCGAGGCGAGCATCCCCTTGATCGCCCCTTCGATGACCTTTTCGCTGTCGACCGGTTCCACATAGTTGTTCTGGAGGATGCTGAGGACGTTGGCAAAGGTTTCCAGATGCCGGTAGGTGTCGCGTTCGGTTTCTTCGGCCTTTGCCGGGGTGGCGAGGGCAAGCAGGGCGCACAGAAGAAGAAAGATGCTCTTCATGGGATATTTCCTGTTCCGTAGGTATTGAATCGACGAATGCATCCGGCCGCCTGTGATGGTCACCGGGGCGGTGGGGTCGGAATGATGAGACCCTTGCCGTTGAGCCATTCCATGGGGTTGAGCGGTGTGGTTCCGTGGCGGATCTCGAAGTGAATGCCTTCGTCGATGAGACCCGTGCGATCGCCGACGGTGGCCACGGTCTCCCCGCTGACGACATGGTCGCCCACCTTGGGGTAGAAGGTTTCCACCCGGGAGATCAGGCTGTAGTACTGGTCGCCGTGGTCGATGATCAGGAGGTTGCCGTAGCCGCGCAACACCCCCGCATACACCACCCTGCCATGGTAAATCGCCTTGACCGCCGCCCTGGCGGCGGCCTGGATATTGATCCCGTCGGCGACGAGGGCGATGCCGAATTTGCCGCTTTTGCTGGTGCCGAACAGGGTCGATACGGTTCCACCGACAGGCGGGTTCAGCATGCCTTTCTGCGCCGCAAATTGCAATCCTTTTAATTCCGGCGGTTTTTTTTGCGATTCGGGGGCGGTTGCCTGCCGTTGTCGGGGAACCTTCTCCGCAACGGCCGCCTGCCGGGTCTCTTGCTGCTGTTTCAGTTTTCGGATGGTGGCCTGCAGTTCGCCGGCCGCCTGTTCGATTTCCTCCAGCGCCCTCAGGTAGAGGGTTTTTTCGGTGCGGACCCGTGCCAACAGATTGCGTCGCTCCTTGCGGGTGGCGTCGAGAAGCCCCCTTTTTTCCGCGACCTTGTCCCGGACACCGGCGAGTATTTTCTGTCGGGTTTCGATCTCCTTGCTAGCGGCGGCGAGCTGCTCCATCCGCTGCCGGTACTCGGCGAAGCTCTGCCGGTCATGTCGGAGCAGGCGCCCGTAGCTGTCCTCGAAACTCAACAGTTCCGGCAGGGATCGTGCGCTGAACAGAGCGTTTAGAAGCCCGATCCGGCCCATTCGGTAGTAGGTCGCCAGGCGTGCCTCGACCCTGGTTCCCGCCTGTTTCTTGCTTTCCGCCACCGCACCGTATTCCCGCTGTTTCGCCTCCAGCTCCTTCGCCAGGGTTCGCAGCTGCTGGTCAAGGCCGGTCATTTCCTTTTCGAGACCGGTAAGCTGGCCGTCGATGGTTTCCAGTTCTTCGAGAAAGGTTCGTTCCTTCTTGCCGGTGCGGCTGATCATCTCCTTCTGGGTGTCGATGCCCTGCTGCAGGCGGTGCATTTTTTTCTGCTGGGAGGTGATGTCGCCGCCGCTCTGACAAAGGCCTTCAGCCGGCGGCAAAAAGGGCAGGGCGACGAGGATGAGGACGGGAAGGATTCCGCGCATGGAAGTCAGATACGCAGGTGTTTTCTGATGGCGAGCAGGCCGCCGCCGGTGCACAGGGCGACGCTGGCGGCGCCGATGCACAGCAGCAGGGGCAGGGGGAAGAAGCGAAGGGTGAAGGAGAGCAGACCTTCCTGGCCGGCGAACTGCCGGGAAACCCAGAGAAAGAGGAAGTAGAGGGCGGAGAGGCCTAGACCGCTGCCCAGCATTCCATGCAGCAAGCCCTCGCAGAGCAGGGGGATGCGGATGTAGTTGTTGCTGGCGCCAAGCAGGCGCAGCACCTCGAGCTCCTCCTTGCGGGTGAAGACGGTCAGCCGGATGGTGTAGGCCACCATGAAGGTGGTGGTCAGGATCAGCAGGACACCGCTCAGCAGGGTGATGAAACGCAGGAGCTGCATGAAGGAGGAGAAGCGCCGCAGCCATTCCTGGCCATACTGGACCTTGTCGACGCCGGGCAGGGAAGCGAGGAAGGTGGACAGCCGTTCGATGGAGGCCAGGTCGACAAGCCCGGGACCGGGGGTGATTTCCAAGGCCGCCGGCAGGAATTCGGGGCCGAGATCGGCCAGCAGATCCTTTTCCGATTCCAATTGCTCGGCGAGCCGCCGCCACCCCTCTTCCGGCGGCAGGTAGGAAATCCCCCTGACGGCGGCGTGGGCGCGGATCCTGTCCTTCAGCTGTTCCACCGCCACCGGGGTCGGCACCTCGTCGAAGAAGACGATGAGTCGGATTTCGTCGAAGCGACTGCCCGCGTCCCGCATGTTGGCGTAGATGAGGAAGAAGAAGGAAAAGATCAGCACCGACAGGCTGACGGTCACCAGCATCATGAGCTGGGTCCCCCAGGTTTTGCGCAGATTGCGTTTCGTCTGGGTGAGGAGGGCGGCCAGGAACCGCAGGGTCTTGCTCATGACAGGGAACCGATGGGCTGGCCGGCGGATCGGCTCTGTTCCCCCGGCAGGGGAGGGTCGCCGGCGCATTTTTCCTCGAACAGGCGCCCCTGCCGCAGTTCGACGCGGCGGTGGGGGGAGTTGCGGTAGATGGTGTCGTCATGGGTGGCGATGATGATCGTCGAGCCGGCGTCGTTCAGTTGCCGAAAAAGGAGCATGACCTGGGCGCTGATGGCCGCATCGAGGTTGCCGGTCGGTTCGTCGGCCAAGAGGACCGGCGGCGAGTTGGCGGCGGCGCGGGCGATGGCGACCCGTTGCTGTTCACCGCGGGAGAGCTTTGCCGTGGGCTGGTCGCGCTTGTCGGAGAGGACCAGCATGTTGAGCAGATCATCGACCCGGCGGGCGATGAGGGAGGCGTTCTTGTAGGTCACCTCCATGGCCATGGCGACATTCTCGAAGACGCTGAGGTTGGGCAGCAGCCGGAAATCCTGATAGGCGACTCCTACTTTCTGGCGAAGGAGCTGCAGGTTGGCGGGGGTGATGCGGGCGAGGTCGAAACCGGCCACCTCGACCATGCCGCGGGTCGGCCGCTCGATGCCGCAGATCAGTTTCAAGAGCGTCGATTTACCGGCGCCGCTCATGCCGGTGAGAAAGACGATCTCCCCCCTGCCGATGGCGAGGGAGAAATCGTCGAGGGCGACGATGTCCGGCGGATAGACCTTGGAGACCCTGGTCAGTTCGATGATGGGCTTGCGCATGAAAGTGCCTTGGGAAGGAGCGGTCTTGCCGGGAAGCGGCCATCGCCGGAGATCATCCCTTGATCCCTGCGGGTGCCGGCGCGGTGACGGTCGGGGTGCGGATGGCGAATCGGCACCGAGCGGGCCTTCCCGGCCCGGGAAATTTTTATGACACCGGTTGCCAAATAACGTAATATATGACAAATTTAAAAAAAAGTTCAAGTACTTGTCATCGTGGGGACGGGGATGGCCGCGATCGGCGCATGGATGACCTTCCGGAAACATCGGAGGGGCGGCGGCGGTTTCCTCACCCTTTCCAGTACATCCACCTCAGTCATATTCTATGAAATATAAGGGCGTTCTTCTGTCGGAACATGGCGACGCCGCCTTGCTGGAGGAGTTGAACGCCACCGGTGGTGAGTTTCTTTCCATTGCGGTCGCCTCACTGGCCGACCTGGAAAACCCCGCGATCGCCGGGGATCTGCAGGCGCTTTTCGTGCGGGTGCACAACGGCGCGGAGGCGGGGCCGGTGCTTGCCGCCCTGGGCGATGTCGGGTGGAGGATTCCGCGGATCGTCGTCGCCGACCGGGCCGAGGCCGACGATGTGGTGGCCGCTCTTGGTGGCGGGGCAGGCGAATTTTTGATCCGTCCTCTGGCGCCGCCGCGGCTGCGGCTGGCCATGGCCCGGGTTGCCGGAGACGGTGCGGAGTCGACCGGCAACGACCGGAAGTTTCCCGGCTTCGGCGGCATCATCGGCGACAGTCCGGCCATGCGTCAGGTGTTTTCCCTCATTCAAAAGGTCAGCGATACCGATACGACGATACTGATCCAGGGTGAGTCCGGCACGGGCAAGGAACTCATCGCCCGGGCACTGCACTCCATGGGCGGCCGCGCCGCTGGTCCGTTCATCCCGGTCAACTGCGGCGCCATCCCCGGCGAACTGCTGGAGTCCGAATTGTTCGGCCATGAAAAAGGGGCCTTCACCCATGCGCTGAATACCAGGGTCGGTCGATTCGAACTGGCCAACGGCGGCACGGTCTTCCTCGATGAAATTTCCGAGATGAGCCCGATGCTGCAGGTCAAGATCCTGCGGGTGCTGCAGGAACGACAGTTCGAGCGGGTAGGCGGAACCAAAACGATCAGCTCCGATTTCCGGATCCTGGCCGCCACCAACC
This sequence comes from Thermodesulfobacteriota bacterium, assembly GCA_040755255.1. Lineage (GTDB taxonomy): Bacteria > Desulfobacterota > Desulfobulbia > Desulfobulbales > S012-135 > JBFLZZ01. The sequence goes on from JBFLZZ010000006.1 coordinate 23,708, forward strand.
GCAATCTGGAGGAGGAGGTCGCCGAGGGAAGGTTCAGGGAAGATTTGTTCTACCGGCTCAACGTCATCCCCATCCAGGCGCCACCCTTGAGAAGCCGGGTCGGCGACATCCTGCTGCTCGCCGAGTACTTCATGGACCAATTCGCCCGGCGCAGGAAACGGCAGCTGCAGGGATTTTCTCCCCAGGCCCGCCAGCTGCTCCTGTCCTACGCCTGGCCGGGCAACGTTCGCGAACTGGAGAACATCGTCGAACGGCTGATCATCCTCGCCGGCGGGGATACCGTCGGCGCCGAGGATCTGCCGGAGAAGATGCGGCAGCCGTCCTCCCAGGAAAATGGCAGGCAGCAGGACGCGGCGCCAACCCTGGTCGAGGGCGAGTTTTCACTGAACGATGCGGTGGCAGGCTATGAGAAACGGTTGCTCATCCAGGCCCTCAACCAGACCGACTGGGTGAAGAACCGGGCCGCCCAGCTGCTCGGCATCAACCGGACCACCCTCATCGAGAAGATGAAGCGCCACAAACTGGTGAAACCGCAGGTGCGCCTGGAAGATTGAACAGCACCCCAACCTCGGCCACGGAGATCCCGCCACGAACGTGCCAGAGAACACGATGACAGCCGCCTCCGGGATCGGAGAACCGCCGGTTGCCGCGCCGGCCGGCCCTGTCCCGTCCCGGAATTCCCGTCTGCTGGCGACCGGGCTGCTGGTGCTTTCTCTCTTGCTTCTCGGTCCGTATCCGGCCACCGCCGGCCCGCCGGTCGGACCCGGGGCGGAAGAGATATGGGCGCAGGCCGAGGCCCGGGAGACGGCCGGCGACCGGGAGACCGCCGCCACCCTTTTTCTCCGCGTCTATCAGGACTACCCTGCGCTCCCTCTTGCCGAGGAGGCCCTGTGGCGGGCGCTGCAGTACTACCGCAACGAGGTACTGAACGGCAACAGCCAGCACTGGCGAACCGTCGAGGAACTCTACCGGCGGTTCGCCGCCGATTTCCCCGGCTCGTCCCGCCTCGAGGCGGTCTATTTCGACATGGGCCGCCTTCTCTACCGGCGGGGCAATTACCGGCAGGCCCTGGCGCGCTTCAATCTGCTGGCGAAACGGTTCCCCGAATCCCGCCTTCTGGCCAGGGTCTTGTATTTCCAGGCGAAATGCAACCTGCATTCGGAGCGTCTCACCCAGGCCCGGGAAATTTTCGAAGGCTACCTCAAATCCGATGACCCGGATACCCGGGCGCGAGGTCTGGCCGGTCTCGGCGAGGCTGCCACCCTGGAGGGGGATTTTTCGAAAGGGACGGAGTTGCTGGACAAGGCCTTCGCCCTCTCGGCCGGTTTTTACCGCAACCTGCCCGAGGCCGAGGCCCTGCGCGCCTCCGGCATCGCAGCCCTGCGTACCGGTAACGAGGAGAAGGGCCGCGGTTATCTGCTCCACTACCTGAATGTGGTCGGGGTCGCCGAGGACCGTCTCGATCTCATGCTGGAGATCGCCGAAAGTTACCACCGCCAGGGGAAGTACGACGCTGCCCAGAGCGGCTACGCCAAAATCGTCGAGGAGGGGGAGCCCCATTCCCGACCGCATCTCATTGCCAGTTTTCGTCAGGCCCATTTTTTCGATGATCCGGAGAGCGTCCTTTCCAAATGGCAGCGGCGCGGCGACCTGAAGGATCCGGCGGGAGATGAGCCCTATCTCCGTCTTTTGGAGCAGATGTACGAGACCCCGCTGGCGCAGGAGGCCCGCCGCGGGCTGTTCGCCCGCTACCGGGCCCGCGATGATTTTGCCGCCGCCTTCGACCTCGCCCGGGCCTATCTCCGCCGGCTGCCCGCGGACGGCGGCACGGCAAAGGATCAGGAGGCGGCGGCGGCCATGCTGCTCTACATCGCCGAGCATCTCACCAATACCGGCCAGAATCGAGAACTCTACGAGTTGTACCTGGGCGAGCGGCCCCAGTTCGAACGGTATCCCGGCGGCCGGCTGCTTTATCTGGCCGGCCGGGCGGCGGAAGGGCTCTATCTCTACCGGCAGGCGGGCGAGTTGTATTTCCAGGCGCTTCGTTTGCCGCTGGACGACGGGGACCGCACGGACCTCTCCTATCGCCGGGTGCGGGTCTATATCGAAAGGCGGGAGTATGCGAACGCCGACCGGTTGCTCACCTATCTGGCCGAGGTGTACGCCGGCCGGAAGGAGCTGGGCGAGGTGATGTACCTGCGCGGCCTTCTTGCGCGGCAGCGGGGCGATCTGGAAGCCTCCGCGTCCTGTTTCGCGGAGGCGGCGCGGATCCTCACCTTCCCCGACCGCCGCAGCGGCTATGCCGAGGCCCATCTCGACGTCCTGCACCAACTGGCGGTTCCGGACAGGATGGCGCCGGCGCTCGATTCCTATGCCGAATGGCTGGCGCCGGCGGAGCGGCAGGCATGGTACCTGCGGCTGGCCACCCTCTATGCCGAGCGTAACCGGGAGGACGCGGCCGGCCGGGCCGCGGCCACCGCGGTGCTCGAAACCATGCCGCAGGATACGGAAAACGCCCAGCGCGCCTACCTGCTGCTGGGCGACATCCTGAGCCGGCAGGGGGCGGCCGCGGAAAGCCGTGCCAGTTACGGCAAGGCTGCCAAGGGCGGCAACGAGTTGCTGCGGCAGCTGGCGGAAGAACGTTTGCGGCGGCAGGAAATCGACGCCGCCATGTCGAGGATCAATATCCCGACTCAATGACATTGTCGGCGGCGCCTCGTTGTCAGTGAAGCGGCAGCGAAACGGTTATCGCAGTCGGCTTCGGGAAGAAGATGATGGTACTTCGGCTCATGTGCGATGGCAGGCTGCGACAACGACAACGAGGAAGAAGGGAGCGATGACCATATCTCCCGCCCACCTGCCGAAGGCGTTCGCCAGCATCTTCGACGATCCCGAACGATCGCGGGCCTGTTTTTTCGCCGTGCTGGAGAGCATGCCCTACGGCATCGTGCTCGCGGACAACGCGAGCCGGCTGCAGTACATCAGCCTCAAGGCGCGCCGGCTTCTCGGGCTTGCCGGCAGTTCCATCTCCTGTTCGACCTGTTTTGACCTGTTGCGCCGCTGTCCCGGGGTGACGGAAGAGGCGATAGCCGTACTGCGGACAACCGGCGGTCGCTGCACGGTCCGCTGCCGCGACGGAGAGCAGCCCGAAGGCAGGGTGGTGATACTTGCCCGCCAGGAACTGCAGAGTCCCTTCCTCGAACTGGCCGGTTACTTCATCCTCACCCTCACCGACGTCACCTACCAGGAGATCAGCGATTCCCAGCAGGAACGCAACCGCCGCTATGCGGCGATGCAGGAAATGGCCCTGCAGATGAATCAGGATCTCAAGAATCCCCTGGGCTCCATCGAACTCTGCGCTTCCATGCTGCGCCGCGAGGTCGAAGGGGACCCGGCGAGCACCCGCCTCGCCGATCAGATCATGCAGGCGGTACGCTGCATGGACGTGCAGCTCCACAACTATCGCACCTATGCCTCGCTGCCGTCGCCCAGGTTCGCGCCGGTGGAGATCAAGGGGTGGCTCAAACAGGCGATCGCCGATCTCGTTGCCATGGACGGCGAACATCTCTACACTTTTCGCCTGGTCGCCGAACTCGGCCAGCAGCAGATCCAGGCCGATGCCGACATGCTGCGCCTGCTGGCGGTCAACGCCGGCAGAAACTGCATGGAAAGCATGGCCTCTGGCGGCGAGATCGTCGTTCGCGTCAGGCTCATGGCCGATTGCGGCCTGGGCCAGAGCTGCTGCGAGATCCGTTTCGAGGATCGGGGAACCGGCATCCCGGCGGCGCAGATGGACAAGATTTTCGATCCCTTCTTCACCACGAAAAACCGTGCCAACGGCATGGGACTGCCCATCATCCATTTCATCGCCGAGCGGCACGGCGGCATGGTGCAAGTGGAAAACCGCGAGGGCGGCGGCACGGTGCTCACCGTGCTGCTGCCGCTTATGGCGGCAGTCAGCTAGGAATATTCACCGGCATGGCCAGGAAAAAAACCATACTCATCGTCGATGACGACCGCAACATGCGGATTGCCCTGTACGAGGCTCTTGTCCGCAATGGCTACCATGCGGTGGTCGCCGAGAACGGCACCACCGCCCTGGATCTGATCCGGAAGAACGGACCCGACCTGGTGATCGCCGACATCCGCATGCCGGAAATGGACGGTATCACCCTCCTGCGCCTGCTGCGGGAGGAGGAGTTGGCGATGCCGGTACTGATCATCACCGGGTATGCCACGGTGGCGACGGCGGTGGAGGCGATGAAGTACGGCGCCTGCGACTATATCCTCAAGCCCTTTCCGGTGGAGGTGATCGAGTCGGCGGTGGCGCGGGTGTTCGCCGCCGAGGCGGAGGAGACGGCCCTGCCTCCGGGCCGGGGCGGCAGCGGCGGCAGGAATCGGGAACGGCCGGTGATCGGCAGGGATCCCAAGATCCTGGCGGTGCTCGACAAGGCCCGCAAGATCGCCTCCAGCAAGGCGACGGTGCTGATCATGGGAGAATCGGGGACCGGCAAGGAGGTGCTGGCCCGGTTCATCCACGAGGTGAGCAGTCGCTGTTCCGGCCCTTTCGTGGCGCTGAACTGCGCCGCCCTGCCGGAGGGGTTGCTCGAATCCGAGCTGTTCGGCCATGAAAAGGGGGCCTTCACCGGCGCGGTCACCAGCAAGAAGGGCAGGTTCGAACTGGCCGACGGCGGCACGCTCCTGCTCGACGAGATCAGCGAGATTCCGCTGCATCTGCAGGCGAAACTGCTGCGGGTCCTCCAGGAAGAGGAGGTGGATCGGCTCGGCGGCAGAGCGCCGGTGGCGGTGGACGTGCACGTGCTTGCCACCACCAACCGCGACCTCGCCGTGGAGGTGAAGGAAGGGCGGTTCCGCCAGGATCTCTACTACCGGTTGAACGTCATTCCCCTGGTGCTGCCGCCTCTGCGGGAAAGGAAGGGGGATATCGACGCCCTGGTCGCATTTTTCATCGGCAGGTACTGCCAGCAGTACGGGATGAAGCCGAAAACCCTCTCGGCCACGGCCCGTGACCGTTTTCTCGGTCACGACTGGCCCGGCAACGTCCGCGAGATGGAAAATCTCATCGAGCGGGCGGTGCTCCTGGCGGAAGGCGAGCAGCTCACCCCCGCCGATTTCTGGGACGAACCCCGGGCGGCCGACCCGCCGACTGCCCACCCCGAAGGGCCGGCCGCCGATTTCGGTGAGCTCACCCTGCGGGAGGTGGAGCGTCAAATGATCCTACAGGCCCTGCAGAAAACTGACAACAACCGTACCCATGCCGCCCGCATGCTGGGCGTCAGTGTCCGTACCCTGCGCAACAAGCTGCACGAGTACCGCAACTCCGGCGATACCTTCTGATTCCAGCGCCGGCAGCGCGTACGGCTCCCGGGGGCCGGGGAGGCCGTTGCCGTCGTTTTCCCGTCTGCTCTCTGGCACCTCTTTTGCTTCCCTGATGGTCGTGGCCGACCGCCGTGGTCGTGCCCATTGCCGTCAAACCGTCTCCCGGAGGTGCTCCATGCCGATCAACAAACTCGTCGGTCCGGCCGTCGAACTGCCCAAGAGGGCCCTCGATCTGCGGACGGAGCGGCAGGGCCTCATCCAGTCCAACATCGCCAACATGAACACCCCCGGCTACCTGACCCGTGAACTGCCCTTCAAGCAGGTGCTGCGGGCGATGATGGAGGGGGCGCCGCAGCTGAGTACCACCGATCCCCGCCATATTCCCCTCGACCCGGCGAGTACGGCGGCGCAGGCGGTATTCCGTTCGGAGCGGCGGCCCGTGGATCTCGACGAGCAGATGCTGGATCTCGCGGAAAACGGCCTTATGTACCAGATCACCACACGGATCGTCGGCAAGCGGCTGGAAGGCATCAAGTACGCCATCGACGAGGGAGGAAAATAGTCATGGATCTCTTCACCGCCATGCAGGCGAGCGGATCGGCCCTGAAGGCCGAACGCACCAGGATGAACATCGCCTCGATGAACCTGGCCAACACCAACACCACCAGGACCATCGAAGGCGGGCCCTACCGGGCGAAATCGGTGATCTTCGCCGCCCGGCGTCTGGGGGACGACTTCGCCGCCCGCCTCACCGCCGCCGAGGAAGGCATGCGCGGGGTCGAGGTGGTGAAGGTGGTCGAAGACCAGACGCCCTTCAAGCAGGTCTACGATCCCGGCCATCCCGATGCCGACGAGAACGGCATGGTGCTCCTGCCCAACGTCAACCCGGCGGAACAGATGGTGGACATCATGGAGGCGAAACGCGACTACGGCGCCAATGTCACCGCCCTGGAGGCGGCGAAAACCATGGCGCTGCGGGCGCTGGACATCGGCAGGTAATGGGCTGTCCACCAGGACGGGAAGCCGGCAAGGCAACCCTATGACTGAGCATGGCAACGAGGTCGGCCACCGCTGACCGGAGGAAAAAGGAGAAGGGATCATGGCGGTTCAGAACATCAAAGCCATCGGCGGCGGGCTGGAATTGGCCGCGCCGGCGACGGGGCAGAAATCGCAGGGTTTCGGCGACGTCTTCCGGCAGGCGGTGTCGGCGGTGAACAGCACCATGCAGGAGGCGGCGGATTCCGCCAACGGTCTGGTCGCCGGGGAACACGCCAACATCCACGAGACGATGATCGCCATGGAAACGGCCAGCATCGAATTCCGCATGCTCACCAAGGCCCAGAACAAGGTGGTGGACGCCTACCGGGAAATCATGCGCCTGCAGCTGTAACCGGCATGAGGGCGGGCAGGATTGCCGGCACGGCAAAAATTGCCGGCCGGCGCAATACTGGAAAGGAACGGACGGGAACACGGAGGGCACATGGCGGGGCCACGGGAAATTATTGAACAACTGATCACGGCCTTCAAGGGGCTCAGTCTTCTGCAGAAACTGATTTTTCTCGGCGTCGTCCTCGCCGCGGTCGCGGTGCTGGTCACCCTGTCCGCGGGCGGCGGCCAGAGTGACATGAAGGTACTTTTCAGCGGCATGGCCCAGGACGACGGCGCGGCGGTGGTGGCCCGCCTCAAGGAGCAGCGGGTTCCCTATGTCCTCGAGAACGACGGCACGGTGATCAAGGTGCCGGCGGACCGGGTGCACGAAACCCGGCTTGCCCTGGCCGGCGAGGGCTTGCCCCGCGGCGGCGGCATCGGCTTCGAGATTTTCGACAAGCAGAGCTTCGGCACCACCGATTTCGTCCAGAAGCTCAACTACCAGCGGGCGCTGCAGGGCGAGCTCGCCCGCACCATCAGCCAGATGGAGCAGGTGGAAAGCGCCAGGGTGCACATCGCCACCCCGAAGGAGTCGGTGTTCATCGAGGACGCCAAGGAGCCCAGCGCCTCGGTGGTGGTGAAGCTGCGCGGCCGGGAGAAGTTGTCCTCGGTGCAGATCAAGTCGGTGGTCAATCTGGTGGCCGCCGCGGTCCCCGGCCTGTCGGCGGAGAACGTCACCGTGGTCGATACCGCCGGTCGGCTGCTGTACCGCAAGCAGGGAGAGGATGGAACCATGCTTTCCGCTTCCCAGCTGGAGTACCAGTACAAGGTGGAAGAGACCCTGCGGCGCAAGGTGGAGACCATGCTGGAGGAGGTGGTCGGCGTGGATCGGGCGCGGGCGCGGGTCACCGCCCAGCTCGATTTCGACAAGGTCAACGTCACCGAGGAGCTGTTCGACCCCGACGGCCAGGTGGTCCGGTCCGAGCAGAATCTGACCGAGGAGAATCGTTTGGGGCCGGATCAGCCCCAGGGGATTCCCGGGGTCAAGGGCAACCTCGCCACCTTTGCCGAGAGCGGCGCCGAAGCGGCGGCTGGCGGCGAAGGCTCGCGCCGCAACAATTCGACCCGCAACTACGAGATCAGCAAAACGGTCCGCCAGGTGCAGGCGGCGGCCGGCGTGGTCAAACGATTGAGCGTCGCGGTGATGGTGGACGGCACCTACGAACGCGGCAAGGACGAGAAGGGCAACGAGACCACCCGCTATGTGGCGAGAAGCAAGGAGGAGATCGACAACTTCGTCCGTATCGTCCGCAACGCCATCGGCTATGACCCGGACCGCGGCGATCAGGTCGAGGTGGTCGGAGTGCCGTTCGCCCTGTCGCAGGTGGTCGAACCGGTGGCGAGTCCGGTGGAGAAATGGGGCGGGTTGATCGACAAGCTGGCCATGCCGCTGGTCTACCTGTGCATGGTCATTGCCGTCTTCCTCTTCGTCATCAAACCGTTCTTCCGCCTGATGAGCGAGAAGCAGCAGGGGCCGGAAACGGTGGCGGTGCGGGCGGAAGGGGTCCCGATGACCCCGGAGGAGGAAGAGGAGCTCAAGCTCGCCCCCAAGAAAATGACCGACAAGGAACGGATCTACAAACTGGCGAAAAGCGATCCGGACCGGGCCGCCGACCTGGTCCGCCGCTGGTTGCGCGAGGAGATGTGATCCTCGCCGGCGAGGGGAACCCTGGGGCGATGCACCTCCAGGACTGCGGTTTTGTGATATACTGTCGCTGTGGGTGTGGCCGCTGGCGGCGCGAGGGATGCTGAAAGGGAACGGTGGGGCAGCGTGAAGAAGGATACGAGAAAGGATGGCGCGGGGGCCAATCTCACCGGACCGGAAAAGGCGGCCATTTTTCTGCTCACCCTGGGCGACGATTTTACCGCCCAGGTGTTCAAGCGGCTGGCCGAGGACGAGATCAAGATGGTCGGTCGCCAGATGTCCAAGATCGACCATGTCGAAAAGGAGGACATCAAGGCGCTGCTCTCCGAATTCCGTTCCGACGAAGGCGGCGACGAGATCTACCTTTCCGGCGACGACATGCTGGAGACCGCCCTGAAGAAGGCGCTCTCCGGCGACAAGGCCAACGAGATCCTGGACGAGATCCGTTCCGACTGGCGCCTCACCCTGTTTCAGCAGGCGCGCAAGCTCGATCCCAAGACCCTGACCAACTTTCTCCGCAACGAACATCCCCAGACCGTCGCCCTGGTCCTGTCGGTGCTGGAGCCGACCCAGTCCGCCCAGATCCTCTCGGAACTGAAGGAGGAGCTGCAGATCGAGGTGGTGATGCGGATGGCGGAGCTGGACAAGGTGAGCCCCGAGATCCTCGTCGACATCGACCGGGTGCTGCAGGAGGAGCTGATTTCGGTGGAATCCATGGAGGGGCAGCGGCTGGGCGGGGTGGAAACCGTGGCGGAACTGTTGAACAACGCCGACCGTGGTCTCGAGGCCTCCATTCTCGAACGGATCGAGGAACAGCGGGAGGAACTGGCCGAGGAGATCCGCCGGCTGATGTTTGTCTTCGAGGATCTGCTCAACGTCGACGACCGCGGTATCATGGCCATCCTGAAGGAAGTCAGCACCGACGATCTCAAGCTCGCCCTGCGTACCGCCTCCGAGGACCTGAAGAGCAAGATTTTCAAGAACATGAGTTCGCGGGCGGTGGAAATGCTCAAGGAAGACATGGAGATCATGGGGCCGGTGCGGGTCAAGGACGTGGAAGGGGCCCAGCAGTCCATCATCAAGATCGCCAAAAGGCTGGAGCAGGAGGGCAAGATCCAGCTCATGGCCGGCGGCGGCGGCGAGGACGAATTCGTCTGATGCGGAACATCATGCCCATCCACGGAATGGAATGTCATGGCTGAACGCAGCAGACCGGAGGGCGGCGGTTTCGTGCCCATGTCCCTGCTGCTCGTCCAGCGGGACAGCCACAAGGGTATCGATCCCGACCGGCAGGCCCGGGAGATGCTCGCCGCGGCAAAAAAAGAGGCCGAGCGGACCCTGGCCGAGGCAGAGGCCAGGGCGGCCGCCATCGAGACCGAGGCCCGGACGAGAGGCTACCAGGAGGGTTTGCAGAAGGGCGAGGCCGAGGGGCGGGAACGCTATCTCCAGCGGCTGCGCGATCTGGAGCCCCTTGTCGAGAGTCTGATCCGCCAGCGCGGTGAGATCGGCCAGCGTTACGCCGCCGACCTGCTGCAGGTGATCGAGGCGATGGTCGATCAACTGGTACATCACGAAGTTTCCGCCAATCCGCGGGTGATCCGCGCCTGTCTGGAGGCGGCCCTCGCCTTTGTCAGTGAGCAGGCAATGGTCCGGGTGCGGCTGCATCCCGACGATTTCCAGCGGCTGAAGGATGCGGCCCTGGCCGATCCTGACCTGTTCGGCGGCAGGGAGCAGCTCGATCTGGTGGAAGACCCCGGGGTCAGTGCCGGCGGCTGTCAGCTTTCTTCCGATTTCGGCGATATCGACGCCTCCATCGACGCTTTCCGGGAGCGGCTGTCCGCGGCGTTGCGCCAGTCCTTTCTCGCCGCCCTGGCCGACGACGGCAGTCGGGACGGGGAAGGTGGCCAGTGAACTCCGCCCGGGTGGTCAACGCCGTGCGGCAGGTGGCGCCGGTCATCCCCCGCGGTCGGGTCAATCAGATCATCGGCATGGTGGTGGAAGGCAACGGCCCGGCACTGCCGGTGGGATCGCTGTGCGCCATCGACGCCCACCGGGGCAGCGTCAAGGTCCCGGCCGAGGTGGTCGGTTTCCGCCGCGACCGGGTACTGCTGATGCCGCTCGGCGAAATGCGCGGCATCGAACCGGGCAGCAGCATCAGCCTGGTGGAACAGCAGGCGGCGGTGCCGGTGGGCAACGGCCTGCTCGGCCGGGTGCTCGACGGGCACGGCCGGCCCATGGACGGCAAGGGACCATTGGACCATGCCGCCCTCTACCCCCTTTATGCCGAACCGCTCAACCCCATGACCCGGGAGAGGATCCTGCAACCGGTGGATGTCGGAGTGCGGGCGATCAACGGCCTGCTCACCCTGGGCAAGGGCCAGCGCATCGGCATCCTCGCCGGCTCCGGGGTGGGCAAGAGCACCTTGCTCGGCATGATCGCCCGTCATACCGCCGCCGATGTCAGCGTCATCGCGCTGATCGGCGAGCGCGGCCGTGAACTCCGGGACTTCATCGAACGCGATCTCGGCCCGGAAGGGCTTGCCCGTTCGGTGGTGGTGGTCGCCACTTCCGATCAGCCGCCCCTGGTGCGGATGCGCGGCGCCTATCTCGCCATGGCCATCGCCGAGTATTTCCGCGACCAGAGGCGGGATGTCATTCTGATGATGGACTCGGTGACCCGCTATGCCATGGCCAGCCGCGAGGTCGGCCTCGCCATCGGCGAACCGCCCACCTCGCGCGGCTACACCCCCTCGGTCTTTTCCCAGCTGCCGCGGCTGCTGGAACGCGCCGGCGCCTGCCGGGATTCCGGCAGCATCACCGGCATCTACACCGTCCTTGTCGAGGGCGATGATTTCAACGAGCCCATCGCCGACGCGGTCAGGTCCATCGTCGACGGCCACATCCTATTGAGCCGCGATCTCGCCAGCCGCGGCCACTATCCGGCCATCGAGATTCTCGGTTCCATCAGCCGCTGCATGCCCGACGTCGTCGAGAAGCAACAGTTGCAGTTCAGCCGCCGTTTCCTCGAGGTGCTGGCCGAATACCGCCGCAGCGAGGACCTGATCAACATCGGCGCCTACGCCAAGGGGTCCAACAAGAAGATCGACTTCGCCATTTCCATGATCGACCGGCTGAACGTCTTCCTGCAACAGGACATCGAACAGCGGGCGGATTTCCAGAGCAGCAGGTCGGCCTTGGCCGGCCTCTTTTCCTGAGGGTTGAGGAGGGAAAATGGCCTATCGCTTCAAACTGCAGGTGCTGCTCAACTACCGGCAAAATCTCGAGGAGCAGGCCCAGCTTCGCCTCGGCCGTGAACAACGGCTGCTGCTCGATCAGATCGCGCGCCTCGAGGAACTGGGGGAACGCCGCCGGTCGGTGGTCGCCGATTTCGAGCGGCGCAAACGCCAACCCTTCGACAGCGCGGTCTTTTCCCTGTATCTGGAGACGATAGCGACCATCGACGGGGACAGTGAGAGGCAGCGGCGCACCATCGAGGCCCAGAAGCGCACGGTGGAGGAGGCCCGCCGCGAGCTGCTCGCCCGGCGGCAGGAGCGGAAGATCATGGATCGGCTGCGGCAACAGGATTTCGACCGATACCGTGGGGAGGAGCAACGCAGGGAGTTCGCCGCCGGCGACGAACAGGCGGTGCTCCGCTTCGGCCGCGGAGAAAGTCTGAACGGCTTTGGAGGAGAAACATGACCGCTCCCCCGGCCGCTTCCGGACGAGGCCGTCTCGTCGGGTTGCTCCTCTTCTGCTGGATAGGGTCCTGGCCGCTTGCCGCCCCGGCGGTGGAAATGCTCAACAGCGGTGAACTGGTCGAGCAGGCCGCCTCCCTGAAGGCCAGGGAGGATGCGGTGGCCGCGGCGGAGAAACGGCTGGCCGAAGAAAAGGCCGAACTCGAACGGCTGCAGAAGGACGTCACCGAACAACTCGCCCGGCTGGCAGAGATACAGAAGGACGTGGAGGGCAAGATCGCCTACATCGAATCCCTCAACGTTCGTGACCGGGAATTCGCCAACCTGGTCAAGGTGTACTCGGCGATGAGCCCCTCCAAGCTGGCACCCCTTCTCGACAAGATGGAAGACGACAAGGTCGCCAGGGTGCTGCGGGCGATGAAGGCCGATCTCGTCGCCAAGATCATCGTCAAACTCGACCCCGACAAAGCGGTTCGGGTGAGCGGTCTGCTCGGCCTCCTGCAGTAATCTCCCCGTCTCTCCATTCCTCCCTGCCTGCCTCTGTTCATTCGGGGGCCATCCCCTGTTTCCTTCCTGCCCCGGTTTTTCTGCAGGGGTAATTTCTTCTTTCTCCCTTCGGCAAAAATTGCCGCCTTTTCTTCTTCCTTCCGCGACCAGTGTTGGATCATTTTGATTAATCATTTAATTTCGCTATGTTATCCGTTTATTCCTGCGTCGGTTTTCCTGGCACGGCGATTGCCATGCTGACAGGCAGCACCCATTCGCAAGGAGGAAACCGACCGTGAATACCTTACTCTCCATCCAGAATCTGTTCCCCCAGGCAGGCGAGGCCGTGCCGATGGTGCCGGGGAGTGCCGGCCAAGGGGAGCCCGGGCTTTTTGCCAGCGTCATGAGGAGCAAGCTCGGCGACAGGGGAGAGAACCTGTTTGGTGCGATTCCTCCCGCCACCGCTCCCCTTCCGCCTCCGGGCGTGGATCTGCTCGATGAGGCGATGGCGGAAAGCGACGGTGTTGCCGAACTTCTGGCACAGTTTCTGGCCGTTCTTCAAGGCGTGGCCAGGGACGGAGACGAAAAGGGCGGCCAATGGGTGCTTCCCCTGCCGGCGGAGGACCATCTGGCGAAACTTGCCCAGGCGCTCGGGATGGACGAACGGCAGCTCGCCGCCCTCCGGCAGTTGTTCGTCGACAACGAGACGGCCGGCTTTCCCGAATTTTTCGGCCAGTTGCAGCGCCACCTGGAAGAGATTGCCAGCGTTCGGCCGCTGACCACCCTGGAGACCGACCTGCCTCTCGTCCAGAGTCTGCTGGTGCAGATGGGCTTCGACGGCGAGCAGGTGGCGCGGGTCACCGCAAAGGCGGTGACCGGCGATGATCGGCTCGACCTGGAGGCGCTTCTCGGCGCCATCGAGCAGCTGACGCCACCTCCGGCCGGACTCGGACCCGCCGACCTTTCCGATTGGGACGCCGAGCAGCTCTGGCAGATGATGGCCGCCGCCGGCGGCTCGCCCAGCTTGAAGGAGGTTTTTGTCCGTGCCGTCCCGATGCCGGTGGACCTTCCCGGCCAGCCGCTGCCGATCCCGGAGAGCCAGCCGTTCAGTTTCGGCCAGTTGACCGGATTCCTGGAAAAGGGAATCGGTGACATCAAAGCCTCCCAACCCCAGGTGGACCTTCCCGGTTTTCTCCGCGAACTGGGGGCCATTCTGAAGGATGCGGGGATTGCCGGCGGCGGCAGACAGGAATGGACCCCGCTGCTCCAGAAGAGCATGACCGAGATGTACGATCAGCTCAATACCCTGGTCGATCTGGCGACGGTCACCGCCGAGGCGGGCGACGGCCTTTTCGCCCGCTATGTGGAAGAGCTGCCGGTATGGATGGAGGATCTGGAAGGCGACGGGCCGGTGCAGGATCAGCTGCTTAAGATCATCGACAGGGAGGCGCCGGGGCTGATGGATCGGCTGATGGCCGCCGACGTCGACGGCAGGATCGAGATGCCCGCTCCCCCGCCCCAGCCCCCCCAGGGCAGCACGCCGCCGGTGACCGGCGGCGAGGGGACCGCCCGCCCGACCCCGCATCCGCACCAGCCGATGCACACGCTTGTCTTCGACCAGCTGCAGCAGGGGGTGATGCGCGGGCTGGAGAAGGGGGAACAGCACCTGGTGCTGAAACTGTACCCGCCGGAACTGGGCGAGGTCAAAGTGGATCTGCTGCTGCGCAACGATCAGCTCAGCCTGGCCTTTTCCCTGGACAACAACCGGGTGAAGGAGGCATTGCAGGCCCACATGCAGCAGTTTCAGGACAATCTCGCCCAGCGCGGCTTCACCCTGGGGCAATGCTTCGTCTCCGTCGGCCAGCAGCAACAGGACGAGGGCTCGCGCTGGCGGCAGATGTTGGCCTCGCTGCGGGATGGAGGAAAATCCGGCGGGAGCGGACCGATCCGGGCCGGCGAGGAGCCGATGTACCTGCGCAACCTGGATGCGGCCACGGCGGGCGCGATCAACCTGATCGTTTAGGTGAACATCATGGCAGTGGCACAGACCAGCAGCGGCATCCCGACCTACACCCCGCCCTCGGCCAACCCGCCGGTGGGCAAGAAGGAGCTGGAACGGGACGATTTCATGAAGCTCTTCATCACTCAGCTCCAGTACCAGGATCCATTCAAACCCATGGACAGCTACCAGGTCGCTTCCCAGCTCGCCCAGTTCAGCAGTCTGGAGGCGACCCTGAAGATGAGCGGCAACATGGAAAAACTGCTCGACTATCAGATGTCGCAGAACAACATGCAGTTGCTCAACCTGTTGAACAGCGAGGTGGTCGCCAGCGGCGACGCCCTCTTCGTCAAGGACGGGCAGGCGGGTGCCACCGAATTCGAACTCGATCTGCCCGCTGAAACCTGTGATGTCTCGATTTACGACGCTACGGGGCACCTGCTCGACAAGGTAACCCTGAAAAGTCTCAACGCCGGGGCCCATCCTTTTGAATGGGACGGCAAGGACCTGGCCGGCAGAACCGTGGCCGACGGCAGCTACATCTACAAGGTGGAAGCCATGTCGGTGCTCGGCGACCCGGTGAAGGTCACCACCCGGACCACCGGCACGGTCACCGGTCTGGCGTTCAACGACGGCACCGCAGAACTCACCATCGAGGGCATGGTGCCGATAACCGCGGCGGACGTGGTGAGCGTCGTCCGCACCAAACAGCAGTAGCACACTACCACGGTATTCCAGATTCCAAGGACACGGGGGCGAGGTCCCCGGGAGGAGGCAGAGATGGCGATTTCGAGTTCACTGTATTCCAGCATCAGCGGTCTGAGCACCATGGGCGAGGCGATGAGCGTGTTGGGCGACAACGTCGCCAACCTCAACACCCTGGCCTTCAAGGCAAGCCGCAGTTCCTTCGAGGACGTGCTCGCCCAGTCGGTTTCCACCGCCGCCGGCAGTGCCCAGGTGGGACGTGGCGTTACCCTGTCCACCGTCGAGGGACTGTTCGCCCAGGGATCCTTCGAAAGTTCGTCCTCGGCCACCGACATGGCCATCGGCGGCCAGGGCTTTTTCATCCTGCGCGCTCCCGATACCGCCGAGGCCAACCTCTACACCCGCGCCGGCGAATTCCGTTTCGACCAGCAGGGCAATCTGGTGAGCCCGGTGGGCTACCGCGTACAGGGCTGGCAGATCGACCAGACCACCGGCGAGCGGCAGGGAACCATCGGCGACATCACCATCGGCAAGAGCACGCCGCCGGTGGAGACCACCAACATGGAGGTGATCTTCAACCTCAATTCCGATACCGCCCAGGAGGAGAACGAAACCCGCTTGTTCGATGCCTGGGACGGCACCAACGCCGCCTCTCCCACCCCCACCAACCCCATCGCCCCCAACGAGTACGGCTACACCACCGCGGTCAAGGTCTACGATGCCAAGGGGGCGAGCCATGACATTACCGTCTATTTCGACACCACCACCCAGGAGAACGTCTGGGAATTTCTGGTGACCTGCGATCCGGCCGAGGACAAGCGTAACCTCACCGCCGAGCAGCAGACGGTGTATGCCCCGGACATCACCTACAACTATGAAAACCACAAGGGCGCCGGCGCCCTGCTCTACGGGACGATCCGGTTCAGCACCAGCGGCGACATCGATCAGATCATGGCCTGGGACGTGCCGCCGGACGGCAAGGTGGATCCGGCGCAGAACACCAATCGCAAGACCCTGTCCACCGGCGAGAGTTACTATCAGTTCTCGGTGAACTTCACCGGCAATCTCGATGCCAACGACCCCAACCTGGGCAACCAGATGATCGACCTGAATTTCGGCGCCAAGTATGGCGGCCAGTCGAGTCTGCAGAAGCAGATAGTGGTCAGCGACGCCGGCGGCCTCGATTCCACCACCACCGGCACCTTCGTCACCAAGGAAACTCTGTGGGGCAGTGTCTTCGACTCGGGCGGCAATCAGCTCCAGAGCGGCGATACCTTCATCGTCGAGGGCTTCGATCACAACGGCCACCGTCTGAACCGCTTCGTCTACGACATCGACGCCACCAGCAAGATTTCCGATTTCCTCAACAAGCTGGGCTCCCATTTCGGCGCCAACGCCTCCATCGACGCCAAGGGCCGCATCCGGCTCACCGACGACACCGGCGGCGATTCCGGCCTGACCATTACCCGTTTCGCCACCGTGTCGGTGGACGGCGCCAAACCCTTTGGCGGCGACAACACGGTCATCGGCGGCTTTCTCACCACCACCGGCGTGCTGATGAACAGCAACCTGGCCAACGCCGACCCGGTCAAGGACGCGACCAAAGCGCTCACCTCGGTATACGACCAGGCCGGGGTGCAGGTGACCGCCGGCACCACCTTCACCTTTTCCGGCACCGCGGTGGACGGTACCGCCATCGTTGCCGGACCGGGGTCCACCTACACGGTGGCCGGCGCCGACACGGTGCAGACCCTGCTCGACTACCTGTCCGATCTCTTCGCCGACGGCACCGTCGACGGTGCCGTCGATCCCAACGTCACCGTCCGCCTCGGCGCCGACGGCACCTTCAACCTCATCGACAACACCGGCGCCGGCAACATCGCCATGACCGCCAATTCCTCGGGGGCGGAGATCTTCGGGGTGGAGGGGGTCGGCGGTGTCTCCTTCGCCGCTCAGGACTACTACGAAGGGCAGATCAACGTCACCACCTCGAAGCGGCAGATCGACTCCACCCTGCGGGGGTTGTCCACCAACAGCGGCACCGTGCCGGCGATAACCGCCTCGACCCTGTGGAGCAGCGTGTTCGACGAGAACGGCGTCCAGGTCCAGGACGGCGACATCCTGGTCTTCACCGGTCTCAAGGGCGACGGCACCACCATCGATGCGACCACCGCCGGCAACTCCTACACCATCCGTTCCGCCAACACGGTGCAGGGGCTGCTCGACCATCTCGAAAACCTGTTCGACGCCGACGCGAGCATCGATCCCAACGGCCGGCTGCGTCTGGTCGACCGCCGGGCGGACGATTCCTCCTACACCAGCACCCTGGGGATTTCCAGCGTCGGCGTCACCTACGCCAACGCCTTCCATGCCGACGTTTTCGGTTACAGCACCCCCTTTGCCACCATTGTCGGCGACCTGTCCACCGAGGACGGCAGCCAGCAGGGCGACCGGGTAAGCTCCATTTTCGCCAAGGAGGCGCTTTCCTCCTCCCAGTACGCCTCCCCGTCGACCACCATCTTCCAGGATCAGGATGGGTTCGCCTCCGGCTTCCTCCAGTCGGTTTCCTCGGATACCGACGGCATCATCACCGGCCATTACTCCAACGGCCAGGTGCTCAAGAAGGCGCAGGTGGCCCTGGCGACCTTCAACAGCGTCCAGGGGCTGCGCAAGCAGGGCGGCAATATCTACACCGAGACCACCGAATCCGGCGCGCCGATCACCGGCGCCCCCAAGACCAACGGCCTCGGTTCCATCGCCCCCAACTCGCTGGAACAGTCCAACGTCGACCTGGGTACCGAGTTCGTCAAGCTGATCACCGTCCAGCGCGGTTTCCAGGCCAATTCCAAGATCATCACCACCACTGACGAGATGCTCAACGACCTGATCAACATCAAGCGGTAAGCGGCTTCCGCGCCAAGAAAAACAGGCCCGCCGGCGTTGCCGGACGGGCCTGTTTTTTTTCGGGGAAAAGGGGCCGGGGCGAGTGGGGCGTCAGCCGGCGAAGATGCGGTCGAAGGTGGACCATGCGGCGGCCACCGCAGCGATGGCCGGCGAGAGCTTGAGGTACGAGGTGCCGGCCAGTTCCATGTTCACCAGTTCGGTCGAGGCCGGGATGAAGCCGGCGAGCGGCAGGCCGCTTTCGGCTTCCGCCTCGGCGACCTTGGCGGAGAGTTCCGCCGGCACCGGCTGCGGCGCCCGGTTGACGATGAGGTGGCGGTGCTTGATCTCGATGGCGAGCGGCCCGGTCAGCTCGGCGATCCTCCGGGCGGTGAGGATGCCGCGCGCCGACGGGTCGGAGATCACCAGCAGGTGGTCGATGGAGCGGAGGTTCATCCGGCTCAGATGCTCCATTCCCGCCTCGTTGTCCACCAGGATGTAGGGGTAGTTGCCGGCGAGATGATCCATGGTCATCGCCAGGTGCTGGTTGGCGGCGCAGTAGCAGCCCGGACCGTCGGGCTGGCCCATCACCAGCAGGTCGAAGCCCGATTCCTCCACCAGGGCCTGGTGTACCTTCATCTCCATGAACTGGTCGCGGGTCATGTTGGGCGGCATATCGCCCTTGAGGTCCTTGCGGATTTTGCCGATGGTGAGATCCACGTGCAGCCCGAGGAGTTCGTTGAGGTTGGCGTTGGAGTCGGCATCCACCGCCAGCACCGGCGTCATCTTCTTCTCCAGCATGTAGGCGAGCAGCAGGGCGGTGGTGGTGGTCTTGCCGGTGCCGCCCTTGCCGGCCATGGCGATTATCTTGGGCATGATGGGGTTTCCCTCCGTACGCTAGCGTTTCGTGTGCCAATCCGGCCGGAACGGGCCGGTTGCTGCACCATCCCGGGATTGCTTTTTTCCGCAAGGTACGTTCTTTGCGCCGGCTTGTCAAAGGGTGAGAAGCGTTTCAGCAGGGGCTGCCGCGGCGGTCGCCGCCGTCGCCGTCAGACCGGCAGGTGCAACACGAACGGGATGGGTTCACCAGCGATGAAGGCCACGGTGGCCGGAGCCTGAATATCCCCGCCTGATCCATCAGCACCTAACCGTCAGAAGCCGGCATCAGCCATTCCATGGTGCCGGTTTGACGAACCGATCCCGCAGGCCGACCTTTTCCTCGACCCGTCGATCCAGCAGTTCCGGCAGGAAACCGGCCTCGTCGTCGGCGACGAGGAACAGGCCCCGGCCGATGGGAACGCAGGGATGCACCCCGCCTTCTTCTACCTCCAAGCCTCGCGCCGCCATACCATCCCGACACCTGCGTGCCCTGCCGGTTTTTGGCAGCGTTTAGATGCCGCTTATGCCTATCTAAGCGTTTCGTTTAGGAAAAATGAACGCTTCGCCAATAGAAATCCGTGTTGAAATGGGCTAATGATGACGAGTGCCACACGGTGGCATGGAGCCGGCTCTTTTGCGCATCTGCGTGAATCAAGAAGGACGGCGGCGGGAGGAGTTTTGCCGTAGGTCAAGTGTCGAAGTCAATCGCTGGAGGGTGGTGACATGAGCGGAATTTATCTGTTGGGGGTGATCGCGATCTGGCTGTGGCTGACTCGGCTGTTGTGGAAAACCGGGCGGCGATTTCTGGACGCATCGTTTGCGAATCGTCCTACACGATTGATGCTGGTGGCTGTCATCGGCGCGCTCTGGTTCGGCGGATCGTTCTGGGAGGCAGGGGGAAAGAAGCTGTACTGGGATGCCAGGGTGAGGGAGTTGTGCGCCAAGGACGGTGGGGTCAGAGTGTATGAGACGGTGGAGTTGCCGGCGGAGATGTTTGATAAATGGGGGATGGTTAACTTTTATCGTCCAACCCAGCGGGAGAGGGCTCTTGGAAACGATTATCTGTTAAAGAGCGAGACAATAGTCATTCGTGACGACAACCCGAAGATATGGCGAGAACAGTATCAATTATACAGAAGTATAGACGGCAGTTTACTTGGAGTGGCCGTAAGTTATTCGCGTCTGGGGGGGGATTTGCCCGGCCCGTGGCAGGAATCGTCATTCGGCTGTCCTCAGGCTGCTGGCGATGCATCTTTGATCCGAGAAATATTCACCATCAAGAAATAAGGAGTGGTCATGGCAACGATCAATCAACTTTTCATGCAATCGGAGCTGGCTCTTGCTGCATACTCAACATTGACATCTCCTGTGCCAGACATTCTTGATCTCAAGAGGGTGGGAATGTCGGATGCCCAATCCCGAGTCTTCTCAGAAAACTGGCGAGTCATCGGCCAGTACGACGGCAAGGTGGAAGAGACCTTCATTGACGAGTTCGGCCAAGAGCATGTTGTGGCGAACCCCACCGGGGTATCGGCCACGGTCTTCGAGAGCGTTGCCGAGGGGAAACGCTATCTGGCGATTCGCGGCACCAACGACCTCAGTGATATCGTCACGGATTTTGTCGACATTGCGGTGCTCGGCACTCCCGAGCGCCAAGCCCAGTATGCGGCGCTCAAGGGCCAGGTCGGTGCATGGCTTTCCGACGGTACGCTGACCGCGGGATTCACGATCAGCGGCCACTCCCTTGGGGGTTTTCTGGCCGGGGCACTGTTGGTGGATTATCCGGGCGAGATCAGCCATGCATACCTGTACAACGCCCCCGGGATCGGCGGGCTGTCCGCCGGCCTTCGACTCTTGGCAGGTTTGGAAACGGAGCCACGCTTGATCTGGCCAAGGTTTCTAACCTGATCGCTGAAGCCGGCCCTTCCCTCACCGCCGGACTGGGTCTTGATTGGGGCGCTCCTGTTGCGATTGCCATCGAGAATCAAACTCCTGACCTTTTCGGAAACCATAGCATCAAACATTTGACCGACTTCCTCGCCGTCTACGACCTCTTCGCCCGGGTCGATCCGTCGGTGAGCGTGGAGACGGTGAGCGCCATTCTCAATGCCGCCGCCAACGAAAACGCTCCCACCCTGGAAACGGCGCTGTCGATGCTGGGGGCGCTTTACGGCAGGGACTATCCTGCCGGCGAAACGAGCCGCGACGCCCTCTACACCCATCTGTACGACCTGCGGGGCGTGATCGGCTCGAACCAGGGTACGGTGGTTTCCCTGGCCGGGCTGGGAAACGAGCAACTCGTTGCCCTTGCGCAAGCCGATATCGGCTGCCGCTATGCGCTTGAACAACTGCTCCCCTTTGCCGTCACCGGCAACGGTGGCCTCTACGCCGGCCACAATGGTGACGGCCACCTCGATGCCGATGTGCTTACCAACCGTTACCTTGAGGACCGCGCCGCCATGCTTTTCTGGAAGCTGCGGTTCGACAGCGGGGCCAAGGATGACAACGACCTGCTCGCCGGCGACAAGTCCTACGGCGAGGAGTGGGACAGCCGGGGCACCACGGACGACTGGAAGTACACCGATGGGGCGCGGGGACTCACTCTGACCGTGGATGGCAACGGTACGGACATCCATCACATCGCCTTTGGTAGCGGGACGGTCGATGCCCTTGCCGGCGCCGCCGGAGAAGACCATCTCTACGGCATGGCCGGCGACGATGAACTGGCCGGCCATGACGGCGACGACTACCTGGAAGGCGGCGAGGGGCAGGACATCCTCGACGGCGGGAAAGGCGCGGACACGCTGGTTGGCTCGGTTGGCGACGACACCCTCATCGGCGGCGACGACAGCGAAGCCGACATTCTGGAAGGCGGCGCCGGCAACGATACCTACTACGCCGGCGAGAACGACCTGGTCATCGACACCGATCACAGCGGCACCATCTTCTACAACGGCAGCGATATTGCCGGGATGCGGTTCGATTTCCTGTACGCCACTGAGGGCGACGAGTACTGCCTAGAGGCGGCGAGCGGGGTAACCGTCAGGTACGATATCGCCACCGCTACCTTGAGCGGCCTGAACGGCTTTTGCACCATCAGTGGCTACGGCAAGGGCGATTTCGGGGTCAACCTGGCCAAGGCTCCGCCTGTGCTGCCGCCCGCAGCACGGATTCTGGCCGGTAGCGACGGCCCGGACGCCACCGCCGCCGCAATCGTTTCCAGTGAAGGCCGCTACGGGTTCAGCGGCACCATCAGCGGCGGCCAGGCAAGCTCCGTGCTTTCCGGGTGGCAGGAATTCAGCATGAACGGCGCCGCCCCGCCGCCCGATCTGCAAATCGACGGCGGGGCGGACAACGACAGCCTGATCGGTCTTGCCGGCGGCGATACGATCAGCGGCGGCAGCGGCAACGATTGGGCATGGAGGCAAGCGGCATGAAATATATGAAAAGAACGCTGGGGTTATTTTTAATTGTCTTTTTCTTGGTGGGATCAGCCATATCCGCATGCGGATTTTTAGGATTTGGAGGAACAAGCTGGAAAGAGGAGGTTTTGCTGCATGATCACAGCAAGATCATCGTGGAGCGAACGGTAAAACGTGGCGGTAGGCACGAGATCGGACAACAATCTCCTTACAAATATCAGAGTTTAGTTTTCAGAATGCCTGGAACAGGCCAGAAAGTAAAATGGGAAGACAAATTTAGTCAAGACATTGGCATGGCAAATTTTCTGCCAATGCTGTTTGATGTTGAAGGTTGTGTAGCGTATCTGGTGGTGAAGCCGATGGGCTGCCTGTCGTACAACAAATGGGGTAGGCCAAATCCACCATACGTTATCTTCAAATACGAAGGCAAAACGTGGCAGCGCATCCAACTATCGGGATTGCCGGCTGAGATTAAAACGCCCAACCTGATTTTTTCGGCACCAGACATTGCGGTGGAGAAATCCGCCAGCCGTTTCATGACAGCGGAGACGATTAAAAAAATAATTTCTGGTTACAAGCAACCAGAATACAGAACCATCATCCGGGAGCCGCTTGCTGAGGAGAAGATTTCTTGCTCGGAAATGATTCGCGTTAAAGGTGGATGGTTAGGAATTGAGTGGTTTACTTCTCAGCCTACCTATGAGCAGTGCTTGAATGTATGCAGATTGAAAAAAATTGATGTGCAACAATGCCCGTGCGACAGACTTTTCAATAAAATCCGCAAGGAGAAATGATTATGGCAACCAACCTTGAATTTGCTTTAATGGCAGGTCGGGCATATCAGTCGACCCGTGATGAAATTAACTCGTTCCCCACTCCCAATGGGTGGACAATAATTGGCCACGACCAAAAAGATGATAGCGGCTTTGAGGCAGTTTCCTTCAGAAATACCAGCTACCCTAACGAAATCGTCATCTCTTTTGCCGGTACCTACGAAAAAGACATTGCCGGCGACATTTCGGCCGACATTACGTTGGGCGGCGGCCAATATACCGAGCAGCTCAAGCAAGCGGCGGAATATTATATGCAAGTCAAAGCGGTCAACCCGGACGCCAAAATTACACTGACCGGCCATTCCTTGGGAGGGGGGCTGGCATCGTTGATCGCGGTTTTTTTCGATGAAGATGCGGTGACATTTGATCAGGCTCCGTTTCGTTTGACCGCTGCATATCATGATCCGTTAAGCCCTGATCTTGATCCTTGTGCCTTTCTGCTCTCCGTTCTTCAGGACAATGCTCAAATCGATCAAAGCCTCCTTCATCCTTTGGAAGAGTATGTTGATGCAATACATCAAGGGTCCCTTGATGTGCTGCAAGAGCGTGAGCAAGATGTCACCAACACCCGGGTGGACGGCGAATTCCTTTCCGATATTTTTCCGGTTGCCAAAGTCGACTTCATCGGAGCGACGCCGTCAGCCAATCTTCTCACCCATGGTGAAACCGAGATCTCGGGCACCCAGCTTCACTCCATGGCCCTGCTCGCCGCCTTTATGGAGAGCCAGCAGACTGCGACCAATGGCCAAACCTTGAACGAGGTCACAACAAAACTCACCGACCTGCTGGGCATGATTTTTGACGAAAATTTGTTTGCACATACGACCAACCCGTCCAACACGACAGATGTAAACTTCCTCGAGCGACTCATCCAGAACCAAACCACCGCCGGTGGCATGATCACCAATTTCACCACCGACATGTGGCAAATCGCTCAAGACGGCGGCTTGACCATGTCGAACAACGACCTCGCCAAGGCGCTCATCGCCTTCGACATGCAGGCGTATTACGATAACAACCTAGCTCCTACTGGCACCCTGTTCAACAACGAAAGAGTTGCCGGAGGCATCCACTTCGACCGCACCGATGTGGCGGCTGCCTATACGAATGACGATGTCAAGGGTTACCAATATTTTGCCAATTATCTTGCAACCCTCCCGGAGGATGAGCGGGCAGCAATCACCCAGCGGTTGCCCAATCTCATTGACTGGTACATCCAGGCCGGCGATCAAGCCATGACCGTCACCGCCGCGGAACAGCGCGCATTCATGCTGGGTGGCACCGGCGAAGACCATTTAACCGGAGGCAGTCAGGCTGATGTGCTGTTCGGCAACGGTGGCAATGACTACCTGGAAGGTGGGGGAGGCCAGGACATTCTCCATGGCGGCGACGGGGACGACGCCTTCTATGTTGGCGGTTATGACAACGCGTATGATGAGTTTCAAGGTGGCGACGGTTATGACAAGATAATCGGCGGGGCAGGGGACGACGTCATCAGGGCGAATTCCCTGACATTCACCAACTCCATCGAGGCGATCGACGGTGGCGCGGGAACGAATTATCTCAAAGGCACGACGGGCGACGATGTGATCGATCTGTCGGGAATCGCGGTGCGAAATATCGCCGGGATCGACGGCGGCGACGGTGAAGACGTCTTGGTCGGCTCGACCGGCGACGACACCCTCATCGGCGGCGACGACTCCGATGCCGACATTCTGGAAGGCGGCGCCGGCAACGATACCTACTACGCCGGCGAGAACGACCTGGTCATCGACACCGACCACAGCGGCGCCCTTTTCTACAACGGCAGCGATATTGCCGGGATGCGGTTCGATTTCCTGTACGCCGCTGAGGGCGACGAGTACTACCGGGAGGCGGCGAGCGGGGTAACCGTCAGGTACGATATCGCCGCCGCCACCTTGAGCGGCCTGAACGGCTTTTGCACCATCAGTGGCTACGGCAAGGGCGATTTCGGGGTCAACCTGGTCGAAGTGCCGCCTGTGTTGCCGCCCGCGACACGGATTCTGACCGGTAGCGACGGCCCGGACGCCACCGCCGCCGCAATCGTTTCCAACGAGGGCCGCTACGGGTTCAGCGGCACCATAAGCGACGGCCAGGCGAGTTCCCTGTTTTTCGGGTGGCAGGAATTCAGCATGAACGGCGCCGCCCCGCCGCCCGATCTGCAAATCGATGGCGGGGCAGGCAACGACAGCCTGATCGGTCTTGCCGGCGGGGACACGATCAGCGGCGGCAGCGGCAACGATCTGATCTCCGGAGAGTTCGAGTGGACGGGTATCGATCCGGAGGAATCCTCCCTGCTCAACCCGTGGGGGGCGACCGGCGCGGCCGACATCCTGCGGGGCGATGGCGGCATGGATGTCATCGCGGCCGGTTACGGCGACGACCACGTCTCCGGCGGTGACGACAATGATTTTCTCGCGGGAGGCGAGGGTAACGACACGGTTGGTGGCGACCGCGGCAACGATGTGGTCACCGGGGCGACCGGCGATGACCTGCTCTTCGGCGGTGACGGCAATGACCTGCTCTATGGCGACGGTTCTCTCGATGCCGGGGCCATCGTTCCGGATGACATCGCGGCCCTTGGTTTCCAGCTGCGCTTTTCCGGCAAGGGGTACGCGACCTCGGTGATCCTGAACAATTTCGACGTGACCGACACCCAACAGGCTGGGGATGACACTCTTTTCGGCGGCAAGGGCAATGACCTGCTCAGAGGCGGCAGCGGCAGCGATATCCTCATGGGCGAGGAGGATCATGACACCCTGTTCGGCGGCGACGGTGACGACACCCTCCACGGCGGACCCGGTAACGACTGGCTGGTTGGCGACGAGGGCGCCGGCACCGCCGCGGCCGGCAGGGACATCCTCGATGGCGGGGCCGGGGACGACCTTCTGTCCGGCAACGGCGGCGATGATCTTCTCGCCGGCGGCGCCGGACAGGACACCCTCAACGGGGACGACGGCAACGATAGCTTGACGGGCGGCAGCGGCAACGACCTGCTGTACGGAGGCACTGGCGACGACACTTATGTTTTCGGCCGCGGCGACGGCACGGATACGGTGTGGGACGCCGACGGCGGCGCCGACGCGGTCCGCTTCGCCGATGTGGGAGAAGGCGATATCCAGGTGACCCGGAATCAGCACGACCTGATCCTCACGGTCGGCGAAACCGGCGACAGCATCTCCGTTTCCGGCTGGTTCGACAGCGCTTCCGCCAGGATCGAGCAGGTAGAATTCGCTGACGGGACCATCTGGAACGAAGCCATGGCGGAAAACACGATCACTGTCGCGCCCGGCACCGGCGGCAACGACGTTCTCTATGCCGGCGACAACGGCGACATTCTGACCGGCGGCGGGGGCAACGATGTCCTCTATGGCGGCCTCGGCAACGATACCTATGTGCTCGACCCGGACGGAGGTGCGGACGTTATCCAGCTAGATCCGGGCGGCACCGACACGGTTGCCTTTGGCGTCGGCTACGATGCATCCGGTCTGACCTTGTACAAGTCGGGCGCGGACATGATCACCCGCCTGAGCGACGGCAGCCAGTTCACCTTTGTCGACTGGTTCTCCGACAACGGTCACGCTATCGAAGGTTTTTCCTTCGCCGACGGCACTCGGCTGACGAATACGGAGCTCTTTGCCGACAACCTCGTTCACGGGGTCGGCAACGCCGGCAACGACACGATCTACGGCTACGAGGGCGGTGATTATCTCGACGGGGGTGGCGGCTATGACTTCCTCTACGGAGGTGCCGGCAACGATTACCTTGATGGCGGCTCCGACAGCGACACGCTGTATGGCGAAGATGGGGACGATCGCCTGTTTGGCGGCGCGGACTGGGGCGGGGACACCCTCTACGGTGGCGGTGGCGATGACTGGCTGGATGGCGGCGGCTGGTATGATCACCTGCATGGCGGCGCCGGCAGCGACACCTATTTTTTTGCTCGGGGCTACGGCAGGGGCACTTGGCTCGACGATCTGATCGATCCCGGCAGCTGGATGTACACTGTCGGTGATGCGGGCGAGGTGGATACGCTCCTCTTCGGTCTAGGCATCACGCCGAACGATCTCCATCTCACCTGGGACGGCTCCACCTGGGACGGTTCCTGCTTGTACCTGCAGATCGATCAGAATTACACCGATGTCCTGACCTTGGCGGCTCATCCCGATGTCGACGGCACGCCCGGCGGTATCGAACAACTGAAGTTCGCCGACGGGCAAACGCTGTCGATGGCCGACCTGCTGGCGCGGCTGATGAGAGGCACACCAGGGGATGATGAACTTTACGGTTCTGAAGCGGCCAGCACCCGCATTATGGACGGCGGCGCCGGCAACGACGAACTGAACGGTTGCAGCGCCGACGAGACGCTGCTCGGTGGTGACGGCGACGACTTCCTGGACGGCGGCGGCAACGACTGGAAAGGTCTCGGCGGTGGCAACGACCGCATTTTCGGCGGCACGGGCAACGACAGTCTTCGCGGAAGCGGCTGGCTGGACGGTGGCGAAGGGGACGACGATCTTAGAGGTCTGTCTGGTGAGCAGGTGGTCGGCACTTCCTTTGTCGGAGGCAGCGGCAACGACCTGCTGTGGGGAGGGGGAGGAGACGATATCTTGGCCGGGGGCACGGGAAATGACACCTTGGATGGTGGTGCGGGGGCGGATACCTTTGTCTTCAATATCGGCGACGGGGCCGATTTCGTGCGGAATTACGACTGGTATGGGGTCAGGATGAGCGAAGATACGATACGGTTCGGTGCTGGGATTGATCTGACGAGTCTGAGTCTGATCAAAGCCGGATCAAATCTGGTGGTCACGATTGGCGATAACGGCGATCAGATCACATGTGTTGATTGGTACGGTGGATTCGACTGGCTGGAACCGGGCCGAATCACCTATCCCAGTCAGATCGGTTTTTTCTCCTTTGCTGACGGCACGGGATTGACCGCCGATGATTTAATGCTGCGTAAGACGCTGAAGGTTCTGGGCGGCAGTGATGATGATTTCCTTGCCGGCGACATCGGGATTGACAACATTTCCGGCGGCGCCGGTCGGGATGTGCTGGATGGCGGGCCCGGCGACGACTTGCTCGATGGGGGAGAAGGGGAGGATCGTTATCTGTTCGGTCCGGGTTCCGGGATGGATCGCATCGAGGATTCCGGAGAGGACGCCGGGAATACGATTCAGTTGGCCGATGGGGTATGCAGTGGCGATGTGCACCTGAGCCGGGATGGCGATGATCTCATCCTTGCCATTCGGAATACAGAGGATCAGGTGACCGTGACCGGATGGTTCCTCGATCCCGATATGCAGGTGACATTTGCCGACGGAACGGTATGGGATTACCCAACTCTGGCGGTGATGGCCCAACCGGCCAATGTAGTCAATGTAATTGAGGGAACAATCGGAAACGATGTTTTGACCGGAGGGGATGGCAACGATCAGCTCATCGGGGGATCCGGCAGCGACACGCTACTGGGGGGCTCCGGGGACGACACCTTCGTGGTCGAGGGGATCGTCGGCGGCTACGACCTTTTCAACGGCGGCGACGGAGTCGATACCATATTGGGCGGCGCGGGCGACGATACCATCCGGGTGCATAATTTCAGCGGTGAGAACACGGTGGAAGTGATCGACGGCGGCGGAGGCACGAACGTCATCGCGGGCACCGGCTACGGCGACACCATCGATCTGAGCGGGACCA
>JBFLZZ010000006.1:52840-116189 GCA_040755255.1 Thermodesulfobacteriota bacterium
CGGCGAGAACACGGTGGAGGTGATCGACGGCGGCGGAGGCACGAACGTCATCGCGGGCACCGGCTACGGCGACACCATCGATCTGAGCGGGACCAGTCTGGTGAATATCGACCGGATCGAGACCGGCGCCGGCAACGACACGGTGACCGGTTCGTCCGGTGACGATCTGATCGTCGGCGGCGCGGGCAGCGATACCCTGCGGGGCGGCTCCGGGGACGACACCTTCGTGGTCGAGGGGACCGTCGGCGGCTACGACCTTTTCAATGGCGGCGACGGAGTCGATACCATATTGGGCGGCGCGGGCGACGATACCATCCGGGTGCATAATTTCAGCGGCGAGAACACGGTGGAGGTGATCGACGGCGGCGGAGGCACGAACGTCATCGCGGGCACCGGCTACGGCGACACCATCGATCTGAGCGGGACCAGTCTGGTGAATATCGACCGGATCGAGACCGGCGCCGGCAACGACACGGTGACCGGTTCGTCCGGTGACGATCTGATCGTCGGTGGCGCGGGCAGCGATACCCTGCGGGGCGGCGGCGGGGACGACATCTATGTTTATGCTGGTGGCGACGGCAGCGACACGATAAGGGACGACGGCGGGAACGACACGCTTTTTTTTCTGGCCGGGATTTCCAGGAATGATGTCGCGGTATTCATGGATGGCACCGATCTGGTCATCTCCTGCGGCGGCGATGTCGACATCACCGTCAAAGATCAGGATACGCCAGCAAGCGCGATCGACATCATCCGTTCCGGTGACGGCTATTACCTGAGCAGCGCCGACATCAACCAGATCGTCCAGGACATGGCGGCATATGCGGTCAACGAGGGCATCGCCCTCCATTCGGTGAGCGATATCCGCGCCAACGCCCAGTTGATGCAGATCGTCGCCAGCAGCTGGCACGCTTCGTAATTCCGATGACGGCGCACCAGGGTCGCCGGCCAGGCCTGTTCCCTGCCGGCGGGGCCATCGGAGAGCCATTTCGGCATGGAAAACCGCGTGGGAGATCACTCGTGCGTCTCGTCTTGTGCCTGGTGCTGCTTGCCTCGGCGCAAGGAGCAGCAGCGGAAACCCTCCGTCTTCCCGACGTGCTGGAGAAAGCCATTGCTCACTCGTACGAACTGCAACTCGACGCACTGGAAATAGAGATCGGCAGGGCGCGACTGGCCGAAGCCAGGGCTGCGTATTTCCCGACCCTGACCCTGCGGCTGACCAACGAATATCTGGACGATCTCCGCCGGGACGGAACCGGCACGATTGCCGTCGGCGAGACCATACTATCGGGGAGCGAGACGACCTATCAGAATTCCCTCTCGGTGTACGCCGGCTGTCTGCTCCATGATTTCGGCGGGCGCGACCACAGGTATCGGAATGCCGAGAGGGACATGCGCATCGCCGAATTGCGGCAGGAGCAATCCCTGCGCGACCTCAAGGACAAGATTGTCGAGGTCTATGGGCGAAATCTTGTCCTCTGCAAGCAGCGGACAACATGGGAAACGATACTTGCCCAGCGCAACGAAATATACCGCTTGAGCGAACGCTTGCACGACGCGGGCGTCGCCGACAAGGTCGAACTCGGTACCAGCGCCATCGCGGTGGCCGAAGCCGTGCAGGCCCTTGCTGAATATCGTCTCGAATTCGCGGAGGCCTTGCAGGATCTCGCTTTTTTGACCGGAGAAGGGTACGACGAGGAATCGGTGACGGTGTCCGATTTGCCGGAAGCGGATTGTGCGGCCGCCACGGTGCAGGTCCGGGATCTGCCCGAGATTCGGGCCTACGGGCTGAAAATTGATCGGAAGCAGGCGGAATACGAGATCGCCAGGAGGCAGTGGTTGCCGAGCCTGCATTTCTACTCATCCTACCGCATGTACGGGCGGGATTCGGCGGATCCTGCCGAGGCTTTGCAGGGGATGCGGGCGCAGAATGCGACTGTCGGCATCGTTGTCGATCTCAACCTGTTCAACGGGTTCGGCGACCTGGCGGAATTGGATCGTCTGCGGAGTCAACGCCGCAGTTTGGAGGTGGAACGACGAAAAATGATTGCCGACAAGGAAAGGGAAATTGCCGGGCTCACCATCCGGACCAGGATATACGAGAGAGGAACTGACGATTGGTTTACCCTTGCCCGGGAAATCAGCGAACAGGAACACATGAACCAGAAACTGGCGGGGCAACAGGTAATCGACCGTATCGGTTTTCTTCGCCGACAGGAGGAGATGCTGATCAAGTCTCTCGCCCAGACTGTGCGACAGGTTCAGTCTGTCCTGGCAAGCCTGCGGCTGCAGTACATGGCGGGGGAGGGAGTCCGATGAGTACCGCTTTGCTTGCCCTGGAGGTCGTCGCCCGCCTTAACAGGATCGACTTCGACACCCGGGTCGCCGGCCGGGAGTTCGGCATCGCCGGCCGGGAGCCTTCCGTCGAAGAGCTCGTGCGCATCGCCGGCAGATACGGCTTTCGGGCGAAGATGAAACAGCTGGACCTTGCGACGCTGACGGCGAAATATCCGCTGCCGGTCGTCATGCCTGGCAAGGACGGCACCTATGCCGTAATTGTTAAAGTCCTTCTGCCTGAGGAAAAAGCGCTGGTTTTTTCCCCGGCGGTGAAACGGGTAGTCGACAGGTCGTTCGCTGAACTGGCAGAGACCGGCACGGGTACATGGATCGTCATCAGACATCGATTGCTTACCGCGCCCGCCGCGTTCGGTTTCAAATGGTTTCTGATGGAACTCTCCCGATACAAACGGATCATCGGCGAGGTGCTGCTGGGGTCATTCGTGGTGCAGCTTTTCGGTCTGGTCACGCCGCTTTTCACCCAGGTCATCCTGGACAAGGTGCTTGTCCACCGCAGCATGAGCACCCTGAATGTCCTGGCCATCGCTTTTCTGGGTATCATCGTTTTCGAACTGCTTCTCAACGTTTCTCGCAACTACATTTTCGTCCATACGGCGAGTAAACTCGACGCGCGGTTGGGCGCCAAGCTGTTCCGCCATCTACTCTCCCTGCCGTTCGCCTATTTCGAAGCCCGCAAAGTGGGAACCATCGCCGCCCGGGTCCGCGAGTTGGACACCATCAGGGAGTTTATCACCAACAAAGCGGTTGCTGTCCTGATCGATTTTTTCTTCTCCATTGTTTTTGTCGCCGTGATGTTGCGGTACAGCGGCCGACTGACGCTGATCGTTCTCGGATTCGTGGCGATGGTGGCCGCCATTTATGTCATCGTCACCCCGGAGTTACGCCGGCGGCTCGAGGGGAAGTTTCAGATGGCCGCCGCTTCCCATTCGTACCTGGTCGAGTCGGTCACCGGCGTGCAGACCGTGAAGGCGCTGGCTGTTGAAGGCTCGCTGCAAAGCAGATGGGAAGAGCATCTGGGAAATTACGTGCGGGCCAGTTTCCGGCTCGCCAATATGGGATATGTTTTTCGGGCGGTGGCCGGCAGTTTGCAAAAATTGATGACCATCGCCATCCTCTTTTTCGGGGTGAAGCTGGTCCTGTTGAATCGGCTGACTATCGGCCAGCTCATCGCTTTTCAGATGTTCGCTGGTCAATTCTCCGGGCCGGTGCTCCGCCTCGTCAACCTGTGGAACGAATTCCAGCAGGCCTTGCTTTCCGTTGACCGGCTGGGGGATATCCTGAACCACCCCGTGGAGGTCGCCACGGAAAAGGCGATCTCCCTGCCACAGTTGAAAAGCAGAATCAGGTTCGACAATGTTTCTTTCGCTTACGGCCCCAATGACCGGCCGGCCGTCAGGCAGGTGAGCTTCGAGATCCTGCCGGGGATGAGTGTGGGAATCGTCGGTCGCAGCGGCAGCGGCAAATCCACCGTCGCCAAGCTCCTGCAGCGGCTTTACCTGCCCCATGACGGCGCTATCTCCATCGATGGGGTTGATATCCGCCACATGAATCCGGTCTGGCTGCGCTGCAACATCGGGGTGGTATTGCAGGAGAATTATCTGTTCAGTGGTACCATCCGTGACAACATCGCGCTACCCAGGCCCGAAGCCTCCATGGAACTCATCATCCGTGCGGCCAGACTGTCCGGGGCGCATGAATTCATCGCCCAACTGCCGGAAGGGTACGATACCGTTGTCGGTGAACGAGGGTCTTCTCTGTCGGGCGGGCAGAAGCAGCGATTGGCCATCGCCCGTGCCCTGATCACCGAGCCCAGGATTCTGATCTTCGACGAGGCGACCTCGGCCCTCGATTACCAGTCGGAGAAGATCATCAGACAAAACCTCAAGCAGATCCGGCAAGGGCGAACCACCATCGTCATTGCCCATCGGCTCTCCACCATCGAGGATTGTGATCTGATCATCGCCATGGACAGGGGGGAAGTCGTGGAGATGGGTAACCACGAGCGACTGATGCGGCGGCAAGGCTATTACCATCGGTTGAGCACGGCCCCGGCATAGATATGTTCCGGCGGAGAGACGACAGCCACGAATTCAGGCCGTTGCTGGCCGAAATCGAGACCGAGCCGGTCAACCCTCTGGGGCGTACGGTTTTCTGGGTCATCCTGACGGCCATGGTTTTCTTTGGCGGCTGGACGTGTTTCGGTATGGTGGACGTCGTGGTCTCTGCCCGGGGGAAGGTGATTCCTGTCGGGGAGATCAAGATTCTGCAGCCGCTCACCACCGGCGTGGTGAGCAGGATTCTGGTGCAGGAAGGGGAACGGGTGACAAAGGGGCAGGTGTTGATGGAAATCGATCCATCCGGCACGGAGCCGCAACTCGACTCCATGCGGGAAGACGCCAACCACATTGAACTCGAACTGCTGCGGCTCCGGGCGGCGTTGGACGATACCCCCTTTCATCCTTTGCCGGAGCGTTACGGCGCCGACCGGGTGGCGCTCCAGCGGCGGCTCTATGCATCCGCCAGGGAACGGTTGCGGCAGCAGGTGCAGGCCAAAAAGGAGGAGATGCGGGAGATCGAGGAACGGCAGGCCAAGGCGGAGGCAGAACGGGATCGGCTGCAGTCCCTGCTGCGGATCGCCGAGGAGAAAATCGCCAGGCTTGCTCCGGTGCGGGACATCGTCAGTCGACAGATGTACGACGGCGCGGTGGCTGAAGTTGAAAACTACCGGTACGGCCTGACCGGGGAGACACACAGATGCGAGGAGTTGCGGAGCGTCGGTCGCCGTCTGCAGCGCGAACTCGAGGTCATCGTCGCGAACGAGCATGACAAAATTCTTTCGGAAATTGTCGACCGACGCAACAAGCTCAACTATCTGCGGGCCGATATCGAAAAAACCTCGTATCTCAATGGCAGGCAACAGTTGATCGCCCCGGTGGCGGGTTTCGTCAACAAACTTTTCATCCATACCGTCGGCGGCGTGGTAAGCCCGGCAGAAAAACTCATCGCCCTGGTACCGTCCGACACTCCCCTTCTCGTTCGGGCACTGGTCCGGAACAAGGACATCGGTTTCGTCTCCCGGGGGATGGATGCCACCATCAAGATCGATACCTATGATTTTCAGAAATACGGGGTGCTGGCCGGCCGGGTGAGGCGGGTGGCCAGGGACAGCATCGAGGACAAGGGCCTGGGACTGGTATACGAGGTGGCCGTTGCGCCGCTGCAGACCGAACTGCCGGTGGGGGGGGCCTCCACCTCCATTGCCACCGGCATGAGCGTCACTACGGAAATCAAGGTGGGCAGGCGCCGGATTATCGAATTCTTCATCTATCCGTTGATCAAGTATCTGGATGAAGGGATAACGGTCAGATGAGACAGGCAAGGGACGTTCTGGGGATCGACCTGCTGAAAACGGCGAGGGGATGCGCTGCCTGCGGCGACCGGCCATCCTGCGGGAAGAGGCAGCCGCCCTGGCGCCGGGAAGGCGATCATTTTCGGTGACAGCAGTAGGCTCCCCGGCCTGAGAAGGAGGAGTGGGCCTGTCCCGTGCGCTGAGGGCGGTTGGGCCGGCCGGCCCGGCAAAATCCCCTTGCATCTTGCCGCTCCCTTGGTATGTTACCGTGGTTATTCAACCAACGACGGTTGTGCGGTAATCTCCGCAAAGGACCATCCGCCGACGGGGATGCTCCGACATCGAAGAACACGGTGCCGCCATCGCGATGTGCGATGACGGCAGAGTCCGACATGCGGCACGGCCGAGGCCGTGCCCGCTCCTGGAAGGAACCGGCGTGCCTACGGCCGGTTCTTGTCGTTTGAACCTGGAAGAGGCTGGTCATGGACTATCGCGAGACGCTCAATCTCCCCAATACCGAATTCAAGATGAAGGCCAACCTGGCGCAGCGCGAGCCCGAGGTGATCAAGGCCTGGGAGAGCGAGAACCTCTACGCCCGGGTGCAGGCCGCCACCGGTGACCGGCCGCCCTTCATCCTCCACGACGGCCCGCCGTATGCCAACGGCCATATCCATCTGGGCACCGCCTTCAACAAGATCTTGAAGGACATCATCCTCCGCTCGCGGCGGATGGCCGGCCACCACTGCCCCTACGTGCCGGGCTGGGACTGCCACGGCCTGCCCATCGAGCACAACGTCGACAAGGAACTCGGTTCGAAGAAGAAGACCATCTCCAAGCTGGAGTTCCGTGCCGAATGCCGGAAATACGCCCGCAAATGGATCGACACCCAGCGCGAAGAGTTCCGTCGCCTCGGTGTGCTGGGCGACTGGCAGGAGCCGTACCTCACCATCAACTACGGCTACGAGGCGGCCATCGCCCGCGAGTTTCTCCGTTTCCTCTCCTCCGGCGCGGTGGTCCGCTCGAAAAAGCCGGTCTACTGGTGCACCTCCTGCCGGACGGCATTGGCCGAGGCCGAGGTGGAGTACCATGACCACGCCTCGCCGTCGATTTACGTCAAGTTCCCGCTGGATGACGATATCTCCGATGTTCTTCCCGGCGCGGCCAAGGTGTCGCTGGTCATCTGGACCACCACCCCCTGGACCCTGCCCGCCAACCTGGCGGTGGCCCTGCATCCGGATTTCACCTACGCCGCGGTTGCGGCCGGCGGCGAGGTCTATGTGGTCGCCGACGGCCTCGTTGAGCGCTTTGTCGCCGAAACCGGGCTCGAGTCCTGGGAGAAGATCGCCGGGTTTCCTGCGTCGGCGCTCGCCGGCAGGCATTGCCGCCACCCCTTTCTCCAACGGCAGTCCTTGATCATCACCGCCCCCTACGTCACCCTGGACGCCGGCACCGGCTGCGTTCACACCGCTCCCGGCCACGGCCGCGAGGATTATCTGAGCGGGGTGCGCTACGAACTGCCGATCCTCTCTCCGGTGGATGGCGACGGCAGGTTCACCGACGAGGCCGGCCCCTACGCCGGCATGAAGATCACCGACGCCAACGAACGAATCTGCGACGATCTCGCCGCCTCCGGCCACCTGCTCGGGAAAAACGTTCTCGGCCACAGCTATCCCCACTGCTGGCGCTGCAAGAGGCCGGTGATCTTCCGCGCCACCGAGCAGTGGTTCATCTCCATGGACGAGAACGGTATCCGCGAAAAATCCCTGGCGGCGATCCGGGAAGTCTCCTGGGTGCCGAAATGGGGGATGGACCGGATCTACGGCATGGTGGAGAGCCGGCCGGACTGGTGCCTGTCCCGCCAGCGCGCCTGGGGTGTGCCGATCACCGTCTTCCTCTGTAAGAAGTGCGGCGCGGTCCACAACGATACGGCGATCAACCGTCGCATCGTCGACTTCTTCGAAAAGGAAGGGGCCGATGCCTGGTTCGCCCGGCCGGACAGCGATTTCCTCGGGCCGGAACCCCAATGCCGCGCCTGCGGCAACGGCGAGTTCAGCAAGGAGGAGGACATCCTCGACGTCTGGTTCGACTCCGGAGTGAGCTATGCCGCGGTGCTCGAAGCGCGGCCGGAACTCAAGAGCCCGGCCGATCTGTACCTGGAGGGCAGCGATCAGCACCGCGGCTGGTTCCAGAGTTCGCTCATCGCCTCGGTGGGCACCCGCGGCGTGCCGCCCTACCGCAACGTCCTCACCCACGGCTTCGTGGTGGACGGCGCCGGCAAGAAGATGTCGAAATCCATCGGCAACGTCATCGCCCCGGCCGAGGTGGTCAATAAGTACGGCGCCGAAATCCTCCGCCTCTGGGTGGCCTCCGAGGACTACCGCGACGACATCAAGATCTCCAACGCGATCCTCGGCCAATTGGCCGACGCCTACCGCAAGATCCGGAACACCGTCCGTTTCCTCTTGGGCAACCTCGCCGATTTCGCGCCGGAATCGAACCGGGTGGCCGGCGCCGAGCTCACCGAGCTCGACCGTTGGGCGCTGGCCCAGTACGAACTCCTGCAGGCGCGGGTGAAGAGGGCCTACGACGAGTACGACTTCCACGTCGTCTTCCACTCCATCTACCAGTTCTGCACCGTCACCCTGAGCGCGCTCTACCTGGACATCCTGAAGGATCGGCTGTATACCAGCGGCTCCGACAGCCGCGAGCGCCGCAGCGCCCAGACGGTGCTTTTCGACATCACCAGCGGTCTCTTGCGGTTGATGGCGCCGATCCTCTGCTTCACCGCTGCCGAGGCCTGGGAATTTCTGCCCGGCGCCGGCAAGGGCGACGAGATCGTCCTGGCCCTGTTTCCCGAGGCCCATCCGGAATATGTCGACCGCGAACTGCTCGACCGCTGGGAGAGACTGCTCGCCGTCCGCTCCGAGATCACCAAGGCCCTGGAGGTCGCTCGTCAGAACAAGGTGGTCGGCCATCCCCTGGAGGCCTCGGTGGCGCTCAAGGTGGATGGCGAACTGGGCGATTTCGTCGGGGCCAACTGGCAGACCCTGCAGGTGATCTCCATCGTCTCCGAACTGAAAAGGGTCGAAACCATGGAAGGCGGCATGGCCGGCGAGGAGCTGAAAGGGATCAGCATCCTCGTTACCCCGGCGCCGGGCGCCAAATGCGAACGGTGCTGGACCCGCTCGACGACGATTGGCAGCGTGTCCGAGCACCCGACCATCTGCCGGCGCTGTGCCGACGTGGTCGTCTCCGGATGATGCCCGTGCTGTTCACCGGCGCGACCGCGCTTCTGGTGGTCGTCCTCGACCAGCTCAGCAAGTGGTGGATCATTGAGCGCTTTGCCCTCTACGAGAGTGTCGAGGTGATTCCCGGGTTGTTCAGCCTCACCCATCTGCTCAACCGGGGGGTGGCCTTCGGCATGTTCGCCGACGGCACATCGGAGCTGCAGCCATTCGTGCTGGCCGCGGTGGCGATGCTCGCCCTGGCCGCACTCGCCATGGCCTACCGCAGCCACGGCCGGGAATCGTTTCTCACCCGCCTTGCCATCGCGCTGATCGGCGGCGGTGCGGTCGGCAACCTCATCGACCGCATTCGGCTTGGGGCGGTGGTGGACTTTCTCGACTTCTACATCGGCGAACACCACTGGCCCGCCTTCAACGTCGCCGACTCGGCGATCACGGTCGGCGTCGGGCTGTTTCTCCTGGCGACGATCCTGCAGGAGCGGGCGGAGAAGGCGGCAGGCAAGGGCGGGCGATAGGGAGCGCACTCCGTTGCCGGGCGGGTAACCGGAGGGGTTCTTTTCCGAAACCAGCCAGGCGTGATGCTGGTTCGTGGACCCAGCTCTGGATCGCTTCGCCCCTGCGCTCCTCGCGAAGAACGGAGAAAGGCCCTCCGTCTCTGACGTCACGAAGGCCGCTGGGCCATGGCGATTTTGATTGCGCCTTTCGGCCGCGCTGAACGGACGGCTCAATCACCCATTGGCCTGTATCCCTGGCGAATGGCATATCAGTCCTGCAGTACAGGATCAACTAATCAATCCGATCAGGAAACCAGATGAAACGCATCGCAGCACTCTTCCCCGGCCAGGGTTCCCAGTACATCGGCATGGCCGCCGAGTTCCTCGCCGCCGGTGACGGCGCCGGCGCCGTCTTCGACCGGGCCGAGGCGATGAGCGGCCTGCCGCTTCGGAAACTCTGTCTGGAAGGGCCGATGGAGGAGCTGACCCGTACCCTGCATCTGCAGCCGGCGGTGACCGTGGTCAATATCGTCGCCCTGGAGTACCTCAAGGCGCGCGGTTTCGAGTTCGTCTGCGCCGCCGGTCATTCCCTGGGCGAATACAGCGCCCTCTATGCCGTCGGGGTGGTGGGCCTCGACGATCTCTTCCGGCTGGTCACCGAGCGCGGCATTCTGATGGAGCGGGAGGCGGCGCGCAATCCCGGCGCGATGGCGGCACTGGTGGGGCTCGGTCTCGGATCGGTGGAGGAGCTTGTCGCCAGGGTTCCCGGCCGGGTCTGCGCTGCCAACCACAACAACCACCATCAGGTGGTCATTTCCGGTGAGCGGGATTCGGTGGCCGCGGTCTGCGAGCTCGCCGCGGCCGCGGGAGCCAAGGCCATACCGCTGAAGGTGAGCGGCGCCTGGCACAGCCCGCTGGTGGCGGGCGCCATCGACGATTTTGCCGGGTTCATGGCGGCCGTTCCCTTCCGTTCGCCGCAATTGCCCGTGTTTTTCAACGTTACCGGCGAGGCGGAGAGTGACCCGCAGGTGATCCGGGGGATGATGGCCGCCCAGATCTCCTCGATGGTCCGCTGGGTGGACATCGTTCAACGGCTGATCGACGAACAGATCGAGGTGGTGGTGGAAATCGGCCCGAAGAACGTGCTCTCCGGCCTGGTCAAAAAGATCCTTCCTGCCGACCGACATATGGAGGTTCACCAGGTGGACACCCCGGCCAAGGCGGACAAGCTCCTCGCCGAACTGGGCGGATAGTCGCTTTCTGACGCCGTCGCGCCGCTTGACAAGTCCGCCTGGTCACTGTACATTGCTCGGTTTCCGATCGGAATACAGAGGGGCAAGGTGCGTCCTGCCGCTCGTTTTTTCATGGTTTGTTCTGGATTGTTCCAGTATTTCGGCAAGATGGATGCATTGACCGCGGCGGGCACGTGCCTGGCCGGAAGAGAAGCCCCGGGCGTGGGAGCATGTTCGATACCTTATCCGACAGACTGAACGACGTTTTCAAGAAGCTGCGCGGCCACGGCAGGCTCACCGAGGAGAACATCGGCGACGCCATGCGTGAAGTGCGGCGGGCGCTTCTGGAGGCGGACGTCAACTACCAGGTTGCCCGCGATTTCGTCGAGCGGGTGCGGGAAAAGGCGGTCGGCCGCGAGGTGATCGGCAGCCTGTCGCCTGGGCAGCAGGTGATCAAGGTCGTCCACGAGGAGCTGGTCGATCTGCTGGGTGGCCAGGCGGCGGACCTCGCCCTCTCCGGCAGTCAGCCGGTGGTTATCATGATGGTCGGCCTGCAGGGTTCGGGCAAGACCACAACCTCGGGCAAGCTCGCCAGGCGACTGAAAGGCAGGGGGCGACGGCCCTACCTCGTTCCCGCCGACGTCTACCGGCCTGCGGCCATCGAGCAGCTCAAGGTGCTGGGCGCCACCTTGGGCGTACCGGTGCATCCCTCCGAGGCGGCGCAGGATCCGGTGGCCATCTGCCGGGCGGCGCTGCAGGAGGCGGGCCGGGCCGGGCACGACACCCTGATCATCGACACCGCGGGCCGCCTGCACGTCGACGAGACCCTGATGGGCGAGCTCAAGGCGATCAAGGACGCCCTGCACCCCGCGGAGATCCTCTTCGTCGCCGATGCGATGACCGGCCAGGACGCGGTCACCGTCGCCGACAAGTTCAACGGCGATCTGGCGATTTCCGGCGTGGTGCTCACCAAGATGGAGGGCGACGCCCGCGGCGGCGCGGCCCTGTCCATCAAGAAGGTGACCGACCGGCCGATCAAGTTCGTCGGTATCGGCGAGGACCTCGATGCCCTGGACGTCTTCCATCCCGACCGGGTGGCGTCGCGGATCCTGGGCATGGGCGACGTCCTCACCCTGATCGAGAAGGCGGAAGCGGTCGTCGACAAGCAGAAGGCCGAAAAACTCGCCAGGAAGATCAGCAAGGATCAGTTCTCGCTGGAGGATTTCCGCGATCAGATCCACCAGATCCGCAAGATGGGCAGCCTGGAGCAGTTGATGGGGATGATTCCCGGCTTCAACCGCCTCAAGCAGATGCAGAACCTGCCCAAACCGGACGACCGGGAGCTGGTGCGCATCGAGGCGATCATCAGCTCGATGACCGTCGAGGAGCGCCATAAATACCAGATCCTGAACGCCAGCCGCCGGCAGCGCATCGCCACCGGCAGCGGCACCTCGCTCGCCGACGTCAACCGGGTGATCAAAAGTTACTCGGAGATGCTGAAGATGATGAAGCATCTGCGCGGCAAGGGTAAACTGGGCGGCGTCGCGGCGCCGCCCGGCAAGAAGAGAAAGCGTCCCAAGGGCATGTTCCGTTGACACGAACGTACGCGACCGGCCGCGAGCAACCAGCGGCGACGGCCGCCATTTTCATCATGAAGGAGATCGATTTCACATGGCTGTCAAAATTCGTCTGAGCAGACTGGGCAGGAAGAAGCAACCCTTTTACCGTATCGTCGTCGCCGATTCCGAATCGCGGCGCGACGGCCGCTTTCTCGATGTGGTCGGTACCTACGACCCCATGCAGGATCCGGCGGTGGTCAATATCCAGCAGGATAAGGTGCAGGCCTGGATGGAAAAGGGAGCCACCCCGTCGGTCACGGTGAAAAGCCTCATGGCCAAGACCGTAACCTCCGCCGAATAAGGCATGAAGGATCTTGTCGCCCATATCGCCACGGCGCTGGTCGACCGGCCCGAGGACGTCGAGGTGCGCGAAACCGGTCAGGACGAGACCCTGGTGCTCGAGCTCAAGGTCGCCAAGGAGGACCTGGGCAAGGTGATCGGCAAACAGGGCAGGACGGCACGGGCACTCAGAACCCTGCTGTCGGCCACCGCCGGCAAGTCCGACCGCAAGGTCCGCCTCGAAATCGTCGAATGACTCCTGGCGGCGGGGAAGGCGGGCACCACCGCTGCATCCGCGTCGGCAGGATCACCAGGGCGCACGGCCTGCACGGCGAGGTGAAGATCCAGGCCTACGGCGGTGACCCGCGCGAATTGCAGCGGTACACCGACCTGCTGCTGTCGCCGGCAGGGGCGGAATACGGCATCCGGTCCTATGTCGAGGCCCGGCCGGTCGATTTCGAGAATTATGCGGTGACAGGGACCCGGTTGCAGGGCGATGTCGCCCTCGTCACCCTCGACAGGGTACGGGACCGCTCCGCGGCCGAGGCGCTGCAGGGCCGGGAGGTGTGGGTGGATGCCGCTCAGCTCGCCGCCGCCGCCGAAGACGAGTTCTACTGGCACGAGGTGGAGGGGATGGCCGTAGTCACCGAGAACGGCGACCCGGTGGGACGGGTGCACACCCTGTTCACCACCCCCGCCCACGACGTGCTGGTCGTCCGCAACCGCGGTGAGGAATATTATATCCCGGCAAGCCGGGAGTTCGTCGTCGCCATCGACCGGCAGCGCCGGCTGCTTACCGTCGCCGCGGTGGACGGGCTGCTGGACATCAACCGCCGCGGCCGCTAGCGCGGCGCGTCTTGGCCGGCAGGGCGATGCAATTCGACGTTCTGACCATTTTCCCGGCGCTCCTGGAATCCCCTCTGCGGGAGGGGATCATCCGCAGGGCGGTCCGGGACGGCAAGGTGGACATCCGCCTGCACGACATCAGGGAATTCGCCCTTGACCGCCACGCCATGACCGACGATCGGCCTTTCGGCGGCGGCGAGGGCATGGTGATGAAACCGGAACCCTTGGCCGCCGCCATCCGCAAGGTCACCGCGGCCGGCGGCGCCCGGGTGGTGCTGCTCAGCCCGCGCGGCCGTCCCTACAGCCAGCGGCTGGCCGAGGAACTGGCCGGGCAGCCGCATCTGGTGCTCGTCTGCGGCCGCTACGAGGGGGTGGACGCCCGCATCCACCAGCGCTTCGTCGATACGGAGATCTCCATCGGCGATTACATCCTCACCGGCGGCGAACTGGCGGCCATGGTGGTGATCGACTCGGTGGTGCGGCTCCTGCCCGGGGTGCTCGGCTGTGCGGAATCGGCCAGCAACGATACCTTCAGCCGCGGCCTGCTGAAATATCCGCAGTACACCCGGCCCCGGGACTTCGAGGGCATGGCGGTGCCCGAAGTGCTGCTGGAGGGCGATCACGGTGCCATCGCCCGCTGGCGTTTTCTTGAAGCGGTGCGCGAGACCATGGCCAGGCGGCCCGATCTGCTCCAGCGGTACCGGTTCAGCCGGGACGAGGAGCGGCAGCTGCGCCGCGCCGGCCTTTGGGATGCGCTCTGCGAACTGCGCCGGCGCTGCGACGGAAACGGGCATCTCAGGGACGGCGATGGCGAAACTTGACCTGGCCCTGGTGCACTACCCGGTGATGAACCGCCGGGGCGAGGAAATCGGCTCGGCGGTGACCAATCTCGATGTGCACGACATCGCGCGCGCCTGCCGCACCTACGGCGTCGACCGCTACTATGTCGTGACCCCCTTCGCCGACCAGCAACGGCTGGTGGCGGAGATTGTCGATCACTGGCGCAGCGGCTACGGCGCCACCGCCAATCCCGACCGGGGCTCGGCCCTGGCCACCGTGGAAGTGGCGGCTTCGGTGGAGGACGTGGTGGAGGCGGCGCAGCGGAAATGGGGCGAGCCTCCGCTGCTGATCGCAACCGGCGCCCAGGCGCGCGGCAGCCTGCTCTCCTTTGCGGAGGCGAGGCAGCGACTGCAGGACGGCACGCCTTTGCTGATCCTGTTCGGCACCGGCTGGGGACTGGCGGAACGGCTCGTCCG
The DNA here is from genome assembly GCA_040755255.1 of Thermodesulfobacteriota bacterium. Classification (GTDB taxonomy): domain Bacteria; phylum Desulfobacterota; class Desulfobulbia; order Desulfobulbales; family S012-135; genus JBFLZZ01. The sequence goes on from JBFLZZ010000006.1 coordinate 67,519, forward strand.
GACCGCTGCCTGCAGCCTGCCGCCCATCGACGGCGGCAACGGTTATAATCATTTGTCAGTTCGCGCCGCAGCGGCCATCGTTCTCGATCGGTTATGCGGCGAGAGGGTTTCTGGCTAACGTCAACAGAGTGGAGTAGGAACATGAATGCGTTACGGCAGATCGAAATGGAGCAGATGCGCTACGACCACCCGGATTTCCGGCCGGGCGACACGGTGAGGGTGCATATTCGGATCATCGAAGGCAGCAAGGAGCGCGTGCAGGTTTTCCAGGGGGTGGTGATCCGTCGCCGCCGGGGAACCATGGACGCCAGTTTCACCGTTCGCAAGGTGTCCCACGGCGTCGGGGTCGAGAAGACCTTTGCCACCAACAATCCCCGTCTCGAGAAGATCGAGCTGGTGACCGAAGGCCGGGTCCGCCGTTCGCGGCTCTACTATCTGCGCAACCTGCGCGGCAAGGCGGCTCGGATCAAGGAAAAGGGCATTATCTGATCGGCGGCGGGGAACCGCGCCGCAGTCAGCATTGCCGGAGCTCCCGGCAGCACCGCCCGGCTGCGCTTTGTGCCGGTACTGGGCGGCACACCGGGAGCGCCGCCGTTGTGCGCGCCCTTCCCCCGCCGGTGCAGGGCTATGCCGTCACCACAACCCCTTTTTACCGCCCGCTCCGGCCGTTACGACTTCGAAGGCGAACTGCTGGCGAAGGGATATCGGATCGTGGCCGGAGTGGACGAGGCCGGCCGCGGACCGCTGGCCGGACCGGTGGTCGCCGCCTGCGTCGTCCTTCCCGCCGGCTGCGACCCCTCCCTGTTTGACGATTCCAAAAAGCTGACGGACGCCAGGCGCCGGCAGCTTTTTGCCGTTTTACGGGACAGCGGCGCCGCCGTCGGCATAGGGGTGGTTAGCGAAAAGGTCATCGACGAGATCAACATCCTGCAGGCTTCACTGCTCGCCATGCGCAGGGCGGTGGCGGAGCTTGCCGTAAGCCCCGATTATCTGCTGGTCGACGGCAATCAGAACGTGCCGCTGCCCCTTGCGCAGACCGCGCTGGTCAAGGGCGACAGCCGCTGCGCCTCCATCGGCGCCGCCTCCATCGTCGCCAAGGTGGTGCGGGACGACATGATGGACCGCTATGACGAGGAGTTCCCCCTCTACGGATTCCGGCAGCACAAGGGCTACCCCACCGGCGGCCATCGCGCCGCCATCCGGCGCCATGGCCCCTGCGCCATCCATCGCCGCTCCTTCCGGGGAGTGCGGGAATTCCTCGGGAAGGAAATGCGGTGAAGAAGGGAGGGGCACAGCTGGGCATCGCCGGGGAAGATGCGGCGGTGCGCCATCTGCGGCGGTGCGGCTACACCATCGTCGCCCGCAACTTCAAAGGGGGTGGCTGCGAGGTCGACGTTGTCGCCCGGGACGGCGCCACGCTGGTGTTCGTCGAGGTGAAGACCCGTTCCGGCTTGGGCTTCGGCCATCCCGCCGAGGCGGTGACGGCGCGCAAACGGCAGCAGATCGAGCGGGCGGCCCTTGCCTGGCTCGCCACTCACGGAGGCGGCGAGCCGCCGGTGCGCTTCGACGTCGTTGCGGTTCTCTGGGAAGGCGACAGCCCGAAAATCGAACTGATCAGGAACGCCTTTGAAAGCCGATGACCAGCACAGCCTGCCGCCGGTCGCCATCACCATGGGGTGTCCGGTGGGGGTCGGCCCGGAGGTGATCCTCAGGTATTTCCACGCCGAGCCGGCGGCGACCGCCGATTTCGTCGTGGTCGGCGACGCAGCGGTGCTGCGGCGGGCGGCGGCTGCCTGCGGCATGACCGTCCGTCTGGCAACCTGGCAGGAAGGGGAGGCGCCGGTCGCCGGTGCGATCCGTGTCCACCAGACAGGCGAACTCGATGCCGCCCGCCTCTCGTGGGGAAAACCCGACGCCGGAACCGGCCGCGCCATGGCGTCCTGTATCGAGGAAGCGGTGCGGCTGATCGACAGAGGCGCCTTCGCCGGCATGGCCACCTGCCCGATCAGCAAGACGGCGTTGCGGCTGGCAGGCTGTCCCCACCCCGGCCACACGGAGATGCTGGCCGAACTGACCGGCGCCGCCGATTTCGCGATGATGATGGCGGCCGATGACCTGAAGGTGGTGCTGGCCACCATCCACGAACCCCTTTGCCGGGTTCCCTCCCTGCTCAGTCGCGAGGGGCTGGCAGCCACCATCCGGCTTGCCGCGACGAGTCTGGCCCGCGACTTCGGCATTGCCGAACCCCGGCTCGCGGTGGCGGGATTGAATCCTCATGCCGGCGAGGGCGGCATGTTCGGCGACGAGGAGGGACGGATCATCGCCCCGGCCGTTCTCGCCTGCCGGCAGGAGGGAATCGACGTGGATGGGCCCCTGCCGCCGGACACGGTCTTCGTCAAAGCGGTGGCCGGGGCGTATGATGCGGTGGTCTGCCAGTATCACGATCAGGGACTGATCCCGTTCAAACTGCTGCACTTCCACGACGGCGTCAATGTCACCCTCGGTCTGCCGGTGGTTCGCACCTCGGTGGATCACGGTACTGCCTACGACATCGCCGGCACCGGTGCCGCCGACTGGCGCTCCCTGGCCGCCGCCTGCAGGCTGGCCCGGAGCATGGCCCGCAACCGGCGCCGTTTCGACCAAGGAAGAAAGGTATGAACAAAGGCAGGCTCATCGCCTTCGAGGGGGTGGACGGCTCGGGAAAATCCACCCAGATCCGTTTGCTGGCCGAGGTGCTGGAAATGGAAGGCCGGCAGGTGGTACTCACCCGGGAACCCAGCGACGGCCCCCACGGCCGCCGGATCCGCGGCTTGCTGCAGAATCGGGCGGCGATGACCCGGGAAGAGGAACTGGAACTGTTTCTCGCCGACCGCCGCGATCATATCTGCCGGATCATCGCCCCGGCGCTCGCCGCCGGCCGGATCGTGCTCACCGACCGGTACTATCTGTCCACCGCCGCCTACCAGGGCGCCGCCGGCGGGAACCCGGAAGAGATATTGAGGGTCAACGAAGAGTTCGCGCCGATCCCCGATCTGGCCCTGCTCCTGCGGCTTGCCCCGGAGATCGGCATCACCAGGATCAAGGAGTACCGGCGCGAACAGTTGAACGATTTCGAGCAGGAAGACTACCTGGCCAGGGTGGCGGCGATCTTCGACAGCCTGCGACGGCCGTACATCAGGCCGGTGGAGGCCTCGGGCGGCGTCGCCGCGGTGCACGCCGCCATTCTGGCCGTTGTGCGCGAGATCATGTAGGGTATGCGGTCCCTTGACGGCGGATGCCTCATTGCCAGAAGGAAATGAACCGGTCATGGCCTTCCTTTTTCCCGGAAACATGCGGAGAATAGCGCTGCTGCTCGGTGTCGGGCTGAGCCTGACCTCCTGCGCCGCGCGACCGCAGACGGTGGCACCGCGACTGGCGGAGCCGGCGGCGGCGCAAGAGCCGGCGGACACCGGCTGCTCCTATTTCTACTTCCTCTGGGGGCGCAATGCCGAGACCAGAGGGGCGGCCGGCTACGAGGAGGCTCAGGAGGCCTACGAGAAAGCCCTGGTCTGCGATCCGGGCGCCACCCGCATCCGACAGAATCTGCTGTTGCTGCTGATCCGCATGGGCCAGCGGCAGCGCGCCATCGACCATCTGGAAACCCTCATCGAAAAGTTTCCGGCGGACAGCCGTTACGTGATGCTGCTTGCCAGCATCCACGAGTCCGAGGGGCAGCATGACCGAAGTCGGGCGGTCTATGAGGAGGCCCTGCGCAAGACCCCCGGCAGCAGGGAACTGCTGCTGGCCGCCGGTGGTTTTTTCGTCAAGATCAGGGAGTACGAGCGGGCCCGCAACCTGTACGAAGAAGCCAGCCGTCTCGATCCCGCCGGTGCCGAGCCGCATGTCCAGCTCGGCCGGATGTACCGGGAAATGCGGCTCGGCACCAAGGCGGTCGCCGCTTATGAGAAGGCGCTCGCACTGGAATGGTCGCCGGCCACCGCCGTCGAGGCGGCCGATCTCTACGAGGTTCAGCGTCTTTTCGACAAGGCCTGGGGGCTGTACCAGCGGATGCTCGACGAGGCCGAGGACCCGGTCAGGCTGCAGCTGAAGATGGTCGGGCTTTCCCTGAAGATGGGCAAGGTGGACCAAGCCCTGGCGCTGCTCGGCGAACTGCGGGCGGACGCCTACGACGAGGATCGGCAGCAGATCGATTTTTCCATCGGCAGCATCCTCCTGGACCAGAAGCGCTACCCGGAGGCCATCGAACATTTCCGGCGCCTGACCGAGGAGTATCCCGATCTGGTGCGGGCGCGGACCATGCTGGCCTTCGCCCATTACGAATCCGGCGACGTCGAGGGTGCCATCCGCGAACTCTCCGGCGAAACCGGCGAAACCGGGGACGGCGGTGAACTCGCTCTGATGCTGGCCCACATCTATATCGAGGAAAAGCGGTTCGACGACGCCGATGAACTGCTCACCATCCACATCGAGCAGGGTTCCGAACCGCTCGCCGAGTTCTACAGCGCCAAGGCGGCGCTCTTGCAGAAACTGGAGCGTCACGACGAGGCCGACAAGCTGTTCGAGGAGGCGATCGGCCTGTTCCCGGAAAACGAGGATCTGCTTTTCGAATACGGCGTCTTTCTCCAGGAGCGCGGCCGGGAGCAGGATGCCATCGCCGCCATGGAACGGATCATCGACTTTGCCCCGGAAAATCCCTTCGCCCTCAACTTTGTCGGTTATTCCTGGGCCGACAGGGGCGAAAGACTGGAGGACGCCCGCGCCTACATCGAAAAGGCGGTGAGCATCCGGCCCGAGGACGGTTTCATCCGCGACAGCCTCGGCTGGGTCTATCTGCGCCTGGGGCGGATGCAGGATGCGCTGCGGGAACTGGAACTGGCGGCGCAGCTCACCCCTGATGATCCCACCATTCTCGATCATCTTGGCGAGGTCTACCATCGCCTGGGCAGGCTCGATGATGCACGCCGCAGCTGGCAGAAGGCGTACGAGCTCGAACAGACGCAGGAAAGAAAGTCCGCCCTGGGGGACAAACTGCGGCAGCTCCTGGCGCCGCGGCAATAGGGGATCCCTTCCGTGCACATCATGCAACCGCCGGCCGCCTGCCGCACCTTTGCCGGGCTGCTCCCCATCGTCACCGTGGCCTTTTTCCTGACGGGGTGTTCCCTGCTGCGGCCCGCCCGCCCGGTGGAGGGACCGGTGGTCGAGCGGGTGGCCGAGCGCCTTGACGAGTTGCGGAGTCTTGCCGGGCAGTGCCGGGGCTTCGAAGCCGACGCCGAGGTCACCTTCGACACGATACTGCAGGACATGGCGGTTTCCGGCTTCGTTATCGCCGCACACCCGGCGGCGATCCGTTTCGTCGGCATGACCCCCTTCGGGCAGCCGCTGATGATTGCCGCCAGCGACGGCCGGCGGGTCCAGTACGTCGACGTTGTCCGGCAGACGGCCTACGCGGGTGCGGCGGAAGCCGATGCGATCCGCAGGTATTTCCGTAATCCGCAGATCGTCGCCGACGGCTATTTTCTCCTCGCCGGCCAGCCGGTGGCCTGCGCTCCTGCCGATCTGCGGGTGCAGGCCGGCGACGGCGGGGGGTATGAAGTCTCCTTTCGCTGTTCCGGCGGGGAGATCCGCCACTCCTATCTGTTGGCGTCCGAAGCCGGCGCCATTCTCCGCTACCGGCGCCTGCAGCCGCGGGGCTCCATCCAGGCGGAGATCGTCTACCGGGGCCGGGAACAGGCCACCGGCTGCGGTTATCCAATGAACATCGAGGCATCGGGTGCTGGCCTGAGCGGTACCCTCACCATTCGACTGAACGGTCATGCCGCCGGCGACGGCGGTGGTGCGGCCGGGATTTTTTCCCCGGTCCCCGCGCAATTCCAGCAAGAAGAGCTGCACTGATGGATTTTCTCGCCCGGGTGGGCAAGCCGAGCCGCTACTGCGGCAACGAACTCCACAGCGCCCGCAGGGACTGGCGGCAAATCCGGCGGCGGAGTGTCTTCGTTTTCCCCGACCTCTACGAGATCGGCATGTCCCATCAGGGCCTGCAGATCCTTTACCACGAGGTCAACCGCCGCGACGACTGGCTCGCCGAACGTGCCTACGCCCCGGACCTCGATCTGGAACGGGAACTGCGCGACCGCGGCCTGCCGCTGTTTTCCCTGGAATCCCGCCGGCCGCTCGCCGAGTTCGATCTGATCGGCATCACTCTGCCGTATGAACTCTGCTACACCAATATCCTGACGGTACTGGATCTCGCCGACCTGCCGCTGTATGCCCGCGACCGGAGGGACGAGCAGCCGCTGGTGCTGGGCGGCGGCCCCTGCGCCTTCCATCCCGAGCCGGTAGCCGATTTTTTCGACGCCATCCTGCTGGGCGACGGCGAGGAGGCGATCCACGAGATCGTCGACCGCATCGCCGAGGGCCGGGAGCAGGGACTGGCGCGCCGCGACCTGCTGGCGCTTCTGACAACGGTGGCCGGGGTCTACGTGCCGGCGCTCGCCAACGCCGCCGGTGTGCGCCGGGTCGGAAAACGGACCATCGCCGACCTTTCCCGGCCGGTGCCCTATGCCGAACCTCTGGTGCCGCTCACCCGCATCGTCCACGATCGGCTCGGTATCGAGATCGCCCGCGGCTGCACCCGCGGCTGCCGATTCTGCCAGGCCGGGATCATTTACCGGCCGGTGCGGGAACGGCACCCCGACGAGATCGTCGAACTCGCCGAACGCGGCCTCGCCTGTACCGGTTTCGACGAGGTGGCGCTGCTGTCGCTCTCCACCGGCGATTACTCCTGTGTCGGCGACGTGCTGGCGCGCCTGATGAACCGGGTGGCGGCGCGACGGATTTCCGTTTCCCTGCCGTCGATGCGGGTCGGTACCCTGACGCCGGCGATGATGGAACAGATCCGGCGAGTGCGCAAGACCGGATTCACCCTCGCCCCCGAGGCGGGCAGCGAACGGCTGCGGCGGGTGATCAACAAGGGGATCACCGAGGCCGACCTGCTGGCCACCTGCCGGGAGGCGGTCAGGATGGGCTGGCGGCGGATCAAACTCTACTTCATGTTCGGTCTGCCCACCGAAACGGAAGAAGACATCGAAGCCATCGCCGATCTCGTCCACAAGGTACATGCCCTGACCCGCTGCGCCATTACCGTCAGCGTCGCCACCTTCGTCCCCAAACCGCACACCCCCTTCCAGTGGGAGCGGCAACTGTCCATGGACGAGGCCTTCGAACGCATCTCCTACCTGCGCGGCCGGCTGCGCGGCAAGGCCTTCTCCGTCCGCTGGCATGATCCCCGCCAGAGCTATCTCGAAGGGGTGCTCTGTCGCGGCGGCCGCGAACTGGCCGCGGTGGTCGAATCCGCCTGGCGCCAGGGGGCGCGCCTCGACGCCTGGTCCGATCATTTTCGTCTCGACACCTGGCAGCAGGCGGCCCTGGATCGCGGCATCGAACTCGACCGCTATCTCGCCGCCCGTTCGTACGACGATCTCCTGCCCTGGCGCCATCTCGATACCGGCGTGGACGAGGGGTTCTACCGGCGCGAGCGGGAACGGGCCGCGGCCGAAGCCTACACCCCCGACTGCCGGGTACATGGCTGCCAGCAGTGCGGTCTCTGTGATTTCAAGACACTGCGGCCGGTGACCTGGGAAAAAGAAAAGGGAGGGGGCGCCGACGAAATCGCGGCCGCACCGGCGCCCGCGGCCACCGCTGCCGGCCACCGCTACCACCTGACCTTCACCAAGCTGGCGCCGGCCAATCTGCTCAGCCATCTGGAGATGATTGGCGTCTTCTACCGTGCCTTCCGCAGGATCGAACTGCCGCTCCTCTATTCCCGCGGACATAACCCCGCGCCCAGGGTATCCTTTGCCGCCGCCCTGCCGCTGGGGGTCGAGTCCGAGGCGGAGTACCTGGATCTCGAACTGGAAGCGCCGGTGGCAGACATGATGGCGATGACCGGGGCACTGAACGCCAGCCTGCCGGCGGGGCTGCGGGTGACCTCCTGGACCGAAACCGCCGCTGAAGATGGAGGGGGCGGCATCGCCCGTTACCACGTCACCCTGCCGGGAGAGAAGTTAGCCGCCGAGCCGCTGCACCGTTTTCTCGAAACCGCTGAGACGGTCGCCCTGGTGCGACGCAAGGGTGTGTCCCGTTCCATCGACATCCGGCCGCTGGTTAAGGCCGCGGCTGCCGCCGGCGACGGCGGCGTCGACCTCGATCTGCTTTGCCGGCCGAGTGTGCCGGGAATCAAGGCGCACGAATGCATCGCCTGCCTGTACGATCTGTCAGATGAGGACCGGGACAGGCTCCAGGTGCGAAAAACCGCATGGCGGCCCCTGGCCGCTGGAGAATAGATTTTTATGGCCACCGATCTGCTCATCAACGCCACCCCCTACGAAATCCGCATCGCCCTGGTGGAACACGGCACCCTGGTGGAGTTCTACCAGGAACGACCGACGGAGAAGGGGATGGTCGGTAATATCTACAAGGGCCGGGTCTGCCGGGTGCTGCCCGGCATGCAGGCCGCCTTCGTCGAGGTCGGCCTCGACCGCACCGGCTTTCTCTACGTCGACGACGTCCAGGAAAACGGCCTCGACCTCGAGCGGATGGTGGGGCAGAACGGTTCCTGCTGCTGCGAGCCCAGCGTCGAGGGCGGCCGGCCGGCCGGCGGCGGCAAGAACATCAGCGACCTGCTCCACGAAGGCCAGGAGGTGCTGGTGCAGGTCTGCAAGGAACCCATGGGCAGCAAGGGCGCGCGGCTTTCCTGCCACATCACCATTCCCTGCCGCAACCTGGTGTTCATGCCGATGACCGACCACATCGGCATCTCCCGCAAAATCGCCGACGAGACCCAGCGCCAGCGCCTCTACCAGCTCATCTCCGAGTTGCGTCCGGCCGGCGCCGGTTTCATCGTCCGCACCCTGGCCGATGCGGCCTCCCGCGAGGAGTTGGAGGCGGACATGGAATTTCTTCTCCATATCTGGAGCGAAATCAACGACATCGCCGCCAAGGCGCCGGTGCCTAGCCTGGTGTACGCCGATCTCGACGTCATCCTGCGGGTGGTGCGCGACATCTTCTCCCCCCAGGTCGATCGGGTGGTGGTGGACGACCGCGCTACCTTCGATCGGGTCTACCGCTTCGTCGAGACCTTCGCGCCGCGCCTCACCGGCAAGGTGCATCTCTACGAGGGCGAGCAGCCGGTGTTCGAGGCCTACGGCATCGAAATGGACATCAGCCGTTCGCTGGACCGCAAGATCTGGCTGCGCTGCGGTGGTTACATCATCATCGAGAACACCGAGGCCCTCACGGTCATCGACGTCAACACCGGCCGCTACGTGGGCAAGACCGATCTCGAGGAAACCATCTTCAAGACCAACATGGAGGCGGTGAAGGAGATCTCCTACCAACTGCGGCTGCGCAACATCGGCGGCATCATCATCATCGACTTCATCGACATGGAGGAGGAATCCCACCGCGATGAGGTGTTCCGCGCCCTGCAGGAGGCCTTCCAGAAGGACAAGAGCCGGGTGAACATCCTGAAGGTCTCGGAGTTCGGCCTGGTGCAGATGACGAGGAAGCGCAACCGCGAGGACATCGGCCGCATGCTTTGCGAACCCTGCCCGTACTGCAACGGCGAGGGGATGGTGAAATCGCGGCGGACGGTGTGCTACGAGATCTTCCGCCGCATCTCCCGGCAGGCGGCAAAGATCCCGGTGGACGAGGTCATCGTTCGGGTCAACCCGCAGGTGGCCGACATGATGCTCAACGAGGAAGCGACGGTGCTTGCCGGCCTGGAGGTGCAGACCGGCAAGAAACTTTCCATTCAGATCTGCCGCGATCTCCACCAGGAACGGTACGAGATCCTCTGGTAGGTGGGCGCCCGGCGGCTGTTGGGCGTTGTCGACATCGTCACCGCCGCATCCGCCCGGTTTCTCCCGCACCTCATGCCGCTTTCTCGACTGCGGCAACGGCAAGCGTTTCGCTGCAGCTTCAAGGAGATAGAGAGCCTGTCCCCGCGAACGCCGGCCGGCGATAGCCCTTGACAAGCCGATATTCTGTGGTAAATATAGCCGTTTCCATTGAAGGAATTTTTCTGCCTCGTGCAGGTATGTCAACGATTGCCGGCGATCTGCTGCCGCAGGGCCGGGACCAATGAAGAGAGTGAGCGGAGGATAACGAAGATGTACGCAGTGATTCGCACGGGCGGAAAACAGTACCAGGTCGCGCCTGGCGAGCGGCTTCGCATCGAGAAGCTGGACGGCGCCGTCGGTGATACCGTTGAACTCGCCGATGTGCTGCTGGTGGTCGACGGCGAGAACGTCCGGGTCGGCCAGCCCGTGGTTGAAGGCGCCAAGGTGACCGCCAGAATCGTCGAGCAGGACCGCGCCAAGAAGATCGTCGTCTTCAAGAAGAAGCGGCGCAAGGGCTACCGCATGAAACAGGGACACCGGCAGGCGTATACCGCCCTGGAAATTCAGGAAATCACCGCCTGATCGAGGAGGATTTTCGTCATGGCACATAAAAAGGCAGGCGGCAGTTCAAGAAACGGTCGCGACAGCAAGGGACAGAGACGGGGTGTCAAGCGGTTCGGCGGCCAGCAGGTTCTCGCCGGCAACATCCTGGTCCGCCAGTGCGGCACCAGGATCCATCCCGGCAAGAACGTCGGTCTCGGCAAGGACTACACTCTGTTTGCCCTGGTCGACGGCGTGGTCGCTTACGAGGAGTTCGGCAGGGGGAAGAAGCGCGCCAGCGTTTATCCGGTTTCCTCCTGATCCGGGCAGGGACGTTCCGTCCTTGCCGGTAGTTGTTGAAGTTGCGTAGGGGCCGGCGCCGTGGCGTTCGTGGATGAAGCGAAATTTTTTGTCAAGGCGGGAGACGGCGGCAACGGCTGTGTCAGTTTCCGTCGCGAAAAATACGTCCCCAAGGGCGGACCGGACGGCGGTGATGGCGGTGATGGCGGCTCTGTTGTACTGAGGGCCGCCAGCCGCCTTTTTTCGTTGATGGATTTCCGCTACCGTTCCCATTTTCTCGCCGAACGAGGCGAGGGCGGCCGCGGCAAGAAGCAGTACGGCAAAAAGGGCGGCGATTGCATCGTCGAGGTGCCGAAAGGCTCCATCGTCAAGGATGCGGAGTCGGGCGAGGTGCTCGCCGAACTGCTGGCGGACGGTGAGGAGTTCGTCGCCGCCCGCGGCGGCAAGGGTGGGCTCGGCAACGTCCATTTCGCCAGTTCCCGCAACCAGGCGCCCCGCAAGGCGACCCGCGGCGGGGCCGGCGAGGAGCGCTGGCTGCGCATCGAGTTGAAGCTGCTTGCCGACGTCGGCCTCATCGGCCTGCCCAACGCCGGCAAGTCGACACTGCTTTCCCGCCTGTCCAAGGCCAACCCCAAGGTGGCCCCCTATCCCTTCACCACCCTGACTCCGCAGCTGGGCGTGCTGCAGCTCGACGAGTATCCCCCCTGCATCATCGCCGACATCCCCGGCCTGATCGAGGGCGCCCATCAGGGTGCCGGCCTCGGGCACCAGTTTCTTCGTCACATCGAACGGACCCGCATCCTCCTGCACGTCATCGACGCCGCCGCTGCCGAGCCCGCGCCCCTGGAGCAGTACCTGACCCTGGAAAGGGAACTTGCCCTGTTCAAGGAGGAACTTCTCGCCCGCCGCCGGATCGTGGTGCTCAACAAGATAGATCTTCTCGACGAGGAGGAGGTGGCCGAGCGGCTGCGGGAATTCGCCGCCGCCACCGGTTTCACCGTCCTCGCCGTCTCCGCGGAAGAGGGGACCGGCCTCGACGGCCTGCGCCTTACCCTTGCCCGCCTGATGCAGGAGGAGCAGCCGGCCGTGCCGGCGGCGGCCAGCGGGGAGGATACCGCCGGGGAAACCGGGAGCGAGATCCTGCCGTGACCATTCAGCTTCCCCTGGAAGAGGGCATCTCTCTCCGCCGCATGCATCTTGGCCGCAGCCGGAGGATCGTGGTCAAGGTGGGCAGCGCGGTGCTCACCGGCAGTGACGGGCTGAACCTCGAGGTGATGGCCGGACTCGCCGCGGACATCAACGCCCTTTTCGCCGAAGGCCGCGAAGTGATTCTGGTGAGTTCCGGCGCCGTCGCCGCCGGCCGACGCAGACTCGGGGTCAATGCCCGGGCGCTGATGCTGCGGGAGAAGCAGGCGGTGGCCGCCGTCGGCCAGAATACCCTGATGCAGGCGTGGGAAGCGAGCTTCAATCCCCATGGCCGCCGCATCGCCCAACTGCTGCTCACCCATGGCGATTTCAGCGCCCGCGACCGATACTTCAATATCCGCAATACCATCTTCACCCTGCTGAGCTGGGGAATCCTGCCGGTGATCAACGAAAACGACACGGTCTCGGTGCGGGAATTGCGTTTCGGCGACAACGACACCCTGGGCGCCATGCTCACCAGCCTCATCGAGGCCGATCTGTTCGTCTGCCTCACCGACGTCGACGGCCTCTACACCGACAATCCGAGCGCCAATCCCGAAGCGCGGCCGGTATACACCGTCGTCGACGTCGACCGGTCCATCGAGGCCATGGCGGGCAACGTGGTCGGCGCCCTGGGCACCGGCGGCATGCGAAGCAAGATCCTCGCCGCCAAGAACGTCGCCGCCCGCGGCGGCGGCTCGATCATCGGCCCGGGGCGGGCGGCGGCGGTGCTTTCCCGGATGTTCGCCGGCGAAGCGCTGGGTACCTTTTTCCTGCCCCGCGAGGAGAAACTGCCGAGCCGGAAACACTGGATCGCCTATACCCTGCGTGCCAAGGGCAGCCTGGTCATCGACGACGGCGCCTGCCGGGCGCTCAGGGAGGGCGGCAAAAGCCTGCTGCCCGCCGGCGTCGTCGATGTCCTCGGCCAGTTCGCGGTCGGCGATCCGGTGGAGTGCGTCGGCCGCGCCGGGGAGAAGATCGCCGCCGGTCTGGTCAACTATTCCGCCGCCGACATCCGCAAGATCAAGGGCTGCCGCACCTCGGAAATCGAACAGGCCCTCGGCCACCGTGACAGCGACGAGGTGATCCACCGGGACAACCTCGTTCTGGTCTGAATCCCGCCCGTCGTTGACAGGAACGCGGCAGCGGAACGGTTGTCGTCATCCTTATCGGGAAGTTCATTTTCCGCCGGCCATGAGGGCGGTTACGATCACGACAACGAGGCAGAAAGCAGAAGGAGACTACCATGAATACCGCCCCCGACAGCATCGAACAGCTTGTCCGCGCCATGGCGGCACGGGCGAGAAAGGCAGGCCGCCGCATGGCAAGCCTTTCCACCGCCACCAAGAATGCGATCCTCGAACGGATGGCCGGGCTGCTGGACGAGCGGCGCACGGCGATCCGCGCCGAGAATGAGAAGGATCTGGTCAACGGCCGCGAAAAGGGTCTGTCGCCGGCGATGCTCGACCGGCTCACCCTGTCGGACAAGGTGATCGACGCGATGATCACCGGGCTCAGGGAGGTGGCGGCGCTGGCCGACCCGGTGGGCGGGATGGAGGAGATGCAGCGGCGGCCGAGCGGTATCCTCGTCGGCCGCATGCGGGTGCCCCTGGGGGTCATCGGCATGATCTACGAATCGCGGCCCAACGTCACCGTCGACGCGGCGGCGCTCTGCCTGAAGGCGGGCAACGCCGTGATCCTGCGCGGTGGCAGCGAGGCGATCCATTCCAATCTGGCCCTGGCCGCCATCCTCCAGGAGGCGATCCGCGAGGGGGGCGGCGACGGGGAGGCGGTGCAGGTGGTTTCGGTCACCGACCGGCAGGCGGTGCTCGCCCTGCTCGCCCTCGAAGAGTACATCGATCTCATCATCCCCAGGGGCGGGGAGGGGTTGATCCGTTTCGTCGCCGAACATTCCCGCATCCCGGTGCTCAAGCACTACAAGGGCGTCTGCCATGTGTACGTGGACGAGTCCGCCGATGCCGAGATGGCCATGGATATCGTGATGAACGGCAAGACGCAGCGGCCCGGCGTCTGCAACGCCCTGGAGGGTCTGCTCGTCCATCGCGCCGCCGCCGAGTCCTTTCTGCCGAAAATGGGCGCCGCACTCACCGGGGCCGGGGTCGAGATCCGTGGCTGCCCCCGCACCTGTGCCCTGATCCCGGCCGCGTCCACCGCCACCGAGGCGGACTGGGGCTGCGAGTTTCTCGCCCTGATCCTCGCCGTCCGGGTGGTGGATTCCATGGACGAGGCGATGGAGCACATCGCCCGTTACGGCTCCCAGCACACCGAGGCGATCGTCACCCGCTGCCACCCGAGCGCCATGCGCTTCCTGCGGGAGGTGGACGCGTCGGCGGTGATGATCAACGCCTCGACCCGTTTCAACGACGGCGGTCAATTCGGCCTGGGCGCCGAGATCGGCATCAGCACCACCAAGCTGCACGCTTACGGCCCCATGGGACTCAAGGAATTGACCACCCGCAAGTTCATCGTCTTCGGGGACGGCCAGGTCCGGGGCTGAGAACCAGGCAGGCGGCTGCCATGGTCCCGGACTCCACCGGCCGGCGCATCGGTCTTTTCGGCGGCACCTTCGATCCGGTTCATAACGGCCACCTGGCGGTGGCCGAGGCGGCGGCCGCCGCCCTGGCGCTGGACCTGCTGATCTTCATGCCGGCGGCGATACCGCCCCACAAGGACTCCCCCTCCTCCCTCGACCACCGGTTGGCCATGCTGCGCCTGGCGGTCGCCGACAACCCTCTCTATACGGTATCGGATCTGGAAGCGCGCCGGGCAGGGCCTTCCTATACCGTCGTCACCCTGACCGAGTTGCGAAGGCAGTTCGGCCGGGAAAAGGATTTTTTCTTTATCATGGGGGCGGACGCCTTTGCGGAAATCTCCACCTGGAAGGAGTATGACCGTCTGCTGGACTACGCCAGTCTGGTGGTAGCGCACCGGCCGGCGGAAGCCGCGATGGCCGAGCTGGAGGAGGGTGTGCGCCGTTTTTTTCCGCAACTCGCCCGGGAAGGGGCCGAGGTCTGGCGCCATCCTTCCGGCAACCGCCTCCTGTTCCTCCACCTGCCGCCGGTGCCGGTTTCCTCCACCGAGGTCAGGAAGCTGGCCGCGGCCGGCGATTCCCTTGCCGGCATGATCCCCGCAGCGGTGATCCGCTACATACACGACCACCGGCTTTATCGAACGGCGCCCTCGTCCGGAGCCCCTGCCCGGCAAAACCGGTAGCCCGAGTCCCGCGAAATTTCATCGCCCCTCGTTTCCCCCTTTTCTTATTTCAACATCCGGCAGGGCCGGGCTGTTTGGCAAGAGAAACGTGCACCCGGATCCCCGCCTGCGGGCCGTTGTCGATCCAGGCGCATCCCCCATGCCGCTCCGCCAGGTCGCGGACGATCGAGAGGCCGAGGCCGGCGCCTTCGATGAAGGGAGATTCATTCCGGCGATGAAAGAGATGAAAGGCCCGGTCGGCCTCTTCCTGGGAGAGACTGCGTCCGTCGTTGGCGATGATCAGGATGTGGTGGCTTTCGGTTTCCTGATATTCGAGGAAGATGCGGCGCATCTGCTCGCCACCGTATTTGAGGGCGTTGTCGAGGACGTTGCGGACGATGCGGACCAGCGAGAGCGGATCGACCTTGACGACCGGCAGGGTCGGCGGCATGGACCAGGCGATGCGCCGTTTCCTGAAACGGGCCGCGTATTCCGCTTCGAGCCGCTCGAACAGGGCGCGCAGGTCGGTGGCCTCGAACCGTAAGCGTGCGCAATCGACGGAAATGAACTGGTTGATCCGGTCGGCCAGACCGACCATCTGTTCGGCGGATCGGATGATCATCCGGCAGCATTCCTGCCCGCGTTCGTCGAGAACGTCCCGGTAGCGGCGGTAGAGGAGTCGGCACAGGCCCTGCATGGCAACGGTTGGATTCTTGAAATCGTGGGAGATCGTGTAGGCGAACTGCCGCGTCTGTTCCATCTTCTGTTGCAGGGCGGCCTCCGCCTTTTTGCGTTCCTCGATCTCGGCGGAGAGGCGGAGATTGGTCTTGCGCAGCTCGCCGGTTTTTTCCGCCACCATGGTTTCCAGCTCCGACTGGTAACGGCGCAGTTCGTTTTCTGCCTGGATGCGGTCGGTGATATCCTCCACCATCTCCACCGCGGCGGTGATCTTGCCGGCGGCGTCATGGATGGGGGAGGCGATGATGCGGTAGTTTCTGGTGGTGTCGCCGCGCGGCGTGCTGGTAACCTCTTCGTGGACCCTGCCGTCACGCAGGGTCTTGTGGGTCGGGCAGTAGGGGCAGATGTCGGAGCGGGGCGGGGAGTTGAAGGACGCGTAACAGAGGGGGCGGCGGGAGAGGTCGATATCGGGGAACCACTGTCGCATCTGCCGGTTGAGCGAAAGGATGCGCATCTCGGGGCTGATGACGGAAATGCCGATGCCGATATTGTCGACCACGCTCTGGAATCGGTCGTCGTTGGGCAGCTGCGGGTCATGGTCCATGGCGGAATCCCTTGTTTTCCTGGGTGCACGGAGGGGCGCCGGACCGGTGACCGGGAGCCGACGGTTTCCTTACTCACTTTTCTTCCGGTTCCGGCCGCAGCAGCACGCCGTACAGTTTCTCGGCGCACCCCGGACAGAGGCCGTGGGTGAAGGAGATCTCCGAATGTTGACCGAAATAGCTTTCCAACTGCATCCAGTAGCCCTGGTCATCCCTGATTTTTTTGCAGGAGGAACAGATCGGCAGGAGCTTTTGCAGTTGCCGGACACTTTCCAGGGCGATACGCAGCTTGACGATCAGCTCTTCCTTCTGCTTTTCGAGCCTGACCCGGGGGGTGATATCCTGAAAGCTCTCGATGATTCCCTCCAGGGCCCCGTCCACTCCGATCAATGGTGTTGCGGTGACGATATAGTGGCGGTCATCGCCCCCTTCCGTCTTCTTCGTTGTCTCGCAGGTGTGGAGCGCAGCCCCGCCCTGAATCTTGGCGATGGGGCACTGGCCGGTGTGGCAGCTCGGCCCGGGGGCGCGAGTCGTAGCAGTAGGTGAGAGAGGCGGTACGGGGTCCGAAGATCGAATCGTAGCCATCGTTGGCCATGATGATGCGACGTTCAAGGTCGGTGATGCAGAGCGGAATGGTGCGCTGGAAAATGTTGCGGAAGAGATTCTGCGACTTCCTCGTCCTTTCCAGGTAGAGACCGATCAGGTAGCCGCCGGCGAGAAACAGGGCGAGAAAGGACAGGCGGTAGTAGAGCTCGAAGGCCGGCACATCGGTGATCGCCAGTTCTTCGAGCGATTCATCCCCGTAGAAATACAGCGCGTCGACGACGGCGTCCACCACCCAGAAGGCAAGGCCGCACAGGACGGAGATTGCCAACACCCTGGCCCTGATGCCTGATTTCATCTTCCTTTCCCCTTTCTCCTTTCCCCGCAGGATCTTGCGCCACCCGCGCTCCCGATGCCGGCGCTGCCCTCTGGTTCAACAGTGTACCACAACGTTGCATCAAAAGTCCTTGGTTCGTGCGGTACATGTCTGCACCAAGGGTTCGCACGCTTTCTCCCCTGCCTGCGGGCAGGCGTTTCGCGTTCCCGCCGGGTTTACAGCCAGAATTCCGGGTATCGCCTGGTTTTCGGCAGGTTGTTGACGATCAGGGCTACGGCCAGCATTATTCCCGCGCCAAGCGCAACAGGGACAAGGACATAGAAGTAACCGAGCGCATGGATCCTGTCGCTGCCGATGACGGCGATCAGGGCCGAGGCCCCGCCGGGGGGATGCAGGGTTTTGCTGACGTGCATGACGGCGATGGCGGTGGCCACCGCCAGGGGAGCGGCCAGCCACAACTGGTCGGGAAGCAGCTGGCAGAAGAAGACGCCCACCGAGGCCGAAAGGACATGCCCGCCGAGCAGATTGCGTGGCTGGGCCAGGGGGCTTTTGATCGCTCCATAGATGAGAACCGCCGAGGCGCCGAAAGAGCCGATGAGCATCACCAGATCGTTGGCCGAAAAAAAGCGGTAATGCAGGAGGGAAACGGCCCCGATGCCCAGAAAGGCACCCAGCCAGGACCAGGCGATCTCCGTGAGGCCGGGAGCGGGCGGACTTTGGGTGCTTCCCTTCATTTTTCGAAAAAAATCCATATCCACCTCAGACAGGAAAACGGGCCCTGACGAGATCGGATCTCGTCAGGATGCCGGCCAGCCGGTCGCCGCTGCCGGTCAGCACGGGCAAGCGGTTTATGTCGTATCGGACAAGACTGGCCGCGGCTTCTCCCAGACAGGCGTTTTCGCGGATGGAGACGGCCGGGCGGCTCATGACGTCTCCAGCCCTGGCCCTGCGGATGGTTGTCGCACTGCAGCCCTGGCCCTGCAGGCAGGAGGCGACGATGGCCATGAACGAATCGGCGCTCCCCCCCATGTGCCGGAGAAAGTCCCGTTCGGAGATGATCCCGGCCAGTTGGCCGTTTTCAGCGAGAACCGGGACCCCGGAGACGCCGGCTGCCGCCATGCGGGAGGCCACCTCGGATAACGGGGTCGCCACCGAAACGGTGATTACCTGTCGGCGCATGATGTCGCCGACCCGCACGGAACGACTGAGCCGTTCGATGGCATGGCGGAAAGCGTGCTGGTACAGTTCCCGGAAATCCCCTGTTGTGATGTCGAGGTAGCCGGGGATCTCCTTCATCGCCCGCTGAATGTCCTCGTCGGTCAGCAGCTGCGCATGGATTGCCGTGGTGGCCCCCGGGGAGTCCGTCCTTGTCGGCGGCTGGGAGTCGCTCATGGCATGATCCTCCCGGCGACCTTCAGTGCGGTTTGTCCGGGGCATGGTGCGCCTGACCGTTGCCGATCATGCCATGCAGCCCTTCGACGTAGTGGGTGAAATGGACATACGCCTCCACGAATTGCCTGCCGGCCGCCACCGATGCGTCGGCATGTTTCCTGGCTTCCAGGGTGCGGTGGAAGTGATCGCGAAGCCGCTGGGTCATGGCATTGGCGAGCACGGTCGCCAAATGGTCGATACTACCGTTCTCCAGGGCCTGGTCGGCCAGGGCGACCGCCGGATCGACGGCGGTGCCGGGGCGCAGGCCGGTATAGGGTGCACCTTCGCCGGCGCGGTGGATCCGTACCAGGGTCTCGAAGAAATAGCGGTCGGCGAGTTCCATGGCTTCGGGTCCCTTGCTGCGGACGAGCAGGGTTCGTTGGAAGGCTTCCCTGATCTCCGGTTCGTCGCCGGCCTGCACCCACTTGAGGAGCGGGGTGAGGTCACCCGTGGCGAGGGCGTTGCGTGCGGCCTTGACCACCGGGCCGTCGAGGGTGTCGCAATGGCCCGCCGCGAGGCCGGGCAACAGCAGAAGGAGCAGCAGCGGTACGAGAAGGGAAATCGGCAGGGTTCTGGCTGGGTTGTTGTTCATGACGGTTACTCCTTTGCCTCGGGTTGTCGTCTCGCCACCTTCATGTTTTTCGCCGGTTCCGGTAAGGGGGCTGGTGAATAAAAATTCACATTCTCGAAACGAATCAGCGGCGCCGGAGCATGTCGAGAAAGACGGGCCAGCATTGGGCCGCGTGGGCCACGGCGTCGAACTCTCCGTCGCTCATATGGGTCAGCAGGGCAGCGGGCTGCACCATGCCGAGAAAAAATCGGCTGGCTATCTCCGGTTGCAGATCGGGGCGGAGTTCTCCCTGTTCCTGGCCTTCGCGGACAAGGGCGGCGACTTCGTCGAGATAGCCGCTGATGATGCGGAACAGCCGCAACCGCCGTTCTTTGTTTTGCCCCCACAGCTCATCCGAGAAAATCAGGCAGGAGATGCCGCGTTCCTCGCTGATCAGGGCGGCGTGGCGCATGAGCAATCCGTGCAGCCGTTCCGTCGCGCTGTCGCTTTGTTGGCGGACGGATTCCACGTTGTGGAACAGCCGGGAGCGGATGGCTTCCAGTACCGCGCTGAGGAGCGCGTCTTTGCTCCTGAAGTGGCGATAGATTGCCGAGGGCACCACCCCGATATGGCTGGCGATGTCCGCGATCTTGATTCGCCGCATTCCTTTTTTGCCGAGGAGATGCAGGGTGGCTTCGGTTATCTGTTCCCTGCGGATGTCGGTGGATAATTTGTCGTTCGCCATGTCGGTTAGAGATGTGAATTTTGTTTCACAATATGTCGGTTCGGTGTGGATGTCAAGGGCAGAGAGGGGATGGGCGTGCCGTATCCTGGCCGGCATTGGCGGAAGAGGACAAGAGGCGACCGTATCAAGGGGGCGGCGGGTCACATCTCGTCGGAATCGATGAAGGCGTAGGCGCTGTGCTTGTGGATGGATTCGAAGCTTTCCACCCCCACCGAGAACCAGCCGATATCCGGGTGGTTTCTTGCCAGCTCCGCGATTTTTCTGGCGACGTCCTCGACGAACATCGGGTTGTTGTAGGCGGCCTCGGTGACGAATTTTTCGTCCGGGCGCTTCAGCAGGGCGAAGACCTCGCAGCTCGCCGCCGATTCCACCAGGGCGATGAGGTCCTCCAGCCAGATGAAGCGGTGGAAGGCGACGTTGAGGTTGATCTCCGCCCGCTGGTTGTGGGCGCCGTGCTCGCTGATCTCCTTGGAGCAGGGGCATAAGGTGGTGATCGGCACCCAGACCGAGAGGATGAAGGCGTCGCGGTCGCCGGTGCCGCCGGTGAAGCGGCAGGCGTACTCCATCAGGCTGACGGTGCCGGTGACCGGTGCCTGCTTGGCGAGGAAGTAGGGAAAGGTCATCTCCACCCGGGCCGCCTCCGCCCGCAGCCGGTCCCGCACCTCCTGGAGCAGGCCGGGAAAGGCGGCGGCGCTCAAGTCGTGCTGATGGCTGTGGAGGATGGCGAGGAATTCGTTGACGCAGCCCTGGCGATACCTGCTCGGCAGCTTGGCCATAAGGGTGACGGTGGCCACCGTGTCCTGCAGACCGCCGCTGCGCTGGCGGATGCGGACGGGCAGGCGGATATCCTTGATGCCGACGGTTTTGAGTTTCACGCTTGCGGGCCGAGGTGGGTCGTCAGGGTGCGGAGCAGGGTCTTTTTGTCGATGGGCTTGGTGAGGTACCCATCCATGCCGGCGGCGATGGCCTTGCGCCGGTCCTGCTCCATGGCGTGGGCGGTCATGGCGATGATCGGCATGTGGCGGTCGGTGCTTTTTTCCCGGCCGCGGATGCGGGAGGTGGTCTCGATGCCGTCCATCTCCGGCATCTGCACATCCATGAGGACGAGATCGTAACGGTTGGCCGCCAGTTCGTCAAGCGCCTGTCTGCCGTTTTCGGCGCAGGTCACCTGCATCCCGATGTCGGTGAGCATCTGCGCCGCCAGGGTGCGGTTGATGTAGTCGTCCTCGACCAGGAGGATGCGCCCTTCCGGGAGAACGGCCGGTTCCGCCGATTTGGCGTCGTCCTGTGCCACCGCCGTGCCGAACAGGGGGAGCAGGACGCGCAGGAGATTCGCCGGCTGCAGGGGTTTCAGGAAATAGGCCGGGATGGCGAGGCGGCGGCAGTGCCGGGCGAGGGCGCCGTCGCCGGGGTGGAGCATGAGGGCGGCGGTCAGCCCCCGTTCGCGCAATGCGGCCACGGTCGCGGCCGCATCGTCCCCGGCCGCGCCGTCGATCAGGATCAGATCGTAGCCGGCGATGGCGTCCGGATCTTTGATGGCGTCCGGCTGGAGTACCGTGACGTCCTGGAGCCACTCGTCGAGTTCCCTTTCGATTGCAGCTATGGGGCCGTCGGTTCCGGCAATCAGCAGCAGGCGTCTGCGCTTGAGGCCGTTTGTTTCGAAGAACAAACGGTCGGCGGAGTCCGCATCGGGGAGCAGCGCCGCGCTGAAGGTGAAGGCGGCGCCGTAGCCCGGGGCGCTGTCGACGTTGATGGTGCCGCCCTGCATGGCCGCCAGTTCGGCGGCGATGGCCAGGCCCAGGCCGCTGCCGCCGAACCTGCGGGTGGTGGAGCCGTCGGCCTGGACAAAGGGCTGGAAAATGTCCTGCTGCCTGTCCTTGGGAATGCCGATTCCGCTGTCCTTTACCGTGAAACCGACCAGGGCGTCGCTGCCGCTGTCGGCGAGAAGGCGGACGGTGACGCTGATTTCCCCCCTGCCGGTGAACTTCAGCGCGTTGGCCAGCAGGTTGTCGAGCACCTGGCGCAACTTGCCGGGGTCGCCGACCACCCGGCGGGGAAGATCGTCGGCCCAGGTGACCCTGAAGGCGAGGCCTTTGGCCTCGGCCCGGGCGGCGAAAACTCCTGTGCTGGCGGTGACGGTCTGCCCGAGATCGAAGCTTTCGATGTGCAGGGGGAGCATCCGGCCGGACTTCATCCGCGAAAAATCGAGCAGCTGGTTGATGAGTTCCAGCAGGCGCAGCCCGGAAATGCGGATCATCTCCAGGTAGCGGCGGCCTTTTTCGTCCATGGGTTCGGTCAGCATCAGTTCGCTGATGCCGATGATGCCGTTCAGGGGCGTGCGGATCTCGTGGCTGATGTTGGCGATGAATTCGTCCTTCATCCGGCTGAGGCGTTCGGCGGCGTCACGCGCCTCGATCAGCTGCCGGCGGGCGTTGCGTTCGACGGTGAGATCCCGGAAGACGATCACCGTTCCCAGCGACTCGCCCTCGGCGGTGAGAAGCGGGGAGGAGGTGAGGGAGATCGGGAAAGGGGTGGTGTCGCCGGCGAACATCGCCTCGGTATGCTGCGGGGAGAAACATGCCGACCGGTCCTCCCCTGCGGGCGGCAGTGGCAGCGGCGTGAGGGTGGACTCGTCGATCAGCGGCAGGACCTCGGCCAGGCTTTTCCCGACAGGGGAGGAGATGCCGGTGATCCTGGCGGCGGCCGGATTGGCGAGCAGCACCGTGCCGTCGGGGGAGGCGGTGACCACCCCCTCGGCCATGCTCTGCAGGGTGGCAGTAAGACGGCGCCGGCTGTCTTCCAGCTCGGCCTCCACCTTTTTCCGCTCGATGATTTCGTTGTTGAGGTCGGTGATCATCCGCTGCAGTTTGTCCGCCATCCGGTTGAAGGCGCCGGTGAGCATGCCGACCTCGTCGCGGGAGTGGATACTGAGCGGCACGGGCCATTCCTGTTTGGCAAGCTGGGTGGCGGCCCGGGTGAGTTTCTGCAACGGGTGGGTGATGCTGCTCGCCAGGACGACGGTGCCGAAGGCGCCGAACAGCAGGGCGATGACGGTGAACGCCAGCAGGATATTGCGGAGCAGGTGGGGGGCGGCGAGGAATTCCCGCATGGGCAGGGCGGTGAGCAGCAGCCAGGGGTGTCGCCCGTCGATGCGGCTGGCGGCGACGACGCAGTCGATGGCGCCGATGCGGATCATTTCGGTGGCGGGCGCGCCGTTTCTGCTTCGGGCCAATAGCCCGGAGGGGAGGGAGAGGGTGGTCAGGGTCGGTGGACCTCCCTCCGCCGCCGCGGGGGCGAGCAGGGGTTTGCCGCTCTCGTCCACCAGCAGCATGAAGCCGGAGGTGGAATAACGCAGACCGCCCATCTCCTCCACCAGACTCCGGCGGCTGACCGTGCCGACGATGATCCCTTCGAAGTTGCCGAAGCTTTCCCGGTAACAGGCGATGGTGAGATCTCCGCCGGAATCGTCGCCGAAGACGGCCACCGGCTGGTTGGGGTGCCAGAGGGCCTCCATGAAAAGCGGGGTCCCCCCGATATCGGCGGGGATGTCCTCCCGGCCGGTGGGGAAGGCGACCCCCAGCTCGCCGCCGGCATCGAAATAGGTCAGCGTGGTGAAATCCTGATGGAATTTGCTGAACAGTTCGAGCAGCGTTTTCTGCTGCAGCTCGCGGGTGTAATGGCCGACGGCTTCGTCGGTGGCGATCCGCTGGAGAAGGAAGCCCTTCTGGCGGAGCAGCGATTCGAGATGGGAAGCGTTTCTGAGGGCGGCGGAACCGATGGCGTCGGTCTGGGATTTCTGCAGGTTCTTGACCAGCAGGGCGTAACTGGCGCCGCCGAACCCGAGGATGAGTCCGGACAGGAACAGGAAATGGAAGAAGAGGAATTTTCGGCGGACGGAGGTGAACATGCAGCGGTCTTCAGGGAACGGGAAAGGCGCCGTGTTCGACGATCAGCCGGCGGCAGGGATCGGAGAACAGATGGGCGACGAAACGGTTGGCCAGCCCCTTGATGTCGCGGCGATGAACCACGGCCAGGGGGATGATCAGGGGGTAGCTGCCTCCATTGACGTTTTCCATGGAAGGGGCGATGGTGTCGAGGGCGAGGATGTGCAGGCCGGCGGCGGTGGCGGCGGACAGCGGCAGGAAGGCGATGGTGTTGGGGTAGGAGCCGGTCATTTCCGCCGCCTTCGGGGTGGTGTAGCAGATTTTCGCCGCCGGCGCCGGCACCGGGAAATCGGCGAACGTTTCTTTCACCACCGTCAGGGAGGAGTCCCCTTCCTCGCGGGTGATGGGATAGATGCGGCCGGGGCTGCCGCCGACCTCCTTCCAGTCGGTCAGTTCACCCCGGTAGATGGCGACGATCTGCGCCGGGCTGAGGGAAGTGAGCCAGCGCATCGACGGATGGACGGCGAACACCACCGGGGTTCGGGCGAAGGGGCGGTAGACGAGCCCCTCTTTTTCCTCCTCCGGACGCAGCGGCCGGGCAATCCTGGCCAGATCGACCGCGCCTTCGACCAGTTGCCGGATGCCGCCGCTGGAACCGTTGCTGGCCGGGACGCGGACTTTGCCGCCTTCCAGGGTTCTTTCCAGATCGGCGGCGACGATGCGGAGCAGCTCCTCGGAATCGCCGGTGCCGCTCACCGTGATTTCCTGGCCGGCGTAACCGGAGTAGATCTCGTCGGCGGCGGCGGCGATGGCGAAGGGTATCCGCTGGTCAAGGAGGCGGGCGGCGTTGGCGTTCAGGAGAAGCCGGTAGCGCTCCGGAATGGCCACCGGGATCTCGCCCGGTGTTCCGTTCTCCCGGAGGATGGCGACCACCGCCGGCAGGAGCAGCCTGCCGAGTTTGTGGTAATCGGCGACGAGGGTGACGATGGCGGCGGAATCGTCGCCGAGCAGCGCCTCCTTGGTGCTGGACAGGGCCGGAATGCCGGCGGCGAGCAACAGGGGCGAGATCCGGTCCATGCCGGTGTACTGCATTTTGTCGCGCGGCACCCACAGCGCCTCGATTCCCTCGGCGACGAGTTCCCGCAGCCGCGCCTCCACTTCGTCGAGGGTGGCAGCCTGTTTGACGGTGAGGGTGATGCCCAGGCCGGGGGCGGCCTCCCTGGCCTCGGTCACCTCGGCGGTCGGTACCGGATTGGCCGGGTCGTGGATGACGCCGAGCCGTTTGAGGGAGGGCATCGTCTCCTTGAAGGTGGCGAGCAGGGTTTTGGCGAACACCCAGTTGCTGCTGCCGGTGCAGTTGCCGCCCGGCCTTTTCCAGTCGGTGATGATGCCGGCCATCACCGGGTTGGTGACCGCGGTGAACAGCAGGGGAATGTCTTTGATCTCCTCCGCCGCCACCTGGGCCGCCCGGGTGCTGACCGCCAGGATCAGGTCCTTTCGCTGCTGGCGGAAGGCGGCGAGGATGCGGCGGGTCTCGGCCTCGCTGCTGGCCGCGACCCGGATCTCCGTGTCGCAGCGGAGATCGGTGAGGGTGATGCCCTGGATGAAGCCGTCCACCGCGGCCCGGTCGTGGGGTGTTTCATGCCACATGACGATGCCGATGGAGCAGTCGCCGGCGAAGGCGGGCGCCGGCGCGAGCAGGAAGAGGAGAAGAACCGCCAGCCGGGCACGGATCGGTGCCATGCGGAGGGGCCTGGTTGCGGTGGTGGTGCGGGAGGCGTTTTGCATACTTCGGCAACCTACTCCAAAAGGCTGTAAATTTGCAACAGGATGCATTGCCTTGTTGAAGGGCGGCGGCACCGTGTGGTAGGATTCGCCCGTCTGGCCGCCGACAAGGATGCAGAGATGGACAGTGCTTCGCCGCGGGTGAGGATCGACAAGTGGCTGTGGGCCGCCCGTTTTTTCAAGACCCGTTCACTGGCATCCCAGGCGGTGAGCGGCGGTCAGGTCCAGGTCGACGGCAATCGCTGCAAGCCGGCGAGGACGGTGGCCGGCGGGGAAATCCTCAGGATCCGCAAGGCGGGGATCGAGTTCACCGTCATCGTCCGCGGCGTCGCCGAGCAGCGGCGGCCGGCTTCGGAGGCGCAGCTGTTGTACGAGGAGACCGAGGACAGCATCCGGCAGCGGCAGCAGACAAGGGAAGAGGGGCGGTTCCTGCACACGGAGGCGCCGGCCGGCCGGCCCGGCAAGCGTGACCGGCGGCTGATCAGGAAATTCATCCGCAAGGATTGATGAACAGGCAATGCCGAAAAAAACCAAGGCCATTGCGAGCGCAGCTCCCCATGGGCTTGTAACGGGTTGAAAACGCTGGCTTGCTTCGTCCTGCGCTCTTCGCATGACGAGGCTTGCCAGTTGTTGCGATTCCATCTGGATTGATTGAAGGAACAAGAAGGAGATCAGGAAGCATGCGGAAAGTGGAAAGGGCGGTCATCAGCCTCACCGACAAGTCAGGCATCGAAGGGTTTGCCAGGGATCTTGCCGATCTCGGCATCGAAATTCTCTCCACCGGCGGCACCGCCAAGAAACTGCGGGAAAGCGGCATCCCGGTGATCGATGTCTCGGATTTCACCGGTTTTCCGGAGATCCTCGACGGCCGGGTCAAAACCCTGCATCCCATGGTACACGGCGGTCTGCTGGCGCAGCGCGACAATCCCGACCACCGCGGTCAGATGGCCAAGCACGGCATCCGGCCCATCGATATCGTCGCGGTCAACCTCTACGCCTTCGAGAAGGCCACCTCCGACCCCGGCTGCAGCCTGGAGCACGCCATCGAGAACATCGACATCGGCGGCCCCACCATGCTGCGGGCGGCGGCGAAAAATTTCCATGACGTCACCGTCATCGTCGATCCCGCCGATTACCCCCAGGTCATCGCCGAGATCAAGGAGCACGGCAACACCACCTTAAAGACCCGCTTCAAGCTCATGGTCAAGGTGTTCCGGCTGACCAGCCGTTACGACTCCGCCATCATCAACTGGCTGGACAGGATCGACCCGGAAACCAATCCTTCCCTGAAGTAACCCGAGGGCCGGCCCAATCCGCCGGCCGAACCACGGAACAACGCGATGAACATGGCGGTACTGCTGTCCGGTTCCGGCCGGACCCTGGATAATTTTCATGAGCGGATCGAGTCCGGCAGCATGGAGGGCGCCGTCTCGGTGGTGATCTCCAACGTCGCCGACGCCCTCGGCCTGGAAAAGGCCCGGCGCTACGGGTATCCCGCCCACCACGCGGCGGACAGCGCGGCGACCAACGAGATCCTCGCCGGCTACCACGTCGACCTGGTGCTGCTCGCCGGCTATCTCAAGCTCTACCAGCCCCCCGCATACCTGAAACGGGCGGTGCTCAACATCCATCCGTCGTTGATCCCGATGTTCTGCGGGCCGGGCTGGTACGGCATGCGCGTTCACCGGGCGGTGCTGGCGCGTGGCTGCAAGGTGAGCGGCTGCACCGTCCATTTCGCCAACGAGGTCTACGACGAGGGGCCGATCGTGGTGCAGAAATGCGTTTCCATCGCCGGTTGCCGCACCGCGGAGGAGGTGGCCGCCAAGGTGTTCGAGGCGGAATGCCACGCCTATCCGGAGGCGATCAACCTGGTTCATTCCAAAGGCATCGGCGCGTTCTGGCCCTGACCCGCCTGGAGGCACATCATGGAACATCTGCGTAGAAGCCTGATGTCGTGTTCCGACATCGACCGCTCCCTGCACCGCATCGCCCTGGAGATTCTCGAACGCAACCACGGCGGCGACGGGGTGGGGATCATCGGCATCCACACCGGCGGCGTCTATCTCGCCGACCGGCTCACCCGGATCCTCCAGGAGCGGGAGAACATCACCATCCCGGTGGGCAGCCTGGACATCACCCTCTACCGCGACGACTGGAGCCTCATCGCCCAGAATCCCATCGTCAAGAAGACCGACATCACCTTCTCGGTGGAGAACCGGACCATCATCCTGGTGGACGACGTCATCTTCACCGGCCGGACCATCCGGGCCGCCCTCGACGCCATCATGGATTTCGGCCGGCCGCGCTTCATCCAGCTGGTGGCGCTCATCGACCGTGGCGGCCGCGAACTGCCCATTCAGCCCGACTACGTCGGCATGCAGGTCTCGGTGGGCGCCAACGAGCATGTCCACGTCCTGTTGGAGGAGGACTCCGAGTGTGACGAGGTGGTGATCATCAGCCGGGGGAATCCGCGCTGAAGCGTGAAACCCCCGACATGGCGGCCCAGCCGGCCGGCGACGGCGACATGGCCGCGATGCTGGGCCGGGTCCGGCAGCGGCGGCAGGAGTACATCTCCTACGATTTCAGCCGCAAGAAGAACGATATCCTGAAGACCTTCTTCGACCTGTCCCAGGAATACGAGACCCTGCGCGATCTCTACCGGCTGTGCGTCGCCGTGCCCCGGGAATTCATGGGGGTGGATTCGGTCCTCTACCTGGTCGACCAGAAGGAGGACCGGCTGAAGAAGGTCTGCGACTCGCGCACCGGCTGCGCCGCCGGCAGCGAGGCGGACGCCGTCCTGCCGCCGCACATCGTCCTGTCGGAAACCCCCTACGAAATCGGCGATTCCTTTGTCGTTCCCATCCTGCGCCGCAGGTACAAGGACCGGGAATTCGCCGTCCTCAAACTGACCGCGCCGCTCATCGGCATGTTCGAGATCACCCCGGTCGCCAAGCTTTCCGTCTCCGACCGGTTCTTCTTCACCAAGTACACCAACCGCATCGGCTACAACATCTACAACCGGATCCTTGACCGGCAGAACATCCGCCACCTCAAGTTCATCGGCAATCTCGTCCTCGACATCGAGCACAACGTCATCGTCCCCAACATGTACTTCAAGTACCTGTTCCGGCAGCTGCGCAAGAAGCTCGTCGAAATGAGCGGGCTGGGTCCCAGGGTGGAAGCCCTGCTCGCCGCCTGCACCCCGGAGGCGTGCGGCGCGCTGCACGAGGAGATCACCCGGCTGCACGAGGATCTGGACGGCTACCTCCTGGAGGTGGAGAAGCACCACGCCAATCTCTCCCTCTTCCTGGAGAGCCTGTTCCGGCGCGAGCATTTCGAACGGGGCCACCTGGTGCTGCGGCCGAGGAGATGTCTGGTGGAGAGGGAGATCATCCAGCCGCAGCTCGACCATTTCCGCAAGCGGCTGCAGGCCGGCGGCATCACCATCGACACCCCCGCCGACATGGCGGGCGAGGAGATCCCCCTGGCGGTGGACGTCGGCCTGCTTTCCCAGGTCTACGCCAATCTGTTCTCCAACGCGGTCAAGTACACCGAGGAGATCGAGACCGTCGACCGGGAGCGGCGCAAGGCGATCGCCTACGGCCGCGAGTATCTGCCGGATTTTTTCGGCCCCGGACTGCACGGGATCAAGTTCAACGTGTTCAGCACCGGCGCCCATATCCGGCCGGAACACCGCGCCGAGCTGTTTTCCACCGGTTTCCGTTGCGGCCGCGACGCCTCCCTTCCCGGCAGCGGCTACGGACTTGCCTTCATCAGGAACGTCATCGAAATGCACAGCGGCAGGGTGGGCTACGAACCGACCGGCCAGGGCAACAACTTCTACTTCATCCTGCCGCTGCCGCCCGTCGCTGCTCCCGGCAAGGCGCTGCCGTCATGATCGCCCGGCCGATGACCATGCGTCCGGCTGGTTCCGTCACCCCCCGCACGCGGCCGGAGCCGCCGGTTTCCCATCATGCTGCCGTTGCGTGACGACATCCCCTCGCGCCGTTTTCCGGCGGTCAACCTGCTGCTGATCGTCGTCACCACCCTGGTGTTCTTCTACGAACTGAGTCTGGGGGAAGCCCTCGTCCCCTTTCTCCGCCACTACGGTTTCGTGCCCGCCCGTTTCGTCGCCCAGGGACAGACCGGGCCGCTCGACCCGGAACGTTTCCTGCCGGTATTCGCCTCCATCTTTCTCCACGGCGGTTTTCTCCATCTCATCGGCAACATGTGGATGCTGTGGATCTTCGGCGACAACGTCGAGGACATCCTCGGCCATGGCCGCTATCTGCTCTTCTATCTCCTCTGCGGCGTCGCCGCGGTGGCCTTTCAGGGGATGGTCCATCCCGGCGCGACCGTGCCGATGGTCGGCGCCAGCGGCGCCATTTCCGGGGTGCTGGGCGCCTACCTGCTCTCCTTTCCCCGCGCCCGCATCCTGACCCTGGTCCCTCTCTTCATTTTTTTCTATATGATCGAGGTTCCGGCCTTCATCTATCTCATCCTCTGGTTCGTCATGCAGTTCCTGCAGGGATCGGCCAACCTGGCCGGCGGCATGGAGGGCGGCGGCGTCGCCTGGTGGGCGCACGTCGGCGGCTTCATCGCCGGCATGATCCTGCTGCCGGTTCTCGGCGGCAGGCCGCGGCCGCGTTCGCGGGGGCGGCTGACATGGTAGAGGCGACGGGAGCAGGCGGCACCCCCGGGAAAGGGGTGGAGATCCTCGCGCCGGCGGGCAGTCTCGAGGTGTTCGAGGCGGCGGTACGCGCCGGCGCCGACGCGGTCTACATCGGCGCGCCGGAGCTGAACGCCAGGAATCTCGCCCGCCATTTCACCGATGCGGAAATCGCGGCGATGATCGACCACGGCCACAGCCATGGGGTCAGGGTGTACGCCGCCCTCAACAGCCTGGTCAAGGACAGTGAACTGGCCGGCGCCGCCCGGGTACTGCATCTGCTGGAACGGCTGGGGGTGGACGGGATCATTCTCCAGGATCTGGGGGTGTACCGGCTGGCCCGCGATCATTTCCCGCACTTGCGCCTGCATGCCTCCACCCTGATGGGTACCCACAACAGTCTGGCGGCCGCCCGTTTCCGTCGCATGGGCTTCAAACGGGTGGTGCTGGCCCGGGAGTGCACCCTGGCCGAGATCGAGGCGATCCATCGCCAGGTGGAGGTGGAGCTGGAGGCCTTCGTCCATGGCGCCATGTGCTTCTCCATCTCCGGCCTCTGCATGTTCAGCAGCTACCTGGGCGGCAAGAGCGGCCTGCGCGGCCGCTGCGTGCAGCCCTGCCGGCGGCGCTACGGCCTGGACGGCGGCCGTGGCGGCTACCTGTTTTCGATGAACGACCTGCAGGGCCTGGAACTGCTGCCCGCCCTCCGGCAGGCCGGCATCGTCTCCCTCAAGATCGAGGGACGGATGCGCAGCGTCCAGTACGTCGAGAACGTGGTGCGGGCCTATCGACTGCTGCTGGACCAGCCGGCGAGTCAGCCGCTCCTGCGCCAGGCGGAGGAACTGCTCGACACGGCGATGGGGCGGCGCACCACCGCCGGCTTTTTCCGGAATCCGGCGCCGATGGATATCGTCAGCCCCGGCCATTCCGGCAATATCGGCATCTTTCTCGGCAAGCTCGCGGCGGTGGCCGGGCAATCCGCGACTCTTGAGCTGCGGGCGCGGCTGGCGGTGGGTGATCGCCTGCGGCTGCATCAGGAAAAAAGCGGCGAACGCCAGCCGTTCACCCTGAAGGGGATGACCGTGGCGGGCCGGGAGGTTTCCGTGGCCGGCAAGGGGGAAGAGGTGACCATCGAACTGCCGGCGGCGGCCGCGGTGCAGGACGCCCTCTACAAGGTGGACAGCGCCGGACGCCGCGAGGCGGCGACCACCCTCGAACCTCAGCGTTTCGCGCCACTGGTGGCGAGGATCGACAAGGGGTTTGCCCGCCATGCGTCGGCGCGGGTCGGCGTCACGCCGCCGCCCCGGCCGGCGGTCAGGAAGGCCACCGGCCGCCGCCGCCACCCCCTGGAGGTGCTGCCCTGGTACCTGAAAACCGATACCCCGGCGATTCTCGATCAGAATTTACCCCATCCTCCCGCCGGTCTCATGGTGGTGCTGCATCCGGGGAGCAGCCGCCAGTTTTTTTCCGGCCGCCGAAGGCTCGATCCGCGCACCACCGTGGTCTGCCTGCCGCCGGTGATCTACGAGCGGGAACTCGGCTTTTTTCGCAAACAGCTCGAGCAGCTGCAGAAGGGGGGATTCCGCCGCTTCCAGATCGGCCATCTCGGTCAGTTGGAGTTGTTCGGACGCAGCCGGCGCCAGCTGGAACTGTTCGGCGACAGTTCCCTCAACGTCATGAACGGGATGGCGGCGGAGGTATGCCGGGAGGCGGGCATCAGCCACCTGCAGGCGGTGATGGAATGCGACGCGGCGACCCTGCGGGAACTGCTCGCCCGCGGCAAGGGGCGTGAGATGAAGATCGGCTTCACCGTTTACGGCCACGTGCCGCTCTTCATCAGCCGGGTTCCTCTGGCCCGCTCCCTGTATGGCAGGACGGTCACCAGCCCCAAGGGCGAACAGCTCCGGATCCTGCAACGTTTCGGCCTCACCGTGGTCACCGACGCGCACCCGGCAAGCCTCCTCCACAAGGCGGCGGAGTTGCGCGACGCCGGGGTCGATTACCTGGTGGTGGACATGGCCTGGACCGACAATGCCCGCCGGGAGATGGAAGCCTTGGCCGGCCGCAGGAAACGGCCCACCGGTTCCTTCAACTACGATTCCGGGCTCGCCTAGAACAGCGATTGACCGGTGCTCGGCCATTCATTAGTATGGAGCGGTGAGCAGTCAGAAAGGAGGATGCCATGCCGATGACCTACCTGTTGCTGAAGGCCGAACGCTACGAACTCGACACCATCCGGCGGCCCGCCGAGAAGGAGAATCTGCGGCGCAGCCATGTGCCGTTCACCGGTTCGCCGCGCAAACACCCCCTGGACGAGGGGCGGATCCTGCTGTTTCTCGATCCGTTCAGCACCCACACCCCCTATTACGAATTCCTGGTGGAAGATATCGTCTTCGCCGAGGAAGTGGGCAGTCTGGTCGACCTCGAAGGGGAAGCGGTGACCATGGTGCGGGTCTGGGTGCGCAAGGGCAGGACGGCGCTGCACTGCACGCCCTTCCTGGTGGACAGCCTGTGAGCCTTACGACAAGAACAACATCAGAAGAGGAGGAAGGAAGATGGATCCGGACAAGATCATGGACCACGTCACCGAGGAACTGAGCGCTGCGCTGAAGGCGATGGCCAAGGCCAAGACCCTGGAGGAAAAGGTCGCCTACAGCCATATCGTCAAGAATATGAGCGAATCTTTGGGGGTATTCCTCAATCTCGCCACGGACATGATGGGGGAAGAATTCATGGAGGACTGAAGGACATTCAGCTCTCCCCGCGGAATGACCGACCGCACGGGCCGGGCGCGGTCACGCTCAGGAAAAACCGCCGGAACCGCAGCCGCCTGCCGGCGCGCCTGGAAAGCCGCCGGCCGCCTGGGTGGTGATCCGGACCGCCGTCGCGGACAGCACCTTTTTCACCTCGGTGGCGTCGCACCTCCGGCAGCGCGGTTCCCGCGCATCCTCTTCAGACATGACCAGCAGTTCGAAAATCGCGCCGCACTCCTCGCAGCGGTATTCAAAGATCGGCATACAATGCTCCCTGGATGACGGATGATATTTAATCCAACGATTAAATAATAACCCGGCATGCCGGGATCCGCCAGGGGATATTTTTCCGCCGGCGGCGGGAGAAAAGCGGTCAGGCAGGCGGCAGGTCCAGGGTTTCCCGGCGGCGGGGCGCACCGCGGCGCCTGAGGTACAGGGTCCAGACTGCGGCCGCAAGAGCACCGCCGCAGATGTCGGCCAGTACGTCGGCGCCATCGGCGGAACGCCGGGGGATGAAGGACTGGTGGAACTCGTCAAGGATGCCGAACAGCAGGCAGAAGAGGACGGTGACAAGGGCGGTGGCAAGGGGGGAGGGGAGACCGCGCCGGCGGCCGCCCAGGGCGAGGATCACCGTGCCGCCCAGCAGGAAATAGGCGAAGGCATGGGCGGCCTTGTCCGCCATGAAGAAGGCGGGCAGGTCGAGCCGGTCGCCCGGCTGGTGGGACAGAAAGAAGATGAGGCCCATCATGCCGAGGAGCGGCATGATGGGCAGGAGCCGTTTCATTTCATTCGGCGGTGGCGGATTCTTCCTGCAGATGCACTTTGTCGAGCAGATCCTTGGGGAACATGGAGCGGATCTTGTTGATCGCCTTGGCGATCCGGGTGGCGGGATAGTCGGGATAGATCCGGACGCTCCTGTCCTTGTAGGCGGTGGTGCGGAACTTCTTGTCCTTCACCGTGAAGGTGTGGCTCCAGTTGATCTCGATGGTGTCGCCCTGCTCGTCGATCTCCACTTCCAGGGCAGTGCCGGCCGAGGCCACCTGCAGGGCGTCCATGGCGGTGATCTCCAGGAGCCAGCCGTCGCCCTCCTCGGTGGAGAGGAAGATGAAGACGCCCATGGTGTGCAGGGAATATTTCCTGGCGACAGCCGCCTCCTGCAGTTTTTTGACCTCGTCCTGCAGCGACAGCCTGGCCTCCCCCGGATTCTGCCCCGTCGCCGGTGCCGTCTGTTTGCCGAGGCAGCATTTCTTGTGTTTCTGGCCGCTGCCGCAGGGGCAGGGATCGTTTCTGCCGATCTTCATGGTTGGGAACTCCTGGAAGGGAACACTTGCCCCGCCTCCGGTTATTTTCGGTTCCGGAACCGGCAAGGAGTGGGTTTTTTCAGCGGGATTTGCTACTATCGGGCCGCCGGCCGCCCGGCGGGGTCGCTGCCGGCCCCGGCGAGCGCCGATACTATGACATTTTGACCGGTTCTTGTAAATGGTTTCTTTGCTGCAAATCCGCGTGACGGCGTCATGAGCCGGCCGCCGCTCCTGCTCCGCTATCCGCCGGAGCTGCCGATCAGCGAACGGCGGGACGAGATCATCGCTGCCATCCGCGACCACCGGGTGCTGATCGTCGCCGGCGACACCGGCAGCGGCAAGACCACCCAGCTGCCGAAGATGTGCCTGGAGGCGGGGCGCGGCGTGGCCGGCCTCGTCGGCTGCACCCAGCCGCGCCGCATCGCGGCGATCACGGTGGCCGAGCGGCTCGCCGCGGAAACGATGACGGTGGCCGGCGAGGAGATCGGCTACAAGATCCGTTTCCGCGACCGCACCGGGCCGAAAACCCGGGTCAAGTTCATGACCGACGGCATTCTGCTCGCCGAGATGCAGGGAGACCGCGATCTGGCCGCCTACGATACCCTGGTGGTGGACGAGGCCCACGAGCGCTCCCTCAACATCGATTTCCTCCTGGGGGTCATGCAGCGTCTTCTCGCCCGCCGCGATGATCTGCGCCTGATCATCACCTCGGCCACCATCGACACCGACAAGTTTTCGCGCGCCTTTGCCGGTGCGCCGGTGATCAGGGTGGGCGGCCGCTGCCATCCCGTCGAGGTGCGCTATCGGCCGCCGGCCGACTCCTCCGGCGACACCACCCATGTCGAGCAGGCGATCGAGGCGGTGGCCGAGCTGCATGCCGGCGCCGATCCCGGCGACATCCTCGTTTTCATGCCCACCGAGCAGGATATCCGGGAGACCGTGGCCGGACTCGGCCAGCGGCTGGCCGGTCCCGGCGCGCGGCGGCAGGCGGTGGTTCTGCCCCTGTTCGGCCGGATGACCGCGGGCGAACAGCAGCTCGTCTTTCAGCAGGTCGCGGGCCGGAAGATCGTGGTGGCCACCAACGTCGCCGAGACCGCCCTCACCGTGCCCGGCATCCGCTTCGTCGTGGATTCGGGACTGGCGCGGATGTCCTTTTACAGTCCGCGCAGCCATTCCACCAAGATGCCGGTGGCGCGGGTCTCCCGGGCCAGCTGCGAACAGCGCACCGGCCGCTGCGGCCGCACCGGCCCCGGCGTCTGTATCCGGCTCTACAGCGAGGAGGATTACCAGGGGCGGCCGCCGTATACCCCGCCGGAACTGCTGCGCACCAATCTGGCCGAGGTGATCCTGCGCATGCTGGCCCTCGGTCTCGGAGATCCCGCCGCCTTCCCCTTTATCGATCCTCCTTCCTCCCGCTCCATCCGCGACGGCCAGAACCTGCTCGAAGAACTGGGCGCGGTGCGGAGCCAGGACGGGGAACGGCGGCTGACCGGCGTCGGCGCCATCATGGCGCGCCTGCCCGTCGATCCCCGCCTGAGCCGGATGATCGTCGAGGCGCGCAATCTTTCCTGCCTCGACGAGGCGGTGGTCATCGCCGCCGCCCTCAGTATCCAGGATCCGCGGCTGCGGCCGGCAACCCTGGAACAGCAGGCCGATGCCGCCCACCGCCGTTTCGTCGATCCGACTTCGGATTTCGTCACCCTGCTCCGGATCTGGCAGGCGTTCACCGGCGACAAGTTCGCCAACTCCCGCGGCCAGCAGCGGAAATTCTGTCGTTCGAGCTATCTTTCCTTCCAGCGGATGCGGGAATGGGAGGACATCCACGGCCAGATCTGGCGGGTGCTCGGCGGCGAGAAGGGGTTCCGGAAAAACCGGCAGCCGGCCCCGGCGGAACCGTTGCATCGGGCGGTGCTCGCCGGCAATCTCCGCCACATCGCGGTGAAGAAGGAGAAGAACCTCTATACCGGCACCGGCGGCCGCGAATGTCTGCTCCACCCCGGGTCCGGCCTCCACAACCGGGGCCCCGCCTGGATCGTCGCCGCCGAAATCGTCGAGACCAGCCGGCGCTTTGCCCGCGGCGCTGCCGCCATCAGGCCGGAGTGGATCGAACCGCTGGCCGGCGAACTCTGCCGGCGCTCCTGGGGGGAACCCCACTGGGAGAAAGGCCGGGGACAGGTGGTGGCCCTGGAGCGGGTGCTGCTGTTCGGTCTCACCATCGTTGCCGGCCGCAAGGTGTCCTGGTCCCGGATCAACCCCGGCGAGGCCCGCGAGATATTTATCCGTGCCGCCCTGGTGGAGGGCGAACTGGGCGGCCGCTGCGAATTTCTCGAACACAACCGCGCCCTCGTTGCCGAGATCGAGGAGATTGGCGACCGGCTGCGCAGCCGCGAGATGGTGGTCGACGAGGAGAAGCTCTTCCGGTTCTACGAAAAAGCCCTGCCCGAAACCATCTGCGACCGTGCCGGGCTCAACGATTTCCTGCGGCGCAACCGCGGCGACCGGCGGCTTTTTTTGCGCCGCGAAGATCTGCTGCACGAAGGAGAGACAGGCCTCGAGCATTTCCCGGCGGAACTGGTTCTCGGGTCCCTGCGTCTGCCGCTTTCCTACGTCTTCGCCCCCGGGGAAGCGGACGACGGAGTAACGGTGACCCTGCCCGCCGGCATCGGTGCCGAGGTGCCCGAGGAGGTATTCGACTGGCTGGTGCCCGGAATGATCGAGGAAAAGATCGTTGCCCTGCTCAAGGGGCTGCCCAAGGCGAAACGACGGCCGCTGGTGCCGGTGCAGCAGACCGCCGCCCGCCTGGCGGCGGCGCTGCCCTTCCGGCAGGGTTCCCTGTACGGGGTGCTGGAACGGGAACTGCTCCGTTCCTACGGGGTCACGGTGCGGCGGGATGAATGGCCACTGGCCGCCCTGCCGCCCCATCTCAACATGCGTTTCGTGGTCACCGGCCGCGGCCGGGAACTGCTCGCCACCCGGGATGCGGCGGCGTTGCGGCCGGCGGCGGCAGGGGAGCGGGTGGCCCCGGCGGCACTCGAGCGGTTGCGCGACTCCTTCCGCTTTCGCGGCACCCTGGGGGAAATCCTGCCCCGGCTTCCGGCGAGCGTGGCGGTGGAGGACCCCCGCGGCGGCCTGGTCGGTTATGCCTACCCGGCGCTGCGGCTCGCGGACGATGGTCAGGTCGAATGTACCCTTGTGGAGAGTGAAGCGGAGCGGCGACGGCTGAACCGGCAGGCCTTTCTCGCCCTGGCCCGCCGCCGGCTGGCCGGGCAGTGGAAAATGGTGCAGAAGGAGGTGCGCCTGGCCAAAGCAGACTGGGCCCTGGCCCAGGGGATCGGCGAAGCGGGCGCTTTCGACGCGGCCTTGCAGGAATTTGTGTTCGCGGCGGCACTGGGGCTGGCGGAGTCCCTGCCGGACCATGCCGCCGATTTCGAGCGGCTGCTCGAGGCCGCCGTTGCCAGGGGGGTGTACAGCGCCTGTCTGGAACTGGCGGAAAAGGTGATCAGGGTGCTGCGGCAACGGCGAGATCTGCTGGATCGGCTGCGGGACATGGGGCAAACCCCAGCCATCGCCGGGCAGCTGGCCGAAATCCGTCGCCATCTGGACGAGCTGGTGCCGGCCGCCTTCTTCCGTATGCTCGACGAGGAGCGGTTGGCCAGTCTGGGTCGCTACCTGCAGGCGGCTGCCGTCCGTCTCGACCGCCTGCGCCACGATCCCGGTCGCGACCGGCAGAAATTCGCCCGCCTCGCCCCCCATCTCGAGCGGCTGGCCTCCTGCGCCGACGGTGCCGCCCTGCACCCGGACGGCCGTGAACTTCTCCGGCAGTACCGCGCCATGGTCGAGGAGTATCGGGTTTCGCTTTTCGCCCAGGAGATCAGAACGCCGTTTCCGGTTTCCGAGACCAGGCTCGAGGAAAAATGGCGGGAGATTTTCGTGTTTTTCCGGCGACCGCCGGCCGGCGGTGCGGCAAAATGTCACGGAATGGATTGAATTTCCAGCGAAAATTTTCGCAGACCGAAGAAAATCCAACTTGTGCAAATTTCAGATTGACAAGCTCTTGGAATATATATAATTTGCGAGAAAAATTTCTACCACACTGTGGCAGTGGTGGATGGAGGCCCCCCTCGCGGGGAGACGGAAGCAGAAAAACAGGAGGAGGTGGTCGGACAGGAAGCCGTTTCGTTTTTTTTGATCGGGATCAGGCACGTTCGCGTGCATTTCGTACAGCAGGAGAAGAAAGACAACACACACTGGAGGAGAACATGAAAAAGAAACTCATTACCGCATTCGCAACCATGGCGCTGACCTTTGCCGGCATGCAGGCCGCAGAGGCGCTGGATCTGCAGGGCACCGCCTACGTGCAGGGCCATGGCGGCCACATCGCCGTCGTCGATCTGGCCACCGGCGCGGTGGGCCGTTATCAGCACGGCAAGCCTTCCGATGCGGTAACCGTTTCCAAGGACGGTAAGATCCTTTACACCTTCTCCCTTGACGGCCACGCCAAGGAAATCAACGCCGATTCCGGCGAGCAGAGCGAGTGGACCAAGCTGGGCCAGAAGCACTGCGGTTCCAACTACGCCCCGGACGGCACCATCTGGGTCTCCGACATGAAGGACGGCAAGGTGTACGTCTATGATCCCGCCACCAAGAAGCTGGTCGACAGCTTCGAGGTTTCCAAGTCCATCTGCGGCATCAACTTCTCCAGGGACGGCAAATTCTGCTACGTCTCCGACATGCCCGGCGGTTTCGTTTCCATCGTCGACGTCGCCACCAAGAAGGTGGTCGGCAAGATGGAGAACGTCGGCAACTTCATCCATCGCGCTGAGGTGACCCCGGACGGCAAGGAGCTGTGGCAGTCCGACGGCTCCGAGCTGCAGGCCGGCAGCGCGGTCGGTGTCGGCTACGCCAAGGCGGGCGCCAGCCCCGGTGGCGTTTCCATCGTCGACCTGGCCACCGGCAAGGTGAAGGACTTCGTCATCACCGGCGGCAATCCCCACGACGTCGATTTCACCCCGGACGGCAAGTACGCCATCGTCGGCGTCCGTCAGGTTCCGGAACAGGACGACTCCGCCCTGGTGGTGATCAACACCGAAAGCAAGCGGATCGTCAAGATCTATTCCGCCTGCAAGTCCTGCCATGGTGTCCAGGGCGTCGAAATCGCCGAGGACAAGGACGCCGGCCGTCCGTTCCTCTGCGCCGTCGACATCGACTGGGCCCGTACCGCCATGCCGAAGGGCGTGGAACTCGAGACCGGCGCCCAGGCCATTCCGAAGACCAGCCCGGGCTGCGCCGAACTGCAATAATCTTGCAAGCCAAGGGCTAGTATGATAGAGGGGAGGAGCGATCCTCCCCTTTTTTTATAGTGTTTGCGAGGACTCATGGAGCACAAGATCCTTTCGCTGGCGAAGCATAACCTGGCCCGGAAGAAATTCCGCAGCATGGCCATCGTTCTGGCGGTGCTGGTGGTTGCCGCCACCCTTTTCTCCGTCACCACCATCATGGATTCCGTCGAGCAGAGTCTGGAACGGGGCACCGCCCGGCTGGGCGCCGACATCATGGTGGTGCCGGCCTCGGCGGAGGTGGAGGCGAAAACCGCACTCCTGGCCGGCAAGCCTTCCACCTTCTACATGGACAAGGGACTGGTGGAGCGGGTCCGCGCCATCGAGGGGGTGCGTGCGGTCAGCAGCCAGGTTTTCCTGAAATCCTCCACCTATCAGTGCTGCGACATCGGCGACATGCTGCTCATCGGTTTCGACCCCGACAACGACTTCACCATCAAACCGTGGCTGGAGAGCAGCCTGAAGCGGGAACTCGCCGCGGAAGAGGTGATCATGGGGCGGGCGATCACCGCCTTCACCGAAGGCTACGTCCTCAGTTTCTACGGCACCTCCTTCACCGTGGCCGGCGTTCTCGAACTGACCGGCATGGACTTCATCGACAACTCCTTCTTCATCACCTACGGCGGCATCGAGCGCATCCTCGCCGACGCCGGCAAGAAGGGAGCGGAGGATACCGGCATCCCGCCCAACCAGGTCTCCACCATTCTGGTGCAGGTCGATCCCGAGTATCCCGCCGACCGGGTCGGCCTGTTCATCGAGGCGCGGGTCGACGGGGTCAAGGCCATCGTCACCGACCGGGTCATCGCCTCGGTGCGCAAGCAGCTGTTCATTCTGCTGCGCTCCATTCTTTCGGTGAGCGTCATCCTCTGGGTGATGGCCCTGTTGCTCATCGGCGTCGTTTTTTCGATGATCGTCAACGAGCGGCGCCGCGAACTGGGGATCTTCCGGGCGATGGGGGCGCGCAAGGGCCACATCTTCCGGCTCATCCTCCTCGAAGCGATCCTGCTTTCGCTGCTCGGCGGCATTGTCGGCATCGGCGCCGGCGGCGCGGTGCTCTACTTCTTTCGCGAAACCATCTACGCCAGCCTCAATATCCCGCATCTCTGGCCCAACCTCGCCCGTTTCGGCGGTCTGGTGGGATTCTGTCTGCTGCTGTCGGTGTTCACCGGCATGATCGCCGCCCTGGCGCCGGCGGTACGGGCGGCACTTTTGGAACCCTACGACGCTATCCGGGGCGGTGAATGAAAAAAACGTGAGTTCGGGACGTTAGTTCGGGAAGTTGACAATCTCGTCAACAAGAGTCACCATCGCCCGTTGTCGTTGTCGTTGTCGTTGTCGTTGTCGCAATCGTCAATCGCCCAGCCTGAGCAACGAAACGCGATCACGCAAACGACGATGAAGAAAATGGGAAAGTAACCTGGGAAACCTATCATGATCGAAATCGACCACCTGGTGAAGGGCTATCCCCTGGAAGGGGGAGAGATCAAGGCAGTTGACGATGTCAGCCTGCGGATCGACAAGGGGGAATTCCTGGCCATCCTCGGCCATTCCGGCAGCGGCAAGACCACCCTGCTCAATCTGATCGGCGGCCTCACCCGTCCCGATTCCGGCACGGTGCGGATCGAAGGTCAGGAGATCTGGCAGCTTTCCGACGCCGAACTCTCCCGGCTGCGCAACGAAAAGATGAATTTCATCTTCCAGTTCGCCAGCCTCATTCCCACCCTGAACGTCCTCGACAACGTTCTGCTGCCGTCGGCCTTCGGGCGGGGCAGGAAGGCGGAACTGGCCGACCGCGCCAGGGAACTGCTGGCGATGATGGGAATGGCCGACAAGCAGCGCGCCTACCCTTCGCAGCTTTCCGGCGGCCAACAGCGGCGGGTGGCCATCGCCCGCGCCTTCATCAACGATCCGGCCATTGTCCTCGCCGACGAGCCCACCGGCGATCTCGACGAGGAGACCGAACAGGAGGTGATCAAGCTTTTCCACCGGATCAACGCGGAACGGCAGACCACCTTCCTCATCGTCACCCACAGTTCCGATCTCGCCGGCCAGACGCGCCGGCATTTCCGGATGACCGCAGGCAGACTGGAGGAGACGGCCTGAACAGAAAACCCGCATGATCTTCCTCGGCTATGTCATCCTGGGCATTCTGCTGCTGCTGGTGCCGCATTTCGTGCTGCCCATGCATTTCCTGCACGGCGGCCGCGGCGCCTCCCTGCTCGGCGAATGTTCGGTGTGGTATCATCCGGAATTTTTGTTCGGCCTGCTGCTGGCGGCGGCGGGCCCGCTCAGCCTTCGCTGGCGACGGCTGGCGCTGCTGGGGCCGGTCGTCGGCCTGGCCGGTCTCGCCCAGGCGGCGATCTGTAAACCGGTCAGCTACTACCTGCGCAGCGAGGAGATGCTGGTCATCCTCGCCCAGACCTCGTCCTACCGATCCCATCTGCACCTGCGTTCCTGGCTGATCGGATTTTCCCTGGCGGCGATCCTGCTGTATGCCACTGATCTCCTCTGGCGTCGCCGCCGCGAGCGGCAGCACGTCTCCCGGCTGGTCCTTGCCCTGGGCAACTTCCGGCGCAAGCCGTTCCGCAGCACCGCTCTCGTCCTGTCGCTGGCGGTGGTGATCGGCTCCTTTTTCGCCGACGTGCTCCTCACCCGCAGCATCGGCAATTCCCTGGAGATCGGCGCCGGCCGGCTGGGGGCCGAGCTGATCGTCGTGCCCGCCGGCCACAGCGACGAAGCCAATGAGGTACTGATCAACGGCACCCCGCATGTGTTCAGCATGGACGCCGGACTTGCCGGTCGGGTGGCCGCCCTGCCCGGGGTGGAAAAGGTATCGCCGCAGCTTTTCTTCCGGCCCTTTTCCTACCTGGTCTGCTGCATCACCGAGCAGGTGCTGCTGGTGGGTTACGACCCGGAGACGGATTTCACCGTGCAGCCGTGGGTGCAGTATTACCTCCGCAAACAGCAGGCCGACCGTGAGCTGGTGGTCGGTGCCCGGGTCAAGTTCTATCCCGGCCAGCAGATCTCCCTGTTCGGCCGGCTGCTGGCGGTGGTGGCCAGCCTGGACCCCACCGGGCTCGGCTATTTCGACCGCACCGCCTTTCTGCCGCTTTCCGGCGCCCGCGACCTCATCGCCTTTCTGAAGAGCAACCAGAAGCAGGCGAAGGTGAAGAAGCGCAAGGAGAGTCAGGACCTGTCCTTCACCCACCTCTTCGAATCGGAAGAAGTGCAGAAACAGGAGATGGAGGCCATCGACCCGGAAGGCATCTCCGCCCTGTTCGTCAGGACGACACCGGACACCGATGTCAAGGGATTGGCCGAGACCATCACCACCCGGTTTCCCGAGACCGAGGTGCTCAACATCCGGGCCGCTTCGCTCTCGGTGAAACGGCAGCTCACCTCCATGCTGGACGCCATGATGCTGCCGATTCTCATCCTCATCGGCATGGGGACGCTGATCCTCACCGCGATTTTCTCGATGAGCGCGGCCGAGCGGCGACGGGAGGTCGGCATGCTGCGCGCCATGGGGGCGACCCGTCTCGACATTTTCCGGATTTTCCTCATGGAAACCACCATGGTCGCCGGACTCGGCGGCGTTTTCGGCATCCTGGGCGGCGGCGCCCTGCTGGTGCTGTTCAAGAACCGGATCATGGCCTCGCTCAACCTGATGTACATCTGGCCGGGGATGGCCACCATCGCCGGGGTCGTCGGCCTCACCCTGGTGGTGGCCGTCGCCATCGGCATCTGCGCCGGGCTGTATCCGGCGCTGAAATCCGCCCGCCGCGAACCCTACCAGGCGGTTCGCGAGGGCTAACCAACGAGGAGGAAACATGCTGCCCCCCCTGCGACGTCTGCTGCCGTTTGCGGCCGCTGCCCTGCTGCTCACCGGCTGCGACCGGGAACCGGAACAGATCTACAAGCCGCCGACCTTTACCGGCACCGCAGCCTACGTAGCCGGCGAGTGCGACCACCTCGCGATGCTCGATCTGGAAACCCAGAGGCTGACCAGGATCAAGGTCGGCCGGCAGGTGGCGGATCTGGCGGTAGCCGGCGACCGTCTCTGGGTTCTCGGCGAGGATGGCGGCCTGGCCGGCCTTGATCCCGACCAGGGCGGCGACGCCCCGGTCGTCGACTGGAAGCCCGTCAGCGCAAAGGGGCTTGCGGTCGCCGCCGGTCCCGACGGGGTCATCTACGTACTGGGCGACCGCGAGCTCGTTCTGGTGGCGCCCGACGGGAATGTCCTGCAGCGCCGTCCCCTCGACTTTGCCGGCACCTCCCTGCTCCACGACGGCAAGAACTCCAGGTTATGGGTTTTGAACCGCGAGGACGGTTCCGCCACCCCGATCTCCCTTCCCGGGCTGCAGGCGGGCACGCCGGTGGCGCCCATCGGCAATTCGATCCATCAGGGATTCGTCCCGGCCGGCAGCGGCGAGTTGTGGATCGCCGAGGGGAACGAGTACCTGGACGGCCAGCCCTACGGGGTCGGCTACAAGAAGGACGGACCGGCCATGCCCGGCGGCATC
This sequence comes from Thermodesulfobacteriota bacterium, assembly GCA_040755255.1. GTDB lineage: Bacteria > Desulfobacterota > Desulfobulbia > Desulfobulbales > S012-135 > JBFLZZ01. The sequence goes on from JBFLZZ010000006.1 coordinate 111,790, forward strand.
AACGTCATCGGGCCGGCGGACGGCAAACAGACCGATTTCGTCATGGTGGGCGGCAATGTCGCCGATCTCGCCGAATCCCCCGACGGGAGCCGGATCTACGCCGCCACCAGCCGGCTGCCCGAGTACACCGAGGCGACCCTGTCGGTGCTGGAGGCGGCAAGCCGGCGGGTGCGGGCGGAATTCCGCCTCTGCGACGCCTGCCATATCGAGGAAAACGTCGAAGTTTCCGGAAAGAACGCGGTGGTCAGGGCCCTTGCCATGCGCTGGGGCGCCACCGCCGGCCAAGGAGAGACAAAACCATGAAAAAGTCCGTTGTTCTTCTGCTGCTGTTGCTTCTGTGCATCGCCGGCCAGGCCGGTGCCGTCACCCCTCCCTGGGAGATCGACGGTCTCAAGGGCGCCCCCGCCCCCGCCTTTTCCCTGGCCGATCTCGACGGCAGGAAACAGGGATTGGACGATTTCTCCGGCAAGACGGTGCTGCTCAACTTCTGGGCCACCTGGTGCGGGCCCTGCCGGGCGGAGATGCCGGCCCTCAACCGCCTGGCGGAGAAGTACCGGGACCGGGGGCTGGTGGTCGTCGGCGTCTCGGTGGATCAGGGTCCGGACGTGGTCATCGCCTTTCTGAAGAAACTCCAGGTGAGTTTCCCGGTCCTGATGGACAGCGACATGGCGGTTACCGAGCAGTACAAGGTGTACGCCTTTCCCACCACCTTCCTCATCGACGCCAAGGGTACGGTCAGGGATTTCTATCTGGGCGAAAAGGACTGGGAAGGAGAGGAGTTCCGCAAGGAATTGGAAGCGATTCTGCAGTGACCGCCGTCCAGCGGCGGCAGGTCATACAAGCAAAGGAAGGTTAGAATGACCGCAAGGAAATCGTTGGTTCTGCTTCTCCTGGCCCTGGTCGCCGGCGCGCTGCTGCTCACCGGCCGGCAGACCGTGGCCGACAATCGCATCGGCGTCCGCATCGGGCCGCTGGGCAGGGTGACCGCGGCCCGGGCCGGGGAACGGCTCCTGGTGCTGCCGGGCATCCAGAAACTGATCGAGCTGCCCGCCGACCCGGTCCAGTTCGTCATGGCCGGCCAGGGAGCCATCCCGGTGGAGACCAACGGCCAACCCGGCAGCATCGGCTGTCAGGTCCGTTACCAGATCGTCGATGGCGCGCGGCTGCTCGGGCGCCACGGCGCCGACGCGCCCCTGGCCGGGCTCGAAAGAACCATCCGGGAACAGGTGCAGCGGCTGCTGGCCGAGGCCCTCGCCCGCGACCCCGCCTCCCTGGACGAGGTCGGCCGGCGGATCGTGCTGGTCGCCGCCACCCATCACGAACTCGCCACCGGCCTCGCCGACGCCGGGGTTTCCGTTCAGTCTTTTGAGCTCTTGAGCTGGTAAATGTATTCTCCCACCATGGATGCGTCGGTCGATGTGGGGTGCGGCCGGCTTGTGGAAAGATTGTAACTCCGAGCCACCCGGTCTGGATCGCCACGGCCCTGCGGGCCTCGCGATGACGCCGCGGGTACGATGACGCCGTGGGCAATTCTCCGTCTTCGCGAGGAACAGCGTGACGAAGCGATCCAGGAAGGGCCGCTGACCCGCAGCCAACCGGGGTGTTTTGTATCGCGAGAGCCGTCAGCCGTCGCGTTTGGTCGCCATCGGCACCGTCCTTCCGACCACGAAGACGACAACGACAACCGTTGTGCTGCCGCTGCACTGACAACGAAACTTTTCCGCTACCTGCAGCGGCACGGCAGGATGAGCGCCTCCTCCCTGGCGCACCGGGTGGCGGCCCTTGAGGAAGAACCCCTTGCGGCCATCGGCAGGGGCAGCATCTTCCTTTTTTCTCGTTGTCGTTGTCGTTGTCGCGATCGTGATCGTAATCGCCGAACCCGGCAGGTCCCCTCTATTACCGTCGCCCGAATCTCCTGATCGACTGAATTGCCATGGGCGGTGTTCCCTGAGAGATGAAACGGGATGCGGACTGGATCGCCACGCTGCGCTCGCGCTGACGCCGCAGGCACTCTCCGTCTTCGCGAGGAACAGCGTGACGAAGCGATCCAGTATTGCCGACGGCCGCAGCCGGCCCGGGTGGGTTTGTATTGAGGGAGCCGGCAGCCGGCGCGTTCGCCGTCGGCGCGCACCTGCCGGGGCGTGGAGGTTTGCCCCTATCCGTACGTTGAAAAGGAACTGATCACGGGGTAGCCACGGATAACCATCCTGAAGCGCGCAATTTGTAAACGGTGACAGGGTGAGTCCCGCCCTCAGGTGTACTTGGCCATCCTGAACAGGGCGTCGTCCCGGTCGATGGTGCCGACGAACCGTTCGCGGACCTGGCCGCCGTCAAAGACCAGGCAGGTGGGCAGGCCCATGATGTCGTAGCGGCCGGCGATGTCCGGATTCTGCTCCACGTTGAGCTTGGCAACCCGCACCCGCTGGGACATGATCCGGCCCAGCTCCTCTACCACCGGTCCGAAGGCCCGGCAGGCGCTGCACCACGCCGCCCAGCAATCCAGCAGGACGGGGATGGGGGAGCGGAGGATCTTTTCCGCGAAATCGGCGGAGGTGACGATCACCGGCTGGGGCAGGAAGAGTTCCCGGGTGTCCAGGCGGGCGTGACAACGGCCGCAGCTGGGGGCGGCCGAGAGTTTCTCGGCCGGGAGCCTGTTTTTCGTGCCGCAGGCTGGGCAACGGTAGAGAAATGGTCGTATTTCACTCATGGGTGTCGGGGAATCGCTCCGAAGGGGTGTTCAGTTCCTTGACCAGATCCACTCCCAGGGCAACCAGTTCGTGGGCCTGGTCCGCGTGGGCCAGGTTCAGGGTGGCGAGCGAGACGCCGTTCGGCCCGAAAAGGGTCATCAACTGGCCGTATCTCGATCCTTCCCGCTTCTGTCGCAGCGGATAGCGCGCCGCCCAGTCGGCAAGCCGGCCGCCGACCCGGGAATGCAGCAACCGGGGAGCCGTGGCGGGGGCGTTGGTGTAGGCCATGAAGTGGCGGTCGAGCGCCGGTTCCAGCGGCAGGATGACAACCCGTTCCAGGTCGGGCGTGTCCTCCGCGGAAAACCCGTGCAGCGCCAGGGCCTGCCGGAGAAACATGCTGCCCAGGGACGCCAGCAGACCTCCCGAAGGCTGCCCTTCGGCTTTCTGCGCCACTAAGAGGAACAGGCCAGGCGTCCTGAAGTCCGGCGAATGCCAGCGGACGCCGGTGGGGGTGGCCGAATGGGCGGTGAACATCGGCTGGCTGTGCCAGCCAACGCCGTTCGTTTCGCGGCTCTCGCCCGCCCGCGCCAGCTCCGCCGGGAGGATGCCGGAGGGAATGCGGTTGGAATCCTGAATCCCGAGAAATTCCCGCAGCCGGACCGCGCGCCGTTCCTTCCCCTTCCAGCCGCTGGAACTGGACGAGCGGCAGGGGATCACCTCTCCGTCCTGCCGCAGCAGGGTCAGCCGGTAGGTGATGCCGCGCCTGCCGCCGTTGCTCCTGCGCTCGACGTTGATGCCGGCGATCTCTTCGAAGGGCAGCTGCTTCGACGTGTGGCGCAGGGCGGAGCGGTAATCGAGGCTCAGCGTCCGGGTCGTCCGGTCCGCGGTGATGGTCAGGACGCTGCTGAAAAGCAGAAACCCTGCCCCGACCGCGGCAAAGACACCCCCGAAAACCGGCAGACCGCCCTGGACGACGATCACCGTGCCGGCGCCGGCGAACAGGACGCCGAATCCCCACTCGAAGAGCGGGATGTCCCGGATCACCATCCTTGGCGAGTCATCTGGCTGCATGAACATTTCCCTCTCGGATCACCCACATTGATTCGCTGCCTGCGGCGGCACGGCAGGATGTGCATCTCCCGGAACACCGGGTGGCGGCCTTTGGGAGAGCCGCCCTTGCGACCGCCGGCAGGGGCATGTTGTCGTCGTCGTAATCGCCTCGCTTGGCGGGTCCCCGAGGCATCGGATGTAGCCAGAGCCGGTCACCGAAGGTGTTACGACGGTCTCATTTTCCGTCACCGGCGAAGGCCGGGGGCCAGCGCTGCCAGCCGGTGGAGGGGCTTTTGATTATCTGATTACCTCGAATCTTCAGCCTATTTCCAGCGAGGAGGATATTCCCAAGCTGGACGCCTGCCGGCGGGGCGTTCCTTTCTTTGCCGGCCAAAGAAGATGGATTCGTAACAAATGGCCACCCTCGTCATTGCGAGGAGCGGAGCGACGAAGCAATCCAGTATTTTCAGTCAGTTACAAACTCATGGATTGCTTCGCTACGCTCGCAATGACCCTGGTCTTGGGTTATTACGATTCCATCAAAGAAAGGAACCAAAGAAAGGCCGGCCTTCACTTGCCCCCGCTGCGCGGGGGTTCCCTCCGTTCCTTGTCGCGGCCGGGCGCTGCGGAACTCGGCCCTGCGGGCCTCAGACAGCGGAGTCT
>JBFLZZ010000007.1:0-100531 GCA_040755255.1 Thermodesulfobacteriota bacterium
GCGCCAGTCCCTTGGTCGCCAGTACCGTGGTGATCGCCGCCGTCAGCGTCGTCTTGCCATGATCGATATGCCCGATGGTACCGATGTTGACATGCGGTTTCTTTCTTTCAAACTTTTCCTTTGCCATTTTCCTATCTCCCTAGGCCTGGTTTGATAATGACAGATCGTCTCGCCTGCTGCTGGAATGAGCTGGAGCCCACGACCGGAATCGAACCGGTGACCTCTTCCTTACCAAGGAAGTGCTCTGCCGACTGAGCTACGTGGGCCCGAAACCGTTCAGCGTGCGGTTGCCGCCGCTGTTCCGTTCTCTATGGAGCGGGAAACGGGTCTCGAACCCGCAACCCTCAGCTTGGAAGGCTGATGCTCTACCAATTGAGCTATTCCCGCATCACGATCCAGGTGGCGTCGTTGTCTGGTGGGAAAGTTGTTCAGCCCCAAGAAATGCATGGTGGAGGGGGGAGGATTCGAACCTCCGAAGGCGTCGCCGACAGATTTACAGTCTGTTCCCTTTGACCGCTCGGGAACCCCTCCACTCGCAATGTGCCAGCCGGCGGCCGGCGCATTTCCGCTACACTCTGGAGCTGGCGATGGGACTTGAACCCGCAACCTGCTGATTACAAATCAGCTGCTCTGCCAATTGAGCTACGCCAGCATAAGACAGGGGAATATACTTGCTCTCCCGGCAAAGAGCAAGATTTTTTTCACTCCCCTTTATCGCGCGAAATCGCTGTTGCGATAGCGTTCGAAGGCCATGGCCGCGGTGCGGTACACCATGTGGGCGAACTTGGTGTAGGGCATGTACAGGAACAGCATCATGACGGCGATCAGGTGCAGGTAGTACAGGAGATAGGCGGGCACGCCCAGACCGAGCAGACGGGCGAGTTCGGCGCCAAGCCCGGTGACGCCGACGGCCATGATCTCCCAGATGAGGAACCAGTCGTAGAAGGTCGGCGAGGCCTTGCCCTCGGCTTCCATCTGTTTGCGGTTGGACCAGAGGATGCCGACGCCGACGATGAGCGCGATGGCGCTGACGTTGGCGAGGATCTTCACCGGATTGAGCTGACCGATGGGTCCGTGCAGGCTGGGCACGAAGGTGCCGACGATGTCCTTGGCGACAAAGGAATAATTGGTGACGATGAACAGGCCGATGAAGGCGAGCAGGAGCGGCAGGTGGCCCTTGACCCGGTTGACGTTGGTGCCGCATTCGTTGAAGCGCTTGTGCTGCACGGTTTCGATGGCCACCGGCAGCAGGAACTGCTGGATGAACTGGCCCACCGAGGGGCGGTAGGCGGGTCTGGTGCCGAGGCTGGCGCTCATCGCCTTCCACATGGCGGCCACCCCGCGGAAGGCGGCGTAGAGGCTGAATGCGACGGCGGGCAGGAACATCAGATCGATGAGCGCCACGGTCTGGGTCAGCGGTCCGACGTGCCCTTCCCCGAAGAACTTGCCGAAATCGATGGCGCCTTCCGGAATGTGCATGCCGCCGGAAAGGAACCAGACGATGCCGATGATGATGGCCGGGATGGCGATCAGCACCGGCAGGTTCTTGGCCGAGCTGCACAGGCGGGCGAGCCCGGAGGGAAAACCGTAATGGGTGTAGGCGTAGGCGCGGATGGCGCCGAGCACGTCGCCCGGCTTGGCGCCGCGGGGGCAGTAGGCGGTACAGTCGCCGCACTGGTGACAGAGGAGAATATCGGGATCGGCGATCAGCTTGTCCTTCAACCCCCACTGCGCCCAGATCATCTCCTTGCGCGGGAACGGCTTCTTGTCCGCCGACAGCGGACAGACCACCGAGCAGGTGGCGCACTGAAAGCATTTCTTCATGGTGTCGCCACCGGCACTCTTCAAGTACTCGATGAACTGCAAATCCGGTTCAACCCTGATTCCTTCTGACATTGTTTCTCTCTCCATCGTCCTTCTTGAAAACTTGGCGCCAGATCCTCCCGGCAGAAAACGGTATCCGGCCAGGCTATTTACCATGGCCGGATACCGTTGTCATCATGGAAGTGCGCCGGTTAGAAGCCCTTGAACGGGTTCGGACCGAGACCCTTGATTTCCTCGACGAACTCATCGAGGAGGGCGCTCACTTTGTCGTACTCGTTGATGGCCACCTGGGAAACCTTGACCCGCTCCGGTTCGAGGCCGAGGGAAGACAGGGTTTCGCCGATGTTGGCCATGCGCCGGTCGGCAAGCTCGCTGCCCTTGACGAAATGGCACTGGTAGTCGTCGCCGAACTTGCAGCCCAGCATGATCGCCCCGTCCATACCCGAGGATAGCGCGTCCTTGATCCAGACCATGTTGACCGAACCGAGGCAGCGCACCGGGATGAAACGCACCAGGTTGTTGAGGCCGCGCCGGCGCATGCCGGCCATGTCGAGGGCAGGATAGGCGTCGTTCTCGCAGACGAAGGCGACGATGCGGAGTTTGTCCTCGTCGTCGTCGGGCACCTCGATGGCCTTGACCATCGACCCGATCATGTCGATGTTGTAGTCCTTGAAACCGATGATCCGCTCGGGGCAGGCGCCCATGCAGGTGCCGCAGCGCCGACAGCGGGTGGGGTTCGGCTTCGGCGTGCCCTTCTCGTCGTCGTCGAGGGCGCCGAAGGGGCATTCCTCGGTGCAGCGCTTGCACTGGGTGCAGCGCTGGAAGAAGAACTCGGGATAGGTCTTGTCGCCGGAGCGGGGATGGACGGCCACCCCCCGGTCCGCGGACTCGATGCACTGGATCGCCTTCAGCGCCGCGCCGGCGGCATCGTCGATGGCCTCCTCCATGGTGGTCGCCTTGCGGACGCCGCCACAGGCGTAGACGCCGGTCCGACGGGTTTCGTAGGGAAAGCAGATGAAGTTGGAATCGGCATAGCCGTCGAACAGTTCCAGATTCATGAAGGCCGGCCCCTGACGATAGGCCAGGTTGATGCTGGGGCTGTCGTGGGTCACCGGCACCATGCCGGCGGCGAGCACCACCATGTCGACGTCGAGGGAAACGTCCTCGCCCAGCAGGGTATCCTTCAGGTTCACCTTGAGGGCGCCGTTGCCCTGCTCCTCGACACCGGTGACCGCCGCCTTGGTGAAGAAGATGCCGTCGTCGTTCTGCACGCCCTTGTAGAAAAGCTCCATGTGGCCGGGGGTGCGCATGTGCTGGTAGAGGATGTAGGCCTTGCCGTCCGGATTGTCCTCGCGGACGAACTTGGCCTGCTTCAGCGCCACCATGCTGGTTACCGAATTGCAGTACGGGAAATCCTTGTCGTGTTCGGCGCCGCCCGGGCTCTGGACGAAGGCCACCCGTGCCGGCACCTTGCCCGCTTTGGCAAGACGCTCGAACTCGGCGTTGGTCACCACGTTCTTGATCCTGCCGTGGCCCAGATGCTCGTACTCGGAGACGTCGGCGGGGGTCCAGCCGGTGGCGAAGACCACCGCACCGTATTTTTCGGCGTTGGGATCCTTCTCCATGTAGTTCTTCATGCCGGCGTTGGGATCTTCCATTTCGCCCTTGGCGATCTTGTCCTGCTCGTCGACACCGACCTTGGCGGGGGCATCCCATTCGCTCTTGGTGCCGGCGGCCTTGAAGGTCGCATAGTAATCACCGGGAGCGCCGGCGATACGGGCGACCTGGGTATTGGTCCGCACCTCGATGTTGCTGTCGGCGCTGACCGCCGCCACCATGCTGTCGACGGTGCATGCCTCCAGGGAATCCCACGGCGCCTTGGTGGGCAACTGCTTGCGCCAGCCCAGTGCCTTGCCGCCAAGCTTGTCGGTGGCCTCGACCAGGGTCACCGCATAGCCTGCCTTGGCGGCTTCCTTGGCGGCGGTGAGCCCGGCGACACCGCCGCCCATCACCAGGATGCGGCGGTTGATGGTCTCCAGCTTGTACGGCTCCGGCAGATCCATTTTCCCCGCCCTGGTGCAGCCCATGCGCAGATAGTCGGAGGCCAGCTCCTGGACGTATTCGGCATCGGCGCCCTCGCCCATGGACCAGACCACCTGTTCGCGGATGTTGCAGCGGACGGTGATCTTGTCGTCGCCGAAGTTGAACTCGTCCTCCATGACCCGCGGCGAACAGGCGGCAATGACGAAGGTATTGATCCCTTCCTCGGCGATGTCCTTTTCGATCAGGGCACGGCCTTCGGCGGAGCAGAAGGCCGAGTGCGTCTTGCAGGGCTTCTTCATTTCGCCGGTTGCGACCTTGGTGAGCGCTTCGATGTCGAGGGCATCACCGATGCCGCAGCCGGTACAGATATAGGTGCAAATCTTCTTATCCATCGTGCTTACCTCCTGGCAACTTGGATGGCTTTGAGGGCAGCAGCGGTGGCTGACTGGGCCGAGGTGACCACGTCGGCAGCCTTCTTGGCAACGCCCGCTGCGATCTGGGCCTTGTTCTCGTCACTGATGATGAAACCGTTGGCGTCCATGCTGAGGCCAAGGGAGCCGCCGCAGGATTTGGCGGCCGGTTCCATGCCGGTGGCGAGAATCGCCAGGTCGACCTTCTGGGAAATCTTGTCGCCGGTGACGGCGTTCTCGGCGATGAGGGTGACGCCGCCGTCCGCCTCGGCTACGATGTCGGCGACCTTGCCCTTGATGAATTGGATGTTGGCGTCCTCCATGAACTTGGCGCGGAATTTCTCGTACTTGCCAGGGGTGCGCAGGTCGATGTAGAAAACGTACACCTTGGCGTCCGGGTACTGTTCGCGGATGTAGGAGATCTGCTTGAGCGTCGCCATGCAGCAGATGTAGGAGCAGTACTCCAGGTGGTTTTCATCGCGGCTTCCGGCACACTGCACGAAGGCGAAGCTGGCCGGTTCCTTGCCGTCGCCGGGCCGCAGGATCTTGCCGCCGGTGGGTCCGGCAGGGGCGGCGAGCCGCTCCATCATCATGTTGGTGATGATCGCGGGACTGGAGTCCACCTTCAGGTTGGTCAGCCGGCTTGCCTCGTAGGGGTTCCAGCCGGTGGCCCAGACGATGGAGCCCACATCGAGGGTGAAGGTTTTGCCGGCCATGTCCAGCTCGACCGCGTCGTACTTGCACGCCTCGACACACTTGCCGCAGCGGGTGCAGGCGGCCATGTCGATGGCGTATTTCATCGGGAAGGAATGCTCGTGCGGCTTGTAGATCGCCTTGGTGGTGTCCATGCCGAAGTTGAAGGCGTTGGCACGCTCCTCGGGGCAGGCCTCGGCGCAGGCGTTGCAGGCGGTGCACTTGTTGTTGACGAAACGCGGCTTGGTCTCCAGGGTGACCTGGTAGGCGCCGGCGCTGCCGGAAACCGCGGCAACCTCGGTCAGGGTGTACATCCGGATGCGACGGTTGGCCTTGATCCGCTTGAAGTTGATCTCAAGCCCGCAGGACGGCGGACAGAGCTTGGGGAAGTAGTGGTTGAGCTGGGCAACCCTGCCTCCCAGATAGGCGTTTTTCTCGACGAGAAAAACGTCGTTTCCCACCTCGGCGGCCTCGAGGGCTGCGGTAAGCCCGCTGATCCCACCGCCAACGACCAGTACCGCGCCCTTTGCCGGCGCACTGCGTTCGTCAGTCATGCCATTTCCTCCTCGTAAAGGTTAGTTGAAACCGTATTCGAACCAGTTTGCTCGATTCAATCGACCCGCTGGGGTCAGAAAAGTCGACTCAATTAAACAAACGGGGAAAAGTTTTCAAGCGCTAAGTACAGAAAAATCTCCAGGCGCACGGGGCGCCTGGAGATTTTCGGTTCGGACCGGAATCAGCGGATCTGCATCAGATCCACGGCTCGGTTTCGACGATGTTGATGCAGTTGACCTTCTCGCACTTCCATTCCTTGGTCTTGGGATCGAAGGTGGAGTTGACGAATGCCTTCCAGTTGGCGTCGTCGCAGGTCGGGTAGTCGGAGCGGTAGTAGAAGCCCGGGTAGCGGGATTCCTTACGGAACTCGATGTGACGGATGTGGGTCTCGACACACCAGATGCGGTGGTAGTTTTCCCAGCAGCGCATCAGTTCGTGCAGGTCGCCGGCGGCCATCAGCTCGGCGTCTTCGCGCAGCATGCGGAGAAGGTCGAGACAGATGTTGAGCAGCTTGCCGGAGGTCATGTAGTAGGTGGCAACGCCGCCGCCGTACTCGTCGGTGGCCTTCATCAGGCGCATCATCAGGCCGTGCGGCTTGCAGTAGTTGGGGTTGACGTCGGCGGCGGTGGTGGCGCCGACATGCTGATGGTAACGGGTCACCGGAGCGTAGATCTCGGCGGCCAGTTCGGCAGCGGTCTGGGCCAGGGTCGGGGTGAAGGAGGCGTTGTCGCGGCAGTACTTGACCATCTGCTTGGCGACGATACGACCCTCGGCGTGGGAACCGGAGGAGAACTTGTGGCCGGAGGCGCCAACGCCGTCACCGGCGGTGAACAGACCGTCGACCGTGGTCATCCGGTTGTAGCCCCACTTGTACTGGTGGGAACGCGGGCCGTCGACGGTGGGAACCCAGGCTTCGTTCGGGCCGGAGGTCCAGATGCCGCAGCAGCCGGAATGGGAACCGAGCATGTACGGTTCGGTGGGCATGATCTCGCTGCCGACCTTCTCGGGCTCGATGTTCATACCGGCCCACAGACCGGCCTGACCGACGGACATGTCCAGGAAGTCTTCCCAGGCTTCGGACTCGAGATGCTTCCAGAACTTCTTCACTTCCTTCTCGTCCATGCCCTTGGCGCGGCGATCGTCGAGGAAGGCGTTCAGCGCGACGTCGGTGGCCATGTAGATCGGACCGCGGCCGGCCTTCAGCTCGTTGAGCATCAGGTGGTTACGCAGACAGGTCGGGGTGACCGCAGACTGGCCGTAGGGCATGAACTTGGAAAGTTCTTCCTTGACCGCGTCGCTGTTGGCGTAGAACTCACCGAGGCCGTTCTGCACCTTGGCCTTGAACAGGAGGAACCACGCACCGACCGGGCCGTAGCCGTCCTTGAAACGGGCGGGGGTGAAGCGGTTTTCCATCATGGTCAGGGTGGCACCGACCTGGGCGCACATGGTGTAGGTGGAGCCGGCGTTCCAGACCGGGTACCAGGCGCGGCCCTTGCCTTCGCCGGTGGACCGGGGACGGAAGATGTTGACCGCACCGCCGCAGGCGCAGAGGATGGCCTTGGCGGTGAAGACGTGCACCTTGTTCTCGCGGGTGGAGAAGCCGACGGCACCGGCGATGCGGTTCTCGACGTTCTTGTCGAGGAGCAGCTTGACGATGAAGACGCGCTCCATGATGTTCTCTTCGCCGAGAGCGGACTTGGCGGCTTCAGCGACGATGCACTTGTAGGACTCGCCGTTGATCATGATCTGCCACTTGCCGGTACGGACCGGCACGCCGCCCTCGCGCAGGGTCGGAGCAGGCTTGGAACCGTCGAGGTTGTCGCCGTTCTCGTCCTTCTTCCAGATGGGCAGGCCCCACTCTTCGAAGAGCTTGACCGACTCGTCGACGTGACGGCCGAGATCGTAGATCAGGTCTTCGCGGACGACGCCCATCAGGTCGTTGCGGACCATCTTGACGTAGTTCTCGATCGGGTTCTCGCCGATGTAGGTGTTGATGGCGGACAGACCCTGGGCAACGGCGCCGGAGCGCTCCATGGCGGCCTTGTCGACCAGGATGATCTTCATGTCGGCCGGGGCCCACTTCTTGATCTCGAAAGCGGTACCGCAAGCGGCCATACCGCCGCCGACGATGAGAACGTCACACTTGTGCTCGACAATCTCGGGATTGGTAACGGCGGGCAGTTCGCCCAGCGGCTTATTCGGCAATGCCATATTCAAATCCTCCTCAGGAAATTGAAAATTGTTGGTTCGTTCGAATTACTTCGCGAGCATGGTCGGCTGCTTCAGTTCGCCCTCGAGCAGCAGTCTCTCGTCATCCAGATTCTCGCCGCGCTGGCCGGCATAGGGATTGGCGGCGCCCTCGGCGGTGGTCCGGATCGGGAACTTGAAGCGCTTCATGTTGCCGTTGCGGAACTTGACGGTCCACATGATGGAGTCGGAGCTGCGCATCGGGTGAACCAGACCGCCCATGGGCACGAAGTCGGAGTAGCCGCGGACGGCGATGGCGCCCTGGGGGCAGATCTTCACGCAGGAGTAGCACTCCCAGCAGGCGTCCGGCTCCTGGTTGTAGGCCCGCATGGCGTCCTTGTTGAGGACCATGAGGTCGTTGGGGCAGATGTACATGCAGGCGGTCTTGTCACCGCCCTTGCAGCCATCACATTTTGAAGGATCGACGTAGCTTGGCATTCAGATACCTCCTCAAAAGGTTAACATTTGCGATTCCATCCGCCAACCAGAGGGAACCATTTCGAACCCTAAACACAGGGACCGCCCCGTACGCCGGCATCGGCCGGCGTACGCAACGGCCCAGTTCAACACTGCGGGATCAATCGTCTTTTCCTGTTTTGCCGCGAGGTGACCCTTGACGCGGCAGGCGGGAAAATACTTGCCTAACGCCATGATTTCACTAGCATATCAGGCAGCGAGGCGCGGCCGGAAAAAATGAACCGCCACTCATTTTTTTCACAAGTGAACCTTATAATTTTTCGAAAATTAATTGTCAACAAAAAAATCCCCGGGGGATCGGGACCGATGCTCCGGTTCCCTGCCCTGCCCGGGCACATGGCAACATCGTTTTTTCGCAATCGCGACAACGGCGCTCCGGCTGCCTTGCCCGCGCCGTGCCCTCCCGTCGCGGCTGGCTCGCCGTCCCGGAAATGTCGCCGGCGGCGGGATTTGACAGCGGCTGCAATGATGGTTATTCTCTCAGCCTCCCGCAAAAGGGCGGAGGAAACATGCCGCCGCCCCGTTGCCCGTTCCGCGCCGATCCGCGGCGACGGGCTGCACCCCAGCACCCAGCAAGGATCAGCCATGAGCCAGCACGACAAGAGCAACGCCTTCATCCAGGGACTGAAAACCAAAGGCGGCATCGATACCAACCCGACCAGCATCATGCCGGTGAAACTCACCCTGGACAGCACCATCAAGTTCCGCTGCCATCCCGGCGTATCCTGCTTCACCGCCTGCTGCGGCCCGGTGAACATCATCCTCACCCCCTACGATATCCTGCGCCTGCGCCGCTACCTCGGCGGCATGAACGCCGACGAGTTCCTGCTGCGCTACACCACCCCGACCCTGCTCGAAAAGACCGACCTGCCCGGCGTCAAACTGCACATGGACGCGGAAGGCCGCTGCCCCTTCGTCACCCCCGAAGGCTGCACCGTCTACCCGGCGCGGCCGACCACCTGCCGCTACTATCCGGTGGGGATGAGCTACTTCCACGAGGGCGCCAACGAGGGCGGCGGGGCCGAGGAATTCTACTTCCTGGTCAAGGAGGCGCACTGCAAAGGGCATGAGGAGGACAAGACCTGGACCATCCGCGAATGGCGCGCCGACCAGGGCATCGACGAGTCCGACGAGATGAACAAGGACTGGATGGAACTGGTGATGCGGCGCAAGTCCTTCGGCTTCCAGGCAACCCTCAGCGAACCGGCCAAAAAGATGTTCTTCATGTCCAGCACCGATCTGGACAAGTTCCGCGACTTCGTCTTCAACAGTTCCTTCCTCGAGATCTACGAGGTGGATGACGACACCCTGGCCCGCATCCGGGAGGACGACATCGAACTGCTGCGCTTCATGACCCTCTACCTGGCCTCGTCGATGTTCGCTACCCGGGGACTGAAAATCCGCGAGGAAAAAGTGAGGGAGAAGGCCGAGCAGATCCGCGCCAGCCGCGATCAGGCCGAAGAGAAGGCCGAACAGACCTACCAGGAACTGGCCGCGGAACGCGACCGACTGCAGGAGAAAATCGCCAGGATCAAGGGTGGCAAGTAACCTCTCCCGAAGAGAGGTTCCATGCGACCAGGAGGACCTCTATTTTCCCCAGCCTCACCCCCCGCCCTCCACCGGCAGCGATACCCGGAACAGCGCCCCTTCCCCCGGGGCGCTTTCCACCGCGATGCTGCCGCCGTGCCCTTCGACGATGTTCTTGACGATGGCGAGGCCCAGACCGGTGCCGCGATGCTTGTTGGTGAAAAACGGCTCGAAGATCTGCCGCTGCACATCGGCATCCATTCCCTTGCCGGTATCGGCGATTTCACAGTCCACCCGATCCCTGGCCGCCCTTCTCGTCCGCAGCAGCAGACTGCCTCCTTCAGGCATCGCCTGCAGGGCGTTGATGACGATGTTGAGAAAGGCACGGTAGAGCAGCTCGCCGTCGCCGGTGACCAGAGGCAGCTCCGGATCGAAGTCGGGTCGCACCGCCACCTGCTTGCTCTCCGCCTCGGCGGCGATGAAGGCGGCGACCCTCTGCAGCAGGCCGTTGAGGTTCAGCTCCCCCAGCCGCGGCACCGCCGGCCGCGCGAAATCGAGAAACTCCCGCACCACACCGTCGAGGCGGATCGTCTCCTCGATGACGATCCCGGCCAGATGGGTGTTTTCCGACCCGGTTTCCCGCAGCCGTTTGCAGAGGATCTCGGCGGTGGATCGGACGATGCCCAGCGGGTTCTTGATTTCATGGGACACCGAGGTGATCATCTTGCCGAGCCCCGCCAGCCTCTCCGCCTCGTTGAGCTTCTCCTCCATGCGCCGGCGCTCCCGGGCCCTCTCCTCGATGATCTGTTCGCTGCGGACGACGATGATTCTGAGGGCGATGAACAGCCCTGCCATGATCAGGATGGCGGCGGCGAAGATCGATCCCTGGAACTTGATGATCGCCTCCACCTCCTCCGACAGATCCTGAACGATCTCGATGACCCCCATGATGTTGGCCTGCCGGGACTCCTCGTCGCTCATCCGCATCGGGATGTAGGTTTTCAGCCGGTACAGCAGCCGATCACCGCCGGGGATGAGGCGGAACAGGGTGCCTTCGCTGTCGAGCACCGAATTGCGCTCCCCCTCCAGGGCCTTCCCGTACTCGTCGCCGCCGACATCCTCCATGCCCCGCAGGGAGGCGTCGGTGGAATAGGAGATGATGTTGCGGCTGGAATCGAAGATGGTCACCCGCTCGACGTTCATGCCGTGCACGGTGTTGCTCACCACCCGGTTGAGGTTCTTGTACTGGGTGTCGTCGCGCAGGGCGATCTTGCCGTACTGGGCCAGGGTCGGCAGCACGAACTGGGAGAAGATCTGATGGTTGAGGTTCTCGGCGAGCACGAAGGCATAGGCCTCGCTGCGCTGAAAGAGAAACCGGCGGGCGTGGGTGGAGATCACCCAGCTGAGGGCGAGGATGGAGACGAGGAACACCACCAGCCCGGTGAAGGAAAAGAACTTGGCGAGCTGGAAGGGCTGGACCGGGTCGTCCCAGCGCGGCATGCGGAACATGGCGCCGATATGGCCGGCCATCGCCCGCAGGTTCTCCCGCAGCCGCTGCCAGCCGGCTGCACCGTACCGCACCACCGGCCCCTCCGTCCCGCTCAACCGCAGACGCCGCAACGCCGACAGGATTGCGGCCGACAGCGCGGGGTCGGTTTTTCGGCGATTGCCCTTCCGTATTCCTGCCACAAGTAGTCCTTGGCCATGCCGTGGTCGATGATCTCCCACGGGAATATCTCGTCCCGCCGACGCTGCCGGCATGCGTACCAGGCCGGATCGATGCCGGCGCGCTTCATTGCCTGCCGCCAGTTGCCGCCGGCGGCGACGGCCGGCAGGACCAGGCCGAGCCGCCGGTCGCCCCGGGCGAGCACCGCCTGCAGATAGGCGTGCTCCGGTTTCTCCGCCAGAAGCCGGACATTGGCCATCCTGGCCAGATCCTTCCTTACCAGGCCAAGACGCCGGTTGAGCTCAACCTGTTCCATCATCGGATGGTACTGGAACGGCGTCCAGGCCTTGGGAACGAAGGCGGACAGGCTGACCACGAATTCCATCGCCTTTTTCCGCCGCCGCACCTCCGGCATGGCGGCGGCCACCACCTCGCCGATCAGACTCACCATCTCCAGCAGATCCGCCTCGGTCTCGGTGGGCAGTCCCAGCATGAAGTAGAGTTTCAGACTGGTGATCCCGGTGGCGGCCAGGGCTGCCGCGGCGGCCAGCACCTCATCCCGGGAAATACGTTTGTTGATCACCCGCCGCAACCGTTCCGAAGGCCCGTCCGGGGCGATGACCGCCGATTTGAGGTCGCTGGCGGCGAGAACGGCGAGCAGTTCCGGCGTGATGACATCGGCCCGCAGCGAGGAAAAGGACAGGGAACAGTCATGGGCCAGCAGATGGTCGGCGACCAGGCGCAGATCCTCGGGTTCGACCATCTCCATGCCGAGCAGGCCAACCCGGCGGATGGCGGGAGGCTTTTCCTCCAGCGCCCGGATGATCGCGCCCGCCTGCCAGCGACGCGGCGGCCGATAGACAAAACCGGCGGCGCAGAAGCGGCAGCCGTGGCTGCAACCGCGGCCCAGTTCCACCAGGTAGAGGTCGCTGAACTCGGCGTGGGGGGTGGTCACCACCGAATGGCCGCTGATCCCCCGGTCGGCGACCAGGTTCCTCCGCACCGGCAGGGGGGCGCCGGCCAGGGCGGAGAAGCCGGCGACGGTCCCGTCCGGATGGTACGCCACCTCATAGAGACCGGGAACATAGGAGCCGGGCAGATGGCGGGCGAGGTCGGCCAGCAGTTCCTGGCGGTCGCCCGCTGCGCCGACCGCCTGATCGATACGGGCCAGAAGCTCCGTCAGTACCGGTTCGGCCTCGCCCAGCACGAACAGGTCGACGAAAGGGGCAAGCGGCTCCGGGTTGATGAAGGTGGCGACGCCGCCGGCGACCACCAGCGGCCGGCCCGCCTCGATCCTGCCGGCGCGGTCAGCGGCGAGGGGGGCGATGCCGGCCGCATCCAGCATCCGGAGAAAATGAGGGAAATCGGCCTCGAAGCTGAACGAGCCGAACAGGACCGGGAAATCGGTAAGCGGCCGATTGGATTCTAGGGAACGCAGGGGGGAGGAAAAAGACGGCGGCAGGAAGACCCGCTCGGCGACCACCCCGGGGATCTCGTTCAGCATGGCGTAGACCAGCTGAAACCCCAGATTGGACATCCCGATCCGGTAGTCGCTGGGGAACAGCAGCGCTACCGGCAGATGATCCTTCCATTTCTTCTTCCATCCCCCGGTCTCGGCTGCGAGCAGCGCGGTCGGCGGGGGCGGCACGATCGCCATGGCCCGCAGCCCCTGGCGAGGCTCAGCTCTCGCTGCGGCGGATAAAGGCCGGCGTTTCGTAATCCTCCTCGTTGACGAACTTTTCCTGGGGAAAGATGTTGCGGACCGGGCTGCGCTGCTGCGCGAGCCGCTTGCGATCCTCGGGGATCTCCTTTTCCTGGCCGTCGTCGCCGTCGAAGGGCAGTTTCTGCGCCACTCGCTCCCCCTTCTTGCCGGCGGTGAACAGGGGCTTGACATTTTCCGGCAGCCCCAGGTCGCTCTGGGAGATGCCGGTGGCGATCACCGTCACCCGCATGGCATCGCCCAGGGTCTCGTCGAAGATGACGCCGAGGATGATATTGGCGTCCTCGTGGGCCTCGGCCTGGATGCGGGCGGAAACCTCGGTCATCTCGGACATCTGCAGGGAATCCTGGCGGGCGGAGATGTTGACCAGCACGCCGCGCGCACCCTCGATGGAGATGTCCTGGAGCAGCGGGCTGTCCACCGCCGCCTTCACCGCCTCCTTGGCGCGGTTCTCCCCCACCCCCTGGCCGGAGCCCATCAGCGCCGGGCCGGTCTCCTTCATGATCGTCCGCAGGTCGGCGAAGTCCGGGTTGATGTAGCCGGGCAGATTGATCAGATCGGTGATGCCCTTGACCGCCTGGACGAGAACGTCGTCGGCGGTCTTCATCATTTCGATGAACTTGGTGTTCTTCTGGGAAAGGGCTATCAGCCGGTCGTTGGGAATGGTGATGATGGTGTCGACGTGCTCGCGCAGTTCGTCCCAGCCACGGTCAGCGTTCTTGGCCCGCGCCCTGCCCTCGAAGACGAAGGGCCTGGTCACCACCGCCACGGTGAGGATGCCGAGCTGCTTGCTGATCCGGGCGATCACCGGCGCGGCGCCGCTGCCGGTGCCGCCGCCCAGGCCCGCGGTGATGAACACCATGTCGCTGCCCTTGAGCACCTCCTTGATCTCGCCGGCGCTCTCCTCGGCGGCCTCGCGGCCCTTCTCCGGGTTGGCGCCGGCGCCCAGGCCCCGGGTGATGTTGGGGCCGAGCTGCAGGCGGGTTTCCGCCCGCGAACCCTTGAGCGCCTGCATGTCGGTGTTGGCCACCACGAACTCGACGCCCTCGAGGCCGCTTTCCACCATGGTGTTGACCGCATTGCCGCCGCCGCCGCCCACACCGATCACCTTGATCCGCGCCACCGTCTCCTTCTCCACCAGCGTGAATGTCATACTGTCCCCCTGTTGATTATGCCACCTTCGCGCGGAGCGCCGGCGTTCCCGCCTGCCGGACCTGATCTCCCCGCGCGTGATTGCCGTTGTTTCATCCCACTCTGCCGAACCAGCCCTTGAGCCCTTCGGTCAGCCGTTTGAAAAAATTGCCGTCGCCCGCGCTCGCGGAACTTACCGGTTCGTTCTTCATGCCGTACACCACCAGGCCGACGCCGGTCGCGCACTGCGGTGAATTGACGATGTCGATCACCCCGCCGATGCCGCGCGGGTAGCCCACCCGTACCGGCAGATCGAAAATCTGCTCGGCAAGCTCGACGATGTTCTCCAGGAGCGCGGTACCGCCGGTGAGCACCATGCCGGAATTGACATAGTCCTTGTAGCCGGTTTCCACCAGCTCCTGGTTGATGAGGGTGAGCATCTCCTCGATCCTCGGTTCGAGGATCTCACCCATCACCTTGCGCGACAGCCGCCGCGCCGGCCGGCCGCCCACCGAGGGCACCTCCACCGTCTGATCCTTGTCGATCATCGAGGCGACGGCGCAGCCGAACTCCTCCTTCAGACGGATCGCCTCCTTGAACGGCGTCCTGAGGCCGATGGACAGGTCGTTGCTGAGGTTGTTGCCGCCCAGGCCCAGAACGTAGCTGTGCTTGATGCAGTTCTCATGGAACACCGCGAGATCCGAGGTGCCGCCGCCGATGTCGAGCAGGCCGACGCCCAGCTCCATCTCCTCGCCGGTGAGCACCGCGCCGGCCGAGGCCAGCTGTTCGAGGACCACGTCCTTGACCTGGAGCCCCGCCTTGTTGCAGCACTTGACGATGTTGTGCACCGACGACGCCGACCCGGTGACGATGTGCACCTCGGATTCGAGGCGCACCCCGGTCATCCCCACCGGGTCCTGGATGCCGCGCTGGTCATCGACGATATACTCCTGGGGAAGGACGTGGATGATCTCCTGGTCCGGCGGGATGGGCACCGCCTTGGCCGCCTCGACCACCGCGGTGACGTCCTCTTCCCTGATCTCGGGATTCTTCACCGCGTGCAGGCCGTGGCTGTTGAACCCCTTGATGTGGCTGCCGGCGATGCCGACGTACACCGAAGAGATGGAGCAGCCGGCCATCATCTCCGCCTCGCCCACCGCTTTCCGGATCGACTCCACCGTGCTCTCGATATTGACGACGATGCCGCGGCGCAGGCCGGAAGACGGGCTCATGCCCATGCCGATGATGTCGATCTTGCCGTCCTGGACCTCGCCCACCACCGCGCAGATCTTGGTGGTGCCGATATCGAGGCCGACGATCAGTTCCCCTTTTTCCATTGCCATTGCTTCCCCCCCGGAGGACTCCTCAACCCACCTTGCCAACCAGGACCCGGTCGGAGCCGAGATCCAGCCTGATATAGGCGGTGTCTTCGAATTCATTCTTTTTGTAGAGCCAGTACAGTACCCTGCTCAGCCGGAAATAGATGCCGCCCATGTCGTCTCCCCCCAGAAAGATCGGGAAGGGTCGATCGGCGAGAAAAACCACCAGCCCCCCGCCCGGCCGCACCAGCAGTTCGGAGACGTTCTGCTCGGGCAGCACCATCCGCTCCTTGCCCGCCAGGGCAAGAAACTGCAGGGCCGCCTGCACCGCCGCATTGTCTCCCAGCTGATGGCCGGCGGCCGCGGGGAGGCCGGAAATCACCGGAAAATCGAAGTCGTCACCAGCTTCGGGCCGGAAGAAGGCCTCGCCGCCCCGGTCCAGGTAGTAGAGGTCGCCGTCCAGGTTGACGAGGGCGATCGGCTTGCGTTCCTGCACCCTGATGACCAGCCCGTCCGGCCACCGCTTGTCCACCGTGGCCGTCTGCACCCAGGGATGGGCCACCACCGCCGCGGCCATCCGGCGGCTGGCGAAGGCGAGCAGATTGACGGGCCGGCCGTCCAGACCTGCCGCCTCCCTGATCGCCTCTTCGCCGAGCCGGTCGAGCCCCTCGATGCTGACGTTGGTGACCACGAAGAGCGAGGTCCGTACCGCCAGCCGCCAGCCACCGTAGGCCAGTGCCGAGACGACGCCGGCAAGCAGCAGGACGGCGAAGAGCAGCATCACCGCCCGGCGCGGCTTCCGGTCGACCTCCTTCGGCCGACGGTCGGCGTAGGGTGTCCGATTGCGCAGCATCAGCCGCCCCCTTCCCCGGCAGGTCCCAGGAGGTGTACCTCGGGCTCGAGCATGATGCCGGTCTGCAGGTACACCTTCTTCTGGACGAGGCGCATGAGGTCGAGAATGTCGCCGCAGGTGGCGGTGCCGGTGTTGACGATGAAATTGGCGTGTTTTTCCGACACCATCGCCCCGCCGACTGCCAAGCCCTTCAACCCCGCCTGTTCGATGAGCCGGCCGGCGGCATGCCCCGCCGGGTTGCGGAAGAAGGAGCCGGCGCTGGCCACCTGCAGTGGCTGGCGTTCGAGCCTGCCGCTGATCGCCGCCTGGCATTCGGCGTCGATCAGTTCGCGGCTGCGCGGGGTGAACTCCAGTACCGCCTCCACCACGATCCGACCACCCAGCCCGATGCTCTGCCGATAGGCGAACCCTGCCTGGACGGCGGCGATGGTCGCACAGCCGCCCTGACTGTCCATCACCGTGAGTTCGGTCACCAAGGCCCCGATCTCTCTGCCCCAGGCGCCGGCGTTCATCTTCACCGCTCCGCCCACCGTACCCGGGATGCCGGCGGCGAACTCCAGACCGCCCAAGCCATGCTCCTGACAGTAGCGCAGCAACCGTGCGAGGCTGCAGCCGGCCTGCACCCGCAGCTGGTGGCGCTGCCCGGCCACCGGGGTGATGGCGGCGAAGTCCCGACCGAGGACAATGGCGACGCCGGCAAGGCCGCCGTCGGCCACCAGGACGTTGGAACCGCGGCCCAGGATCCACCAGGGGATCTGTCGTTCGCCGAGTCCCGTCACCAGGGCGGCCAGACTCGCCGCCGAAACCGGTTCCACCACCGCCCAGGCCGGGCCGCCCACCCGGAAGGTGGTGTACGGGGCGAGCGGCTCGTCGACGGCGATCCGGCAGCCGGGGCAGCAGGCGGCGAGCAGTTCGACGAGCGCGGCCCGCCGCTCCGCTCCATTGGCTGCCATCGCCCTGTGTCGCGCCGCCGCCATCATGTCCCGCTACTCCTCCTCCACCGGGGCGCCGCCCAGCAGGGCCAAGAGTTTCGGACCCACGCCGGTGATGGAGCCGGCGCCCAGGGTGACCACCACGTCGCCTTCCGCAAGGGCGGGCGCCGCCGTCGCCGCCAGGTCGTCGACGGCCGGGCAGCAGGTGACGTTGCGGTGGCCGTGCTCGACGATGCCGCGGGCGAGGTACTCGCCGGTGATGCCGGGAATCGGCGCTTCGCTCGCCGGGTAGATGTCGGTGAGGAACAACGCGTCCGCCTGGTGAAAGGCGGTGCAGAATTCCTCGAACAGCTTCTGGGTGCGGCTGTAGCGGTGGGGCTGGAAGAGCACCACCAGCCGCCGCTGCGGCAGGGCCTCGCGCACCGCCTCCAGGGTGGCGCGGATTTCGGTGGGATGATGGCCGTAGTCATCGACCACCAGCACCCCCGCCGCCTCGCCCCGTACCTGCAGCCGCCGCTGCACGCCGCTGAATCTGGCCAGACCCTCGGCAATGGCCGGGAAGGGAATGTCGAGTTCCAGCCCCACCGCCACCACCGCCAGGCTGTTCTGCACGTAATGCCTGCCCGGCAGGGCAAGCCGGATGCGACCGAGATGCTCGTTGTGCCGGTACACCTCGTAGCTGCTGGCAAAGCCTTCGATGGACACTTCCCGGGCATGGATATCGGCCTGGGCCGACAGGCCGTAGGTGATCACCCGCTTCTTCACCTCGGCGAGGATGGAGGCGACATTGGGGTCGTCGATGCAGAGCACCACCGCCCCCCAGAAGGGTACCTTGCCGATGAACTCCAGGAAGGTGGCGCGGATCTGGTCCAGATCCAGGTAGTAGTCCAGGTGTTCGAGATCGATATTGGTCACCACCTCCAGCACCGGCGAGAGGTGGAGGAAGGAGCCGTCGCTCTCGTCGGCCTCCGCCACCAGGAAATCGCCGCCGCCCAGCTGGGCGTTGGTCCCCAGACTGTTGACCTGACCGCCGATCACCACCGTCGGATCCATGCCGGCGGCGGCCAGCACCGCGCCCAGCATCGAGGTGGTGGAGGTCTTGCCATGGCTGCCGGCCACGGCGATGGGGTAGCTTTTGAGCCGCATCAGCTCGGCAAGCATCGCCGCCCGCGGGATCACCGGGATGAACCGGCTGCGCGCCTCGATCACCTCTGGGTTGTCTTCCCGCACCGCGGTGGAGACGACCACCACGTCGGCATCCCCCACCCACTCGGCGCTGTGGCCGACGTGGACGGTGCCGCCCAGCTTCGCCAGCCGCCGGGTGGTGGCGCTCTGCCGCAGGTCGGAACCGGACACCCGGTAACCGAGGTTGAGCAGCAGTTCGGCGATGCCGCTCATGCCGATGCCGCCGATGCCGACGAAGTGAAGTTTGAGCCGCTTGTTGTACATCCCGTTTCCTTTTCCCTCGTTGTCGTTGTCATAATCGTAGTCGATGCAACTTCCCGATTGCGGCAACGACGCCAGCGCCAAAAGGCTGGGTCTCATCCCCTCTACAGCAATACGCCCAAGCCCTGCGGGCAATCCTGCTTCGCCCCGGCCAGGGCCAGGCAGCCGTCGGCGATGGCGGCGGTGGCCCCGGGCCGCGCCTGGTGCCGTGCCGCCGCCGCCATGCCGGCCCGGCGGTCTGCATCGCCGAGCAGGGTTTCGATATCGTCGGCCAGCATGCGCTCGTCGGTGCTGGATTCGAGACGCATGAGCGCGGCGCCGGCATCGGCGAGGAACCTGCCGTTCTTCTCCTGGTGGTTGTCCGCCGCATAGGGAAAGGGGATGATGATCGCCGGCAGCCCGAACAGACTCACTTCGGCCAGCGATATCGCCCCGGCCCGGCAGACGACCAGCGCCGCCCGACGGTAGACCGACGCCATGTCGCGGAAAAAGCCGGCGACCTCGGACCTGATCCCCATCTCCCGGTAGCTTGCCCGCACCATCTCCTCGTCGTTGGCGCCGGTCTGATGGACGACGGTCAGTCCTTCCGGCAGGCGGCCGGCCAATCGCGCCAGCGCCCCGGTCACCAGCAGGTTGACCTTGTGCGCCCCCTGGCTGCCGCCGATGATCACCAGATCGCGGCCCTCCCCCTTCGCCGCTGCCGCGGCGAGCAGGTCGCGGCGCACGGGGTTGCCGGTGAGCACCGTCCTGCCGGCGGCGAAACAGTCACCGTGGTCCGGATAGGAGAGAAAGACCCGGTGGACGATTTTTCCCAGCAGCCGGTTGGTGGCGCCGGGCACCGAATTCTGCTCGTGGATGCAGGTGGCGATCCCCAGCAGACGGGCGGCGATCAGCACCGGTCCGGTAACATAGCCGCCGACGCCGAGCACCACCTGCGGCCGCACCCGCCGGAGCAGCCTGATCGCGTCCAGCAGTCCCAGGGGCAGCCGCGCAAGCCCGCGCAGGGTGCCGGCCAGCCCCATGCGCTTGATGCCGGAGCCGCGGATGACCACGCTCTCCCAGCCGCGGCCGGCCAAGGCTTCCCGGTCGAGTCGGCGATCGGTCACCGCGAAGGTGATGGAGTTCGCCGGATCCCGGCGGCAAAGCTCTTCCGCCACCGCGATACCGGGGAAAAGGTGGCCGCCGGTGCCGCCGCCGCAGATGAGCAGGCGCAGGCCGTCGGTCATCGACTCCCTCCGCCGGCGGCGAAGCGGATCTCGCAACCCTCCGCTTCCACCGCTGCCGGCAGCCCGGCCTTCTGCATCATTCTGGCAAAGCATTCCGGACAGTAGCCGTGGGATACCCTGCCGGCCGGCAGGACCGCTGTTTTTTCCCAGCTGCCCGCCGTCTTTCTTCTCCTGCACACGCAGCACACCGTGCTCAACTGCATAAGACCACCTCGATCAACATGGACGATTCCCGCAACTGTCGCCGAAGTTCCCGTTTTTTTCATGGCAGCGCCGTCACCGCCGCCCGGAATACTCGGCCGCGCTCCGCATAGCCGGAAAACATGTCGAAGCTGGCGCAGGCAGGCGCCAGCAGCACAATGTCGCCAGGCACGGCAAGCCGCGCCGCCGCCGCCACCGCCGCCGCCATGTCTGCGGCCCTTTCCACCCGGGTGAAGGGTGCGAATGCCGCCTCCAGACGCGCCGCCGCCTCACCGATCACCACCATCGCCCGCACATGTTCCGCCACGTCCTTCGCCATGATGGCATAATCGCCCAGCTTGTCGCGGCCGCCGGCGATGAGCACCACCGGCGCGTCCATCGCCCGCAGGGCGGCCTGCACCGAGCCGATATTGGTGGCCTTGGAATCGTCGACGTAGCGGACGCCGCCATGCTGCCGCACCAGTGCCAGCCGGTGCGGCAGCGGCTGAAAATCATCCAGCCCCCGCCGGACGGCATGGGCGGGGCATCCCAGCAGCCGGGCGGCGGCCACCGCCGCCATGCAGTTCTCCGGGTTCGGCCCGAGGGAGAGCTTCGCCGGCAGCGGATAGAGCTCCTCGCCCGCCTCGCCCCGGAACACCACGGCGGTACCCCGCAGGTGCACAGGCAGCCCGCCGCCGCTGCGGGAATAGCCGCACAACCGCGAGCCGATCCCGACGGCGCCGGCGGCGCATTCCGGGTCGTCCATGTTGACCACCGCGTGGTCGGCGGCGGTCTGGTCCGCGAAGATCCGCAGCTTGGAGCGGACATAGGCCGAAAAATCGGGGTAGCGGTCGAGATGATCCGGGCTGATGTTGAGCAGCACCGCCACCGCCGGCCGCAAATACCCCACCGTGTCCAACTGGAAGCTCGACACCTCCAGCACCAGGGCGGATGCGGTCTGCTCGCCCAGGGCGTATTCGGCGAGCGGCACCCCGAGATTGCCGCCGACGAAGGGCCTGCGGCCCGCGGCTTCGAGCATGGCGCCGATCAGGGTGGTCACCGTGCTCTTGCCGTTGGTGCCGGTGATCGCCACCATGGGCGCATCGACGCAGGAAGCGGCCAGCCCCAGCTCGCCGATCACCTCCAGGTTGCGGGCCGCCGCCATGGCGTAGATCGGGCTGGTCGCCGGGATGCCGGGGCTGACCACCAGCAGATCGGCACCGGCCAGCACCGCTTCCGTATGACCACCGCATTCCACCGGGATGGCGGCTTCGGCAAGCCGCTGCAGATGCGCCGGATCGACCTTTTCCCGGCCGACGGCTTCGGTCACCGCCACTTCGGCCCCCCTGACCTTGGCAAGGAGCGCGGCGGCGAGGCCCGAACGACCGAGGCCGGCGACCACCACTTTCATTCCCCTGTGCAGGCGACACTCGGCCATGGCTCACCGCAGCTTCAGGGTTGCCAGGGCGGCAAGGCCGAGGGCGATGGAGACGATCCAGAACCGCACCACCACCTTGGGCTCCTGCCAGCCTTTCTTCTCGAAGTGGTGGTGGAAGGGCGCCATGAGGAAGATCCTTCGCCCACCGCTCATCTTGAAATATCCCACCTGGAGGATGACGCTCAATGCCTCCATGACGAAGACGCCGCCGACAATGGCCAGCAGCAGCTCCTGCTTGGTGATGATCGCCACGGTGCCCAGCACCGCGCCCAGTGCGAGCGAGCCGGTGTCGCCCATGAAGACCTGCGCCGGGAAGGCGTTGAACCAGAGGAAACCGAGGCAGCCGCCCATCAGGGCGCCGCAGACCACGGCGATTTCCCCGGCGCCCGGCACGAAGGGGATCTGCAGGTAGGAGGCGAGCACCGCGTGTCCGGCCAGGTAGGAGAAGATCAGGTAGACGCCGCTGGTGATGATCACCGGTCCGGCCACCAGGCCGTCGAGGCCGTCGGTGAGGTTGACCGCGTTGGAGGCGCCGACGATGATCAGAAAGGCGAAGGGCACGTAGCCCCAGGCGAGATCGGGCCGCAGTCCCTTGAAGAACGGCACTGACAGATGGCTGTCGTAGGCCGGCGTGTAGTACAGGTACAGGCCGGTGAGCACCGCGCCGGCGAACTGCAGATAGATCTTGCCCCGCGCCCTGAGGCCCTTGCTGTTCTTCTTCTTCACCTTGCGGTAGTCGTCGTAGAAGCCGATGACGCCGTACCAGACGGTCACCGCCATCAGGAGCCAGACGAACTGGTTGCTGAGATCGGCCCACAGGAGGATCGAGACCAGCACCGCGCCCAGGATGCAGATGCCGCCCATGGTGGGCACCCCGGCCTTGGAGAAATGGCTCTCCGGGCCGTCGTGGCGGATGACCTGACCGATCTGCCGGAGCTGCATCTGGCGGATGAAGCCCGGCCCCAGCCAGAGCACCAGCAGAAAACCGGTGAGGATGGCGCCGGCGCTGCGGAAGGTGATGTAGCGAAAGACGTTGAAGACGCTGGCGTGCACATGCAGGGGATAGAGGAGATGGTAGAGCATCAGGCGCCTCCCCAGCCGGCGACCAGCGCCTCGATGATGGTTTCCATCCTCATCCCGCGCGAGCCCTTGACGAGAATGGAATCCTCCGCGCCGAGCGCTCCCGCCGCAACGCGGCGGAGCAGATCGGCGGCGAGCGCCTCCTTTGCCGGGAAATGCGCCGCCTCCATCCCGGTCGCCCGCGCCGCGGCCACGGTCGCCCGGCTGGCTTCGCCGGTGGCGAGCAGCAGGTCGGCGCCGGAGGCGGCCGCCCGTTGCCCGAGTTCGCGATGCAGCGTTTCCGAACGGTCACCGAGCTCGAACATGTCGCCCAGGACCAGAACCAACCGTCCCCGGCCGCGCAGGCTCAGGGCCGCGTCGATGGCGGCGGCCATGGAACCGGGGTTGGCGTTGTAGGCGTCGTTGATCAGTCTCGGCCCTCCCGTGGTCGCCACCAGCTGGAAGCGCTGCGCCACCGGCGCCCCCTTGGCGAGACCGGCGGCGATATCGGCGAAATCGACGCCGAGGGCATGGGCAATGGCCGCGGCGGCCAGGGCGTTCATGACACTGTGCAGACCGTGGCCGGGAATCACCAGTCGGGTCACGTCTGCACCGATATGCAGGGTGAATCCGGTGCCGGCCAGGCCGCGGGCGCTGATCCGGGTGGCGCGGACGTCGGCGTTGCGGCCGCGGCCGAAGGCGAGCCGGCGCTGGCCGTAGCGGCGGGCGAGCCTGGCGAGCCTGGAATCGTCGCCGTTGAAGACCAGCACCGCGTCGCTTCTCGCACCGGCGAACAGTTCGCCCTTGGCGCGGACGATGCCGTCCACCGAACCGAAGGCCTCGACATGGGCCTCGTGGACGTTGGTGATGCAGGCGACGTCCGGATCGGCGATCTCGGTGAGGCGGGCGATCTCGCCGGCGTGGTTCATCCCCATCTCCAGAATCGCCGCCCGGTGGTGCCGGCCGACCGGCAGCAGGGAGAGGGGCAGGCCCACCAGGTTGTTGAAGTTGCCTCTGGTCTTGATGATCCGCATCTTCTGTTCGAGGATGGCGCCGGTCAGCTCCTTGACCGAGGTCTTGCCGCAGCTGCCGGTGATGCCGATCACCCGCAGGTCCCGCATCTGACGGCGGCGGTGCCGGGCGAGGTTGCCGAGGGCGATGAGGGAATCGGCCACCTCCACCAGCGGTACCCGCAAGGCGCTTGCCGGCGCGCGTTCGACGATCAGACCGGCGGCACCAAGGCGCAGGGCGTCGCCGATGAAATCGTGGCCGTCGAAGCGCTCGCCGCGCAGGGCCAGGAAGAGATCGCCCGGCTGCACCCCCCGGCTGTCGGTGGTGACGGTGCGGAACAACCGCTCGCCACCCTGCCAGCGGACGCGACCGCCGGTGGCAGCCTCCACCTCGGCGAGATTCCAGGGCGGATCATCGAGCAGGGAGAAGCCGTAACCGAACCCCTGCGGCTTGGAACTGGTCGCCGCCTGTGCCGTCATGCCGCTTTCCTCGCCCGGAGAGCCGCCGTCGCCTCGACCCGGTCGTCGAAGGCGAGCCTGCGGCTGCCGATAATCTGATAATCCTCGTGGCCCTTGCCGGCGATGAGCACCACATCCCCCGGCCGGGCTCCGCCCACCGTCAGCCGGATCGCGGTCCGCCGCGACTCGACGATGTCGTAAAAGCCGCCGCCGCCGCCGGCAAGGCCGAGTTCCAGCCGCTGCCTGCCGAGACCGGCGGCCACCACCCCGACCTCCATCTCCTTCAGGATGGCGGCGGGACATTCGGAGCGCGGGTTGTCCGAGGTAAGGACCACCACGTCGGCGTTCTCCGCCGCCGCCCTGCCCATCTGCGGCCGTTTGCCGCGATCGCGGTCGCCGCCGCAGCCGCAGACCACCAGCAGCCGGCCGGGCGCCAGATCTCCCAGGGTGGCGAGCACCTTGACCAGCGCGTCCGGGGTATGGGCGTAGTCGACGAAGACCGGCGGTTCGCATTCCGGCAGCACCCGCTGCAGCCTGCCCGGCACGGTGGCCACCGACGACAGGCCACGGCCGATGACCTCGGCGGACAGCCCCAAGGCCACGCCGACCCCGGCGGCGGTGAGCAGATTTTCGGCGTTGAAGGCGCCGATGAGCGGCGAATCCACGGCAATCGTCTCCCCACCGGTCTCGATGGAGAGGATGCTGCCGTTCACGGTCAAGGCCGCCGTACGCGGCCGCACGTCCCCTTCCGGGCCGCAGAGGAACATGCGGCGCCGTTGCAGGTCGGCGTCCCGCCAGGCCGTGGCCGTCTCCTCGGCGAGCCGCCGCGACCAGCCGGCATCGCCGCCGCCCAGGCAGATCACCGCCCGCCCCTCCTCCTTGAGGTAATCGACGAACAACCGTCGTTTGGCCAGATAGTACCTCTCCATGTCTCCGTGGTAGTCGAGATGGTCCCGGGAAAGATTGGTGAACACCGCCACATCGCAAAGCATGCCGGCCAGGCGGTCCTGATCCATGGCATGGGAGGAAACCTCCATCAGCAGATGGGTGGCGCCGCGGTCGCGCATGGCGGCGACGAGTTCCTGCAGGCGCTCCGGTCCCGGGGTGGTCAGCGGCGCCGGTTCGCAATAGTCGCCGCAACGGTACTCCACCGTGCCCAGTACCGCCGGCACGCCGCCCGCGGCCCGGACCATCCCCTCCAGCAGGTAGCTCACCGTCGTCTTGCCGTTGGTGCCGGTGATGCCGACCACCCGCAACGACGACGCCGGATGACCGTGGAAGGCCGCCGCCAGCCTGCCGAGGGCGACGCGACCGTTAGCGACGGTCACCGCCGGCAGGGCGAGTCCGGCCACCGGCCGCTCGACCACCACCGCGACCGCGCCGCGCCGTACCGCATCGGCAAGAAAGGCATGACCGTCGGCGCGATCGCCGGCCACGGCGACAAACAGCGTCCCCGGCACGACGAGACGGGAATCGGCGGTGACCCTGCTGACCATCCGCCCTTCGCCGCCGGCCACGGTCGGCAGGGAGGCCGCGGCCAGCAATGCGTTGAGCTGCCGGCAGCCGGTCATCCCCTTCCTGCCGTTGCTTTCCTGGAGGTTTCCCCTCATAGCCCGCCGGACTCCAATCGCAGTTGGCAGGCGGGCGACTTCAGCGGCGCGCCGGCCTTCGGCTCCTGGGCGACCACCGCTCCGGAGCCCCGCACCGTGCATTGCAGCCCCAGCGGCTGCAGGGTGCGCAATGCCTTGCGCAGGCTGAACCCGGTCACCGCCGGCATCACCGTCTCCTGGGAAGCGACGGCGGCAAACGATTCGACGCCGCTCTCCTCCCGCCAGCGGGCGAACATCTCCCGGTTGTCCACCAGCAGACTTTCAGGGGCCGGCGGCGCGAAGGGCCCGACCCTGTCGGCCAGTTCCAGCAGTCTGGCGGCGACGTTCCGCAGGGGAGAGGTCTGCTCCATGGCGATTTCCGGATTTTCGAGAACGATGACCACCACCCTCTTGTTTTCCGTCGCCCCCAGCAGCACCGCCTGCCGCATCAGGGTGGGAGCGCTGCGCTTCTTCGCCGCGCCACCGTCGTCCCCCTCCTCAAGGGAGGGCAAGCCCCGCAGGGCCTCGGCGATGAACACGCCGTCCTTGAACGGCAGCTCGACCCCTTCGACGCCGGTTTCCGCCGCCGGCGCGTGCACCGCATAGCGAATGCGACGGAATTCCTTGCCGTAGGAGGCCAGGAGCAGATGCGGCGTCAGCCAGCTGCCGCCGTTGATCAGGGCGGTCAGGGCATTGCCGAGCCCGATGGGGCTGAGGCCGCCGACCCGACCGGTCTGCTGGTCGAAACTCGAAGCGAACAGGGTGGCCTCGGCCGCTTCCCGCAGCCACTGCGGCGGCGGCTCCTCGCCAGCCGGCAGGGCTGCCAGCTCGCGGGAAAGGAACATATCTCCCCCGGCCGGTTGCCAGAAACCCGGGACCGGCTCCGACGCCTGCGCCGGCGCCTGCGTCGGCGCAGGCGTCGGCGCAGGTTCGCCGGCTCCGCGGAGAAAACCGGCGAGCCGGCCCAGCAGGCCGCTGTCCAGAGACAGGCTCATCACCCGGTTGGGCAGGCTGGCGGAGTCGGTCCTGCCGATCCTGTTGGGATCGAAGGCGGGCAGACTGGCCATGGCCAGCACCTCGCCGGTGGCACCGTCCAGCAGCAGAGCGCAACCGCCGGAGGCTTTGCTTTTCGCCATCGCGCCGCCGAGATCTTCGACCAGCCGTCCCTGCAGATCCAGATCCACCGCCGCGATCAGCTGGGAGTCCACCGGCCGCACCGATTCGGTTGCGCCGTCGTCTCCGGGCAGGACCCCGGGGATTCTTTCCACCTGCAGTCGGTCGTAGGCGTACTCCAGGCCGGCGATACCGTGGCCGTCGTGATAGAAGCCGGAGACATGGGCGGCAGCGCTCCCGGCCGGGTAGAAACGGCGGAACTCCCGCACCGGATGAATACCGGGCAGATTGAGCCGGGCCAGCTCCGGCGCGGCATCGGCGCGCAGATCCCGCGCCAGCCAGGCGATGCTCGTCTGGGTCCCCAGGTTTTTTTTCAGCATGTTGGGATCCTGCCGCAGCACCGCCGCCAGATAGGTCAACTGGCCGCGGTCCAGTTTCACCCGTCGCGGCTGGGCGTACACGGAAACCAGTTCGACACTCACCGCCAGCGGCCGGTAGCGGCGGTCGAAGATGTTCTTGCGGGCAACCGTCTCGGCGCCGGCCGGCATGCGCTCCTTGCCGGAGGGCTCGCTTTCCTGTTCCGGCAGCGGGTTCACCCGCCAGAAGAGCAGGGCGGCCACGCTCAGCACCAAAAGCAGGAGGAAGAGCGGCCTCTTCCTCCTTCGCTGCTGCAGTCGATCGTGGGGAGCCAATGCCATGTCATGGCCGCCGCAGCTGTTCCTTTTCCGGCAGGTAGAGACCGTGTACCGCCGCCTTGGCCCGGATCGCCTCGGAGGTGAGCAGGTTGCCCCGTTCCTCCTGCAGCCGGACGTTCTCCTCCTGCTGGCCGGCGAGAAGTTCCTTCTGCCCGGCGAGTTCCACCAGGGTGTTCTCGATCCGCCAGTTCAGCCAGACACTGGCGGTGATCCCGGCAAGGGCCACCGCCATCATCGCCGTGCCCAGTATCCTGGAAAGCAAAAAAGATCCCCCGGGGAATCTTCTCTGTTTCGGCATCTTCTTCTGCCCATTTATGATCGGCGAATACCTGCGGGAGTAGTCATGTACCATGGGCGCCCCTCCTTTGTGCCACCCGCAGCCTGGCGGAATGACTGCGCGGGTTGGCCGCCAGTTCCCCCGGCCCGGGGGTGACCGGTTTTGCGGTCACCACCTCGAGTTCCTGGCTGTCGCGGAAAAAATGCTTCACCAGCCGGTCCTCCAGGGAGTGGAAGGAGATGATGCAGAATCGGCCGCCCGGCTTGAGCAACCCGGAGCCGGCGACGAGTGCCTGCTTCAGGTTGTCGAGTTCGCGGTTGACCGCGATTCTGATCGCCTGAAAGGTGCGGGTGGCGGCGTGGATCTTTTTGGGATGGAACCGCCTGGGCACCGCCCGCTCCACCACCGCGGCCAGTTCGCCGCTGGTGGCGAGGGGCTTTTTCGCCCGGGCCGCCACCAGGTGGGCGGCGATCCGCCGGGCCTGCCGTTCCTCACCGTAGTAATAGAGCATGTCCGCCAGTTCCTCCTCGTCCAGGGTGTTGACCAGGTCGGCGGCGGTCACCCCGCCGCGCTGATCCATCCGCATGTCGAGGGGCTCGTCCGCCCGGAAGGAAAATCCGCGGCCGCCCCGATCGATCTGCAGGGAGGAGAGGCCGAGATCGAGGAGGATGCCGTCAACCTCCGCGATTCCCAGTTCGGCGAGCGCCCCGGCCATCTCCGCGAAATTGCGGCGGCAGAAGGTAATACGGTCGGCGAACCTCGTCAATCGTTCCTTTGCCGCGGCGAGAGCGAGAGCGTCCCACTCGAAGGCGACGAGCCGGCCGTCCGGGGCCGAGGCCTCGAGAATCGCCTCGCTGTGGCCGCCCAGGCCGAGATTGCCGTCGACGTACAGCCGGCCCGCGGCCGGCCGCAGCCAGGAAAGCACTTCCTCTAAAAGAACCGGAACATGCATCGACACATGCCGGGCATCCTAAAAATGCCCCTGCAGGGAAAGCTTCTGGTCGAAGTTGAGGTAATCCTCGTCGGAGGGCTTGTTCTGGCGTTCCCAGGTGACCTTGTCCCAGATCTTGATGGTGGTCATCACCCCCTCGACGACCACGTCGCGGCCCATGCCGATCTGATCACGCATCTGCTGCGGCAGCGAGATCCGGCCCTGTTTGACCGGACACTCCACCACCCCGCCGATCATGTGTTCGGCCATCTTGCGGCTGTCGGCGTCCACCTGGATGAGGGCGATGAGCTTCTCCTCCAGCTCCTCCCAGACGGGCGCCGGGTAGGCCTTGATGCACTTGTTCCAGGGGATGACCATGAGGCGCTCGTCGCCGAGATCGCGGAGCACCTCCTGAAAGCGGGAGGGAATGTTGAGCCGGCCCTTGTCGTCCATGCTGTGCTCGGACCGCCCCCGGAACCGGATCTTGCAGGACTGCGGACCGCCGTTCTCCCCCATCTTCCCCTCCCCCACACTTTGCACCACTTTGCGACACTCCCCTCCTTTATAGTGAAAACAAGGCCCTCATGTCAAGGGAAAACGCCGGCAGCGGCGACAGAAAACAGCCGCCCTGCAAGCCTTTACGCCACACCCCCACATGTAGTGGTTGGCAACCGCGACACCCCCACCCGATGGGCAGGAAGACCGCTTCTCCAGACCGACGGCCACGCCCATCCGAGGCCCGCCATCGCCCCGGCAACAGCGCAGGGATTTCCCACTCCGCCACCCTGCGCCACCGCAGGCCGGACCCGGAAGACGAGAGCAGTTCCCGATTATCTCTTGCCATTTCCCCACGACCGGGATATATAGTTCGGTTTTTTCGCCGGGACGCTCGCTGCGCCTCCGGCCCACACCCCGGGGACGACGGCCGGCGGCCCCCGCCCCACCCTCCCCACTCCCCACACAGCAAGGCAAGCACCATGTATCAGCAGCAGATCCGCAACGTGGCGATCATCGCCCACGTCGACCACGGCAAGACCACCCTCGTCGATCAGCTTTTCAGGCAGAGCGG
The DNA here is from genome assembly GCA_040755255.1 of Thermodesulfobacteriota bacterium. Taxonomy (GTDB): domain Bacteria; phylum Desulfobacterota; class Desulfobulbia; order Desulfobulbales; family S012-135; genus JBFLZZ01. The sequence continues at coordinate 29,890 of JBFLZZ010000007.1, forward strand.
CATGTTCCGCGACAATCAGGAGGTGGCCGAGCGGCTGATGGACTCCATGGACCTGGAACGGGAACGCGGCATCACCATCACCGCCAAGAACGGCTCCTACCGCTACAAGGACTTCTGGATCAACATCATCGACACGCCGGGTCACGCCGACTTCGGCGGCCAGGTGGAACGGGTGCTCAGGATGGCGGACGGGGCCCTCTTGCTGGTGGACGCCCAGGAAGGGCCGATGCCCCAGACCTATTTCGTGCTGAAGAAGGCGCTCGCCAACCGACTGCCGATCATCGTCGTGGTCAACAAGATCGACAAGCCGGCGGCGCGGCCCGAATGGGCGGTGGACCAGGTCTTCGACCTGTTCGTCAAGCTGGAGGCGCCGGAATCCATCCTCGACTTCCCGGTGGTCTACGCCTCGGCCAAGGCGGGCACCGCCCGCAGCGAGCCCGACGGCGCCGACGGCGGCATGGAGCTGATCTCCGAGGCGATCGTCTCCCACATCCCGGCCCCGAAAGGCTCGGCGGACGCGCCCCTGCAGATGCAGGTCAACTCCATCGACTATTCCCCCTACCTCGGCCGCCTCGGCATCGGCAAGGTGGTGAACGGCACGATGAACATCAACCGCTCCATCGTCGTCTCGCTCCGCGACGGCAGGCTCGTGCCGGCGCGGATCACCAAGCTCTTCCGCTTCGAACGCGACGCCAAGGTGCCGGTTGCCGAGGCCTCCGTCGGCGAGATCGTCGCGGTGGCGGGCATGGAGGAGGTCACCGTCGGCGTCACCTTCACCGACCCGGCCGACCCCAGGCCGCTGCCCCTCATCGACATCGACCCGCCCACCATCTCGATGAACTTCATCCCCAACGATTCCCCCTTTGCCGGCACCGAGGGCAAGTTCGTCACCTCCCGCCACCTGGAGGAACGGCTGCGGCGCGAGACCCTTTCCGACGTCGCCCTGCACGTCGAACCCCTGGGCGTCGGCCTCGGCTTCCGGGTTTCAGGCCGCGGCGAGCTGCACCTGTCCATCCTCATCGAGAAAATGCGGCGGGAGAACTACGAAGTCCAGGTGACCCGGCCGCAGGTGATCATGAAACGGGAAAACGACCAGCTCATGGAACCTTACGAGGAGCTGACCATCGACGTCGCCACCGACTACCAGGGCGCGGTGATCGAGCGGCTCGGCGCCTTGAAGGGCCAGATGCTGGAAATGATCCAGAAGAACGACATGGTGCGGCTGGTCTACCGCATCCCGACCCGGGGCCTCCTCGGCTTCCGCTCCGCCTTCATGACCGATACCAAGGGCATGGGGGTGATGAACTACGTCTTCGCCGAGTACGGCCCCTTTGCCGGCGAGATCCGAAACCGGATCAACGGCGCCCTGGTGGTCAAGGAACCATGCACCTCGGTGGCCTATGCCCTTTTCAACCTCCAGGACCGCGGCCGCCTCTTCATCGGCCCGGGCGAAAAGCTCTACCCCGGCCAGATCATCGGCGAGCACAGCCGCCAGGGCGACATGGTGGTCAACCCGGCCAAGGGCAAGAAACTCACCAACGTCCGCGCCTCGGGCTCGGACGAGAACGTCATCCTGACGCCGCCCCTCAACCTCAGCCTCGAGGACTGCATCTCCTTCATCAACGACGACGAACTGGTGGAGGTGACGCCGAAATCGATCCGGCTCCGGAAGCGGTAGAGTTCCCTGCCTCATCCATCGACGGGTTCGCCCTCCGGCGCGAGCCCGTCGCCCCTCGCATACAGCCTCACCCGTTGCCACATTGGCGACTCGTGACAGCACCTCAACGTCCCTTCTTTTCCGCATTCCCGGAAAGCGAACTTTTCCCAACAAAAGCCTTTCCTCCCCTTTCCTTTTGGCCTTAACGGCACCCCATGCTCTCGTTTTTCCGGAAACCAGAACTCAACCGCACTATCTCCTCTCTCCACCCCCTGGCCTCTTTGGCAAACCCTCAAGAAAAGAAACATAATTTCACATAAATAAATTCGGACTCTTTCTCAACAGGAGGCAAGAAAAGAACAGGATCAATTCTTGCATAAGCAGTATAAACGTAACCCTTGGATACGTTTATGGATAGCACGCATCTCCTTCGCCGGATTGCCTAACAAGCCGAGCCATGACCCTCCGTTTCTTCACCTGTCTGTGGATTGTTCTCCTCTGCTGGCCCGCGCCTCTGGCCGCCGGCAGCATAGCCACCGTATCCGTCGATGCGACCAATGTCCGCCTCGCCGAGCTGCTCCGCCAACTCGCCGATCGGGCTGGCTTTTCTCTCTCTCTGAAAGCACCGGCCCGGGAACCGGTATCTTTCTCCGCCAAAAACGAAACCGTCGAACCCATACTGAACCGACTGCTCGCCGAGTACAACTTCGTCCTTCTCTACAAGGACAAGGAAGCGGGCCGGCTCAGCAAAGTCATCGTGGTTTCCAGGAAGAATCCGGTCAGGGAGGAAGCCGCGCTCTCGCCGCCGGAACTGGCCATCATCTACCAGCAGGCCGACGGGTTGCCCGGAAGCGGCAATGCCTCCGCACCCGGCACTGAAACCGGAACCGGCGCCGAGGCCCTGGCAGATTCCCTTTTCCGGGAAATACGCCGGGAACAACTGCCGGCCGGCGATTTGCTCGCCGCCGCGGAAACGGCGACAGCCCCCCTGACCATTCATCGTGATGACGGTTTCTTCCAGGCCAACCGGAGCCCAAAGGGTGGAAAGGGGATCGTACTGAAGACCCTGCCGATGGGAAGCCCCCTGCGCCACTTCGGGTTGGAACAAGGGGATGTGGTGCGCGAGGTAGACGGCACGCCTGTCGAAACCGCCGCCGACCTGGAAAAGGCTCTGGAGGAGAATATCGACAAGGAAGGAAGGGCACCCATGGTCCTCGGTATCGAACGGCCGGCATCCACTGGTGAACTTCCGCCGGGGAGCGCGCCACGCGACAACAAACCACGGGCCATGCACCTCTACGTCAGCCTTGCTCCTTGAGGGTCAACCTTGAGGTCTACATAAATTCTGGGGAAACAGACAAATGAAGAAAAGAGGGAAATCATGAAAAAATTCAGCTTGATTCAAAGGCCCCTTGCGGCCCTGCTGGCCTGCTGCAGCATGGGTCTCTACGCCCCGACGCTGAGTCTGGCCGCCGATTTCGCCGTCGGCGTCGATGACAATTCCAACGTCTACTACGCGGCGAGCAACGGCAACGGCACCTTCGGCAGCCTCAGCCAAATAGGCCATCTCGGGGGGAGCTACAGCCGCGGCATCGTCATCAACGACTTCGACAATGACGGCGACCTTGACCTCATCGTCGGCCGCGGCATCAGCTCCACCGGCTATTATTACCTGTTCACCAACGATGGCAGCAACGGGTTCAACAAGACCGCCATGGTTGCGACCCATTCCAATGCCAGCTCCTACGCCATGGACATGGCGACCGGCGATTTCAACAACGACGGCAATCAGGACTTCGTCGCCAACGCCAACAACGCCACCACCGGCATCTACCTGGGCGACGGCCATGGCAATTTCAGCAGGACCGAGGTCTCCCTCGGCTACACCGGCCGCGGCATGGACGTCGCCGATTTCAACGGCGACGGCAATCTGGACTTCGCCCGGGCCAATTACTCCAACGGCTATACCTACATCCATCCCGGCAACGGCGACGGCACCTTCGGCACCGCAATCTTTGTCGGTGACACCGGCAGCGACCCTTACGGTCTCGTGGCCGGCGACTTCAACAACGACGGCCACGCCGATCTGATCGTCAACGATGGCGGCGGCGGCGACCCTTACTTCTTCGCCGGCAAAGGCGACAACACCTTCGACGTCCCCGTCTACGTCGCCAGTCTCGATCTCAACAACCACGGCGGCTACGACGGCTACGACTACAACGGCGACGGCAATCTGGACGTGGTCGCCAGCAACTACACCGGCCGACAGATGTTCTTCTACCCCGGCAACGGCGACGGCACCTTCGACGTCGGCAACGCCAAGGTCATCGGCACTGCCTCGACCAGCCTCATGGCGGTATCGGCCATGCCCATCGGCCCGCCGGCCGGCACGCCAACGGCGGTAGTCACCCCGGCCTCGGCCACCATCGCCAGCGGCGGGTCGGTTGATTTCGACGGCGCCTCTTCCAGCGATTCGGACGGTTCCCTCACCGCCTACTCCTGGACCTTCGGCGACGGCGCCTCCGACACCGCCGCCGATCCCGCAGCCCACACCTACGCCACGGAAGGCACCTACACCGCCCGCCTGACCGTCACCGACGACGACAGTCCGGCAAAAAGCGACACCGCCCATGCAGCGGTTATTGTCCAAGGGGCAATGCCTGCGGTGATCACCACGCCGACGAACTTCGGCGAGGCAGCGGCGGACAGCGGACTCTGGCCGCTCTCCCTCAATGGCGCCGACTATGCAAACGACAGTGAGGGCCTTACCTCCTTTACCTGGAGTTTTGCTGACGGTCTCATCGAAGATTTCGAAGACAACGACGACGACGGCTGGAACCGCTACGCCGGCACCTGGACTCTCAATGGCGTCGCCCCTCTCGCCGGCGCTTTCTCCTACGAACAGACCAACATCTCCTCGGACCGCACCTGGAACCTCCTCGCAACAGAACTGAACGGCGACCTCACCATCGAGGCGGATGTGCACCTCGTCGCCGGCACCGGAGAGGAAGTCCAAATCCTTTTCCGCGCCCGCAACGAACTGAACAACTATGAGATGATCATCCGCGGCCGAGGCAACAACGACGTCCTGCTCTATCGGCGGGTCAACGGCAGCGCCACCAGCCTCTTCGAATACGACCTGGCGGGAGATCCCCGTTTCAGCGGACTTGCTTCCTATCCCATCGATCTCGGCCAAACCTACCACGCAAAGATCGTCTGCGAAGGATCGCGGATCAGCCTCTTCCTGGACGGCAATCTCCTTTTCGCCTACGACGACAGCACCTTCATGGAGGGCAGGATCGGCCTTTCCACCTACCGCACCGACGCCCTGTTCGACAACCTGACCGTCACCACCAACGGTAGGGGGCAGAACGTCTCCCATACTTTCGCCGCCGGCACCCATGACGTCTTGCTCACCGTCGCCGATGCGGCCGGCCAGACCGCGGCCGGCACGATACCGATGACCATGCAGCCTGGTGCCCCGCCGGTGGCCGAGGCCGGTGGCCCATACAACTCCGATGAATCCCAGGCAATGGCCGGCGGCTGGCTGTTCACTCTCGACGGTACCGGTTCCAGCGACGACGTCGAAATCCAGAAGTACGTCTGGGACTTCGGCGTCGACACCTTCGACGGTACCGTTTTCGACTCAGGGAAGTGGTACACCAACAACCTGCTCGGCATCAGCCAGAACGACCGCGTCGCCGTCACCGGCGCCAGCGCCTGGAATACCCGCTATCTGACCAGCAAAAACACCTACCCGAAGGTTAGGGGCCAGATCTTCGAGGCCACGATCACCGCCAGCGCCGCCGGCGACTGCATGTTCGGGTTCAAGAACTCCTCCACCACCAACTTCGACTACAGCCAGTTCCCTTACCAGTTCTACATCAACGGACCCAATATCTACATCTACGAAAACACTTCCTCCCGCGGCGACACCGGCTTTGACATCGCCTACAACGTTCCCTACGATTTCCGCATCGAACTGACCGGCGGCGGCGCCATCTACTCCTACCGCCCGGCCGGTGCCGCCGATTGGACGGTGCTCTACCGGTCCACCTACACCACCGGCGACACCGAACTGCGCAAGGGGATGACCGTCCACAACAATACCTTCACCTTCGACAATTTCCGGGAAACCACCGCCGGATCATCCCCTTCGATCCGTCTCCACAACGGCATCTCGACGTCCACCGGCATCCTGACCGTGGTCGACCGAGCCGGTCAGACCGACACCGACACCTGCAGTCTCACCGCCAGCGCAGGCCCGCCACCGACAGCGAACGCCGGCGCCGACCAGTCCCTTGGCGAACCGCAGGCCTCCGACGGCGTCTGGACGGTGAACTTCGACGGCTCCGGATCTTCCGACAGCAACGGCATCTACACCTATGAGTGGGACTGGAACTACGACGGCTCCACCTTTGTCCCCTCCGGCGACACCGGCGCGACCCCGAGTCATTCCTGGAATGCGCCGGGCACCTACACCGTGGCGGTGCGGGTCACCGACCACGCCCTGCAGAGCCATATCGACACCATGACCGTCAGCATCGCCATCGGCAACCCGCCCACCGCCAACGCCGGCGGCCCCTATGCGGTGGACGAATTCTCCGGCAACGCCGCCGAGGGCGGCTTCAGCGTCACCCTGGACGGCTCCGGCTCCACCGACGCCGAGTCCGCCATCGAGCACCATCTCTGGGACCTGGGCACCGACACCTTCACCGGCACCGCGATCCAGGATGGCAAATGGTACCATCAGGCCAGCGTCAGCCAGAATGACTTCATCAGCGTTCCTGCCACCGTGGGCAACACCTGGGGAAACAACTACCTCTTCAGCAAGGACACCTACCAGCGCGGCGACGGCCTGGTGTTGCAGGCCAAAATCCGCCACACCGGCGCCCACGCCATGTTCGGCTTCAAGAACACCAACACGACCAACTTCTCCTACTCCCAGATGCCCTACGCCATCTATTTCTATGGCACCAACCTGTACATTTACGAAGACGGCTCCAGCCGGGGGGCGACCGGCTTCACCTTTTCCTACAACACCTGGTACGACGTGCGCATCGAACTCAAACCCACCGCCGGTGCCCGCTACTACTACCGGCTATCCGGCAACCCTGACTGGATGCTGATCTACGATTCCGGCTACGGCACCGCCACCGATTTTCGCCGCGGCGTCGATGTTTATTCCGGCACCTTCGACATCGACGACCTGAAGGAGTACGCTGCCGGCCCGTCTCCCACCTGCCGTTTCTATGGGCTCGGCAGTCACACCATCTCCCTGACCGTCTGGGACCATGTCAACCAGACCGACAGCGACACGAGCTCGGTTACCCTGAACGCCAACCTTGCCCCGGTTGCCGATGCGGGCGGCGATCAGACCCAAAACGAAGCCGACGGCTTTTTCGGCACCTGGACCTTCACCTTCGACGGGTCCGGCTCCAGTGACGATCACGGGGTCTACACCTACGAGTGGGACTGGGACTACGACGGCAGTTTCGATCCGGCCGCCAGCGGGGTGAACGCCAGCCATGTGTACACCACCCCCGGTACCCACACCGTGGCCTTGCGGGTCACCGACCACGCCCTGCAGTCCCACATCGACACCTCCACCGCCACCATCACCACCGGCAACCCGCCGGCCGCCGACGCCGGCGCGGACCGCACCACCGAGGGCATCTGGCCGGTGACCCTGAACGGCACCGCCTCCACCGACGACAACGGCATCATCAAGTATGAATGGGACTTCGGCGACGGCCACAGCGGCGTTGGCGCCACCCCCAGCCACATCTACTGGACCCCGGGCGTCTATACCGCCACCCTCACCGTGTTTGACCAGGCCCTGCAGACCGACAGCGACACGGTAACCGTGACCGTTCTGGCCACCGACGAGTCCCCGACGGCCAAAGCCGGCGGCCCCTACAACGCTGGGGTGAACGGTCCGCCAGCCTACTTCAACGCTTCCGCCTCCACCGACGACCACGGCATCGTCAAATACCTGTGGGACGTGGACGCGGCAGTCGACAGCGACGGTGACGGCGATTTCACCAACGACGTGGACGTGGTGGGCAAAAAGCCCTTCTACACCTATACCGCCGCCGGCGTCTACACCGTAACCCTCACCGTGGTGGACGGCGCAAACCAGAGCGCCACCGCCACCGGCACGGTCACCGTCGCCGACAACCTGGCGCCGGACGTCATCTGCGTGCCCTGGAACGGCAACGACCCGACCATCCCACATGAGACCTACAACGGGCGGGCAGTGACCCTGAAGGCCATCGTCCGCGACGTCGGCAACCTCACCTACCAGTGGAACTTCGGTGACGGCTCGCCGCTGTCTCCGGCCACCCCGGCGGCAGTGACCAACAAGTACGCCATCGAGGCGAGCCACACCTACCCGGTCTCCCCGGACGGCACCCCCTACACCGCGACACTGACCGTCTGGGACAGCAACGGCCTGGTCGGCCAGGACAACTACTACGTGATCGTCAGGCCCAACAGCCTCGACACCCGCACCAACATCGCCATCGACAACGGCCTCTGGTATATCCACAAAAACCAGAACAAGAGCGACGGCCATTGGGCATCCTATTCCAGCTACTACAGTTCACCGACCGCCTCCTCCATTCAGTCCTTCGAAATCAACGGCCACCTGCAGACAGGCGACAACCAGGAAGACCCTTACGTGGAGACGGTGGACCTCGGCTTTGCCTACCTGTTCAACACCCTCACCGCGGGAACCCCCTCCACCGCCTCTTACAAAACCCACGGCGACCCTGACTCCAACGGCAACAATCTGGTCATCGGCGTCAATTCCGGCCGGCCCATCTACGAGGGCGGCATGGCCATGGACGCCATCGCCTCATCCAACACGCCGCTCGCCTTCGCCACCACCGGTCCGGCGGGCGTCAAAGGCCGTTACTACTACGACATCCTCACCGACATGGTGGACATGTACGCCTACGGCCAGGTCGACTCGGGCTCCGCCCGAGGCGGCTGGCGCTACTCCTGGCACTCCGATGCCGACAACTCCGCCTGCCAGTGGGCAGCCATCGGTATGCTCGCCGCCGAAGACAACTTCGGCATCAACGTGCCGCAGTTCGTCAAGGAGGAGAACAATCTCTACTGGCTGCAGCACAGCTATGACGGCACCGGGTTCGGCTACAGCGGCCCCGGCAACGGCGTGGCCCTGACGCCGTCCGGCATGGTGCAGATGGCATTCGACGACGTCTTCACCACCGACGGCCGCTGGCGCAGCGCCGAAGATTACATCGCCAACAACTGGTTCTGGCAGAACAACAACTATTACGCCGTCTACGCCCTGGTCAAGTCCCTCCGGCTGGCGCGCCCCTACCCGGTGGTCACCCTCAACGCCACCGGCCTCGACTGGTACAACCACCCGACCACCGGAGTACGCAAACGACTGGTCGACCAGCAGAACGCCGCCAACGGCTACTGGAACAGTGGCGGCTACGGCGGCACCGGCCTCGACACGGCCTGGGCCGTTATCATGCTCACTCCCACCCTCTTCGCTCAGCCACCGGTGGCGGATGCCGGCGCCGACATCATCTGGGCCTATGATCTCGAACTCAGCTTCGATGGTTCCGGTTCCAGCCACACCGACCCCGCCCGCCACATCGTCAAATACGAATGGGATTTCGACGGCAACGGCACCTGGGACTTCGTCACCAGCAACCCGAGCGACCCGGGCGCTAAATTCACCTACCCCGACCCGGATCCCGCCAACCAGGGAACGGCGCCGACGGTGTACACCGCGCGGCTCAGGGTCACCGACGACAACGAACCTCCCCAGACCGACATCGATACCCGCGAGGTTACCGCGGCCGAGCCGCCGCACGCTCCCTTTGCAAAGGCAGGCGGTCCCTACCGGGCGACGGTGGGCATCCCCTTCTCCCTGGACGGCTCCGGCTCCTTCGACATCGACGCCGGCGACTCGGTGACCACCTATGAATGGGATCTGGACAACGACGGCGTCTGGTTCGACGACATCGACCTCACCAGCGCCATCGCCACCGCGCCCCACACCTACAACGCCCAGGGCGTCTACGCCATCGGCCTGCGGGTCTGGGATCATGGCGCCTTTGATCCGCTGGGCTGCACCCCTGGAGTGGACTGCACCCCGTCTCCCTCCCAGCCCTCCTACACCACGGTCACCGTGGAGATCAACCAGCCGCCGTCGGCCGACGGCGGAGGTCCCTACACCGTTGACGAAGGCGCCCTGCTCACCCTGGACGGCTCCGGCTCCTCCGACCCCAACGGTGATCCGCTCTCCTTCGCCTGGGATCTGGACAACGACGGAGCCTACGACGACGCCACCGGGGTCGGGCCGACCACTTCCTTCGCCGACAACGGATCCTACACCATCGGCCTGCAGGTCTCCGACTCGCTGCTCACCGATACGACGACGACAACAGTGACAGTCAACGACCTCGCGCCGACGGCGGCCATTTCCGGCCCCGCCACCCTGGACGAAGGACAGTCCGGTGCCTTCAGCGGCTCAGGATCGACCTCCTCCCCGGACGCCATCGTCCAGTACGAATGGGATCTGGACGACGACGGAGTCTATGACGACGCCAGCGGGATGAACATAAGCCACTCCTTCAGCGACAACGGCGTGTACGCCATCGGTCTCCGGGTAACCGACGACGACGGCTCCACCGGCACTGCAAGCCTCACCGTCACCGTCAACGACCTGTCGCCCACTGCGGTTCTCTCCGGGCCTTCCTCCTTGGATGAAGGGCAGGACGGCGCCTTCGACGGCAGCGGTTCCCATTCCAACGCTGATGCCATCGTCCACTACGAATGGGACTGGGAATACAACGGCACTTTCAATGCCTCGGGCGACAACGGCGCCAGTGTTAACCACAGTTGGACGGATAACGGCACACACACCGTCGCCCTCAGGGTTACCGACGACGACGGCTCCACCGACATCACCACTCGCACGGTCACGATCAACAACGTCGCGCCTGCCGTGAACGCCGGGGCCGACCAGACCGCCGCCGAAGGCGACACGGTGAACTTCACCGGCTCCTTCACCGACCCGGGCGCCGACACCCATACCTACCTCTGGGATTTCGGCGACGGCACCACCCAGAGCGGTTTCCAGGACGTTTCCCATGTCTATGCCGATAACGGCAGCTATACGGTCACCCTCACCGTCACCGACGATGACGGCGGAGTTGGCAGCGACACCCTCGCCGTCACCATCGGCAACGTCGCGCCGACCGTGACTGCCGGTCCCGACCAGACCGTCGCCCAGGGCGATACCGTAACCTTCGCCGGCAATTTCGCCGATCCTGGCTCGGCGGACAGCCACACCGTCCTCTGGGATTTCGGCGACGGCAATATCGATAACAGCGGCACCCTGACGCCCACCCATGTCTATGCCCTGCAGGGGAATTATCAGGTGACCCTGCAGGTCACCGACGACGACGGCGGCGTCGGCAACTCCATCCTCATCGTCCATGTCCTCTACGTCTCTTCCAATGTCGATGCCGGCGTTAACCAGACGGCCAACGAGGGCGACACGATCAACTTCAGCGGCGCCTACACCGACACCGGCAACGGCCCGTACACGGCTGCATGGGACTTTGGCGACGGCAACACGGACAACAGCGGCAGCCTGACCCCGACCCATGTCTACACCGACAACGGGCTCTACACCGTGAGCCTCACCGTCACCGACAACAACGGCACGGCGGAAAGCGACACCCTGCTGGTGACGGTGAACAACGTTGCCCCGACCGTGAACGCCGGGCCTGACCAGACGGTCAACGTGGGCGACACGGTCAACTTTGCCGGATCCTTCACCGATCCCGGTTCGGCGGACACCCACACCATCCTCTGGGATTTCGGAGAGGGTCATGCCGCGACCGGCACCCTCACGCCCACCCATATCTTTACCCTGCCCGGAAATTATCTGGTGGCCCTGCAGGTCACCGACGACGACGGCGGCTCTACAATTGACACCCTCACCGTCACGGTGAACTCCGTTGCCCTCGGCGTCGATGCCGGCGGGAACCAGACCGCACACGAGGGCGACACCGTCTCCTTCAGCGGCTCTTACACCGACAACGGCAACGGCCCGTTCACGATCGCCTGGTCGTTCGGCGACGGCGGCGGCTCCGGCGGCAGCCTGACACCGAACCACGTCTACGCCGACAACGGCGTCTACACCGTCACCCTCACGGTTACCGACGACCTCGGCAACAGCGAGAGCGACACGATGACCGTCACGGTGAACAATGTCGCGCCGACGGTGAACGCCGGCGCCGACTTCACCATCACCCTGGGCGACATCGCCCATTTCAACGGCTCGTTCACCGATCCGGGCGCGGCGGACACCCACACCATCACCTGGACCTTCGGCGACGGCACCTCGGCCGCCTCAACCCTGACCCCGACCCGTTTCTATGGCGCGGTCGGCACCTACACCGTGACCCTCACCGTCACCGATGACGACGGCGGCGGCGGCAGCGACACCCTCACCGTCACGGTACAGCCGCCGGCGCCCAACATCTGCGGCGACATCGACGGCGACGGCGATGTCGATACCGCGGACCGCGCGGCGCTGCTCGCCTCCTATCGCCGTTGCCAGGGGACAGTCGGCTATAACCCGGCCGCGGACCTCGATGGCGACAACTGCGTCACTCTGGCGGATTACCGGCAATGGTTTCTGTGCTACCAGGCGTACAGCGCGCCGTGAGTCTGGCCTCTCCGGGGACGGCCTTCCCGCCCCCGGAGAGTTTCCGGAAAAACGGTCAGGATTCCGGAAATAAGGAAAAAAGTTTTCGCTATTCAAAAAAAAACACCGGCGCTGCCGGCACATAACGCCTGTAATTGCCGCACAAACACACCAAGAACACTTGGCACGCAAAGTGCTAACCTTTATTGCAGCTTGTACTTGTACCATCCAAATCAAGGGAGGAAAAAAATGAAACTGAAAACGCTGCCCCTCGCCATCGCAGGCACTCTCCTGTTCGGCAGCGCCGCCATGGCCGCTCCGACCACCCACCTGAGCATCCTTGATTCCCACGTCGAAACAGGGGAGACCTTTATGGTCGGGGCTTATGTCACAATGGACGGCAGCCTGGCAGATAGTTCGGGCGCCCCTGACGTTTTGCTGGGTTTTGACTTCGACATTGACCAGTCGAACACCTTCGGTCTTACATACAACGGGGCCACGGTTGGTGGGGACTTCACGGACATGTCCTTCGGGTCTGATAATGTTGCCGGTTCGAATTTTCCCGGCATTCCCGACACCCCCCAAGATATCCTCCTGGCAACCCTTTCCTTCACCGCAGGCGCACCAGGCTGGGGCGGTTCCCTGATCGGGGGGTTAGCCTCTGATTTCCGCGGATTGGGGTTTGGATACAACCTTTTCTTCGACATCTTCAATTCCTTCGAGGTGGAAATCCATCCGAACACCCCTGTCCCCGAGCCGGCGACCATGTTGCTCCTGGGCACCGGACTGACCGGCCTCGGATTTTTCCGCCGCAGAAAGAACGGCTGATTTTCCCTCCTTGTTGTGCAGCCGCACATGCGGTACAAGAGGCGGTGGCGACACCGCCTCTTGTTTTTCGGTTCCATATTCCTCCATGCCAACCAGCCACGACAGCCCATCCCCCAGCCGCAAAGGCGGCCTTTTCCTGCGCATCCTCATCCCCTTTTCCCTGCTGCTGGCCGGGGCGCTCGCCGGCTTTCTCGTCATTGCCCTGGTTACCATCGCCAACTCCCTGCGCACCGACACCGCGGAGCGCGCCCAGAAGGTGGCCGACCTCCTCGCCCGTTCTCCCTATCTCGCCAACGGGGCGATCCTCTCCCAGATGGCCGCCCTCACCGGCATGGATTTCCTGGTGCTGGGCAGCGACAGCAGCCAGCTCTCCGGCACCATCGGTGATCCCGTCCTGCGCCGGGCAGCAAAAAAAATCACTTCGCCGACTCCGACATCGCTCGACGGCACCCATACCTTCCTGGCACTGACCAGGGCGCTGCCCTCCACCGACGGCTCCACCGGCCGGCTGGTAGTGATCGTTGATCAGAACCCGCAACGTCTTCTCTGGCAACGGATGCGCAATTCCTTCCTCGCTCTGGGTGCCACCCTGCTTGTGGTGTTTGCGGTCGTCGCCTTTTTCCTGGCCCGATCGCTGAGCCTGCCCCTGGAAAAACTCGCCAGATTTGTCACCGGCCTTGGCCGGGGAGACCGCCGCGCACGCGCCGACATCGACTGCGGCGGCGAGGAGGTGACCCGGCTCACCGCCGCCTTCAACGCCATGGTCGGCGACCTCGAACGTTACGAAGCGCAACTCGTCGAAGGCGAGAAACTCGCCGCCGCCGGCCGAATGGCGGCCACCCTTTCCCACGAAATCAAAAACCCGCTGACCGCCATCAAGATGTTCGTCCAGGTGCTCAAGGGCAGATTGCAGGAAGAGTCCGACAACCGACGGATGCTCGATCTGGTGCAGAAGGAAATCGACCGGCTGGCGCAAATCGTCGACCAGATCGTCGGCCGGAGCCGGCTTGCGGAACTCCGCCCGGTGTCTGCCGATCTCCTGGCGGTGGTGGGAGATGTGCTCGACCTTGCCGCCGAACTTCTGACCAAGCAAAACATCCAGCTCGTCCGGGAGACCTGCTCCCCGCCACCGTCCTTGCCTCTTGACCCGGAGAAAATCAAGCAGGTATGCTGGAACCTGCTGCTGAACGCCCGCGACGCCATGCCCGCCGGCGGCGAACTGCTCGTCACCCTGGCAACCGAGAGGAATACTGCCAAGGTGAGTTTCGCCGACACCGGCACGGGGCTGCAGCGGATGGATCCCGAGAAGCTGATGGCACCCTTCACCTCCACAAAACCGGAAGGACTCGGACTCGGCCTTGCCACCAGCAGAAAAATCATCGAAGCGCACGGCGGCCGTCTGACCCTGGCCGACCGGTCTGGCGGCGGGGCGATCGCGACCTTTACCCTGCCTACCCGGGAAAACCACAATGAGCACGATCCTGATCGTTGACGACGAAGAAATGATACGGCTGGCATTCGCCGCCTTTCTGGCGGACGAAGGGCACGAGGCGCTGCTTGCTGCAAGCGGCGGCGAGGCCGCCCGCCTGCTTGCCGCGAATCCGGAGTCTCTGGAGATCGCCTTCATCGACTACCGCCTTCCCGACCGCGACGGTCTCGCGGTGCTGGAAAATATCAAGACCGCCTCTCCAGAGACCGCAGCGGTGATCATGACCGCCCACGGCCGGATGGATGTCGCCATCCGTGCCATGCAGACGGGCGCCTACGAATACCTGACCAAGCCCCTGGACCTCGACCAGATCCGGCAACTGATCAACCGAATCATAGGAAGCAGAACACATTCCCGCAGGCTGGCAGAACAAGGAACCACCGCGGCACCGACGGCACCCGCCGACAGGATGATCGGCAGCAGTCCGGCGATGCAGGAGATCTTCAAGCTGATCGGCATCCTCTCCATGCACGACGTCACGGTACTCATCACCGGTGAATCCGGGTCGGGGAAGGAACTGGTTGCCCAGGCCATCCACGACCACAGCTTGCGCAAGTGCGAGCCCTTCGTCGCGGTCAACTGCGGGGCAGTACCGGAACAACTGCTGGAATCTGAGCTGTTCGGCCATGAACGGGGGGCCTTCACCGGCGCCGACCGGCAGAAACCGGGCAAGTTCGAGCTGGCCGGCAGAGGCACGATCTTCCTCGACGAAATCGGCGAACTGCAGCCTTCCCTGCAGGTCAAGCTGCTCCGGGTCCTGCAGGAGCAAGCCTTCTTCCGGGTCGGCGGCACCGCGCCGGTGCCCGGCCGCGCCAGGGTGATCGCCGCCACCAACCGGGATCTTCTCGCCGACATGCGGGCCGGACTGTTCCGCAAGGACCTGTACTACCGGCTCCACCTGGTCCATCTCCTCCTGCCACCGCTCCGGGAACGGCAGGAGGACATTTCCCTGCTGATCGACCACTTCCTTCACAAGATCAACGGGGAACTGGGCACCAGTATCGTCGGGATCGAGGAGGATGCGGCGAGGAGGTTGCTGCGCCACCGTTGGCCGGGCAACGTCCGCGAACTGGAGAATACCCTGCGGCGCGCCATGGTGCTCACCAGGGACAGAATTCTCACCACCGATCTCTTCGAACTCGCCGCCCAGCCGGCCCCTGGCGTAGACGAGGGAGAGGAGCATCTTTGTCAGGCGATCACCAGATTTCTTGCCGCAGCTGGCGACGGGGACAAGAATATCCCGCTGGAAAAGATCGTCGGCATGGTCGAAAAGACGGCGATCATAGAGGCCATGCGCCGCACCGGCGGAAACCAGGTGCAGATGGCCAGGATGCTCGGGTTGCACCGTTCCACCCTGCGGACCAGGATGCAGACACACCATCTCCCATCGAAACCGGAATGAAACTGCTCCTGAAGATATCGGGTATCATCCTTGTTCTCGGCCTTGTCGGCGCCCTGGAATTCCTGCTGTTCGGCGAGCGCTTCGAGCAGTTCTTCAGCCAGGAGGCCTGTGTCCGCTGGTTTGCGGCAGGCCGTTCCCATGCCTGGCTCATCGGCATCGCTCTGCTGGCCTCCGACCTGCTGCTGCCGATTCCGGCCAGCGGCGTCATGGCCGCCATGGGCGCGGTGTACGGCTTCTGGTCCGGCACCCTGCTGAGCGCGCTCGGTTCCTTTGCGGCAGGCTGCCTCGGCTACTACCTCGCCCTGCTGTTCGGCGGCAGGGCCATCCGCCGCATCACGAGTGCCGAAGAACTGGCAAAATTCCAACACCTCTTCCAGCAATGGGGCGGTATGGCGATCATCGCCAGCCGTCTGCTGCCCATCCTGCCTGAGACCCTGACCATAGCAGCCGGCCTTGCCGGAATGGGACAGAATCGTTTCCTTCTTTCCCTCGCCCTCGGCTGCCTGCCGCCGGCGGTGCTCTTCTCCCTCACCGGAGCGACCCTCGCAGCCACCCCCCTCACCGGGATGGTGGTCGCCACCCTTATCCCCGCCCTGCTGTGGCCCCTGGCACAAAGGCTGCTGCCCCCCCCAGCAGCCGGAAAATCATGTACGGATTCCGATCACGGCTGTACAGTAATCGGCCAACACGGAGACGGCAGCCGAAGGGACGCCGGCGACCATGAACGCTAACAGACCGCTTCCAGGTGACTTTTTGAAAAAGAAAATTTCAGCCCCCTGGCCCGCATCCTGCTCTCTCACCAATCGTCCTTCCACAACAGGAAGTTCGGATTTCCCTCGAGGGCCGGCCGATCCCCAGCGGCCGGCCCTTCATTTTTTCTCCGCAGCAGGAATCCTGATGGACTCGCAACCGGTCTCAAAACGTGACATCTGGTGACGGAACAACCATGAGCTACAGGGCAAGCCAGCGTTGGGCTCGCGGTCCTTGCGATTCCGACGGTCCTGCCATGTCCATGACCGATGAGCGCATCGGCATCTGGTGCATCGGGGCGCGGGGCGCCATTGCCGTATCCCTGATGGCCGGCACCCTGGCCTGTCGGCATGCGCACTCCACCCCTTTGGGTCTGATCACCGCGACCGATCTCTTCGCCGGCATCGATCTCGCGCCGCTGTCCTCCCTCGTCTTCGGCGGTTGCGACATCCGCCGCGAGGATCTCGAAAGCAAGGCGGAAGCCCTGCTCGCCTCCTTCGGGCTGCAGGCGGCGCCACTGCTGGCGCCGGTCCGCGCAGAACTCGCCGCCATCGACCGCCGTATCACCCCGGGCACCGCCGCCAACTGCGGCGACGCCATCGCCCGGCTTGCCGAATGCAGTCTCAACGGCGGCATGACACTCGGAGAGCAACTGGCGGCGATCCGCTCCCAGCTCAACGAATTCAGAAACGCTCAAGGCCTCGATCGGGTGGTGGTGGTCAATCTCGCCTCCACCGAACCACCCCTGCCCCTCCATTCCTGCCACCAGGATCCGGCACGACTTGCCGCTGCCATTGCAGCCAACGACCTTGCCGCGGTACGGGCCTCCTCCCTGTACGCCTGGGCCGCGGTTCTCGAAGACTGTCCGTACCTCAATTTCACCCCGTCCGACGGCGCCCTGCTTCCCGCCGTCGTCGCCCTGGCCGAGGCCCGGAAAATCCCGGTGATGGGCAACGACGGCAAGACCGGCGAGACCCTGCTGAAAACCGCGCTGGCGCCGATGTTCGCCAGCCGCAATCTCAAGATACTCAGCTGGGAAGGGTTCAACATCCTCGGCAACGACGACGGCATCATCCTCGACGACCCGGAAAACAAGGCATCGAAACTCCGAACCAAGGACCGGGTGCTGGGGCAGATCCTCGGCTACGCCCCCCACTCCGGGGTGCATATCAATCTGGTGCCGTCGCTGGGCGATCAGAAAACAGCCTGGGACTTCGTCCATTTCGAAGGCTTTCTCGGCGCGAAGATGAGCCTGCAGTTCACCTGGCAGGGTTACGATTCCCTGCTGGCCGCGCCGCTGGTGCTGGACATGGCGCGACTGGCGGCGCTGGCGGCGGCGCGCGGCGAGGGCGGTCTGATGCCTCACCTGGCAAGCTTTTTCAAGGCGCCGCTCAGGGTCGACGTCCACGGCCACGCCGTCCAGTTCGCCCTGCTGACCGACTATGTGCGGCGGCTGAGGAAGGACGAGAACGGGTGAGGCATGGCGCCGGCCGGCTGGTGCATATCGTATCCGGCACGACGACTGCGACTACGATTACGACAACGAAGAAAAAACCGATCCGCAGCGGAAGGAGGAAGAAAATGAGTGAACCAAGGCTGATACGACGATGCGTCTTTCCTTGCCTGTTTCTGGCCCTGGCCATTCTCCTGAACGGCGCTTCCGGCCACGCCCAGCAGGTCGTGCCACCCGCGCCGCCACAGATGACGCCCCCGGCGCCGCCGCCGCAGATGACGCCGGCGGGGGGGATGCCGGCCATCCGGATGGTCGCGCCGGGAATGTTCGAAATCGGCGGCTGCACCATCGACAAGGCGGCAAACCGCGTCACCTTCGCCGCCTCGGTCAACATGACGGAGGGGCTTCTCGAATACGCCCTGGTGGGCATGGCCGGCAAACTGCACGAGAGTCTGCTGCGCACCGAGGTGGAGCCCTACCCCCTGCAGATCGCCCTGCTGCTGATGGGCCTGGAAGGCAGCCCCAACCACCTGGCCTTCCAGGGTGAAAACAAAATGCCCGAGGGCGATGCGGTCCGCGTCCGCGTCGCCCTGCCGGTCAAGGAAGGGAAGGCGGAGGAAATCCCCATCGAAAATTGGATCATGGTGAATGAGGCGCGGCCCGGCGACATCCCCTGGATTTTCACCGGCTCGATGATCAACAACGGGGTCTTCGCCGCCCAGATGGAAAAATCGATCATCGCCGTCTATCACGACCCGGCGGCGATGATCGATCATCGCCGCCCGGGCGGAGAGAGCGACGAGGTCTGGTTCGTCAACAAACAGGCGGTTCCTCCTGTCGGCACGCCGGTAACGGTCATCATCGAAAAGATCACGAAATAGCGAACTGCATGAGGTCCAGCATGAAAAAGGCATTGATCCTTCTGTCCCTGCTTTCCCTCTGCCTCTCCGCCAGCAACGGCCGGGCCGAGGAAGGAAAACTTGTCGCCGCCCCGGCCAGAGACCTGTCCCTCAAGCTCGAAATCGGACACGCCATCGACAAGGCGCTCACCTGGTTCACCGCGCAGCAGAATCCGGCGGGCCACTGGTCGCAGCCCGAGTATCCGGCCCTGACCGGCCTGGTGCTCACCGGCTACATGGGAGAACCCTCCGGGGCGGTGAAGGCCAATCCCCCCGAGGCGGTGGTCAAGGGCTACCAGTACCTGCTGCAGTGCGTCAAGCCCGACGGCGCCATCTACGTCAAGGACATGGCCAACTACAACACCTCGGTGGCGATCATGGCGCTCCTCGCCTCCTACGACCCGAGCTATGAACCGATCATCCGCAGGGCGCGCAACTTCATCGTCGGCCTGCAGGACGATTTCGACAGGCCGGGCGAACTCGACAACCCCCTGGACGGCGGCATCGGCTACGGCGGCACCTACAAGCACTCCGACATGTCCAACACCTACTATGCCCTGGAGGCCCTCCACTATACCAAATTCCTGAGTTCGGACGCGGGAGCAGACGCTACGCCGCTCAAGGATCTCAACTGGCAGGCGGCGATCCGGTTCATCGAACGCAGCCAGAACCTGCCCGAATCCAACGATCAGCCCTGGGCTTCCGGCGACCCGGAGAACCGCGGCGGCTTCGTCTATTTCCCCGGCGACAGCAAGGCGGGCGAGGTGGAGACCGGCGACGGCAAAAAGGCGCTCCGCTCCTACGGCTCCATCAGCTACGCCGGTTTGCTCAGCTACATCTACGCCGACCTCAGGCCGGACGATCCCCGGGTGAAGGCGGTGCTCGACTGGCTTGCCAGACACTACACCCTGGAAGAGAACCCCGGCATGGGCCAGGAAGGGTTGTTCTACTACTACCACACCATGGCCAAAGGACTCTCCGCCGCCGGGATCGACACCCTCACCCTGGCCGATGGCCGCAGGGTCAACTGGCGCAAGGAACTGGCAAAGAAACTGCTCGATCTCCAGCACGCCGACGGCAGCTGGGTCAACCCCACCGGCCGCTGGTGGGAAAAGGATCCGGTGCTGGTCACCGCCTATGCGACGATTATTATGGAAATCCTCCACCGCGGGTTGTAAAGTGCACTTCTGAGAACCATTCCGAAAAGAGGCGGCGGAATGCGGGCGCCTCTTTTCAGGAACCGCACGCCACGGTTCGGCTGCCACGGATCGGAGGAAATAGGCATGCATCCATCGTCCAGGGTTGTTGTTTTTTTCTTCCTCACCGCTGTCCTCCTGGCACTGCCGGCATCGGCCGCCACGGTTTCCTACACCTATGACCACCTCAACCGGCTGACCTCTGCCCTTTCCACCGACGGCTACCTGATCACCTACAGTTACGACGGATCAGGCAACCGATCGAGCATGCGCCGGCTCGGCAACGGTTTCGCTCTCGTTCTGGGCGACATCGACGGCGACTTGACCGTATCGCTCCGGGACGCGGTTCTTTCCCTGCAGATTCTCGCCGGCACTTCCGCCGCCCCGGCCGCACCCATCTACCCGACAAGAGGCTTCGACCCGGTCGCGGACCGGATAACCCTCGCCAACGCCAGGTTCATCCTCCTGAAGGTGGCGGCGCCCTGACCCCATGAAACAGGGTGCACCTTGTCCGTCCAGACATGAAAACAGGGTTCTTTCCCTGCTTCGGTGGGCTCTGGTGGCGATGACCTTCGTCCTGCCGCTCGCCATGTACCCCGGACTTGACAACCCCTTCTCGACTCCCAAGGCCCTGCTGCTGGAAGGTTTCGTGCTGGCCGGCGGCGCGCTGGCCCTCTGCCTGGGACAGTTTCGGCCGGCGCCGCTGCCCAGGGCATTCCGGCTGGCGCTGCTCCTCCTTCTCCTTTCGCTCATCTTACCCGCTCTTTTCGGTGCCTTCCTCTCCCCGGACACCCTCTGGCTGTCCCTGGCGGCGCCGGCCTGGTTCCTCCTGCTTCTTGCGTTGCGTCCTGAGGCGAAACACCTTGCGACGGCGGCAACCCTGTCCTGCGCGGTGGTGGCCGCCATCGCCCTGTTACAGTGGGCGGATCTCGATCCGTTCCGCCTCGCGGGCTGGACGGTTTCCGGTTATGGCAGTGAACGTATGCGGGTGCTCGCCACCCTCGGCAACCCCAACTTCGTGGCCGCGACCCTCGCCGCCGCCGTGCCGCTCGCCTGGGCCCTGGCACAAGCCGGCAAACAGCGGGGGCTGTTCATGGGCATTCTGACGGCGGAGACTCTGGCGGTGCTTGCCACCGGTTCACGGGCAGGCATCCTCGCCCTTGCCGCCGGCATGGGCTGGCTTGGCCTGCTGGGAAAGATTCCGCCACGATTGATCGCGGCAGCGACAGCGATGCTTCTGCTCCTGCTGCCCCTGCTGCCGTCTCGCAGCATCCTTACCACGATCGAGGGCCGATTCTACATATGGAAGGTGAGCGCGGCCCATCTCGGCGAGCGCCCCCTGCTGGGCTGGGGGCCGGGCGGCTTCGAACCGAAGTTCATCGAATGGGAAACCCGCTACTGGCAGGCCGGCCACGGCAAGGACCGGGAGCGGCCCTTTGCCCAGCTCCAGGCCCATGCCCACAACGAATACCTGGAGGCGATGGTCGATGGCGGTATTCTCGGGCTGGCAGGACTGCTCGCACTGCTCGGCAGCTTTCTGGTCTTCGCCTTCCGCAACGCCAAGATCGGCGGCGACCTGGCCACCGGTGGCGCCGGAGGGGTCGTTGCCCTGTCCGCGGCTTCCCTGGTCGATTTTCCCCTGCACCGGCCGGCGGAACTGGTCCTGCTGTGGACCCTTATGGCAGTAGCCTTCCTCGCCTGCCGCAAGCCGTCCATTCCTCCGGCAGCAGCGATACGGACAAACGATTCACCCCCCTGAGACCCCTATGAAAAACCACAGCATCCTCCCGGTTGCCTCTCTGTTTCTCCTGTTCCTCTGCTTGGGGATTTCCGCAACTTTTCGCGTCCAACCCTCCGGAACAGCGGCGGCAACCAACCTTGGAGAAAACGGCTATGCGGCGCAGGTCGCGGCAATCCGGGCGCAGTTCTCGCCAACCAGGACCAGCCTCGGGCTCAGCACCGCCGCCGCCGCCGGCAGCAGCCCGGAAGTCAGGCCCAAGTTCGGCCAGCCCAGTTGCAACAACACCGGCGGCGGCGGCAGTGCCGGCAGTGGTGGCAGCAGCGGGGGAGGTGGCGGCAGCGCGAGCAGTTCCGCCAACCAGTCGACGATGAACCGTTCCGCGATGAGCAGTTCGGAAGCCTGCACCGCCTCGTCCAAGGGAGCGCCGGCGTGGATGGTGGACATGACCAACCTCAACTTCTACCTGGCCGATACGCCGCTCTGGTACACGCCGCCGGTCGGGCCGCCCGTCGAGCTGAAACTGAGCTACAACTCCCTGACCACCGCCAATGGCCCGGCAGGCAACAAATGGCAGCTCAACTACCGGAGCTTTCTCTACACCATGGCCGACGGCACTACCGGCCTGCCGGCAGCGGTCGCGGTCACCATGGCCGACGGCAGGCAGGATCTCTACGGCCTGCCCGACAGCTCCGGCATCTGCGCGCCGCCCTACCATGTCTTCACCACCCTCACCCACCTCGGTAGTGACCTCTACGAATTGCGCTTCCGCGACGGCACGGTGCACGTCTACGACATCCCGGCCGGCACCACCTCGGCCGTTTCCCTGCTGGTCGCCATCCGCGACCCGTATAACCAGCAACTGAGCTTCGGCTACGACAGCGCCGGCCAGCTCGTGACCATGACCGATGCCCTGGGCAGGGTGAGCACCCTCTCCTACGACGGCAACGGCCACCTCCTCCGGGTGGACGATCCCTTCGGCCGCTTTGCCTCCTTCAGCTACGACGGGGCCGGCAACCTCACCGGCATCACCGACATGGGTGGGTACGCGACCAGCTTCACCTACGATACTGCCTCCCTGCTCACCGGTCTGTCCAACGGCGTCGACGCCTGGGGCTTTGTGCTGGAGCCCGGCAGCAGAAACGCCTCCTTCACCGACCCCTACCCGGCGCCGGGGACGGCGATGGGCATCACCTCCCGGATCACGGTCACCGATCCCGCCGGCAACAAGGAAGAGTATTTTCACACCGGCTCTGCGGCCTGGCATGTCGACCGCAACCACTACCAGCCCTACGTCGACGCCACCACCAACAATGCGGCCAGCACCGTCCCCAAGACCACCTACTCGCTGATCACCACGATCGGCGCCAACCGGGAGGTCAGCTCCATCGTCACCCCGGAAGGGTCGACCACCGGCCTCTCCTACGCTGACCTTGGCCCCAGCAACGCCAACACCGGCAACCTCACCGGCATCAGTTCGCAGGCGATCAATTTCGGATTTCGATACAACGCCATGGGCAGCGTCACCGAAATCACCGACGGCAGCTCCATCGAACCGGTGACCACCTCCATCTCCTACGCGGCCAACGGTATCGATCCGACGGCCATAACCACCGCCATCCTTGACCCGAGCACCTCGCCGCCAACCGTCGTCGAAACCCTGGGCACGATCAGCCGCACCTACAACGCGGCCCATGATCTGACCTCGGAAACCGACCGATTGGGCGCGACCACCACCATCACCTACAACCAGTTCGGCCAGAAGACGACGGTCACCGATCCCCTGGGCACGGTCACCAGCTACGTGTACGACCAGAACCATTTCCTGGTCAGGATCACCAGAAGCGGCCTGACCATGAAGGCGTACACCTATGATGCGGTCGGCAGGATCCGCAGCGAAACCGACGGTTCGGGCATCACCCGCACCTACACCTACAACGGCCTCGACGACCTGGTACAGACCACTTACGGCGACGGCAAAACCATGATCGAAACCCATTCGGCCAACACCCCGCATCTCGTCACCGCGATCACCGACCGCAGCGGCCGCACCAGCCGGTTCGATCATTCCGGCTCACGCCTGCTGACCAGGATCATCGACACCGCCGGGGGCAGCACCGCCCTCGGCTACGATGCCAGCGGCAACCTGACCAGCCTCACCGATCCCGGCGGCAGAATCACCACCTTTGCCTACGATCACGACAACCGCCGGATCCGCAAGACCTTCGCCGACGGATCGTCCACCACGACCACCTACGATACCGCCGGCCGCCCCGCCACCTTCACCAACGCACGCGGCAAGGTGATCAACACCGCCTACGACGGTCCCGACACGATCAGCTACAGGGTCTACATGGAGCGGTCCACCTTCACCTACACCGATCCTTTCACGGGCGAACTCATTACCATCGATATAGGTGACACGCCCGTCTGGCTTGCCTTCAATACCCATGATGCCTACCGCCGGCTCACGGATAGCAGCGGCCAGTCTGGCTCCTCCAGCTACACCTACGACGCCAATTCGCGGCTGACCTCCATCGACGGTCCGCTGACGAGCGACACGATAACCTTCCAGTACGACCTCAAGGGAAGAATGACACGCTACGCCCTGCAGGGCGGTCAGACCGTCGCCTACACCTACGACGCCTTCGACCGGCTGACCGGGGTGACGCGCGGCACCGACGTCTTCACCTACACCTATTCCGGCGCAAGCCGCTTGATCAGAAAGCTCACCCGGCCGGGCGGCAGCTACACGGAATACCAGTACGACCTCCTCGGCCGCCTCACCGTGGTCAGCAACAAGACCTCGACCGGCACGGTGATCAACGAGTTCAGCTACACCTACAACGGCGAGGACGCCCGCGCCTCGGAAACGATCAGCAACGGCCCGGCCATCGCCAGGCTGCAGGACGCGGCCGTCACCTACAGTTACAACAGCGTCAACGGTCTTACCGCCGCAACCGGCCCGGCGCAGACCTTCACCAACGACGCCGACGGCAACCTGACCGGCGGCTATGCCACGGACGGTTCGCCGTTCACCGCGGTCTACGATCCGATCAACCGGCTGACCTCGCTGCAGTACACCGGCAAGGACCTGTGCGGCACCACACCCTGCATCCACAAGCGCGATTACGTCTACCGGACGGACAACACCCTGGCCCAGGAAACACGGCAGGACGACCAGAGCAAGGCCCCGGTCGAGATCAGCTACGTCGGCTACGGCGGCATCGTCCTCCAGGAACGCAACGCCGCCAACCAGATGGTGCGGGAATACACCTGGGGCGCGGACTGGGGCGGCGGCATCGGCGGGCTCCTTTCCCTGCTCCAGGGAGGGAAGCGCTACTACTACCTCTACGACGGCCGCGGCAACGTCACCGCGCTTATCGACAGCAGCGGGGCGGTGGTGGCCGCCTACGCCTACGATCCCTTCGGCGCGCCGCTGGCGAAAACCGGCTCTCTCGATCAGCCCTACCGTTTCTCCACCAAGCCCTACGACGAGAAGACCGGCCTGTCCTTCTTCGGCCAGCGATTCTATGCCCCGACCCTTGGCCGCTGGCTGACCAGGGATCCCATGGGGGAAGCGGGCGGCGTCAACCTCTACGCCTTTGCCCGCAACAACCCCAACGACTGGCTCGACCCTACCGGCGAGGAACCGCAGAAAATGGGGGGCACCTACCGGGCAACGGTGATCGATACCCAGGATCCGATGAACAAGGGGCGGGTCAAGATCAGGATGCCCTTCTTCTGCGAGGAGCGCGAGGCCTGGGCGCCGGTGGTGACGCCCTACGGCCAGTCCGCGACGCCGCCGATCGGCACCGAGGTGATCATCTCGTTTGAAGGCGGCGACCCCGATAAGCCGATGGTCATGGGCTCGATAGCCGGAGGCGGCTGAGCCGATGCGCCTTTCCTTCAGCAGTAACGGCTTCGTCCGCCATGCCCTCACCGACGCCATCCGGGCCATCGCCGATATCGGCTACGACGGGATAGAGATCCTCGCCGACACGCCACATCTCTTCGCCGACGCGGTCAGCGCCGCGGACCGCGACAGGATCGGGGCGGAGCTGACCCGTTGCGGGCTTGCCATCGCCAACATCAACGCCAACACCGTTTGCGGCTACTACGGCAAGACCTTCTGGGAGCCGTTGTTCGAGCCGTCGCTCGCCAACCCGGAGGCCGGGCCGCGCGCCTGGCGGGTCGCCTACACGAAAAAATGCATCGACCTCGCCCACTCTTTGGGCTGCCCCTGCATCTCGATCACCGCGGGCCGCGCCGTGCCCGGCTGCCCGCCCGACGAGGCGGGAAAGCTGCTTGCCGACTCCCTCCACGAACTGATTTCCCATGCCGCCGACCGCGGGGTACGCATCGGCATCGAATACGAGCCGGGGCTGCTGGTCGAATCCTGCGATGAGCTGACGGCGCTGCTCGACGAGATCGATTCCCCCTGGCTTGGCGCCAACCTCGACATCGGCCACAGCCATGTCAACGGCGAGGACGCCGAGACGATCATCGCCCGGCTGGACACGAAAATCTTCCACGTCCACATCGAGGATATCCGCGGCGGCAAGCATTTTCATCTGGTCCCCGGCGACGGCGACATCGATTTCGCCAAAGTGGTTGCCGCCCTCGGTCGTCAGGGCTATGATGGCTTTCTCACCGTCGAGCTCTACAGCTATCCGCACTGCCCCGGGGAGGTGGCGCGCCGGTCGTTCACCTTCCTTGAGCCGATCGTGCGGCGGACAGGAAACGGCACGCGGTAGCCCTCCCTGCCGCCGGATCGGTGCGGCTTTTGCCCGACAGCCGGCCCGGCCTTTTCTTCAACACCCGAAGGAGAACCATGCGCCTCATCGAACCCCATATCCACACCACCGTGCGGACCACCGACGACTACTACAACATGGCGGTGGCCGGCATCGTCGCCTGCGTCGAGCCCTCCTTCTGGTCCGGCCTCGACCGCCGCTCGGTGGCCTGCTTCGAGGACTACTGGGAGCACATGCTCAGTGTCGAGACCGAGCGGGCGAGAAAATACGGCATCAAGCACTACACCATGCTGAGCCTCAACCCCAAGGAGGCGCGCAACGACATGGCCGACGCGGTGGTGGACGCCATGGAGAAGTTCCTCTCCCATCCCAACGTGGTCGGCATCGGCGAGATCGGCCTCGACCTGATCACGGCGAAGGAGGAGGAGATCTTCCGCCGCCAGCTGCGGCTGGGCAACGACCGGAAGATGCCGATCTGCATCCACTCGCCGCACCAGAACAAGAAAAAGGGCATCGAGCGGATCATCGAGATCATCAAGGAAGAAAAGGTCGACGAGGAGCGGATCGTCATCGACCACAACACCGAGGAGACCATCGAGCTCACCCTGCACAACACCCGCTGCTTCGCCGGCATGACCGTCTACTACGTCACCAAGCTCTCCGCCGAGCGGGCTGTTGCGATCATCGGCCGCTACGGCGCCGAGCGGATGATCGTCAACGGCTCCGCCGACTGGGGCTACTCCGACCCGCTCGCCGTGCCCAAGGTGGCGATGCTGATGCGCAAATGCGGCGACTTTTCGGAGGAAACGATCCACAAGGTGGTGTTCGGCAACCCGTTCAGCTTCCTCAGCCACTCCCCCAACTTCGACCTCGAGCCATGAAGCTGTCCTTTTCCACCAACGCCTTCCGCAGGTTCAGCCTGCTGGAGACCCTCGACATCCTGGCGGAGATCGGCTACCAGGGCGTCGAGATCATGGCCGACATCCCCCATGCCTGGCCGCCGCTGCCCCGGGAACAAGTCGACGCCATCGGCGACAGGCTGCGGCAGCGCCAGCTGGCGGTCGCCAACATCAACGCGTTCATGACCCACGCCATCGGCGACACCTGGCACCCTTCCTGGATCGAGGATGACCCCGACTACCGGCGGCAGCGTGTCGACCACACCGGCCGCGCCATCGAACTAGCCGCCGCCCTGGGCTGCCCGACCATCTCCACCGAACCGGGCGGGCCGCCGGCGGCAAAGAGCGGGGAGGAAGCCCTGGCGCTCTTCCGCGCCGGACTCGCAACCGTCCAGCCGCTGGCGAAAGCACTCGGCGTCAGGGTGCTGATCGAGCCGGAGCCGGAACTGCTCATCGAAAACAGCCGCCAGTTCCTTTCCTTTATCGAGACCGTCGACCAGTCCGTCTTCGGCCTCAACTTCGACATCGGCCACTTCTTCTGCGTCGGCGAGGATCCGGCCGCGCTCATCCGCCAACTGGCGCCCTGGCTCGGCCACGTCCACCTGGAGGACATCGCCGCCGACCGGCGCCACCACCATCTCCTGCCCGGCAGGGGGGCGATCGAGTTCGCGCCGATCTTCGCGGCGCTCGCCGACATCGGCTACCAGGGGTTCGTCACCATCGAACTCTACCCCTACGAAGACAAGCCGGTGGAGGCCGCCCGCGCCGCCTACGCCGCCATCCTGCCGTATCTATGAATCCGGCCGCTGCCGCCGTTCTCCAGCTCGTCCGGCTGCCGAACCTGTTCACCGCCATGGCCGACATCCTCGCGGGCGCGGCGCTGACCGCCTGGGGCGGCTGGCAGCCGCTGCCGCTGCTGACCCTGCTCTTTGCCAGTTCCGCCCTCTACGGCGGCGGCTGTGCCCTGAACGACTGGTGCGACCGGAACGAGGACGCGGCACAGCGGCCGAACCGCCCGATCCCCAGCGGCAGGATTTCCCCGGCGATGGCATTCGCCATCGCCCTCCTGCTTCTCCTGACCGGCACCGGCGCCGCCCTCATTGCCGGCCGCCGGAGCGGCCTCGTCGCCCTGGCTCTGCTGCTCCTGATCGTCGTCTACGACTGCCGGGCGAAAAAAAGGCCGCTGCCCGGCGCCCTGGCCATGGGCGGCTGCCGGGGGTTCAACCTGCTGCTCGGCATGAGTGTCGCGCCGCTCACCCCGGGGCTGCTGATTTTTCCGGCCTGCTCCTTCCTCTACGTCGCCATCCTCACCGTGGTCGCGGATCGGGAAACGGCGCCGGACGCCGCCCGCACCGCCGGGTGGGTGCTGGGGGTTCTCGCCGGCGCCGCAACGGTGGGGGCGACGCTCATCGCCCGCGGGCTGCTGCGCCTCGATAGTGCGCCCTTTCTCCTCGGCTTCGCCGCCCTGACCCTGCCGCCCCTGTATCGCGCCGGACGCGGCGAGCATGGACTGCGACCGGCGGTGCGACAGCTGATCCTCGGCATCGTCCTGCTCGACGCCTTCTACGCCGCCTCCATCCGGGGGGCGGCCGCCGGCCTCCTTGTCCTCTCCCTGCTGGCGCCCGCCCTGTGGCTGGGCAAAAAATTCTCCATGACATGAGGTGGTTTGCATGAACAAGAGACGGGTCGTCGTTCTCGACGTGGTCGGCCTCCAGCTCGAACATCTCGAGCGGCCCGACCTCACCCCCAACATCCGCCGGCTGGTGCAGCAGGGAACCATGGCCGCCATGCGGCCGCCCTTCCCCGCCGTCACCCTGCCGGTGCAGGCGACCCTGACCACGGGAACGCTTCCCGCCGAACACGGGGTGCTCGCCAACGGTTTCTTCACCCCGGAGGAGTACCGGGTCTCCTTCTGGGAGCAGGCCGCCTCCCTGGTGCAGCGGCCGCGGCTCTGGCAGCGGCTGCGGCAGGAGCGGCCCGGCACCCGTACCGCCGCCCTGTTCCTGCAGAACACCCTCTTTGCCGACTGCGACGTCATCGTCACCCCCAAACCGCTCCACAGCGACGACGGCATGATCCAGTGGTGCTATTCCAAACCGGTGGGGTATTACGAAGAACTCTGCGAAACCCTCGGCGAATTCAACCTGATGCACTACTGGGGGCCGCTGGCCGGCATCGCGTCGAGCCGCTGGATCGCCGGGGCCGCGGTCGAAACGATGAAACGGCAACGGCCGGAGCTGATGTTGGTCTACCTGCCGCACCTGGACTACAACATGCAGCGGCTCGGGCCTTCGCACCCGGAGATCGGCAGGGACGTGGCGCTGATCGATGCCGAGGTGGGCAGGATCGTCCAGGCGGTGGAGGAGATGGGGCTGGGCGGGGAGACGACCTTCGTCGTCCTGTCGGAATACCGGTTTTACGACGTCGCCGGCGACGTGCCGCTGAACCGCATCCTGCGCCGGCACGGGCTGCTGGCGGTGCGGACCATCGCCGGCCGCGAATATCTCGATATCGAGATGAGTCCCGCCTTCGCCATGGTCGACCATCAACTGGCCCATGTCTACGTCAGGGAAGGGTACCGGGAACGGGTGGAACAAGTGCTGGCCGCCACCGCCGGCATCGACCGGGTCCTGGACCGGGCCGGCAGAAAGGCCCTCGGCATCGACCACCCGCGGGCCGGCGATCTGGTGGCGGTCGCCGACAAGGACCGCTGGTTTTCCTACTACTGGTGGGAGGATCGGGCCAGAGAGCCGCCTTTCGCCCGCCATGTGGATATCCACGGCAAACCGGGCTACGACCCCCTGGAACTCTTCTTCGATCCGGCCAGCAGATCCGTCCCCCAGGAGACGAGCCTGATCAAGGGCTCGCACGGCTATCCGCCGTCGGCAAGCGAGGGCCTGGTCCCCCTGGTCCTGTCGGCGCCGGTCCCGCTGGCGCAGCGGGTTGTTGGGGCGGAGGAGGTGGCGGCGCTCCTTGCCGGGCTGCTCAGCGGATAGAGGCTGGCAGCCAGCGGCATCGCCTCTTCCCCGGCTACCGGCGGTCCGGCGCCGGTCTTTCCGCTCGGCAGATTTCGGGGGAAAAGAGGTGGCGGCGGTCAGATTCCCGCGACGGAGAGTTCCTGCTGCCCTTCGGGAACCTGGACCACCAGGACCGGGATCGTCGCCCGGCGGATCACCTTCTCGGCGGTGGACCCCATGATGGCGTCGAGCACGGTGGACGAGGCGTGCGCCCCCATGACGATGAGATCGGCTCCGGACGCGGCCGCCTCGGCGAGGATCTCTTCGGCGGCGTGGCCTTCCCTGATGCGGATGCGGTCGACCAGGCGACTGCAGTCGTGCCCCTTTCCCGCCTTGGCGCAGAAGACCTCCAGATGTTTGCGGATCCGCGCCCGCGCCCGATCCTCCTCGCGGTCGATGACCGCGTGGATCGATTCCGGGCCGATATAGGCGTCGATTAAGGCCTCCTGCGCCGGGCTCAGGGCGGAGACCACGTGCAGCACGATGATGCGCGCCCCGAACCGCTCGGCCATCGCCACCGCGTACCGGTAGATGTAGGCGGAGTTGGGTCCGATCCGGGTGCAGTAGAGAATGGTGCCGATCTCCGGAAGCATCTGCATGGTTTCCTCCTCGATCAGGCCGGCTGCGGCCGCAATGCCCTCTTGTTCTTTATTTTCTGCATGGCGTAGACCATGGCCCAGAGGGCGAGACCGGCCAGATCGGTGAGAATGGTCGGCCAGTAGAGCAGCACCGTGGCCACGGCGAGGATGAGCCACTCCGCCAGGCTCGTCCGGCGGATGAAGAAGCCCATGGTCAGCGAGGAGAAGGCCAGGGTGCCGAGCAGGGCGGACACCATGGACGAGACCACCTTGACGGTACGCGGCTTCACCTCGGCGATCACCCTGCCGCTCTCCACCCTTTCCCCCTTGCCGATGATCAGGTTCTTGACCACCCCGTCCCGCGGGGCGACGATCTCTTTCACCGCCTCGCCGTCCATGATCACCGCCAGCACCTGCCCCTCGGCGAATTCATCGCCGTTGGCGACCTTGACCTCGAGCACGGTCGCGCCCATGATCTGGTCCTCGATGACCGGGGCGAGGATCGGTTTGCCCTCGAAGAGGATCTGAGGGGTGAAGGCAAAGAGGATCGGCATGACGTAGAGCAGCTTGGCGTACTTGAACGCGGTCCAGCCGGTCTTCCAGGGGTCCGCGCCGGCGATGGCCGCCCCGGCGTAGGCCGCGACGCAGACCGGCGGGGTGATGTTGGAGTCCTGGCTGAACCAGTAGACGATCATGTGGGCGGCGATGGCCACCACCCCCATCTCGCCCAGGGGCGGCACCGCCAGCACCGCGGTGATCAGGTAGGCGGCGGTCACCGGCACCCCCATGCCGAGGACCAGCGAGGCGAGCCCCACCAGCAGGAGGGCGATCAGCAGGTTGCCGCCCGCCATGGAGATGATGATGTCGGAAAATTTCAGGCCGATGCCGGTAAGGGAGATGGTGCCGACGATGATGCCGATGACCCCGAGGGTGGCACCGATGATCAGGGTGTTGCGGGCGCCGGTCTGGATCGCCTCCCAGATCTCCCGGATCCCCATCCGCGTCTCCCGGTTGATCCAGCTGATGGCGATGCAGGAGACGGTGGCCCAGAAGGCGGAGTAGCCGGGGGAACGGCCGATGATCATCAGCACGGTGATGATGACCAGCGGCAGGGAGTAGTACCACTCCTTTCTGAGCACCCTGCTCCAGTGGGGCAGGTCCTCGCCGACGATGCCACGGATGTTTTCCTTCCTGGCCTCGAAATGGATCATGCAGAAGACCGAGAAGAAGTAGAGCAGGGCCGGGAAGATCGAGATCATCATGATGTAGGAGTAGGGCAGTTCGGTGAGCTCGGCCATCAGGAAACCGCCGGCGCCCATGATCGGCGGCATGAACATACCACCGATGGAGGCCGCCGGCTCGATGGCGCCGGCCACGTGCGGCCGGAAGCCGGCCCGCTTCATCAGCGGGATGGTGAAGGCGCCGGTGGCCACCGTATTGGCGATGGCGCTGCCGGAAACCGAGCCGAACAGTGCCGAGGCGATGACCGCCACCTTGGCCGGCCCGCCGGTGGTGCGGCCGGCGGCGGCCATGGGCAGATCGATGAAGAAACGGCCGGCACCGGACTTCTGCAGGAAGGCGCCGAAGAAGATGAACAGGATGACATAGGTGGCGAGCACGTTGGCCATCACCCCGAAGACGCCGTTGGTGGTGAGGAAGAGGGCGATGCTCAACCGCTCGAAACCGAAGCCGCGATGGGCGATCATGTCCGGAAAATAGGGGCCGAAGTAGGCGTAGCCGATCATGCCGACGCCGATTAAGGTCATGGACAGGCCGAGCACCCGCCGGCAGACTTCGAGGGAGATGAGGATGCCGACGACGCTGATCATGGCGTCGAGCTCGTTTTCCGCGCCGGCCCGGTAGTTGAGGGTTTCGAACTGGCTGATCCAGTAAAAGACCGCGGCGGCGGCGATGAGGGCGAGGAGGATATCGGACAGGACCGGGTTGGCGGGCCAGCGGCGCCCCATCCACCGGTCGGCGAAAGAAAGACCGGCGGTAACCAGGGCGGTCCCCAGCAGCAGGGGCGCCAGTTTGGCGAGTTCGGCCACCCCGGCGCCGATCCCCTCCCCGGCAAACCCGTCGAACACCGCCATCAGGCGGCCGTGCAGGGCGGCGGCATCGCCGCCGTGACCGGCGAAAAGCAGGACCGCGCTGCAGAGGAGAAACGCGGCCAGCCCGGACAGGGGAATCGCGACCCGGTTGCCGCCGGCGGGATAGAGCAGGAAAACGAGAAGGTAGGTGATGAAGACGTAGACGCCGTTGTGATACTGGGTGGCCACCGCCGCGATGCTGGCGGTGTAGAAGTAGAAGACCACCATGGCCGCGGCGAGCAGGGCGGTGATCCATTTCCAGATCCCCACCGGTTTGCGCGCCGTCCTGGCCTCCTTGCCGACCAGGTCCCTGACCTTCTTCCTGCCCTCGTCGTCCAGTCCTTGTATCCCGTCTTCCAGCTCTTCCGCCATGAGTTCACCACTCCTTGCCCGTGAAACGGCCCGGCTGGGCCGAAGTCAGGCCCGCCGCAATCATTCGCCCTTCTGCTCCGGAGTGATGCCAAGCCCCTTCTCGCTCCAGAAGCGGATGGCGCCGGCGTGCACCGGGGTGACCACGCCGCTTAGGCCGCTCTCCACCGACATGGACTTCGCCGTGCTCTTGACCTTGACCATGTGGGCGAGCCCCTCGGCGGAATAGATGTCGGCAAGGGCGTTGTAGACTCCCTCCTCCTTCAGGTGCCGGCCGGCGACCCAGAGGGCGGCGTCCTGAAAGGAGGCGGTCGGCGTGTCGACGCCGCTGTAGGTGCCGGCCGGAATGGTGAGCCGGGCGTAGAAGGGGTATTCCTTGAAGAATCCCGCCTGTTCCGCCGCCTCCACCACGTCGAGCAGCCGGATCTGGTTGCTGGCCGCCGCCTGGATGATGGAGGAGTTGGGATAACCGGCGAAGACCCAGAAGGCGTCGATGAGATTGTCGCCGAGGGCAGCCGCCGCTTTGGAGTAGCCGAGGAACTCCACCTTCATCTTGTCCCACAGCCCCACCGAGGTGAAGAACCGCTGCGCGGCGCTGGCGGCGCCGGAACCGGGATCGCCCACCGCGACCCGCTTGCCCTCCAGCTGCGCCACCGAGGTGATGCCACTGTCCGCCTTCACCACCAGATGGGCGGGCGCACCGTAGAGATAGGCCATGACCTGGACGTTCCGGTACTGGTTGGTGTCCTGGGTCAGCTTGCCGTTCAGACCGAGATAGGCGTCGCCGGAGTAGACGATGCCGAAATCCGCGTCGCCGGAATTGACCCGCCGCAGATTCTCAAGCGAACCGGCGGAGGCCATGTTGGAGACCTCGGTGTCGGCCAGGTTCTTGGAAAGGCGCACCGCGATGCCGTTGGAGAAGTACTGGAAGGTGCCGCCCTCGGGGCCGCCGGAAAAGGCGAGGCGGTCCTTGGCCACCGCCGCCGGCGCGAAAAGCAGAGCGGACACCAGGGAAGCCGCGACGAGGAAACCGAATGTTCTTGCCATTGTTCTCATCCTCCAGGAGTTGATGGACTCTGACGCCCCCGGAACGCACCTTCTTCGACGGTGCCGCAGGGAAGCGCAACGCGCCCCGGATCTTTCGCCGATGACGCCATGAACCGGGCGCAGTGCCGGAGTCTCACGTTACCCGACGAACGGCAAGAAAAACAATCGGAGGGATTCTGATCTTCGTGTCAGAATTTTCCCTACAGATGGGCCGGGATCTCCATCAGATGATCACCGTGCGCCGGATGTAGGAGATGATCTCCTGTGGATCGTCCATCACCTGGAAGTAGATGAAATCGTCCTCGCTGATGTTGCCGGCGGCCAGCAGTTTCTCCTTGATCCAGTCGATGAGCCCCCCCCAGAACTCGGAGCCGCAGAGGATGACCGGGAAGGGCTTGATCCGGTGGGTCTGCATCAGGGTCAGCGACTCGAACAGCTCGTCCAGGGTGCCGAAGCCGCCGGGCATGCCGATGAAGGCCATGGCGTACTTGATGAACATCACCTTGCGGACGAAAAAGTACTTGAAATTGAGGGGCAGGTTGGCGAACTCGTTGGGCTCCTGCTCGTATGGCAGGGTGATGTTGAGGCCGATGGAGATGCCGCCCGCCTCGGCGGCGCCCTTGTTGGCTGCGGCCATGATCCCCGGGCCGCCGCCGGTGATCACCGCGTAGCCGGCCTTGGCGAGTCCGGCGGCCAGCTGCTCCGCCAGCAGGTAGTAATGGTCCTGCGGCTTGGTGCGGGCGGAGCCGAAGATGGAGACCGCCGGCGGCAGAACCCCCAGGGTGTCGAACCCCTCGACGAATTCGGCCATGATCCGGAAGAGCCGCCAGGAATCCCCGGTCTTGAAATGGTCGAGCCAGTACTGCTGCCGCTCGTCGATCACGCCATGTTTGGATAGCTTCATCATTTCTCCTTGCTGCCTTCAGCTCCTGTCCAGCGACAGGAGCTCCTTCAATTTGATGCCCCGGCGGCCACGTGCGCCGCTACTCCTTTTTTCCCCGTTGCCGCGGCGGCTGCCCGCTCGTCACCCTGCGCCGCAGCCGCTCCACTTCCCTGTTCCTGCCGCCCAGCCGCCGGCAGGCGGCCAGCGCCTCCCGCGCCTCCTCGGGCTTGCCCAGCCCTTCCAGCAGCCGGGCCAGCCGGAACCAGTTGCGCCAGTCGCCGTCATCGAGATCCACCGCCTTGCGGGCGAGCGACAGGGCCAGCTCATCGCCCTCGCCCGCCTGGGCGTAGAGTTCGGCAAGCAGGCCGATGGCCACCGTATCGGCGTGATTACTGGCCACCGCCTTTTCCAGCATGGCCATCCCCTGGCGGATATCGGCCAGCCCGACGTGGGCGAGCCCCAGCAACCGGTAGAGTCTGCCGTCGGCGGCACGGCTGCGCACGGCCAGGCCGCTGCCGCCCCTCCCCATGCTCCGGGCGGACAGCACCGCGGCGAGGATCGCCCTGGCCTCGGCAAACCGCTTCGCCTCGATGTACATCTCGCCGAGCAAAAGCAGGGCGTCGTCGCCGTCCGCCCCCAGCTCCTTCGCCTTTTCCAGGGCGGCGAGCGCCGCATCCGCCTCGCCGGTCTGGCGACAGGCCAGTCCCAGATTGTACCACGCCATGAAGTCGGAAGCATCGATGGCCAGCGCCCGCCGGAAACAGGGAATCGCCTCCCGGTAGCGGCCCTGCTGGGCATAGCACACCCCGAGGCTGTTGAGCAGGTTGGCGCTGTCCGGATTGAGTTTGAGTCCGGCCAGGAACTCGTCGACGGCGCCACCGAGGTTACCGTTTTCATAAAGGATGTCGCCGCTGATGTTGAGGCTGACGTCGTTGAACTCCGCCTCACCGTCCTCGCCGTAGAACAGGGCATGGCGCAGGGCCTTGCCGGCGTTCTCCGCGGTCTGCCGCTTGGCGTAGCCGGCGAGGGGATAGACGGCAATGCCCGCGGCGAAGCCGGCGCCTTCGGCGGCAAGCCGGCGCAACCGCTGCCGCAGCTCGGCGAGCCAGCGCCGCGCTTCATCGCCGTCCGCCCGGTCGAGCAGCACCCAGACCGAGCCGTCGTCAGCCACCGACGGGGTCTCGCCGAGCAGGGTGAGCAGCCGTTTCATCAGCCCCTCGCCCGGCCGTTCCCGCACCTGCAGCAACACCAGGGCGAACGAGCCGCTGCCCTTCCACAGGCCGGCGAGTTTCCTCATGATCGCGGCGGGCGGCGGCTCCAGAAGCCGCAGCTCGCCGCCGGTGTCGCCGGCATGGTTGACCGCCGCCGCCGACCGCTTGCGACGCGCTTCCTCCAGGGCCAGCCAGCAGCCGTCGAGAATCTCCTTCGCCCGCTCTTCCGCGCCGGTCGCCGCCAGGGAGCGCAGTTCGACGGAATTCATACCGATCCGGCAGGTGCCGAGGCGCTCCCGGTCGAGCCAGCGCTGCACCGTGGCCGCCATCTTCGCCGCCGCCTGCCGGTCGAGCCCGTTCCAGATCATGGCGAAAAGCCCGGCGCCGAAATGGTGCAGCGGCGCTTCGCCGCCCAGCATGGAATCAAGGTAGCCGGCGATCCTGGTCACCGCCTGACGGCCGGAACGGAGCGGCAACTCGGCCTCGATGAGAACCACGGTCATCGCGTCGCCGCCCTCCCGGCTCCGGTCGGCGAGCAGGACGACCAGTTCGTCATGGAAGGCCTGGCCGTTCAGCAGCCCGGTGAGCGGGTCCACCGCCCAGCGCTTGAGGATACGCATCTCCCGGGAAAGGAGATGGCTGCGGTCCAGAAGCCAGCTCTCCCGGCTCTCCAGCAGCAGAGGATCCACTCCCTCGGCGATGGCCACCCCCATCACCTCGTCGTCGTTCCAGATCGGCAGGTAGATCCGCCGCCGGGCGCCGTCGACCACCGGCTTGCCCTGCCGCTCCACCATGATGCCACCCACCTCCCAGGACTGGGGCAGCTCTCCCCTGCCCGGGCCGACCGGGGCGGCGGCCTGGGGCTCCTTGGCGAGGAAGCTCACCGCGGCGCAGGGCAGGAGCGCGGTCACCGTCCGGGAGAAAAGAAACTCCAGCCGCTTGAGATCGGCGGTTTCCAGGGGTTGTTCATCGAGCTGGTAGGGAAATCGCATGGGACCGCCTTATGGTTGCGGAGGAATCGGAAGGTAGAACCCGGGAGATGGCGGGGGCGAACCCCTCGGGCAGACACCGGCTACTTGTATATTTCCTGGATATCGTTTCGCATAACCCGTGGGCCACCAGCCTTGTCCGTCAGGCCGCCAGCGTTCTTCCCGTCTGCGTTAATGCGGTGGTTAGGCGATTTATTAATGTTTTGTTTGCATTTTTTAAAAATTGAATAACATTTTCTAGTTGCCCGTCATTACCATAAAAATATGAACTGCTGCATTGGTGTCTTACCGATGCATTTTCAATGTTCTGGAGCGGGCGATGTTGAAAATCCTGATTACTTTATCTTCTTCCTCGTGCGAGAATGGCCGCAAATAGCATCCCGGATGCGAAGTGCTGATTCTTGTTGCTTGCCACTTGTTTTATCCGGTTTCTGTTTGTTGATGTAGACGACTAACAAACAATTAACCAATTCCCGCCCCCCGGCAATTTCCCACCCTGAGTCTACCGGCCGAATTCCCGCGGCATTCGTCATCTCCTCAATCGGATAACACCACCGTCAGAAAAATTATCCGGGAACCATCCCCCGCCCGGCCGCCAACGTCGCAAACCTCACCCTGCCAGCGCCTGCGCCAGCGCCTCGGCCAAAGGGGCGAGTTCGTCGTCCTGCACGGTACGCAGATCAAGGAGCAGGGTATCGTGCTCGATCCGGCCGATCACCGGCCGGGGGAGCCGCCGCAGCCGTTCCTCCAGGCCGGCGGCGGAAAGGGTAAGCGGGGTCAGCCGCACCGCCCAGCTGGGCAGTTCCTGTTCCGGCAGGGAGCCGCCGCCGGCCCGGGAGCTGACCGCCACCTTTTCCAGGCGGGCGCGGCCGGCCAGACGGTCGCCGAGAAGCCGCAGCAGTTTCGTCGTCCGCCGCCGCACCGCCTCTTGCGGCAGGGCAAGCATCGCCAGGGTGGGGATGCGGGCAAGCGCCTGCTCCTCGTCGAGGTAGAGGCGCAGGACGCTCTCCAGGCCGGCCAGGGTGAACTTGTCGATCCGGAGCGCCCGGTTGAAGGGGTTGCGCTTGATCCTCTCGACGTACTGCCGCCGGCCGACGATGATCCCGGCCTGGGGGCCGCCCAGGAGCTTGTCGCCGGAAAAGGTGACGATGTCGGCGCCGGCGGCCACCACCTCGCCGACGGTGGGTTCGCCGCTGAAGCCGTAGCGTTTGAGATCGAGGAGGCAGCCGGAGCCGAGATCCTCCATCACCGGGATGTCGCGGCGGCGGCCGAGTTCGACCAGCTCGGCGAGCGGCACCTCGGCGGTGAAGCCGATCATCCGGTAGTTACTGGTATGCACCTTGAGGAGCAGCGCGGTCGCCTCGGTGATGGCGTTTTCGTAGTCCCGCGGGTGGGTGCGGTTGGTGGCGCCGACCTCGACCAGGTGCGCGCCCGATTTCGCCATCACCTCCGGGATGCGGAAAGAGCCGCCGATCTCCACCAGCTGCCCGCGGGAGACGATCACCTCGCGACCGCGGGCCAAGGTCTCCAGCACCAGGAGCACCGCCGCCGCGTTGTTGTTGACCACCAGCGCCGCCTCGGCGCCGGTCAGCTCGCAGAGCAGATCCTCGACGAGACTGTAACGGCTGCCCCGCTTGCCGGTATCGAGATCGAACTCCAGGTTGCCGTAGCGCGACCCGGCGGCAAGAATGGCGGTCATCGCCTCGGCCGGCAGCAGGGACCGGCCGAGATTGGTGTGGACCACCACGCCGGTGGCGTTGATCACCGGCCGGTAGCGGGGGGTGGCGAGCCGCGCGATCCGGGCCGCCACCGCGGCCGCCACCCTCACCGGATCGGTATCGGCCTCGTCCAGGTCTATACCGGCCAGGATCCGCCGGCGCAGCTCCTCCAGCTCGTCGCGCACCGCTTTTTTGACCAGTCGCTGGGGCGCGTCGCTGTCGAGCCGCCCCAGCAGTTCGTCCACCTTGGGTATCCGCCGCAGCAGCCTCTGTTGTCTGTCGTCCATGCTTATTCCTTGCCGCCGGGGTTGAAGACGAGACGGAAGACCGTCCCCTCCCCTTCCTTGCTTTCCACCTGAAAGAGGCCGCCCATGGTCTCCTCGACGATCCGCTTCGAGATGCAGAGCCCGAGGCCGGTGCCGTGCCGCTTGGTGGTGAAGAAGGGGTTGAAGATGTGCCGCAGCACCTCGGCGGACATGCCGGGGCCGGAATCGCGCACCGAGATGATCGTGCCGGCCGGCCCGGCCGCGACCGAGAGCAGCAGTTCACCGCCGCCGGTCATCGCCTCGATGCCGTTCTTGGCCACGTTGAGCAGCACCTGCTGCAGCCGCTCCCGGTCGACTTCGAGGATATGCGATTCCTGGTCCGACTCCATGCGGACGGCCACCGCCTGGCGCTCGCCCTGTTCGAGGATCTGGTGGGCGATGTCGCGCAGGAGCGGCACGAGGTCCACCGGTTCCGGTTTCTGCAGCCGGGGGGCGTAGAGGTCGCGCAACTCGTTCAGGAGCCGCTCCAGCCGCTCCACCTCGCCGACGATCAGTTCGGTCTTGCGGCGGCTGGTTTCGTCCTCGACCTTGCGCTGCAGCTGGCGGGCGAAGCCGCCGATGGTGGTCAAGGGGTTTTTGATCTCGTGGCCGATCTCCGCCACCATCTGCCCGAGCGCCGCCAGCCGTTCGCTCTGGATCAGCCGCTCCTGGATCCGCTGCTCCTCGGAAAGATCCCGCAGCACCGCGGTGAAGTAGATGCGGCCGCCGTGACGGTTCTCGGAAAAGGAAAGGGCCAGGGGGATCTCGCGGCCGTCGCCGCGGCGCAGGGTCATCCGTGTCCGGTGGCGGAGATTGGCGGCGCCGGAGCGGACGTAGCGGGCCACCCCCGCCCTGTGGCGCTCGCCCTCCCCGCCGCCGATGAGGTCACTCAGATCGCGGCCGATCGCCTGTTCCCGGGTGCAGCCGAAAATGGCCTCGGCGGCGCGGTTGAAAAAAAGAACCGTCGACTCCTCGTCGATGGTGACGAAGGCCTCGGCGGCGTTGTCCACCGCCGTCTTCAGAATCTGCAGGTCGCGGTCGCAGGCCATGGCCGCCACCTCGTCGGCCATCACCTCCGGCGATCCGTGTTCGGCGCCGTTCAACAGACCGTTGAGCACCTCCTCCAGCCGCACCGTCTCGCGCACCACGCTGTCCACGTAAACGGCGCTTTTTTCCTGGACGAGGTGGTTTTTCTGCAACCGCCGGGCAAGGCCGCCGATGACGGTGAGGGGGTTGCGCAGCTCATGGGCGAGCCGGCTGGTCAGCCTGCCCAGCGCCGCCATCTTTTCGCTTTTCGCCAGCTGCCGTTCGAGCCTGATCCGCTCCTGCTCCGCCTGGTGATGCCAGATGATGCCGGCGAGCGCCTCACCCACCAGCCGCAGGCTGTACTCGCTGCCCGGCCGCGGGGCGGTATCCTCGCCGATATAGACGTTGACCAGGCCGGTGACCTCGCCCCGGTGCACGGTGGGCACGCAGTAATGGGCATGGGGGGTGCTCACCGTCCTGGCGCAGGAGGTGCAGCCGGCGACGATGATCCGCTTTTCGGCGATGGCAAGACCGCAGAGGCAGTTGCCGGAGGTGACTTCGGCGCAGGGCTGTTCCGGGCCGAAGCCCACCGAGGCGGCCAGCAGGTAGCGGTCGTCGTGACGGAGGTAGATGGCGCCCTTGCCCAGCATGGGAAGCCCGGGCAACTCCAGGATGTACTCCAGGGTCCGCCGCAGCTGGGTGTCGAAATCGACGGAATCGAGGGGCAACCGCAGGATGCGGGCCACCAGCTGCAGCACGAGGAAGTCCTGCTCGACATCGTGGGAACGACGCCGCTCGCCATGCATCATGCCGTCTTTTTTGCTTTGACTCTCTTCCGCCATGTACTATGCTCAACCACCGGACGCTGTCCTTTGCCATGCCTGCGGCAACCGTGGAAAACTGTACTTGTCCCCCGGCGTTGATGCAACGAGTTTCCTCGCCCGGGCACCGGGGGCCGCTCTTTCTGCCCGGGCCGCGCCGATCCCGCGTTCCTCCAGGAGCATCATGATGACCTCCCCGCACCCATACGATCTCGGCGTCATCGGCGGCGGCGCCGCCGGCCTGACGGTGACCGCCGGCGCCGCCCGGCTGGGGGCGAAGACCCTGCTCATCGAGGCCGAAGGCCGCCTGGGCGGCGATTGCCTCCACTACGGCTGCGTGCCCAGCAAGACCCTGATCAACACCGCCCGGGCCTACCACCAGCTGGGGCGCCTGGCCGAATTCGGCCTGCCGGAGGTGACGCGGCCGCCGGTGGATTTCGCCCGGGTCGCCGACCGCATCCGCGGAGTGATCGAAGTCATCCAGCGTCACGATTCCGTCGAACGTTTCTGCCGGCTGGGGGCGGAGACCGTCTTCGGCCGGGCAACCTTCGTCGACGACCACACGGTGGCGGTGGACGGCAGGAAGTACAGCGCCGGCAAATGGGTGATCGCCACCGGCTCGTCGCCGGCCGTCCCTCCCCTGCCCGGCCTCGCCGAGGCCGGCTTCCTCACCAACCGGGAGCTCTTTTCCCTCAGCCGGCTGCCGGCGTCGCTCATCGTCCTGGGCGGCGGCCCCATCGCCATCGAGATGGCCCAGGCCTTCAACCGGCTCGGCAGCCGGGTGGAGGTCATCCAGCGCAGCGGCCAGATCCTGAGCCGCGAGGACCGCGACATGGCGGACGCCCTGCTCGCCCGGCTGCGCCGCGAAGGGGTGATCGTCCACCTCGATGCGACCATGGAGGAGGCGGGCAGAAACGGCGGCCGCCGCTGGGTTTCCTGCACCGGCCGGGACGGCGGCCGTTTCCGGGTGGAGGGGGAGGAGATCCTGGTCGCCCTCGGCCGCGCCGCCAACGTCGGCGGCCTCGGTCTCGATGCCGCCGGCGTCGAACACGACCCGGGGGGCATCGCCGTCGACAGCCGGCTGCGCACCAGCCGCAGACACATCTTCGCCGCCGGCGACATCACCGGCAGCCACCAGTTCACCCACGCCGCCGGTTACGAGGGCGGGGTGGTGATCAGCAACGCCGTCTTCCACCTGCCGCGTCGGGCCGACTACCGCTGGCTGCCCCGCTGCACCTACACCGACCCCGAACTGGCGGTCATCGGCATGAGCGAGAAGCAGGCGGCGGCCGCCGCCATCGACTGCACGGTATGGACCGAGGAGTTCCGCGACAACGACCGGGCCCAGGCCGAGGGGGAAACCGAGGGCAGAATCAAGCTGGTGCTCGACCGGCGGGAACGGCCGCTGGGGGTGCAGATCCTCGGCCCCCGCGCCGGCGAGCTGCTGGGGGAATGGGTGGCGGCCTGCAACGGCAGGCTCGGCCTGTCCACCCTGGCGGCGGCAGTGCACCCCTACCCCACCCTCGCCGAGATCAACAAACGGGTGGCCGGCGACGTGCTCGCCCGCAAGATCTTCTCCGGTCGGGTCAAACGGGCGCTGGCCTTCTTCTTCCAGCTCAAGGGGCGGGCATGCGACACCGACTGAACAGAATCCTGGCCGTCGCCTGCCTGCTGGCGCTTCCCCCCGCCTCCGCCGCCCTGGCGGCCAACCCGTGGACCAACACCTTCTACTTCGAGAACGACCTGTTCAACGGCACCGACAGCAACTACACCAACGGCGTCAAGTACTCGATCATCTCGCCGGATCTGTCGCCGGAGCGCCGGGATCAGGGCCGGCTGCCGAAAAAGGTGCTGGAACGGGTGCAGAATCTGCCCTTCATCGCCAGAAGCGGTGCCCAGACCTCGCACCGGGTGGAGTTCTCCCTCGGCCAGAACATCTACACCCCGGCGGACATCAGCAGGAGCGACCTCATCGTCACGGACCGCCCTTACGGCGGCTGGGGCTATTTCGGCACCTCCTACCACCACAAGGAGGACAGCGGCTCCGGGCCGGCGGTGATGGACACCGCCGAGGTGCAGCTCGGCATGGTCGGCCCCCTCTCCCTGGCCGAGGAGAGCCAGAAGCTGGTCCACCGGCTGCGCGACCTGCAGCGGCCGAACGGCTGGGACCACGGACTCGACAACGAGCCCGGCATCGTCCTCGCCTTTGAACGCAAATGGCTCAACCACCCCGACCTGCGCGGCCGCTTCGGCGCCGACACCATCTTCCACGCCGGCGGCGCCCTGGGCAATGTCGCCACCTACCTGAACGGCGGCGCCGAACTGCGGCTCGGCTGGAACATCCCGCGCACCTTCGGGGTATCGCTGATCCGGCCGGCGGGCTCCACCTGGCTCGCCAGCGT
Source organism: Thermodesulfobacteriota bacterium (assembly GCA_040755255.1). Classification (GTDB taxonomy): domain Bacteria; phylum Desulfobacterota; class Desulfobulbia; order Desulfobulbales; family S012-135; genus JBFLZZ01. The sequence continues at coordinate 74,119 of JBFLZZ010000007.1, forward strand.
CCTGGGCCTGTCGGTGTACGGCTTTGCCGGCGGCAACGGCCGCCTCGTTCTCCGGGACATCTTCCTGGACGGCAACACCTTCGCCCACAGCCACGGCGTCGACAAGAAGTTCGCGGTCGCCGACTTTGCCGCCGGCATCGCCGCCACCTGGGATTTCGTCAGCCTCTCCTTCTCGGAGAACCTGCGGACGAAGGAATTCGACGGCCAGCCCAAGTCCCACAGCTACGGGTCCATGTCCCTCTCCTTTTCCTTTCTCTTCTGAGCCGGCATGCAGTCCTCCCCGCCCCAGAAAATCTATCTCTCCCCGGGCCAGCTCGCCCTGGATCTGGCTCTGATCGCCACCGGCAGTGTCCTCTGCGCGGTGGCGATCAACGGCATCCTCCTGCCCAACCGGTTCGTCACCGGCGGCATCACCGGCCTGGCCCTGCTGATCCACGACCGGGTGCCCTCCCTCGGGGTCGGCTCGCTCTACGCCCTGATCAACATCCCGCTTTTCGCCCTGGCCTGGATGGCGGTCGGCCGCCGTTTCTTCTTCTACAGCATCCTGGGGGCGCTGGCCCTGTCCGCCGCCGTCGCCTACGTCCACGTCCCCCTGCCGCCGGTGGAGGACAAGCTTCTCTCCGCCCTGCTGGCCGGCATCCTCGGCGGCGGCGGCACCGGCATCGTCCTGCGCTCTTCCGGTTCCCAGGGCGGCATCGACATCCTCTCCATCATGCTGCTGCGCCGTTTTTCCATCAGCATCGGCAACACCATCCTGGCGGTCAATGCGGTGGTGCTGCTCTTCACCGCCCTCACCTACTCGCTGGACGCGGTGCTCTACACCCTGATCGTCCTCTACGTCGCCGCCAAAATGGTCAATCTGGTGGTCACCGGCCTGAGCCAGCGCAAGGCGGTGATCATCATCTCCAACCGCTGGCAGGAGATCTCCCGCGAAATCCTCAAGGACATCCGGCGGGGGGTGACGATCATCGAGGGACAGGGCGGCTACAGCGGCGCCCGGGAAAACATCCTCTACACGGTGATCACCTTCCGGGAGATCGGTCAGCTGAAAAGGCTGGTGCAGAACCTCGACCCCCAGGCCTTCGTGGTCATCAGCGACACCCTGGAGGTGGTCAACTACCGGATCGGCAACCAGCCCCACTGGTAATCTCCGTTCGCATCCCAGTTGCCACCTTTGCCGGCCGCGCCGTTCACATCGCCTTGTACCAGACCTGCATGCTTTCGATGCGGCCACAGATGCCGGTGTTGTTGATCAGGGTACCGGCGTGGCGGTAGCCGGCGCGGGCGAAGGTGATGTTCATCCCGACGGACAGCGCCCGGGCGATGGTGTAGGCAACCGGGATGGAGCTGCGGCGCACCTCGCGGTCCATGGCGGCGAGCAGCCGGCCGGCGAGTCCCTGCCGCCGATGGCCGGGGACGGTGAGGAAATCGGTCATCTCGACGTGGCCGTTGTGCCGGTACTGCTCCGCCGACGACAAGGCGGCGAGTTCGCCGTCCCGGCTCCAGGCGCCATAGAAAATGACATTGTCGGCCATGCTCCGGGCGAGGAAATCGGGCTCGTGGACCGGAAAGGGATAGGTGGGGAAAACGGCCCGGTAGAGGGCCGCCATGCGCCGGCAATCGTCCGGGGTGCAGCGGCGGATGACATACTCTTTCGGCGCCGGCCGGCCGTTTGCGGAACGGATCGCGGTTTTCCTGGCCAGGGCGAGGGTGCGGGCGATCTCCTTCTGCCGGGGCTCCTCGTCGCGCCCGGGGACGAGGAACTTGCCCATGAAATGGCCATCCTCCTCGCCCCCGAAAAAGCCCGGCACCACCGCCTCGGTGACGAAGCCGTCGGCGCGGAAGGCCGACACGAAGCGGGCCGGCAGCTTGACGAAGATCTTCCCGTAACCGTGCCGGGCCGCCAGTTCGTTGAGCTGCGGCAGCAGGCCGGGCATGTCGCCGGCGGCCATCTCCATCAGATAGACGCGGTCGCTGTCGCGGCCGTGCTGGACGGCGGAGCGGCCGAGGGTGATGACCCGATCAGCCATCGTCGCGCCGCTCCATGCGTTCGTTGTTCTCCGGGACCAGGGTGGTGACCTCGTCGTAATCGGAGAGCAGCCCGGAAATGCCGATGGCCTGCGCATCGTCGTCAGCGCCTTCCAGGGGCAGCTGCAGGTGGCATTCCCGACAGTTGCGGTCGCAGAAAAAAGGCTGGTAGGCGTCCGGTTCCTTATAGGTGGTGATCACCCCCTCGTAGTTGCGCAGCACCACCTTGTTGGTGGACCAGGAGATCAGGTAGTTGGGCATCACCGGAATCTTGCCGCCGCCGCCCGGAGCGTCGATGACGTAGGTGGGCACCGAGAAGCCGCTGGTGTGGCCGATCAGATTTTCGATGATCTCGATCCCCTTGCCCACCGGCGTGCGAAAATGGCTCAACCCCTCGGAGAGGTCGCACTGGTAGAGGTAGTAGGGACGGACCCGGTTGCGCACCAGCTGGTGGACCAGGCTCTTCATGATCCGCGGGCAGTCATTGACCCCGGCGAGCAGGACCGACTGATTGCCGAGGGGAATGCCGGCATCGGCGAGTTTGGCCAGGGCGCCGGCGGCCCGCGGCGTCAGTTCGCGCGGATGATTGAAATGGGTATTGATCCACAACGGGTGGTGACGGCGGAGAATCGCCACCAGCTCGTCGGTGATCCGCTGCGGCAGTACCACCGGCGTGCGGGTGCCGATGCGGATCACCTCGACGTGGGGGATGGCGGCGAGTTCGCCGAGCAGCCAGTCGATCATGTCGTCGCCGAGCAGAAAGGGATCGCCGCCGGAGAGCAGCACGTCGCGCACCGCCGGCGTGTTGCGGATGTAGGCGATACCGGCCCGCAGGGTCTGCTTGTCCGGCACCGAATCGACATCGCCCACCTTGCGCTTGCGGGTGCAGTGACGGCAGTACATGGAGCAGAGATTGGAGACGTGGAACAGCACCCGGTCCGGGTAGCGGTGGGTGATTCCTGGCACCGGGCTGTCCTTGTCCTCGGACAACGGATCACTGCAGTCGAAGCGGCCGATGGACAGTTCGTCGGGGTCGGGGACCGACTGCCGGAACACCGGATCGGTCTCGAAATCGTAGCGGTTGATCAGGGAAAAGTAGTACGGAGTGATCGCCATGGGGAAACGATCGACAGTCCGGGCCAGGGCCTGCCGCCGCTCGGCGGGGAACTCGACGGCGAGCAGCCGCTCCAGGGTGTCGAGGCTTCTGATCGAATGGCGCAGGTGCCAGCGCCAGTCTTCCCACTGGGAGGCGGTGGCATCGGGAGAATACCCGCTGACGCGGTCTGCGGCCGTAGGATCGAGGGATGAGAGCATGGGGTTTCCTTTCTCGGTTGGCATCTCCGGCAAACGGGTGCCAGTGCTGGAACAGACCAACGCCGAAGGAAACGCGAGATGCTTCGCGAAAGGAAAACGACGAAAAACAGGCCGGAAATGCGCAGATTTTGAGGACCGTGCTGATTTGGTCCGTGCTGATGATGCCGGCGATACTACCAGGTTTCACCCATCGATGCAAACCGGGCGGCCCGCCGCGGGTGCCGTGCCCGCCACGGCACGGATAACCGATCTCCGGGCGGACACCCACGTACCCGCCCCCGATCCGACCGGCTGTCTGCGCTCACTGGGTGGTGGAGATACGCTGCATCGACCGGCGGGCTCTCCCTCGGCAGGCAACCAGGCCTCCAGAAGAGCAGATTCGCGGGCCAGTGCCCGCATGCCGGGGCGACCATGACCGGACCCCGGTTCAAGGACCACTTCTCCACCGATTCCCCGGCCTACCACCGTTTCCGGCCCAGCTACCCGGAGCGGCTCTTCGCCTGGCTGGCCGAAATGGCGCCCGGCCGCGCTCTCGCCTGGGACTGCGCCACCGGCACCGGCCAGGCGGCGCGGGGACTCGCCGGATATTTCTCCAGGGTGGTGGCCACCGATGCCAGCCTCCCCCAGCTCCTGGCCGCGCCGGCGGATGCGCGGGTGTCCCTGGTCACGGCCCGGGCGGAGGCTCCCCCTTTCCCCGCCGCCTGCCTTGATCTGATCACCGTCGCCCAGGCCCTGCACTGGTTCGATACCGACCGTTTTTTCGCGCAGGCCCTGCGGGTGCTGCGGCCGCGGGGGGTCATCGCGGTATGGTCCTACGGCCTCTTGACGGTGACCGAGGAAATCGACAGGATCATCCTCCGTCTCTACGGCGAGGTTCTCGATAACTGGTGGCCGCCGGAACGGCGGCTGCTGGAGAACGGCTACCGGGACATCCCCTTCCCCTTCCCGCCGCTTGCCGCTCCCCGGTTCAGTATGACCGCCGACTGGCCCCTGGCCGGGCTGCTCGGCTACCTCGCCACCTGGTCGGCGGTCCAGCGGTTCCGGGCCGCCACCGGCGCGGACCCGCTGGCGGGGATAACGGCAGAACTGCGGACCGCCTGGGGCGACCCCGGGCAGCCGCGGCGCATCACCTGGCCCCTCGGCCTGCAGGCGGGCATCTCCCTGCCGGACGCCGCCGCCGGTATCCCTGGGCCATGAACATCCCCTTGCCTTTCGTCGCCCTTTTCTGATAACAGAAGAATGGAGTCTCCATCAACCCCGCTCCGGAGGTGCGCCATGAGACCGTCGTCGCCTGTCCCCGCAGTCCTGCTCGCCCTCGCCCTTGCCGGTTGCGTCTCAGCCGGTGGGCTTGCGGTACGCGCCACCGACCGCATCGCCCCGGGCACCTACCGCACCCTTTTCTACAGCGCCTACGCCCGCAACGATCTGCTCACCGTGGTCATCCTCGACCGCGACGGCGACGGCTGGACCATCGAACCGCTGGGCGCGCCTTCCGATTTCCGGGTCAGCGAGGGCCAGAGCGGCGAGGAAGCCCTCGCCGCCGCCAGACCGTTCTTCCGACTGATCAGCGGCTTCAATCGCGTCGCGACCCGGGAGATCCGCGGCCCCGGCGACGAGATGATCGGCTACGAGCTGCGGCCGCTGTACCAGCCCTTTGTCCACGGCATGGAGGACGTCCTCGACACCAGTTACCGGCAGAGGGGGGACAACACCATCGCCGCGGACATCCGCGTCAGCCCCATCATGGAAATGCGCGAGTTCCGGCGCCGCCACTGAGGCCGACTCCCTGCGCTCCCCGCATCACCGACAAGGAGGAGACCATGCACCGCATCATCCTGGCCGTCGCCCTCTTCGCCCTTACCGCCACCCATGCCGCTGCAGCCGTGATCGGCGAGCCCGTCGACTACCTGGTCGGCGACAAGCGGTTCACCGGCTACCTCGCCCGCGACGACGGCCAGACGGCCAAGCGGCCGGGGGTACTGGTGGTGCACGAATGGTGGGGGCACAACGACTATGCCCGCAAGCGGGCGCGGATGCTGGCGGAACTGGGCTACGTTGCCCTGGCCCTGGACATGTACGGCGACGGCAGGCAGGCGGCCCACCCCCAGGAGGCTTCGGCCTTCTCCTCGTCGGTGCGGGCCAACCTTCCCGAGGCGAAGGAAAGGTTCCTGGCGGCGATGCGTCTCCTGCAGGAGCAACCCGGGGTGGACCCGGCCCGAATCGGGGCCATCGGCTACTGTTTCGGCGGCGGCATCGTCCTCGAAATGGCGCGGCAGGGGCTGGATCTCGCCGCGGTGGTCAGCTTCCACGGCGCCCTCGCTACGGAGATGCCGGCGGCGCCCGGCACGATCAAGGCGCGGATCCTGGTCTGCAACGGCGGCGCCGACGGCTTCGTCAAACCGGAACAGATCGCCGCCTTCATCGACGAGATGCGCGCGGCCGAGGCCGCCTTCGTCTTCGCCTCCTATCCGGGCGCCAAACACAGCTTCACCAACCCGGAAGCGGACGGCCTGGCGGCGAAATTCAAGCTGCCCATCGCCTACGACGAGAAGGCGGACCAGCAGTCGTGGAACGACATGCGCTCCCTGTTGGCGGACGTCTTCGCCAACCGGAAGTAGGGCTTGTCCCTGGTAAAATTCCGGGGCAGGAGAAGATGACCGGAGCTCCCGAGTGAGTCCCGGCCGCCGGGCAAGCCCACCCCCGTCTTCCCCGGTCCCCGGAAAATTCACCCTCGTCGTGCCGCTGCCCCGATTGCCGCAAGCGGCGCCGGTTGCGGCCAAATGCCCGTATTATTCCGCACTTGACAGCGCAAAGGCCGTTGTTGTAAAAGGGCGCATGCATGTCCCGGCGGCGCCGGTTTCCGGCCACCGGGCACGCGCACAAACAAGACAAGGAGAAATGGCATGAAACGTTCAGGGAAATTTGCAGGAATCGCCCTGGCAGTCTGGCTGGCAGCAGGCGTCAGCGGCTGCGGCAACTCCGGCGAAAAGGCGGCCACCGAAACCGCTCCCGCCACCGCCCCGATGACCGAAACCGCCAAGCCGGCGGCACCGGCGGAACAAGCGGCCCCGGCCGCGGCCCCGGAGCAGGCTGCCCAGCCTGCCGCCCAGATGATGCAGGAAAACGCCCCCGCCATGCAGGAGGCGGCGCAGCAGGCCATGGACGCCATGAAGGAAAAAGGCGCCGAAATGGGTCAGCAGATCCAGGAAAAGACGCAGGAAGCCATGGGCGCCATGCAGCAACCGGCCGGCGAGGCCCCGGCCATGCCCGCCGCCCCGGCCGTTCCCGCCATGCCGGGTGCGCCCCAGCCGGGCAGCCACTGATACCAGGCTCCACAAGCGGAGACTGCAAGGGCGGGGACTTCCCCGCCCTTTTCGTTGGTGCGCCCGGCTCTACTTCTTCAGCCGGCGGATGATCTCCTCCACTTCCTCGCAGCCCTCCCGATAGAATTTTTCCTCTTCCGGATCGAGTTCGTGCAGGAGACGGAGAAATTCGCCGGCGTGCTCCTTCTCCTCGTTGGCGATATCGAGGAGGACCTCCCGCGCCAGCCGGTTGTCGGTGCTCTCCGCCGTCTGCTGGTAGAGCTGGATCGCCTCATACTCGGCGGCGATCATGAACCGGATCGTCCGCACCAGCTCCTCGTCGGTGAGTTTACGTTCGTTCTTCAGCGCCGAAAATGGGTTGCTGAACTCTGGCATGGCAACACCTCCTGTTTGCCTTTACGTTTCTTTTCCGCCAAAGGCGATGACGCCTGGCAGGGGTATCCGTTCCGTCTTCCTCTCCAGCAGGAGAAAATCCTCGCAACTCAGCCGGCCGCTGCCCTGGCAGACCCCGGTGCGGACCTCCCTGATCTCCCCGCCGCGGACGACGAGGACCATCCCTTCCAGCTGCAGGGCCAGGGTGACGCTGAAGACGATACTGCCCAGCTTTTTCTCGCCGAGCAGGATGTCCAGCGCCGGACGGTGGGTGGAACTCATCTTGTGCCGGGCCAGGGGAACGAGCAGGGTCTCGCCGGGCGAACCGGTTCCCTTGTCGAGGGCCTTCCTGATCTCTGCCGCCTTTTCCCAGCCGCCCCTGAGGATGTCCTTCAGGGGAATATCGAGGAGCGACGCGATGTTTCGGCCGATCTCGCCGGCCACTGCCGGCCAGGGGAGGCCATCGGCCGCAGCCGCCAGCTTCTCCCGGATCGCGGCCACCGGCGCGGCGGAACTGAATGCCTCCCCGTTGCCGACGGCAGGTTCCTGCCCGTCCGCAAACAAGAACTGCCGCAGGGTAAGTTCAGCCGCCATGTCCGCCACCTCCCTTTTCCACGAGTTCGCCGTCGCATTCGAGACGCTGCTCCCCGGAATCCCGCCGCGGCCGCAGGTGCAGGAGCGGACCGGCAATCCCCCCGCCGGCTGGGTCCATCTCCTGCCGACCCGGATCGGGATGGGGCCGCACCGCCACCGCCCGCGCCGCCGGGCCGCCCTCTCTTCCCCTCGCTTTCCGCCGCATCGCCAGCCGGTAGCCGGCATAGAACACCAGAAACAGGGCACCAACCCCGTGTTTCCAGGTAAGGGCGAGGGCAGGCCGCCGGGCGATGACCAGGTCGACGGGGGTATGGCCGGCCGCCAGGTTGCCGGGGCCGGGATGCTGGTCGACGATCGTGCCCGGCTCGCGGTCGGCGATCCGTTCGCTGACACCGCCCACCGCAAGGCCGCTGTCGCTGAGGGTCGCGTATGCCTGCTCCCGCGTGGCGCCGAGGAGATTGGGCACGGCAATGAGCTCGGCGGCCTGGTCCCCCTGGCCGCCGGCGACGGCGGTATTGTTCACCGTCGGCTGCGGCCCGGCTGGTTCGGCAAGGGTCAGTTCGACCGCACTTCCCTGGGCCAGATCGGTGCCGGCCGCAGGCTGCTGGCCGACGACGGTATCGGCCGACGCCTCCGCCTGCCGCCGGCTGACCGCGCCCGTCCGCAGCCGCGAGCGTTGCAGAACCCCTTCCGCCTCCGCCAGCGGCATGCCGACGACATCGGGGACGATCACGGCAATCTTGCGGGAGAGGACCAGATCCACCGCCTCCCCTTTCCGCAGCGTGGTGCCGGCCGCCGGCCGCTGTTCGAGGACAACGCCGTCGGCCGCGTTTCCCTCGCGCCGGGTGACGGTACCGGTACGCAAGCCAGCCCCGGTAAGGATATCACCGGCCCGCGCGGATGATTCTCCGACAACTCCGGGAACCTCCACGATCTCCGGGACCGCGACCGCCATCGCCACCGCGGCGCCGACATCGACTTTGGTCCCCGGCGGCGGTTCCTGACCGATAACCGTGTTCTCCGGTTGCGGCGACGGCCGGTTACGAACCTCGCCGGACGCAAGACCTGCCTTGCGCAGCACCGCCTCCGCCCTGGCAAGTTTCAGGCCGCGCAGATCCGGCACTTCGACGGGCCGCGCCGCCGCAACGGCGAAAGCGACCGGTGTCCAGGGGGGGACGACTGCACCCGCGGGCGGCTTCTGCGCGACAATAGTATTCGCCGGGCGAACATCCTGCCGCTCACCGATGGCGCCGACGTTGAGTTGACTCCGGCCAAGAAGTCGGATGCCCTCGTCCCGGGAAAGCCCGGCCAGATCGGGCACCTGAACCGTTTCGCCGACGGCGACGGTGACCGCCACCGGCGTTCCGGCGGCGACCCGGCTGCCCGCGGCCGGTTGCTGACCTATCACCGTCCCCTGGGGCCGGGCCGAGGAGGTTTCCTGCACCGCCCCCTTTCCCAGCCCGTATTTTTCCAGGGTCGCCAGGGCCCGTTCCCGGCTGAGTCCGGCCAGATCGGGGACCTCTACCAGGCGCGGGACCGCCACCACCATCGCCACCTGACTGCCGGCCGGCACCCGTTCCCCTGCCGCCGGCTTCTGGCCGACGATGCGTTCGCTGTCCACCGCTGCCGGCCGCTCCGCCACCTCTCCCGCCACCAAACCGGCCCGGGTGAGCACCGCGGCGGCCTGGCTGCGGCCGAGACCCGAGAGATCGGGGACCACGACGGGGAACTGTCGCCCGACCACCCGCGGGGACGGCCCGGTCTCCTCGGCGTTGGGAGTGACCGACGGCAACCGCTGCACTTGGGCAAAAAGAGGGGTGACAGGCAGAACCAGCAACAGGAAAACGAAAAATGCCGCGGCGGAACGGCTTCCTTCAGCAAGCAAAGTGTCGACGACTCGCATGCCTGGCCCCCGGTATCCCGACCTGGGCGCGGGATCTTTTTGTTAAGACGGCCTGGAGAGGCCTCATTCCGATCCTAGCAGTTCACGGCGCGACATGGGAAATAATTTTCCAGGCGCCGCATCCCATCCAGGCGCACCAATCCCCGCTTTCCTCCCGCTGCCTTACCGGGATTGGTCCTTGCGGCTCGGCCTCAGCCCCCCTCCCGTCGGGGCGATGGTTGCCCGCCCTTTTCTTTCCCTCCGTCCCCTGCTATAGTTGGACGTCCTCCAGAAAAAACACCGCGCGGGCGCCGTCCCGCCACCATCGAGACCGCCGCCTTCCATGACCAGTGAACAGAACCCGCCGCCGGCCGCCACCTTCGAGAGCCGACTGATCCCCATCGTCCGAGAAGGGGTCGAGATCGTCCAACTGCTCCTCTTCCAGGAACTGCGCAGCCAGCTCGCCCGCCGCCACCCCGCCCTCGCCGAACGCGACCGCGACCTGCTCAACGGCGCGCTGATCAACCGCCTCTTCGGCATGGACAACCGCCGGGAGCCCCTCGCCGGGTTCATCGCGACCCGGGGAGGGCTGATCGAGGAGGAAATCCGGGACCTCGCCCGAAATCTCGACCGGTTGCGGATTCCGCTCACCGATGCCCTCAGGATGCAGTGCCTCTGCGACCTGATGGAAGGCATGCCCGCCACCACCGCCTTGGACGAAGCCGACCGCATCGGCCTGCTGATCCGGGACCGCGATCTGCCCCTGCCCGACAGATTCATCGAACTCGTCCGCCGCCTGGGCGCCGCCGGCGGCCTGCTGCAGCCTCCTGCGGCCGGCGGCAGAAAACCGGAATGACCGGTGGATTTTCTTCGCCGGGCTGTGGTAGACAATGGGGAGCAACCCGCCGCCGGCTCCCGGAATCGGGCGGCAGCGCGGCGGGCATGACCCCTTTCGGTCCACAAGGAGGAACGCCATGAGAAAACTCGGAAACGCCCTGCCGCCGGCCATCGTTGCCGTGATGCTGCTTCTCGCCGCCACAGCCGCCGAAGGCCAGACGATCGAATCCCTGTCCACCGGCATCAGCCGTTCGGAGCGGTCCGTCGCCCACCCCGAGTACTCCCTGAAACTGATCTTCGCCGAGAAAAGCGGCAGCCTGCTCGCCGGGATCGCGGTGACCATCGCCAGCGGCGGCAAGGAGGTCTTCCGGACGGAAGATGCCGGGCCGTGGCTGTTCGTCGACCTGCCGGCGGGCGACTACCTGGTCGAGGCGAAGCGGGCCGACGGCGCCGGCCGGGAGGCGAACGTCAGCGTCGGCGCCAGCGGTCAGACCGCGGTGCAGCTCAGCTGGCCGACGGAATAGGACCCGCGCCGTTGACCCCGCAGCAGACCCTAGCCTTCAACATTCTGCCGCAACCGGACGACACCAGTTGCGGCCCCACCTGTCTGCATGCGATCTACGGCTACTTCGGCGACTCCATTTCGCTGGCCCAGGTGATCCGCGAAGTCCCCTGTCTGGAAAGCGGCGGCACCCTGGCGGTCTTTCTCGCCTGCCACGCCCTGGCCAGGGGATATTCGGCGCGGATCTTCACCTACAACCTGCATGTCTTCGATCCGTCCTGGTTCCGGGGGGGGCAGCCGGTCGATCTTGCCGACCGGCTGTGCAGGCAGGCGGAGGTCAAGACCGACAGGAAACTGTGGACTGCCACCGCCGGCTATCTGCAGTTCCTGCGCCGGGGAGGCAGCCTCCATTTCGAGGATCTGACCCTGGGTCTCATCCGCCGCTTCCTCAAAAAGAACCTGCCGATCCTGACCGGGCTGAGTTCCACCTACCTCTACCACGCCATGCGCGAGTACGGCCACGACGGCATCAGCGACGACGTCCGCGGTGAACCGGCCGGCCATTTCGTCGTCCTCCACGGATACGACAAGGTGACCCGCAGCGTCGAGGTGGCCGATCCCTACGGCCGGAATCCGGTCTCCGGCGACAACTACTACACGGTCGACATCGGCCGGGTGCTCGGGGCGGTGCTGCTCGGCGTCCTCACCCACGACGCCAACCTGCTGATCATCGGGCCAAAACGAAAATAACCCAACCCTCCCGCCGTTCGCTCTAACGCCGGGGCGGACAGCCGGCAAGGAGAACCATGCCCCATCTCATCGTCGTCAACGACCCCAAGGACTGGCCGCTCAAGCTGTCGGATGCCCGCATCGTCGCCGCCAAATCCTACCTCACCGGCGAGGAGTTCGCGGCGCTGCGCACCGCCAGGGTCTTCAACCTCTGCCGCTCCTACCGCTACCAGTCCACCGGTTACTACGTGTCGCTCCTGGCCGCCGCCCGCGGCCACAAACCACTGCCCGACATCACCACCATCCAGGATCTGAAGTCGCAGACCATCGTCAAGCTGGCCGCCGAGAACCTCGACGCCCACATCCAGTCCAGCCTGGGCAAACTCCGCTCCCGGGATTTCGTGCTTTCCATCTACTTCGGCCACAACCTGGCCAAACGCTACGAAACCCTGAGCCAGGAACTGTTCAAGCTCTTCCGCGCCCCCTTTCTCCGCGCCACCTTCGTCTACCACGAAAAGGGGGGAAAATGGCTGCTGCAGAACATCCGACCGATCGCCGCCAGCGAAATCCCCGAAGACCACCACGCCTTCGTCATCGACAAGGCGAACCAGTACTTCAAAAGCCGCCAGTCGCGCCGGCCCAAGGCCGGCTGCCGCTTCGACCTCGCCATCCTCCACGATCCCGACGAGAAGGAGCCGCCCTCCAACCGCCGCGCCCTGCAGAAATTCGTCAGGGCGGCGGAGCAGGTCGGCCTCTGCGCCGAACTGATCACCAAGAACGACTACGGCCGCTTGGCGGAATTCGACGGCCTCTTCATCCGTGAAACCACCAGCGTCAACCACCACACCTACCGGTTCGCCCGCCGCGCCGCCGCCAAGCGGCTGGTGGTGGTCGACGACCCGGAATCCATCCTCAAGTGCACCAACAAGGTCTTTCTCGCCGAACTGCTTTCCCGCAACCGGATCCCCATCCCGCGGACGATCATCGTCCACAAGGACAACGCCGCCGGGCTGGAAGGCCGCCTCGGCCTGCCCTGCATCCTCAAGCAGCCGGACAGCTCCTTCTCCCAGGGGGTCTACAAGGTGGAGACCCGGGATGAGTTGCGCGAACAGCTGCAGAAGCTGCTGGAGCGCTCCGACCTGGTCATCGCCCAGGAATTCCTCCCCACCAGCTTCGACTGGCGGGTCGGCGTCTTCAACCGGCGGCCGCTCTACGCCTGCAAATACTTCATGGCCGACAAGCACTGGCAGATCATCAAACGCGACGAGCGCGGCAGAAAAACCTGCGACGGCATGTCGGAAACGGTACCGGTGGAATCGGCGCCGCCCGAGGTGATCGCCACCGCCGTCAAGGCCGCCGACCTGATCGGCGACGGGCTCTACGGCGTCGACATCAAGGAGTCGCGGGGCAGGCTCTACCTCATCGAGATCAACGACAACCCCAACATCGACGCGGGCATCGAGGATGCAGTCCTCAAGGACGGGCTCTACCGGGAGGTGATGGGGGTGTTCATGGACCGGATCGAGATGCGGAAGGGGGGCGAGGCGATGACCGCCCAGCCGGCCGGCTCCCGACGGCAGAACGGCCTGGGGAACCAGAGATGACCGTTCCCCGGAAAGTCTTCTTCGCCACCGTCGTTGTCCTGGTCGTGGACGACGGGCATGTGCGGTGACGACAACGACAACGAGCGTTATAACCTTTCGAAACACATTCCGGGACAGATGAACAGCGAAGAAACACCGCATATCTTCCAGGGCTTCGGCATCGAACTCGAATACATGATCACCGACCTGGCCAGCCTGAACGTACTGCCGATCGCCGATCAGGTCCTGGCCGAGGCGGCCGGAGGGGCGGCCAGCGAGGTCGACCGCGGCCTTCTCGGCTGGTCCAACGAACTGGTGCTGCACGTCATCGAGATCAAGAACGGCCGGCCGGTGGGGTCTTTGACCGGGCTCGCCGACCGCTTCCAGAACGAGGTGACGGCGATCAACTCCCTGCTCGCCCCCATGGGCGGCCGGCTGCTGCCCACCGCCATGCACCCGTGGATGGACCCCGCCGGCGAAACCCGGCTCTGGCCCCACGACAACGCCGAGATCTACGCCGCCTACAACCGCATCTTCGACTGCCGCGGCCACGGCTGGTCCAACCTGCAGTCCACCCACATCAACCTCGCCTTCAACGGCGACGAGGAATTCGGCCGCCTGCACGCCGCGATCCGCGTGCTCCTGCCCCTGCTGCCGGCCATCGCCGCCAGCTCCCCCTTCGTCGACGGCCGCCCGACTGGGCGCCATGACAACCGGCTGGAGTTCTACCGCCACAACCAGCGCCGACTGCCGATCATCACCGGCAAGGTGATCCCGGAACCCTGCTTCAGCCGCGCCCAGTACCACACCTCCATCCTGGGGCGCATCTACGCAGACATCCGCCCCCACGATCCCGAAGGGCTGCTCCAGTTCGAATGGCTCAATTCCCGCGGCGCCATCGCCCGTTTCGAACGGTCCGCCATCGAGATCCGAATCCTGGACCTGCAGGAATGCCCCCAGGCGGATCTGGCGATCGCCGCGGCGATCATCGCGGTACTGCAGGCGCTGGACAATGGGGTGTGGAGCGAAGCGGAACGGCTGCGCCAGGCGCGGGAGGAGCGGCTGCTCCCCATGTTCCTCGCCACCCTGGAGAAGGGGGAGGATGCGGTCATCGATGACCGTTCCTATCTGGAATTGCTCGGCTTCCCGGGAACACGCGCCACCGCCGCCGAACTGTGGCGCCACCTCCATGAAGGCAGCCTGCCCTTCTGGGAGAAGGGGGAGGAAGCCGGCCGGCGCACCTTCGGCAAGATCCTTCAACACGGCAGCCTGGCAAGCCGGCTGCTGGCCGCCGCCGGAACCCATCCGAACCGTGGACGTCTCAGGGAGATCTATGGCGAACTCCGCGACTGCCTTGCCGCCGGCCGCCTCTTTCTGCCCTGACCGGCCGGAGCTCGTCTTCACCTGCGAGCATGGCGGCTGCCGGATCCCGGCGGTCTATGCCGGCCTGTTCAGCGGCGGGGAGGAGATACTCGGTTCCCACCGCGGCTGGGATGGTGGCGCCCTGGATCTGGCGCGGCGCCTGGCCGCCGCCCTCGCCGCGCCTCTCCTCTTCACCGAGACGAGCCGGCTGCTCATCGACTGCAACCGTTCCCGCCACCACCCCCGGCTCTTCTCCGCATTCACCCGGGGACTCGACCAGGAGCAGCGGCAGGGACTCGTCGACCGCTTCTATCTGCCGCATCGGCGGGCGGTCCTGACGGCGGTCGGCGACCGCATCGCCGCAGGCGCCACCGTCGTCCACATCGCGGTACACAGCTTCACCCCGGTGCTGGACACCATCCGCCGGCGGGCGGACATCGGCCTGCTCTACGATCCGGCCCGCCCGGCGGAACGGGATTTCTGCCGCGCCTGGCAAAACCTGCTCGACAGCGGGGCGCCTGGGCTCGCCGTCCGTCGCAACTCCCCCTACCGCGGCGTTGCCGACGGTCTCACCACCGCGCTGCGCCGCCAATTCCCGGGGGATCGCTACCTGGGCATCGAGCTCGAGATGAACCAACGCCTGCTGGACGGAGACGGCCGTTTTCCCGCTCCCCTGAGCGCCACCCTCGCCGAAACCCTGGGAAAGGTTCTGGCCGACCGAAGCCTGGGCGATCGACGGACCGGAAGGGGCTGACATGGAACATGCCTTCGATTTCGACAGGATAGCCGCCTTTGTCGAGAAACGCCGTAAGACCAGCGGCGGCTACGGGGCGACGCCGCGGCTGCCTGCCACCATCCAGGACACCTTCCAGGCGGTGGCCATCCTCGACGACCTGGCCGGCCTGGGCGGCACGCCCCCTCACCGCACCGACCTCGACCGGAATCTCGCCGACTTCGTCGTTCACAAGCTGGCCCTGCCCTGGCTGGGGATCCTGACCACCTTCCAGCTCCTCTCCCTCGGACACCGGCTGGGGCTCGCCGCCGACGGGGAACGGATCCACCGCCGGTTCGCCTCCGCCCCCACCGCCGAGGAGCCGCTGACCACCGCCTGGTGCGCGGTGCGGATCGCCCGCGAGATCCTGGACCTGCCGCCGCATCGGCTCCTGCCGGAGCCATCGGTGGAACTGCCGGAATACCCCACCCTGACCGACGCGGCCAGATACGTATTCGTCCGCGCTGCCCTCGACCTGCCGCTGGCCGTTCCCGTCCTGACCGACTGGATCCGGCGCTCGCAGAACGGCGACGGCGGCTTCGGCTTCTACCCCGGCACCACTTCCTTCATCGAGAACTGTCATGGCGCGCTGGCGGCGCTGGCTCTGCTGGGGGCGGAACCCACGGATCCGGGCGGCCTCTTCCGTTTTCTCCTCTCCTGCCAGACCGGCGCCGGCGGATTTTCCCGCAACCCGGCCGCCGCCCCCTTTCTCGACGCCACCTGGCATGCGGTGCGCTGCCTCGCCCTTCTCCACTCTCCGCCCCGCCGCGCCTGAGCCGCCTCGCATCATTGCCGATGACCATTTGCCGCCGGCATGGTATGCTTGCCGTCCGCGCCCGGCCGCCCCGATGACGCCCCGGATCGGGCGGCGAAACAATCTTCCCGGTCAACCATGCACAGCCCCGTCGGCCCCACCCTCGCCGCCACCATTACGGTCGGTATCCTCTGCCAGTGGTTCGCCTGGCGGGTCAAGCTGCCGGCGATCATCTTCCTGCTGCTCGCCGGCATCGTTGCCGGGCCGCTTCTCGGAATACTGGAGCCGGAGACCCTGCTCGGCCCCATGTTCTTCCCCTTCATCTCCCTTTCGGTGGCGGTCATCCTCTTCGAGGGCAGCCTCACCCTGAAATGGGAGGAAATCAGCGGACTTGCCCGGGTGGTGCGCAACCTGCTCACCTGGGGACTCGCGGTCACCTGGATGATCACCACCCTGGCGACCCGGTACGCCCTCGATTTCTCCTGGGAAATCTCCTTTCTCTTCGGCGCGGTCACCGTGGTCACCGGTCCCACGGTCATCGTTCCCATGCTGCGCACCGTCCGCCCCACCGCCTCCATCTCCAACGTTCTCCGCTGGGAGGGGATCGTCATCGACCCGCTGGGCGCCTCCCTGGCAGTGCTCGTCTACCAGTTCATCGTCACTTCCGCCGGCGGCGGCATCAACAGCACCCTGGCGACGCTGGCCAGGATCTTCGGGGTCGGCCTGTCCATCGGCGCGGCCTGCGGCTGGCTGTTCGGTATCAGCCTGCGCAATCACTGGCTGCCCGAGTACCTGCAGAAGGTGGCCTCGCTGGCCTTGGTCCTCGCCGCCTTTGCCGCCTCCAACCTGCTGCAGGAGGAGTCGGGCCTGGTCACCGTCACCGTCATGGGGGTGTGGCTCGCCAACATGAAGGGGGTAGACGTCGACGAGATCCTCGATTTCAAGGAAACCCTGAGCGTGCTCCTCATCTCCCTGCTGTTCATCTTCCTGGCGGCGCGCATCCACTTTGCCGATTTCGCCCGACTGGGCTGGGGCGGCTTCCTGGTTTTCCTCTCCATCCAGTTCCTGTCGCGACCGCTGAACGTCATGGTCTCGGCTTGCAGTTCCCGGCTCAGCTGGGGAGAGCGGCACATGCTTGCCTGGATCGCGCCGCGGGGGATCGTGGCCGCGGCGGTGGCTGCCCTCTTCGCCCTCAAGCTCGAACAGCGGGGCTATCCCGAGGCCGACCTGCTGGTGCCGCTGACCTTTCTGGTGATCGTCGGCACGGTGGTCCTCCAGTCGCTCACCGCCCGACCCATCGCCCACCTGCTGGGGGTGGCGGAACCCGAGCCGCGCGGCTTTCTCATCATCGGCGCCAACGGCGTCGCCCGTGCCATCGGCCGCGCCCTTCTCGACAACGGCTTCCGGGTTCTGCTGGCCGAGGCCAACTGGGACAACATCATGAAGGCGAAGATGGCGGGACTGGCAACCTACTACGGCAACCCCATCTCCGAACATGCCGAACGCAACATCGATCTGGTCGGCATCGGCCGCATGCTGGGGCTCTCGCCCACCGAGCGGCTGAACCAGCTGGCGGCAATGCATTACCGGATGGAACTGGGGGAGCGGGAGGTGTTCGTGCTGCGGTCGCGGAAGGAGGAAAAGGTGGCGGCCAACCGCAGGGTGACGGGAAAACTGCGCGGCAGGACCCTGTTCGGTCCGGAGGTCACCTTCGCCCGGCTGAGCGAGGAACTGGCCGGCGGCGGCGAGATCCGCACCACCGAACTGACCGAGCAGTTCGGTTTCGAGGAGTATCTGCGGCGGGCGGAGCACACGGTGCCGCTGTTCGCCATCGACCCCAGGGACCGGCTCCACCTTTTCGCCGACGGCCTGAAGCCAACGCCGGCGGCGGGATGGAAGGTCATCGGCCTGGTGCCGCGACAGGTTGGAGCGACAGACGAAAAAAAGCTTCAGTGAGCCGCGGCCACCCGGGCCGGCCTGTCATCGGCGGTAAGCAGACGGGCGCCTTTCTTCCGCGCCAGGACGAGGAAAATCGGATCAACGCCGAGGTATCAACAACCACGACATTCACCGCGATCGTTCCTCTTGATGTCAATTCAGAAGGCGAACTGACCGGTGCGGAGCAGCACCAGGGTGCAGGCATGTTCCCAGGGGATGGCCGCCGCCCGCAGAACCGCCTCCAGTTCCGGGTTCTCGGAACCGGGATTGAAGATCACCCGGCCGGGGCGCAACCGCAGAATGGCACCGGCGAGCGGGGTGGAAACCTGCGGACCGACGTACATGGTGAGGGTATCCACCGGCGGGGCGACCGCATCCAGGCTCGCCGCCACCGGCAGGCCGCACACCTCGTTGAGGACGGGATGCACCGGGATCACCTGATGGCCCTTTTCCAGCAGCAGCCGGATCGCCTGGTTGCTGTAACGCGCGGGCTTGACGCTGGCGCCCAGCACCACCACCCGCTGTCCTTCAGCCCGCACCGCCGTCTCCCTTCCGCCGGAGAAAACTGCCGGCGATCAGCCCGATGCCGATACCGGCGCCCAGCAGCAGCAGCACGAGCAGGGCACCCGGCATGGCGAGGCGCCAGACGAAGAATCTGATCTCGACGGTGGCGGCGTTCTGCGCCAGAAAGATGCCCGCCAGACCGGAAAGCAGCAGGAGCAGCAGGGTCTTTATCCTGGCCATCATTCCCTCCCCGTCCTCAGCCGAGGCATTTCTGCGGGGCAGCGGCGCAGAGCAGATCCCCGACGGCAAAATCGCGACCGAGTTCCCGGGCCGCCCCGCCGAGGGCCGACCGCAGTCCCTCCGCCACCACCGGATGGTACCAGGGCATGGCGAGCAGCTGGTCGACGGTCATCTCCGCCTGCACCGCCCAGGCGAGCATCTGCGCCAGGTGTTCGCCGGCCGGCGCGGCCAGTTCGGCGCCCGTGAGCACGCCGCGGCCGCGGTCGATGTACACCCGCAGCAGTCCGGCGTTGTCGCCGCTCATCAGGGCCCGCGACTGCTTGCCGAAATCGTACTCGCCGATCGCCACCCCCGCCGGTGCCAGATCGGAAAACCGGCTTCCCACCGTGGCCAGGTTGGGCTCGGTAAAGGCGATGGCCAGCGGCGTCCGCCGCTGGAAGCAGTGGATTTCCGGGCTCACCGCGTTGAAACCGGCGATCAGCCCCTCGTCGATGGCCTCGTGGAGAATGGCGCGATCGCCGTTGGCGTCGCCGGTGAGGAAAATCGGCAGGTTGCCGACCTGCAGGGTGCGGGGGTTGTAGAGCGGGATACCGCGGCCGTCGAGTTGGGCGCCGGTCTCTTCCAGGCCGAGGCCGTCGAGGTTGGGCCGCCGGCCGGTGGCAACCAGAATGCGCCCCACCTCAAGAACCCGGTCGCCGAGATCGATGCGGACCAGGTCGCCGGCCGGGCTCAACGCCACCCGCCTTTCGAGAAACAGGGGCAGTTCCCGGCCGAGGGCGGCCACCGCCGCCGCATTGACCCGCGGATCGCTGATGCCGCCGACCATGGCGGCAGCGTCGATGCCGGTCACCGCAAGGCCGAGCCGGCCAAGGGCCTGGGCCAGTTCGAGACCGGCGGGCCCGAGGCCGATCACCGCCATGGTCGGCGGCAGGTCTTCCTGTTCGAACAGTTCGTCGGTGGTCAGCAGCCAGCTCCGGCAGGGCTCCCACGCCGCCGGGTACACCGGCCGGGAACCGGTGGCGATGACCACCTTGTCCGCCTCGATGCGCAGTCCGCCCGCTTCGAGGACATTGGCGGCGACGAAGCGTGCCCGGCCCTCGATGAAGCGCTCTCCCTGCTCGCGGGTGTAGTCGACCATGCCGGCGACGAAGTAGTCGCGTTTTTCGCGCACATAGCTGAGCACGGCCGGGATGTCGGCAACGGCCGCCTCCCCGCCCCGGACCCCGACCCGGGCGGCGAACAGCCGGCGGTGGAATCCGTTGGCCGCCTCGATCAGGGTCTTGGTCGGCATGCACGCCACCCGGGCGCAGCTGCTGCCCAGCGGCCCCCCGTCGATGAGGAGGTAATCCTCGGTCCGCTTCCGTACCTCGTCGAGGGCGGAGAGCCCGGCGCTGCCGGCGCCGACGATCGCAACCTCACATTTCCTGGTTCTCATGGGTATGCCTCCATTTTCCCGCGGAGGGCGCAGAGGAGACGGGGGGGCCGTGTCTCCCTCTTTGTCGTTGTCGTTGTCGTCAGTCGCATCCGATTACGATTACGATAATGACAACCGTTTCGCTGCCGCTTCGCTGACAACGCATGGTTTCCTTCCACATAACTTCACGCGCCGCCAACGAGCGCTGTTCCCCTACCCCAGCACCGGAAACAGCTGCCGGAGACCGCTCGCGATGAACTCCACTCCCACCGCGGCCATGATCAGCCCCATCAGTCGGGTGACAATGTTGATGCCGGTGCGGCCGAGCATCCGTGACACCCAGGGAGCGGCGAGCAGGGTCAGCCAGGTGATCACGGTGAGAAGGATGATCTCGCCGGCGAGGATGAGGTAATGGCTGGGCGAGCCGTAGCGCTGGGCGGTGAGAATGACGGTGCTGATCGCGCCGGGGCCGGCCAGAAGCGGCGTGCCGAGCGGCACCACCCCCACCGCCTCACGGGACTCGGAGTCGAGCGCCTCCTCCTCGGTGTGCTTGACGTCGCTCATCTTGGCGTGCAGCATGGAAATCGCCATCAGCAGGATGAGAATGCCGCCGCCCACCCGGAAGGAGGCGACGGTGATGCCGAAGAAGTTGAGGATCACCTCGCCGGAAACCAGCACCACCAGGAGGATGATGCCGGTGCTCGTCGCCGCCGCCCGGCTTGTCTGCCGTCTGGCCGCCTCCGGCTGCGCCGAGGTGAGGTTGATGAACACCGGCACCGCGCCGACCGGGTTGACGATGGCCATCAGCGCCGCGAAAAACTTGATGTATTCGGTGGTGGTTCCGATTTCCATGGTGGTGGTGCCGCCAGGTCATCATACACGTCTTTCCGCCAGGAAGAAAGCGGATGGTTGAGTTCCGGCGGCCGATGGGCTACCCTGCCGGGAAACACCCGGCGGCGACCATGATTCCAAGGCCGCCCAACCCGCACCCGGCAGGCGCTCCATGAACGAAGAACTCCTCTCCCCGGCACGCAAGACCGGCCTGCCCCCCGGCAGCGCCATTTACATCGGCGAACGGCATGTCCAGTCCCCCACCCTCACCCTCACCACCTTTTCCGCCGACTGGGCCGAAACGTCGACCCTGACCACCCCCTTGCCGGCCCTGGCCCCCGAACCCGGGGGCGTGTCCTGGCTCGACGTCGCCGGTCTGCACGACGTACCGGTGGTGGAGGAGGTCGGCCGCCGCTTCAACCTCCATCCGCTCACCGTCGAAGACATCCTCAACACCACCCAGCGACCCAAACTGGACATCTACGACGACTATCTCTTCATCGTCGTCCGCCTGCCTCTCTACAACGAAAGCGAAGGGGAAATCGAACTCGATCAGGTCGGCATGGTGATCAGCAACGGTCTGCTGCTCACCTTCCAGGAGCGAGGCTCCTCCGCCTTCGACGCCATCCGCCAGCGGATCACCGCCGGCAAGGGACGGATCCGCAAAATGGGTGCCGACTATCTCGCCCATTCCGTTCTCGACACGGTGATCGACCGCTACTTTTCCCTGCTGGAACGACTGGAGACGATGACCGAGGATCTGGAGGAGGAGGTCATCGAGGAGGCCGACAAGTGGACCGTCTCCCGGATCCACAAACTGAAACGGGAGATGACCCTGCTCAGGAAATCCATCTGGCCGCTGCGCGAGATGATCAACTCGCTCCACCGCGATGATCTGCCCTTCATCTCCGAAGCGGTTCACCCCTTTCTCAAGGACCTCGCCGACCACACCATCCAGATCCTCGATTCCGTCGAGACCCTGCGCGACATCGTCACCAGCCTGCTCGACGTCTACCTGTCGACGGTGAGCAACCGGTTGAACGAGGTGATGAAGGTGCTCACCATCTTTGCCGCCATCTTCATCCCGCTCACCTTCATCGTCGGCCTCTACGGCATGAACTTCAACACCGGCGCCAGTCCGTACAACATGCCGGAGCTGAACTGGCGCTACGGCTACCCGGCGGTGCTGTTGCTGATGGTGGCGGTGGCCGGCGGCATGATCGCCGCCTTCAAGAGAAAGGGCTGGTTCTGACGATGAATCCGCCCGTGGCAGCGGGGCGGTCCTGGTTCAGCGGAGACGGCGGCGGTTTCATTCCCGCCGCCGATTCCACATGCGGGTGTCAGCGATGGCGGCCGCGCTCCCGGCGGTGGTCGTCGCGCCGATGGCCGTGACCATCCCGGTAGCCGTCATGCTCCCGCCAGCGCTCGTGATGGCTCCAGCGCGGCGCATGACCGCGACGATGATCGGAGTGGCCGCCGAACCAGCCGAGGCCGATATTGAACACCGGAACCGGCTCGCGATAACGGTAGACGACGGGGACCGGCTCGCGGTAAACCACCGGCCGGCTGCGCACCATCACCGGCCGATCGTCGCGTACCAGCCAGCGGCCGTAACGATCACGACAAACGGTGGCAACGATGGTGCGCGCTTCGCCGTCCACGGTCCCGAGGATTTCCGCCTCCCGGCAGGGTCCGCATTCTCCCCGGCCTCGCTCGCCCTCGTAGTAGACCGGCTCGTCGTAGCGGTAGGCGTGGGTCGGCCCCGAACGGTAGTCCTTCTCCGCCTCGTTGCCGACGATGTAACCGAGCACGCCGCCCACCGCGGTTCCCAGCAGGGTCGCCTCGGTATCCCGGCCGATGGCCTGGCCGATGAGGGCGCCGGAACCAGCTCCCAGCAGCAGCCCGCCGGTGGCGCGGTCGCCGGCCGCGGCCGGCAGGCCCGTTGCCAGGGCCGCGATCAACATAACGATGACTATCCAGGTGCGCATGATGGTCCTCCTTGTCCTGTTGCTTGGCAGGGCTGCCGCTGGCGGCGGCCGCCTTGCCTTATCTGCTCCTGGCTGTACAATACGCAAGCCTCGCCTGCCCGCCAAGCTGACATCGGCAGACATGGAACCGGCGCCACCCGACATGGACCCTACATGCCAATGCTGTCAATGAGTTGCACACGTATCCCTTTCCAGACAGAGCGAAGGCCATGCCGGTATTTCGTCTGAGCGAATCCCTGCTCTTTCCGCCGCCGGAACTGGCGCGTGCGGACGGCCTGCTCGCCGTCGGCGGCGATCTCTCGGTGGAGCGGCTGCTGCTCGCCTACCGCTCCGGCATCTTCCCCTGGTACTCGCCCGGGGAACCCATCCTCTGGTGGGCACCGTCGCCGCGCTGTCTCCTCTTCCCAGCGGAATTCCGGATCAGCCGCCGCTTCGCCCGCACTCTTCGGCACACCCCCTTCACCGTCACGGTGGATACCGTCTTCCCCCGGGTGATCCGCGCCTGCGCCGACCTGCGCCGGGAAAAGGGCAGCGATACCTGGATCGACCGGGCGATGATCGACAGTTACTGCCGGCTGCACTCCCTGGGCTTCGCCCACTCGGTGGAATGCTGGCGGGACAACGAGCTTGCCGGCGGCCTGTACGGCGTTTCCCTGGGGGGGATGTTTTTCGGCGAATCCATGTTCAGCCGCTTCCCCGACAGTTCCAAGGTCGCCATGGCCCATCTCGTCGACCTGTTGCGGACCTGGGATTTCCTCGCCATCGACTGCCAGATCGCCAACCCGCATCTGCTGCGCCTGGGGGCCCGGGAGATTCCGGGACGGGAATTCTCCCAGCTTCTCGATCGCGCCCTGGCCATGCCCACCCGCAGGGGGCGGTGGCGGCCTCCTCTCACGCCGTCCACTCCACCACACTCCTCTTTCTGAATATTTTCCTACTATTGGGGGCACGTGTTCCGTCAGGGTTCCTGCTCTCGCTCCCGCGACCTTTTGTCATCCTTTCCACATTCCCCTTTTCCGGAAAATACAAATTCGCTTTCCTGAAAATTTCTTCCCCGTCCCTCGCTCCAGCAGGAGCATAATGCGTACAATTACCTAAAACCAATGGGATTATTGTATTTTATCTGGTCATGGTACTTTTTTTGCTGCACAGGCGCAGAGGCCCGACCTCTTATCGGACCACGGACACAATACACGACTACCAAGGCTTGATTCGCCATACCGGTTACACAACCACGCTTGTCCTGGAGGAAAAAATGGAGAAAAAAGGGAAAAGTACAAAATTTCAAGCTGTTACGGCTGGCATCTGCCTCTTCGCCTCCGTCTGCGTTCCCGAAGTTGCCCTGGCGGCTTTCTCGCTGAAGCTGCAGACCAATGCCGGAACGATCAAGACGATCGAGGACAACGGCACCGGCGATACCGATCCGATGCTTGGATCGATCGTCTTCAACGGTTCCATCGACAGCTTCGGGGTCATTGTCAGCACCGCCCTCTCCAAGCCCATCGTCGGCGATCCGACCTCGGCCCAATTGAACATGAGCGCGGTGAGCAGCACAAAGGCCACGGGCGGGACCCTGGAAATCAGCGCCAGCGACAACGGCTATCTGCTCATACCACCGCAGGGAGCCACCAGACTGATCAGCGCCGTGGGCGGCACAACCAACAAAACGTCCTTCTTCCAGACCTACACCGATTCCGCCAACACCCTTTTTCAGACCAGTGGCGCGAGCGTCTGCACCACCGGCATCCAGGGTCCCTACAGTAACGGCGCCTTCAACAACAACGCCGAAGCCAACTGTTCCTCCAACGGATACTTTTCCATCACCGCCTATGCCAACACGACTCTCAATGCCAACCAGGTCCAGAGCTTCGGCTACCAGGTCAATGTCGTCCCCCTGGAAACCTGCGCGGGAAAAATCGGAGACCTCGTTTGGCACGACCAGAACGGCAACGGCTTGCAGGATAGCGGCGAAACGGGCATCGCCGGCGCCTCCGTGACCCTGAAGGATGCCTATGGCAACATCTTTTCGACCACCACCGACGCGGACGGCTACTATACCTTCGCGGACGTCTGCGCCGGCACCTACGAGGTCGATGTCGACGAAGCCAGCATCGATCCGATCTTCACTCCCACCGCCGCGAATGCGGGCGACGACACCAAAGACAGCGACAGCGTCAACGGGCAGCCGGTCAGCGTCACCTTGCCCGCCAACAACTCCAGCGACACCACCATCGATTTCGGCTTCGTCTCCCCCAACGCCGCCCTCGGCGACCGCGTCTGGAACGACGCCAACATCAACGGCGTCCAGGATAACGGCGAGACCGGCATCGCCGGCGCCACCGTCAACCTGCGCGACTGCGGCGGCGCCCTCATCGCCACCGCCACCACCGACGCCAACGGCAACTACCTCTTCGCCGGCCTTGCCCCGGGCGGCTACACCGTGGACTTCGTCAACCCCGACGGCTCGGTCTGGGCCCGCTCCACCGCCGACGCCGGCGGTGACGACAGCCTCGACTCCGATGCCGGCGCCACCGGCATGACCGGCTGCTACACCCTCGCCGCCGGCGAGAGCAATCTCACCGTCGACGCCGGCTTCTACAAGAAAGCCGCCCTCGGCGACCGCGTCTGGAACGACGCCAACAACAACGGCGTCCAGGATAACGGCGAGACCGGCATCGCCGGCGCCACCGTCAACCTGCGCGACTGCAGCGGCGCCCTCATCGCCACCACCACCACCGACGCCAACGGCAACTACCTCTTCGCCGGCCTTGCCCCCGGCTCTTACACCGTGGACTTCGTCAACCCCGACGGCTCGGTCTGGGCCCGCTCCACCGCCGACGCCGGCGGTGACGACAGCCTCGACTCCGATGCCGGCGCCACCGGCATGACCGGCTGCTACACCCTCGCCGCCGGCGAGAGCAATCTCACCGTCGACGCCGGCTTCTACAAGAAAGCCGCCCTCGGCGACCGCGTCTGGAACGACGCCAACAACAACGGCGTCCAGGATAACGGCGAGACCGGCATCGCCGGCGCCACCGTCAACCTGCGCGACTGCAGCGGCGCCCTCATCGCCACCACCACCACCGACGCCAACGGCAACTACCTCTTCGCCGGCCTTGCCCCCGGCTCTTACACCGTGGACTTCGTCAACCCCGACGGCTCGGTCTGGGCCCGCTCCACCGCCGACGCCGGCGGTGACGACAGCCTCGACTCCGATGCCGGCGCCACCGGCATGACCGGCTGCTACACCCTCGCCGCCGGCGAGAGCAATCTCACCGTCGACGCCGGCTTCTACAAGAAAGCCGCCCTCGGCGACCGCGTCTGGAACGACGCCAACAACAACGGCGTCCAGGATAACGGCGAGACCGGCATCGCCGGCGCCACCGTCAACCTGCGCGACTGCAGCGGCGCCCTCATCGCCACCACCACCACCGACGCCAACGGCA
>JBFLZZ010000007.1:100631-105109 GCA_040755255.1 Thermodesulfobacteriota bacterium
CCGGCTCTTACACCGTGGAATTCGTCAACCCCGACGGCTCGGTCTGGGCCCGCTCCACCGCCGACGCCGGCGGTGACGACAGCCTCGACTCCGATGCCGGCGCCACCGGCATGACCGGCTGCTACACCCTCGCCGCCGGCGAGACGAACCTCACCGTCGACGCCGGCTTCTACAAGAAAGCCGCCCTCGGCGACCGGGTCTGGAACGACGCCAACAACAACGGCGTCCAGGATAACGGCGAGACCGGCATCGCCGGCGCCACCGTCAACCTGCGCGACTGCAGCGGCGCCCTCATCGCCACCACCACCACCGACGCCAACGGCAACTACCTCTTCGCCGGCCTTGCCCCCGGCTCTTACACCGTGGAATTCGTCAACCCCGACGGCTCGGTCTGGGCCCGCTCCACCGCCGACGCCGGCGGTGACGACAGCCTCGACTCCGATGCCGGCGCCACCGGCATGACCGGCTGCTACACTCTGGCCGCCGGCGAGAGCAATCTCAACGTCGACGCCGGCTTCTACAAGAAAGCCGCCCTCGGCGACCGCGTCTGGAACGACGCCAACATCAACGGCCTCCAGGATAACGGCGAGACCGGCATCGCCGGCGCCACCGTCAATCTGCGCGACTGCAGCGGCGCCCTCATCGCCACGACCACCACCGACGCCAACGGCATCTACCTCTTCGCAGGCCTTGCCCCGGGTCAGTACAAGATCGAGTTCGTCAACCCCGACGGCTCGGTCTGGGCATCCGCCCCGGCCAATGCCGGCACCGACGACACCCTCGACTCCGACGCCGGCGCCGCCGGCATGACCGGCTGCTACACCCTGGCCGCCGGCGAGACGAACCTCACCGTCGACGCCGGCTTCTCCAAGCTGGCTGCGGCCATCGACATCCGCAAGCAGGCGGAAGGCCCGGACAGCAGAACGGTATCCTCCGGCAGCGACGTCACCTTCGAGATCGTGGTCACCAATACCGGTGACGCACCGCTTTCCGGCGTGGAAGTGACCGATGAGCTGGTCCCCTCCTGCGCCATGGTCATCGGCGATCTGGCCGCGGGCGCCAGCACCAGCTACACCTGCACCGCCACCAACGTCACCGCCGGTTTCACCAACATCGCCACCGTCACCGGCAGCCACAACGGCATCTCCTACACCGACAACGACCCGTCCACCGTTGTGATTGCCACCCCGGCCATCGAGGTGAAAAAGTACGTGTCCGTGGACGGCGGCAGCACCTGGCGGGATGCAGACGACATCAGCGACTGCGCCGACGCGCCCCAGGTCGAGGCCTGTGACGGCGGTGGCAGCGCCAGCTGCGGCCAGTGCGACGGCAAGGTGAGCGATCTCACCCTGGCCTACCATGGCACCACGGCGACAACGGTCAAAATCAGCAATAAGGACGGCTACGTCCTGTACAGCGGCACGGTGCAGCCGGAAGGCCTGATTGCCCTGAGCCTGGCCGATGCCTCCGGCAGACTGACCCCGGCCATCAAGCTCTACGTTGGCGGCCTGTTCCACACCTCGATCCATACCAGCTGCTCGCAACCCATCGGCCCGGGCCTCGTTGCCGGCAACTTCGAGGTGGTCGCCGGCGCCAGTCTGAACGGCGGCGAACTCTGCGCGGTGAGCTGCCAGAGCAATGATCCCTCCCCGACCTGCGGCATCTGCGACGGCAAGGTGAGCGAACTGACCCTGGGCTACACCGGCAGCAGCAACGCCAAGGTGCAGATCGTCAACAAGGACGGCTACACCCTGCTGCTGAAAAACGTGGTCACCCCGGGGGAGATGCTCAACTTCTTCCTGGCCGACAACTATGGCAAGCTGACCACCGACATCAAGATCTACCTGAACGGCTCCTACCACACCTCGATCCACACCAGCTGCTCGCAGCCCATCGGACCGGGGCTGGTGGCCGGCAGATTCCAGGTGGTGAGCGGCACCAGCCGCAACGGCGGCCCGCTCTGTCCCTACGACGGCACCACCGTCACCCGGGATGACAAGACCTGCGACGGCAAGGTCAGTGAATTGAGCATGGTCTACCACGGCAAGTACGAAAAGCTGGTGCAGGTGAAGGACAAGAACGGCCGCGAGCTGTTCAGGGGCTATGTCAAACCGGAAGGCAAATTCCGCTTCGCCGGCAAGGACAGCGACGGTTCCTGTACCTCCGAGGTATCGGTGTACGTCAACTCCCAGCTGCACGGCAAGGTCAGGACCGACTGCTCGGAAGATGTCGGCCGCGGCAGCAAGTGCGGCGACTTCGAGGTCAGCGACGGCAAGAGCTCCCACGGCGGCAAGCTGTGCGGAACCAACCCCGGCGACGGCTCCTATCAGACCGGTCAGGAAACCTGCACCTACCTGCCGCCGGCGCCGCCGTGCACCGCCGGCCAGGTTTCCTACCTGTTCGTGGTCACCAACACCGGCGACAGCGAACTCGGCAACATCCAGCTGAGCGACAGCGTCCACACCGCCTGCGCGGTGAGCGCCGGCCTTGCCGCCGGTGATTCCTCGGAGTGCATGATCGGCCCCTTCGACGCCGAAACCGGTCTGCACACCAACACCGCCACCGTCACCGGCGATTTCATCCTGAATGGAGCCGTTGTCGCCACGGTCAGCGATTCCGACGACGCCTCCTACTGCGGTACCGCCCAGCAGCCCAGCTGCGGCCTTTCGGTCACCAAGACCGCCGATCCGGCAACGGTGCCCAAGCCGGCCTATGGCGACGGCTCCTGCTACGGCAACGACGGCTACGACAAGGACGGCTACGACAAGGACGGCTACGACTGGTACGGGTACGACCGGGAAGGTTGCGGCAGTGACGGCAAGGACCGCGAAGGCTACGACAAGGACGGCTTCAACCGTTACGGCCGCTGCCGTCTCGGCCACAGCAGGAGCGACCATGACCGCTACGGTTACGACCGTAGCGGTCACGACAAGGACGGCTACGACCGCAGCGGTCGCGACAAGAACGGCTACGACCGTCAGGGCTACGATGGCGACGGCTACGACAAGGCCGGCTACAACCGCCACGGCTACGACCGGGACGGCTACGACAAGGACGGCTACGACGTTTCCGGCCACTGCCGCGAAGGCCATTCCCGCGAAGCCCATCAGCGGGCAGGCTACAACCGCAACGGCTACGACCTGGACGGCTACACGTCCGCCGGTCGGGACAAGGACGGCTACGACCGCAGCGGTTGCGACCGGGAGGGCTACGACCGGGAAGGTTACGACAAGGACGGCTGGGACAAAAACGGCCACGACCGCGAAGGCCACAGCCGCGACGACCACGACGGCAAGGGCTGTCAGCCGCCGCCAGCCAGCTGCCCGGCCGGCAACCTGGTGACCTACACCTACACGGTCAGCAACGCCGGCACGCCGGTGGAGAACGTGGTGGTGACCGACGACAAACTTGGCCATGTCGGCACCATCGCCACCCTGGCCAGTGGCGAATCCGTCTTCCTGACCAAGACTGCCTGTATCAAGGAGACCACCACCAACACGGTGACCGCGGCAGTGGAATCCTGGCAGGAGTGCAGCGCCGCGGCGGAAACGACGGTTGCGGCCATCTGCGCCAATCCCCCTGCCACCACCTGCAACTGGTGGGACTGGAGCTGCTACGTCGACAGGTGGGGGTACAACCGCAGCGGTTGTGACCGCGAAGGCTACGACTGGGACGGCTACAGCAAGGACAGCCGCGACAAGGACGGCTACGACCGCAGCGGTCGCGACAAGAACGGCTACGACCGCAGCGGCTCCTACTGCGGCACCAGTTCCTGGTCGAGCTACAGCAGCTATCGCGACTGAGGCTTGCCGCACGTCGCGGTTGCATTTCCAGAACAGCCAGGCAGAGGCCGGCGACCGAGTGAATCCGGTCCCGGCCTCTTCTTTTTCAATCCTGGATCGCTTCGTCACTCCGATCCTCGCCATGACAGGTGAAGCCCCTACATGGCGAGGGCCACGGGAGCCTGGCCGTCATCGAAAGCGAAGGGTGGCGATCCGGTCTACATTCTCCTTTCATCTCTCCGGGTGCGCGCCGCCCATGGGTAACTCACTCGATCAAGCGGCTCGGGCGATGGCGAGGAAGGGAGCCCTCCGGGTTCGGCGATTACGATTATGACAACGACAACGAGGAAAAAAGATAGATGCCGCCCCTGCCGATGACCGCAGCGGGTTCTTCCCCAAGGACCGTCACCCGGTGCGCTAGGGAGGTGCATATCCTGCCGTGCCGCTGTGGGTAGCGGAAAAGTTTCGTTGTCAGTGCAGCGGCAGCGAAACGGTTGTCGTTGTCGTATATGCGTGCAGGTGAACTTGCCCACCGATAGATCCAGGGTGACGGCAGCTGGGAAAACAAAATCTGATTACCTCGAATCTTCAGCCTATTTCCGGCGAGGAGGATATTCCCAAGCTGGACGCCTGCCGGCGGGGCGTTCCTTTCTTTGCCGGCCAAAGAAAGGAACCAAAGAAAGGCCGGCCTTCACT
>JBFLZZ010000008.1:0-95809 GCA_040755255.1 Thermodesulfobacteriota bacterium
TGCTGGATGGCCCTGGGCGACAAGCCATGGGAAGCCGGGCGCTGGCCACCGCCCGGCGGTATTCCATCCGGGAAAACCACCGGCGCATGCTCGAACTCTGCGCAAGGGCGGCGTCCCGTCCCTATTTTGGAAACAGAGCGGTGTAGTACTTCTTCGATCTGCGGAACTTCTCCTTCCAGTATTTTTCCCGCATCTTGTCCCATTTCCTGCCGTCGAAATCCTTGCCGTGCCGGGTGCTGCACCAGTTGTGATGAACGACGCTGGCGCCGCAGAAGCCGGCCTGCCATCTGTCCTCTGCCGGATAGCGCTCCACACTCAGCCAGGCGGGGGTCAGAATCCGTTCCATGCGCAGGAAATACTCCAGGTCCTCGGCGATGCCGATGGGCCAGAAGTCTTCGTCAAAGAAACCGATCTGTTGGACCATCGCCCGCCGCACCATGAAGGCTACGGCGGAACGGCCCTCGCCCCGGAAGGGATTGAACAGCGGCAGGCCACGCTCCCGGATCATCCGGCAGTAGGCGTCGAAACCTCCCCACTTCGCATAGATGCCGGCCATGCTCCTCTCGATGGCCGCAGCATCGAAGGGAGCAGCCGGATCCACCCGGTAGGCCTTGGAAATGACATGGGCCTCCAGCAGTTCCGGCAGCAGGGGCGAACCGTTCTCCAGGCAGGATACCCAGCCGATCCTGGGGTTGCTCTCCATCGCCGCCACCAGCGGCCGCAGCCAGTCGGAACAGACCATGGCGTCGTTGTTGAGGATGACGTAGAAGTCGTATTCCAAATCCCCGGACGGCAGGGGAGAGGGCGAAAACTGCAGGATCTGGTTCCAGGCGATGCCCACCCCGAGGTTGCGGGGGTTCTTCCGGTAGTGGAGCGGGAAGCGGCACGAGGAAAATTCCGCGCGCAGCATGCCGGCGATGTCCTGGCTGGAGCCGTTGTCGAGGATGAACAGCGAGACCTGCAGGGAGGGATCGATGACCGTATTGCCCAGCAGATGGCGCAGGCAGCATCTGGTCATTTCCAGGTTGTTGAGCACGGGGATGCCGATGAGCACAGAGGGCATGGCTTCTTCCTCAGCTGAAATTACACCGGTCGTTCGGTGTGGTATTCCGGAACCAGGGCGAGCAGATCGCGGCGGATCCCTTCGGGGTCGAATTTTTCGGCAGAATGGCTCAGGTTGTCGAGCAACCCCTCGATGGCGTCCATGGAGCATTCCTCGCCCCGAAGCACCATGATGCCTTCATGTTCGGTGGGGACGATGTTCTCGCCCTCGGTGATCAATTCCTCGTAGAGCTTCTCGCCCGGCCGCAGGCCGATGTACTTGATCTCGATCTCGGTATCCGGTTCCTTCCCGCACAGGCGGATGACCTCGCGGGCCATCTCGGCGATCTTCACCGGCGTTCCCATTTTGAGGATGAAGATTTCACCGCCCGCGCCCATGGCAGTTGCCTGCAGGATGAGCTGGGCGGCTTCCTCGATGGACATGAAGTAGCGGGTGACCTCGGGATGGGTGACGGTAACCGGCCCGCCCAGCTCGATCTGCCGCCGAAAGAGCGGCACCACCGACCCCGATGACCCCAGGACGTTGCCGAAACGCACCGCCATGAAGCGGGTGGGGGCCCGCAGCACGCCAGCACGGTGGCAATAAGCCTGCATCAGCCGCTCGGTTATCCGTTTGGAGGCGCCCATGACGTTGGTGGGCCGCACCGCCTTGTCGGTGGAGACGAGGAGAAAGCGATCCACCCCGAAACGGAGCGCGGCATCGAGCAGGGTGCGGGTGGCGATGATGTTGTTGAACACCGCCTCCCACGGGTTGTTCTCGACCAGCGGCACATGCTTGTAGGCTGCGGCGTGGAAGACAACGGCCGGCCGATACCGGGCGAAGACGTGTTCCAGCAGGGTCCGGTTCTGCACCTTGCCGAGGATGGGGACATAGCCCTGCCAACCCCGCTCGTGGAGGATCTCCATCTCGATCCGGTAGAGATTCTCCTCGCTGGCGTCGAGAAGGATGAGCCGGGCCGGGTGGAAACGCAGGATCTGCCGGCAGAGCTCGGAACCGATGGAGCCGCCGGCGCCGGTGACCAGTACGGTCCGATCGTGCAGCACCTCGTCGATTTTCGGCAGTTCCAGCCGTACCGGCGGCCGGCCGAGCAGGTCCTTGTAGGACACGTCGCGGATCGCCTTGATGGAAACCCTGCCGTCGATAATCTCCCCCATCCCCGGCAGGGTCTTGTAGGGAATCCCCAAGGGCTGGCATAATTCGACGATCCGGTTCATCTGTTCCCGGTCCGCCGACGGGATGGCGATGAGGATCTCGTCGGGCAGCGTCTTTGCCGCGACCTCGGGCAGGTCGTCGATGGCCGCCATGACCAGGATGCCGTGGATGCGCTTACCGATCTTCCCCGGATGATCGTCGAGAAAACCGACGACCGTGTACGGGAGTTGGGGGTTGTCGTGGATCTCCCGCACCACCTTCTCAGCGGCGTCGCCGGCACCCAGGATCAACAGCTTGCGCCGTTTTTCCGCCTTGCCCATCCGGCCGATGGAAAACAGAAAGCGGTTGGAACGCTGGTAGAACAGGCGCAGGATGATGCGGTGGCCGGAGATCAACAGAAAGGTGAGCAGGGTGTCGAGGATGAAGACCGATCGCGACAATCCCTCAAAGCGAAAGGCGATGAGCAGCAGGGCGGTGGCCGCCAGAAAGGCTACGACGCAGGCCTTGACGATGTGGAAGAGATCGACGATGCCGGTATAGCGCCACATGCCGCGATAGAGGCCGAATATGAAGAAGATCAAGACCTTGAGCAGGATAAGCCCCGGCAGAACGGTACGGATATAGCCCCATTCGAGGGGACTCAGCTGGTTGTCGAAACGGATGATATAGGCCAGAAGATGCGCGGCGGCGAGCAGCAGGACATCGACGCCGAGGACGATCCAGAAGTTGATGTTTTTCAGTTGAGAAAACATTCCTTGTCCTTTCAGGTGGCCGGATGGTCTGCGCTGTTCATCCGTTCCAGCCGGTGCACCCCGACCATGGCTGCGGTGAACAGGCCTGCCCACACCAGCAGGACCAATGCGACGATCATCCCGGAAGCATCACGAAAAAGCAGGGCGGAAGCCCCGACGGCGAGCATCAGCCCGTATTCCGCCAGCACCGTTTTTTTGTGCCCCCACCCCAACCGCACGAGGCGTTGATAATAATGGCAGCGATGCGGCTCCCATACCCTTTCTCCCAGCAGGGATCGTCTGAGAAGAACCACCGACGCATCGACGATGAAAGGGGAAAAAATCAACACTGCCACCCAAATCGGAAATATCCCCTTTCCCGCTCCCCAAAGGGAGAACGCTCCCGCAAAAAAACCAAGGGTCACCGAACCGGAATCCCCCATGAATATACGCGCCGGCGGGAAATTCCTGGCAAGAAAACCCAGGGTGGCAAGAGAAATTACCAGGGTGGTCGCCGCAAAACCGAGATCATGGTTCAGCCAGCCGAGAAGGGCAAGCCAACCGAAGCCGATGGCGCTCATCCCCCCCGCAAACCCATCCATGCCATCCATGAAATTATAGAGATTGGTCATCCAGATCAAAAAAAACCAGGAAACGATGAACCAGCCATTGGGCGGCAATTCCAGCCCGGCAACGACAAATACAAGGGCAGCCAGACAATGTACGATGAACCGGAGGACAGGCGGACAGGATTTGAAGTCGTCGAGCAGGGAAATTCCGGCAACCAGCAAGGCAGACAGACTCATCGCCCAGAGGGCGCCGTCCCCTATCCCGGGAACCGCCGCGCTCAACATCAGCCAGGAAGCGGCGATGCCGGCCAGGATGGCGACACCGCCATTTCGTGGGACGGGGCGGGTGTGAAGAGACCGGTAATTTGGGGTATCGAGAATCTTCCACTCACAACGGTCTGATGCCAGCCAGGAGGTGAGTCCGAAGGCAAGCAAAAAAGATGTGGCCGCCGCTACCAGCATCATGGCCGCGACGAATCCAAAGACGCAACCATGGCGGGAAGCGCATCCTGCAGCTCGAAACGGGGGTGGAAACCCAGCTCGACCTGCAACTTGCGAGAACTGTAGCAGGCGGAGCCGCAAATCTTGTACAGTTTCTCAGAATCAAATGGGACCTGCAGGGGTACCAGCCGACCGATGCCGTCGCCAATCCGGGCAGCCAGGGCCAGCACAGCATAGGGGATCCGCCTCCTGGAAATTGGCATACCGAGCGCGTTACGGATGGTTTCGTACATCTTTCGGGTCGAATAAGGGTGGTTGTCGGCGACGATGTAGGTTTTGCCGTTGGCATCAGGGTGTTCCGCCGCCAGCATCGCCGCTTGAACCACATCGGCAACATGCACCAGCGAACGCCTGTTGCCGGTCTCCGGAAGAGACGGAAACCGGTCAGCCTTGATCGCCTCGATCATCTTCCGCAGATTCCCCTTTACCCCGGAACCATACACCAGGACCGGCCGCAGGTTGCATACGTGCATGCCGCCGGCGATCCCTCCCTCCAGGACTTTTTGCTCCGCAAGGCGTTTGGACAGACCGTACACGTCCATCGGTTCGCCCTGCCAGGCCTCGTCGACGCAACGGTCCTTCGGCGGGGAGGCCGCGGCCTTGACACTGCTGAAATAAACGAACCTGCCAACTTGGGCAGCCTTGGCGCTCTGCAGCAACTCTTCCGTGGCACGCAGATTCACCGCCCAGTACACTTCCGCCATCGCGGCTGTGGGCAGCTCCGAATGGGCGACGCCAGCCAGATGGAATACGGTGTCGACCCCGGCCATGAGATGAGGTGGGAGGGGTTCCGCTCCGAGTCTGACAACAACACCCTCATCAAAGAGCTCGGATGCGCTGAAATCCTGCTGCATGGTACGGGTAAGCCCGCGCACCCGGCATCCCATTTTCCGGAGATGAAGGCAGAGGTGTCGGCCGATGAACCCGGAGGCTCCTGTAACCAATACGGTTTTCATAGCAGTTCGGGCGGCCTGTCTGCGCTAGGCGCGTGATCTTCCAGCTTGGCGAAGGAGCCGTTCATATTCTTCAGCGACTTTCCGATTCACGATGCTGGAGTCGAAGGAACGCGCACAGCGTTGTTGCGCGGCCTTTCCCATTTTCTTTACCAACCCCGGCGATTCCAGGCATTTCTGCATCGCCGCCAGGAGAGATCCTTCATCGCGGGGGACCACGAGAATACCGGTTTCACCATCGACGATGGCGTCGACCAGTCCGGTAATCCGAGTTCCCACCGCGGGAACCCCCATGGCAGCCGCCTCGATAACCACGGTGCCAAACCCCTCGCGATAGCTGGGAAGGCATAATATATCGCTGATGGCGAGAAACTGCTCAGGATCATTCACATACCCGAGACAATGCACCCTTGGCGACTTCAGCAGTCCGGAAAAATTGCTCGAAGAACGGCTTCCCCCACAGTCACTGTCAAGAGGCCCGAGCAGGAGCAAATCAGCATTGAAACCCATGGAATGCAGGACAGCGAAGGAGGAGAGTAATTCGGAAATCCCTTTGTCACGGGTTATCCGGCCGATGTAACAAAAAACGAAGGCGTCCCCGGGAATGGATAATCGTCCGCGCAAGGCATCACCCTGTGCCTCGTTCCACCGCGAGGGGTCAAAACGGTTGCGATCGACGCCGGCAAGGGAACCTTCGCCGATGACCGAGATGGATGAGTCAGAAAGGATGTTTTGTTCCACGAGAAAACGCCGCTGGCTCTCGCTGTCAGCATAGCAATGGGTACACAACCGTCCGATAAGCCGGTCAGCCATTTTGGAAAGCCAACGGATTGGCCCTTTCATGGTCACCCATTGCTGACCGGTGAAGGTGTGCAGGCGGATGGGCACGCAGCAGAAAAAACCGGCAAGGGCGGTAAGCAGTCCGGCTTTCGGCGTCGTGGAATGGACGATGTCGAAACGGTGTCGCCGAAACAATCGCACAAGGCGAATCAGGGCGGCAAGATCATCAATGAAGGAGATGGAGCGTTCAATTCTGACAACTTCATGACGCAAGGAATCATTGAGGACGAGTTGGTTTAACTCCGGTCCTTCCGAAGAAACGAGGACGACCTCCATGCCTTGGTCACGGAAATATTCAGCCTGGCGCTTCAGTTGAGCGACAAGATAGTATGAAACCGTTGCGGAGCGACAGATTTTGATACCATTCAACATGGCTACATGAATATATTCATAAATATATGGAGAATGATTGATGTAATCACATCATGATATTTTTCACGGCAATCCATTGCCGATGATCCGTCGATTCAATAAAAATATTTCTTGAAAGCCACCCAGTATCCGGAAAACAGCCCGACAACAGATCGCTGGCCACTCGCCCGCCAAAAGCGAGTATCGCCATGAAAAAATTCACCGGTTGCCGTTGATGAAGAAAATAGCTGACCTGCAGTGAACAAAGGGTAAAGCGAGTTTTCAGCTGTTTCCTCAGGTTGATTCGCTGCCGTACGCGATAGGCGAAAAGTATCCGATCGACAGCCGCGAACCTGCTTCTGGCATGGGTGCGCAACAACAATTCCTGATCCTCGCAGAAATAGGGGCCCGGCGTCGCATATCTGTGCCGGCGGAACCAGGAGGTGTGTCCCAACCAAGTTGGATGCGGGAAATAAAATCCCAGCCAGGGCCTCGCGCATATCCGTTCGTGGGTGGTCGCCACCGGAAAATAGCCGAGCAACTCATCCTCAACCGATATGGTGATCGCTCGGACCGCGACCACATCAATACCGGGACTGCGCAGCAACAGGTCAAGCTGACACTGGAATCGCTCAGGGTAGGAAACATCGTCCTGATCCATGCGCGCGAAGTACGATCCGCGCGCAAGATCTATCGCCTCGTTCAGTCGGGCCGCCAGCCCCTTGTTCCTCCCGTCGCGGAGAATGCGAACCCGGGGATCCGATATGTCCTCGATGGTGAGGAGGGCGTCGTCCGTGGAGCCATCGTCGATTATCAGCAACTCCCAATCCCTGAAAGTCTGCGCGACCACGGATGCCACCGCTGCCCGCAGGTGCCGACCGGCATTGTACACCGGCATGGCGACCGTAAGCAGCGGCTCGGCCGAGCCCCTATCGGTTGAAGAAGGCAACGATGTTTCAACCATTGCCGAGCCGAAGCCAATCGCGGGTTCGAATCAAGCCATCGACGAACGGGACGGCAGGCTGCCAACCGGTATGGGCCCTGACCTTCGTGATATCCAGGATATTTGCATGAACGTCGAAGACCCGCTCCTGGAGATGTTCCTTGCGGATCGAGCAGCCAATCTCTTCCAGCAAAGGGGTCATAGCCTCCAGTATGTCCAGGTTGGAACGCCCCACCCCTGACCCGAGATTGTACGTCTCGGACAGACGCCCATGTTGGAGTAGGTGGACCAGGCCGCAAGCAAGATCATCCACATACAGGTAATCGCGAATGGTTCCCCTGGCCCCGAAAATTTTGATCGGCCTGCCTTCGATCGCTGCGGCCATGGCGGTAGAAATAAATCCCTGGCCGGTGTAGGGCCGCTGGCCGACGCCGTAGGCATTGCCCGGCCGCACGCAGATAACCTGGAGTCCGTGGGTGACCGCATACAGGTGTGCGTATTTTTCAAGCGTCAGCTTGGTCACCCCGTAGGGGGAAATAGGTTGGGTTGGATGGCTTTCGGGTATGGGAAGGGCTTTTGCCTCGCCATACACCGTTCCACCGGAGGAAACGAACAGCAGGCGCATACCCCGGGCGGCCACTTCGGAGAAAAGCTGGACGGTGGGAGGAAGGTTCTGCAGCAGGTCAGCCAGAGGATTGTCGAAGGAGGTGTTGGGTACTGTGGCGTAGGCGAGATGAATGGCCTCCTCGTGTCGGTCCAGTAAGGAACACAGCAGTCGGAGATCATTGAAGTCTCCGGAAAGATATACCGCCTCCTCCGGCAAGTGGTATCGAGGCACCACGCTGCGACCAAGAATGGTGACCTCACGTCCGGTTTCCAGCAAAGCGGAAACCAGATGGGAGCCTATGTAGCCCCCCCCGCCGATAACTAAGCTACGCAGAGGCATTTCAGAATCAGCGGCAAATGGAATTCATAGAGTAATCCAGCCATCGGGCAAGAGATCCTCGGAACTGTAGTCATTGGCAAACCATTTTTTCGGCGCGATGACAATCTTGTTCGGCCTCGGATTCAGCCACGCCCCCCACCAACTGAAGGAGCTGTTGGCGATGATATGATGCCGGCAGAGGCTCATGAGATGCATGTCGTTGAAACTTTGGGCACCATGATTATGTTCGATAAAAGTACAGGGAAAACTGATATCAAAATGCAGTCGCACCCAGAAGGGATCGTCAGAAAATATATAAAATGACGGATTGTTGACCCGTTTGGAAATATAATTGACAGCATCTTCATAATACGAGAGTGCGCAGAGACCAAGTGTTGTGTTTGTTTTTGGATCATGCACATAATCTCCACGACGGACATGTAAACTGATCGCTTCTTCGCTGTTAATCCGTTCGGCAAGGAGACGATTTTGCGGGGCAGAAAAAGGCTTGAAGGAGAAGTCCGATCGGATGGTCTTGGATTCATACTGAAAATATTTTTCGGACTGCCAGTAGCCGAGGAGATAACACCTCAAAGGTGCATCGTCGATGCCAGGCCAGTACCGAAAACTGGGTTCAAAAACGAGAGCACGTCTGCGGAGGAAAGCGAAAATTGAATGTCGCAAGAACCTTTGCATCGTAACAGAGGATTGCCACCCCAACAGTCGACGGATATCGACCTCGGAAGCCAGGGGGGATGGACAGCAAAAAACCTGATACAGCTCGAAACCATTATGCAATTCATAGTGGGAAAAAGCACTGATATCTAATGAGTGGGAGACACCTCGCCGAAGGGATAAGGCCCGCCCGGCGGCGTACTGGAACATCTGATTTCCCAATCCGCCAATAATTTGATTGACGACCAATAGTACACCAACAAAAAATTATTTATTCCAACTTGCGCGCCAGCGGGAGCGATCAACAAAAATAGAATTTATATAAGTGTCAGCGAAATGAAAGTATCCAACCGATTGCATAAATTTAATTATATCATACGATTTATTAGGTTCTTTATTTGTTTCATAGGAGACTGTTTCAACACACACACACGCAGGACGATGCATCTGCCAATCAATCATATCAATAATAGTTTTATCTAAACCCTCAATATCCAA
The DNA here is from genome assembly GCA_040755255.1 of Thermodesulfobacteriota bacterium. Taxonomy (GTDB): domain Bacteria; phylum Desulfobacterota; class Desulfobulbia; order Desulfobulbales; family S012-135; genus JBFLZZ01. The sequence continues at coordinate 9,202 of JBFLZZ010000008.1, forward strand.
ATTTAAAAAATCTAATTCACCAGCAGAATCGAGTAAACTGTTGATATTTACTAATTCTACAGAAATAGATTTTAATAATTTATGCCCCATTCCGACATAGCGCTCCATTTCTACACGTGCAAATGTGTTCAATGTAGGAGTATCGAGGATGAAAAAATCAGCTTCGGTCTGTCCTGAAAAATGTACCCCCACCTGCAACACTGTATCGCGTGGTCTCCTGCGCATTAGTAATTTAGCAAAATATGGATCCGGCTCAACCAACACCCCATGTCCGCCTGCACGATACAGCAATGCGGTGTTGGACAAATGAAAAGGGTGGTTAGCCCCCACATCCAAATACCGCTTGGGGCCACGGCCACAAATCAGATTGAGGACAAAGTTGATTATCAGATCTTCGCCGCATTGCGAATAGGATACTCTTCTAAAAAAAATTGCCGGGAGAAAGCCGCGCAGGCGATTACGAAAAACGGTGGGTAAAATTTGTTTGACAAGTGTTCGCATGTCGAAATCCAGCAACATTATCGCTTAATGGCAACACAGTGCCAACCAAAACAAGCGATCTCTTCAGCACCCGCCTTCACCCCACGCAAAACGAAATACAGACCTGAAAAAGCCGCAACCACATATGCAACAGGCCAGCACCAATCTCGGTATTGCCGTGCCATCCTGGGAAGGCGAAAAGATTCTTGTCTAGCATAAGAAAACCAATCGCCATTTGGCGACAATTCTTTTATATCGAAATCGTTTCGAGGGAGATGATATTCATACCAATAGCGACTGAACCCAGAAACATAATGATATGGAGAAAAATGAACTAATGATGCGAAAGGAGCAGTAATAATTAATACTCCATCTCTCTTGAGCAATCTAGAAAATTCGCCAATAACCATGGAGGCATCAGGCAAGTGCTCAAAAACTTCACTGCAAAGAATCACATCGAAGGAATTATCCGGCTCTGGAATTGATGAAATATCGCAAATAATATCAATATTTTTGGTATTCCACTCACCTGTATGCAGCCCAAGCCCATCTCCCCTACCTTCATATTTACAAAAATCCTGAGAAACGTATGTTAAATGAGAACAATATTCTTTGTTTCTCAATTCTCCCGCGCCAGCATCAAGGATGCGACTTCCAGAAGGGATTTTCGCCAAGGTTCTTTGCAGCCAAAGATTTCGATTGTATTCATTCTCATTGAGGCAAATAAATCGAGATAGCATGCCCCCCCTCGACGTCATATTCAATACCTCCACAATACGATTTTATTGTATATCATCGCTAAACAAACAACAAAATACAGAAATACGCAAACCGGAATTGACTTTTTCTCGGCCAACATCTGGTATTGTTTTCGTAAAAAACATTTTCGGTCAATCTTTCTGAAAGTTAGCGAATACGGACTCCTCACCCCCTTAGTTCCGGCAGTATATAGGTACTCGTTTATGACTCTAACACGAGAGATCAAAGTTATTTCTGAAACAAAATGAACATCTGAAAAATCATATTCACCTAATGTTACATTTTGAATAATATTTTTTCGAAACAATCCATATATCATCGAGGGACACATCCACAACGTTCTTATCAAAAAATTAATTGATGTGTATCGGCAATTAGACGGCATAACAGTATGCGTTTTTTCTTCACCGGTCTCCAGGTTTTTTTCTAAATAGTTGGAAAACACCAACCCACATTTTTCATCTTCTTCTAAAATACTAACAGATTTCTCTAAAAATGTTGCCGCACGCCGGTCGTCCCCAGCAGCCCACATAAAATATTTTCCTTTCGCATGGGTGAGAACATATTGAAAGTTTGCAAGAGCTCCTATATTTTGCGACTGACGATAATAACGAATTCTATTATCACATTTTGAATATTTTTTACAAATATCAGAGGTGGCATCAGACGAGGCATTATCTGATATTATTAATTCAAAATCAGTATACGTTTGATTCAATAAAGATTCAATTGCGGCAGTTATGTACTTGGAATCATTATAAACAGGCATTCCAATACTCACCGTCGGAAAACTCTCAATAATATTCAAAACGGCCTCGGACTTAAAGCAATAGTGATCTACATTCACCAATTTCGTTTATAGTAATTTACACGAGATAGGATAAAATTACGCACAACTGGGATGGCGAGTGCAACTGTAACGATCATAATAAACAAAATCCCTAGTAAACGCGTACTAAGTAACAGGCGATCTGTTGGGAGATAAACCAACAGTCGCAACACTAACGTAGTAATTACTCCTATTAATAATGGACTGCAGACCGCATTCCGGTACCAATTCCATTTTTCCCCGGCAAGAAGTCGGCGGTGCATTAAATGAATAGCGAACAGTAGATATCCTATATTGAGAAACAACCAGATCCAAGCAGCTCCTATTGCCCCAAGGAATGGAACAATCGAGAGGATGGCGGGAATAATAATCCCTACGGCCACGACGTTTACACGAACGGCCAAGCCCGTCCAACCATACGCCAGTTGTGTGGTATAGGGAACATGCAGTAGTCCATTACAAAGAGTACCCAAGGCCAACAACGTCAACAACGGCGCAGTTCGGTACGCCAATTCATCATTCCCCGTCCAAACCCAAAGCAACGGCTGGGCAAATCCAGCTAAGAAAAGGCCGGATGGCACCAGCATAAGAGCCAGCCACTGACTTGCACTATGATAAGTGCTGACGAGATTCCGCTCTTCTGCTGTGGCAACAAGCTCAGTTAATCGCGGCGAAACAGCGGCCGTGACAGGTGCTGCGAGAAAATACAGCGCACCAGCGACTGAGGCGGCAAGGGTGTAATGGCCGAACTCCTCGAGGGATACGAGCTTGCTCAACAACAACTTATCCACCTGGGTCAGCAGCAAAGCCAGCAACGTGGTCATCGCAATGCCGCTGGCGAAACGACGGATGCGCACTAGGGCCGCGAGTTCGAAATGGCCAGGACGCTCTCCAGGCGGCAATAACAGATAGGTTTTCCTGGCCAGAATCATCACGGTCAACAGGGATATCCCTCCCTGCCACGCGAAAAAAAGTCCTATGCCGGGTGACGAAACCAAAGCAAGCACACCGGCTGCTCCACCCCAGCGCAGGGAAGACAAGATGCTTTGCGCGCCATTGAGCCAAACCTGGAGTTGCAACCCTTGAATCGCTCCTCTGTACACTTGCTCCACCATTCGGGCAGCCAGCACCAAACCCATCACTCCGACAGCCCGCGCCACCGAATCGGTAGACAACTTCGCGGCACTAAGCCAGTGTGCAGCAACCCACGGCGCCGCAATCCACGCCAAACAGGCGACCGTAACTGCGACGCCGACATAAAGCACCTCCAACGAACGTAACAGATTCCGGATGGATTGCGCAGTATGAACTCCAGCACCGAAGCGCGCCATCTCTCGACCAAGGGTTGGGGTGAGACCTAAATCAAGCAAAGTGAGCCATGCCTGCATCATGGTCATGAAACCTACCAATCCCCAAGCTTCCACCCCTAAAAAATGAATATAGACCGGGATGAAGGCCAAACCCATGAATGCTGTCCAGCCTTGTCCAAAAAAATTGGCTACAACGTTGTTTCTCAGCGACTGACTCAGCAGCGTTTCTCCAGTTGTTCAATGCAAACCCGCATACACGCCCTCCTTGGCAAGCAGGCTATCGTGGGTGCCCTCTTCAACAATGGCCCCCTCCTGAATCACCACAATCCGGTCGGCGTTTCTGATCGTTGACAACCGGTGGGCGATGACCACGGTGGTCCTGTCCTTCATCAGGTTGTCCAGTGCTTTTTGCACCTCGCGTTCGGATTCGGTGTCGAGAGCCGAGGTGGCCTCGTCGAGAATGAGGATGGGGGCGTCCTTGAGCAATGCCCGGGCAATGGACAGCCTTTGCTGTTGGCCGCCGGAAAGCCGCGCTCCGGACTCGCCGATCACCGTGTCGTAACCCTGGGGCAGGGAACTGATGAAATCGTGGGCATTGGCGGCCCGGGCGGCGGCGACGATCTCGGCCATCGGCCGGTCCGGGTCGCCGTAGGCGATGTTGTTCCTTACCGTGTCGTTGAACAGGATGGTCTGCTGGGTGACCATGGCGATCTGCGAACGCAGCGATCTGACCGTGACTTCTCGAAGGTCGCGGCCGTCGATGCGGATGGCGCCGCCGGTCACGTCGAAAAACCTCGGGATGAGGTTGGCGATGGTGGTCTTGCCACCGCCGCTGCTGCCGACCAGGGCCACCACCTCACCCTTACGGATAACGAGATCAACACCGCGCAGCACCTGCCGTTCGCCGTCATAGCTGAACCATACCTGCTCGAAACTGATCTCGCCGGTGAACGGCGGCAGCGCCACCGCCCCATCTCGATCGGTGATATCCGGCGCCACATCGAGAAGGGAAAAGATCCGTTGCGCCGCCGCCATCCCCTGCTGCACCGGACTGTTGATATTCGCCACCCCTTTGATCGGGTCGTATATCAGAATCAGCGAGGTGAGAAAGGCGATGAAGCTGCCCGGGGTCGACTCGCCGGCAATCACCTGATGACCGCCGTACCAGATGACCGCTGCAATGGCCAGGCCGCCGATCATCTCCATCACCGGCGACTGCAGGCTGTTGAAGCGGATGTCCCGGACGATCACCTTGAGCAGGCGGTCCACCATCCCGGAAAAACGTCGGCTCTCGTATTCCTCCATGCAGAAGGCCTTGACGATCCGGTGACCGGTGATGGTCTCATGCAGCAGGTTGGACACATTGGCCACCGTCTGCTGGTTGGTGATACTCAGTTTGCGGAATTTGCGGCCGAACTGGGTCACCGGCACCGCGGCGAGCGGCAGCACCACCACCGCCAGCGCCGCCAGCCGCCAGTTGAGATAGAAGATGACCCCGAGCAGACCGACAATCTGGAACAGATCTTTGAGCACCCCGACCAGAGCGCGGGAAACCGCGGTCTGGATAAGGGTCGCGTCATTGACCACCCGCGAGATCAGTTCGCCGGTCGGGGTATGATGGAAGAAGGACAGGGGTAACGCATGGATGTGGCGGAAAATGCGCTCGCGCAGATCCCGGACCACCATCTGGCCGGTGGTATCGAGAAAGGATGTATACAGGTAGTGGAACACCCCTTTGCACACGAAAACGCCGATGAGGGCCGCCGGCAGCAGATTGAGCATCACCGTGTCTTTATTGATGAAGATCTTGTCGATGAGCGGCTTGATGATATAGGCCTGCAGCGAACCGAATCCCGACACCAGCACCATGCTGAACATGGCGACGGCGAGCTTGCGGCGGTAGGGCTTTACCAGGCTGAAAATACGTTGAAAAAGCTGCTTGTCGCCCATTGGCGGTGGATCCCGGAGAAAGAATATCGTCATCGAGCAGGACGGTTGAATAGACCTCATTTACCCGCCGGCGTCAACCGGAGCGCATGCGATACCGCCCGCGGCCACCCTGGCGAATTACCTGCACGTGCGCTCAGGGTTGCGCGTCGCTCTCTTCCGCGCGCAGCCAATCGCGTCGCCCGTTCCAGGTGACGCCTGCCGGCAGTTCCACTTCCGCCGGAATATCGACCGCGATCAGTCGGCAGACCGCTTCCGGATACTCCGCACCTTTCGCCGCTGCAATGGGGCCCTTGCCGTGCTGGGAGGCCTACCTCAGATTGCGCGCCCGGATCGCCGCCAGCACCTGTTCCACCGAAATCTGCGTCATGCAGCGCCAGTCCTCACTCCGGCAGGGCCGGCGGGCGTAGCAGGGAGCGCAGTCCGCCGCGGTGCTGATTACGGTGTGGCCGCCGCCGTAGGGACCGGTCCGCGCCGGATTGGCCGGTCCGAAAATGGCGAAGACCGGTACCCCGAGCGCGGCGGCGACATGCATCGGCCCGGTGTCGCCGGCGACCGCGAACACAGCCCGGGCGATAACCGCCATCATCTCTTTGAGATCGGTGTCGCCGGCAAGAGAAAAGGCATTGCCGCCGGCGTGGGCCACCGTTTCCGCCGCTATCTCCCGATCCGGCACGCTGCCGACCACCACCGCCGGCAGCGGCAGGCGGGCGGCCAGCGCGCCGAATCTTTCGGCAGGCCAGCGGTTGGCCTCCTTACCGGCGGCCGGCGCCATGACGACATACCGTTGGGGGAGGGTGCGGCACACCGGTGGATCGGGATCGAAGGGCGGCAGGGGAAACTCCACCTCCCCGTCCCGGCAGCCCATCAGTTCCGCCAGCTGCAGGTAGCGGTCCACCGCGTGCCTGCTCATGTCGCCGGAAATTTTCCGGTTGTAGAACAGGGGGCTGCCCTCGTCGCCGTTGCTGAACCCGTAGCGCAGGCGTGCGCCGCTGGCAAAGGTGACCAGGCCGCTGCGCAACAGCCCGGAGAGATCCACCGCCGCATCGAAACGCTGGCGCCGCAGTTCGCCGGCGAGGCGAAGCATCTCCCAGACGGAACGGGGCAGGCGCCCCCCCTGTTTCCAGCGATCCTTGTCGAACAGCCACAGCCGGTGGAGAAAGGGGTGCCCGGCGAGGAAATCGCGCAGGCCCGGGGCCACCAGCCAGTGCAGTTCCGCTTCCGGCTGGCAGCGGCGCAGCCGGGCGAGAAAGGGCAGGGAGTGAACGATATCCCCGAGGGAACTCGGCTTGACGATGAGTATTTTCCTCGGCGCAAGGGTCATCGCTCACCTGGCTTTGCCACGCAGGCGATGGACACCGGCCAGGACCTCGCCGACACCTATTTCCAGCATGCAGCGGAAATCCGTGCTGCACTCCGGCTTCAGGCACGGGATGCAGGGAAAATCCTTCTGGACGACCATCACCCGGTCGGCAAACGGGCCGGTCTCCACCGCCGAGGTGGAGCCGAATATCGCTACCAGGGGGGTGGCGGCGGCGGCGGCCACGTGCATCAGGCCGGAGTCGTTGGTGACGAACAGGTCGAGCCGGGCAATGAGCGCCATGGCCTGGGAGAGAGTCGTCCGGCCGGTGAGATCGATCACCGCGGGACAGGCGCCCCGGATCACCGCAACCGCCTCGCCGTCCTGGGCGGTGCCGAAGACCAGGACGCTGCCGCCGCTTTCCTCGGCAAGCCGGGCGGCGAGCTCGCCGTAGCGCTCCGCCGGCCAGCGCTTGGCCGGGCCATAGGCGGCACCGGGGTTGATGCCGACGAGCGGCCGAGGCAGTTCCGCGACGAATTCCCGCGCCCACCTTTGCTCCGTTTCCGCAAGCGGCAGGTAGAGCTTATCCGGCCCCGGCGTGAGCCCCAACTGCCGGACGATGTTCTGGTAGTAATGGACCTGATGGACCCTGCGGATTTCGTCGCTAAGCTTCACCGGATGGGTGAGCAGGGGGCGGCGGCCGTCGCGGCTGTAACCGGCGATCACCGGGATACCGGCGAGCCGGGCGATGAGCGCCGCCTCGAAGGCGTTCTGCAGAAGGATCACCCCGTCGAAACGTTGCGGCGCAAGTTCGCGCGCCAGCCGCAGCATGCCGCCGATTCCCCGGTGCCGGCCCTTTTTCTCGTAGAGGATGACCCGGTCAACATGGAGATCGGCGGCAAAAATATCCGCCACCCAGGGCTGGGCCAGGACGGTGATCCTCGCTTCCGGATAGTTCTGGCGGATGGAGCGCACCGCCGGCAGGGTCATGATCGCGTCGCCGATCCAGTTGGTGGCGCGGATCAGGATGTTGCGCAGGGAGGGGGGCAGGGAGGGCATAAATGAAGTTGGCAGCGCTCAGTCAACAGGTTGCAGAAGGAGAACATTCAAAGGTGAAAGGCAATAGACGAGGATTTGCATGCATCATGATTTTCTTCCGGCTGGCGGCTGCATACCGACAACTGACCGCTTCCCGCCTTTCCCATTCCGTGGTAAATTCGCCCCTTTTACAGCATAATCCCCTTTTTTACAAGGCAGCCAAGGCCATGCAGTTCATCGACCTCAAAACCCAGCAGCAACGCATCCTCCCCCAACTCAACGCCCGGTTGCAGGCGGTGCTCGCCCACGGCCAGTACATCCTCGGCCCGGAGAATCGGGAACTGGAAGCGCGGCTGGCCGAATACGTCGGGACCAAACATGCGCTCGCCTGCTCCAGCGGCACCGACGCCCTGCTCATCGCGCTGATGGCCTATGGCGTCGGCCCGGGCGACGCGGTATTCACCACCCCCTTCACCTTCATGGCCACCGCCGAGGTGATCTCCCTGACCGGGGCGACACCGGTCTTCGTCGACATCGATCCGGCCACCTTCAACATCGACCCGCACAAGCTCGCTCAGGCAGCGGCGGCGGTGGTGAACAACGACCCTTCCCTCCATCCGCTGCCGCAAAGCGACCGGCCGCTGACCGCGCGCGGCGTCATCGCGGTGGACCTCTTCGGCCTTGCCGCCGACTACCGTGCGATCATGGCCGTCGCGGCAGAGCACGATCTCTTCGTCCTCGAGGACGCGGCCCAGAGTTTCGGTGCCTTCTCCAACGGCCGCCGGGCCGGCGGCCTCGGCCATGTGGCGGCCACCAGCTTCTTTCCGGCCAAGCCGCTGGGCTGCTACGGCGACGGCGGCGCGGTGTTCACCGACGACGACCGGCTCGCCGAGACCATGCGCTCCCTGCGGGTGCACGGCCAGGGCAGCGATCGCTACGACAACGTCCGCATCGGCATCAATGGCCGTCTCGATACCATGCAGGCGGCGGTGCTGCTCTGCAAGCTCGACATCTTCGATGAGGAACTGGCGGCGCGGCAGCGGATCGCGGCCCGTTACAGCGAACTGTTGGCCGACGCGCCGTCCATCCGTACCCCCCATGTGCCGGAAGGCTGTATCTCCGCATGGGCCCAGTACTCCTTGCTCTCGAAAAATCGGGATGCCATCCTCTCCCATCTGCAGCGCCGGTCGATCCCCCACGCCATCTACTACCCCATCCCTCTGCACCTGCAGAAGGCCTACGAACCTCTCGATTACCGCGCCGGCAGCATGCCGGAGGCGGAACGGGCGGCGGGGTGCATCTTCAGCCTGCCGATGCACCCCTATCTGGAAGATGGCGCCATCGCCGAGATCGCGGCGGCGGTGAAGGAAGCGATTCCTGACTGATCTGTGGTATTGTTTAGTAAATTAAATCAGATACGCCATTGCCCGCGCATGGTACCCACCATGAACGCGAAAGCACAGGTCACGGGCAAATATTTCCTGCAGCACCGACAGGATTTTCGTTCGGGTATTGCGGCCGGCGGATCCCAACCGGTGAACCAACCGCACCTTGTCCACCGTTGGGATAGGCTCTTCCCTCGGTGGTCATCGGGGCGACAATGACCGTCCCTATGCATCGATTCATTTCATCCGGGGAAATAACGAGACAAGGCCTGGTCTTTTTGATTTCATGACCCGCCGTCGGATCCAGATTGACGAGGAACACGTCAAAACGGTTCACTTCCATGCATCCACACAACCTTCGGTTGGCAAATGCCATGAAACATCGCAATTGGCGATTGTCAGACGGAGGGGAAATTCGCGGGAAAAGAGGAAAAGGGGGGAATGTCCTGTCCGTTAACGGATACGGATAGGCAGATCGCCGCGCTCGCTGGCCCTGCCGATGGGATGAAATTCCGGTGGGATAGCGGTTGCGGGATCGAAGGCGGCGAGCAGGCCGCCCGAGGTCTGCGGATCGTAAAGGGCCATGAGCAAGGGATCCGTGCCGGCGCGCTTGACGGCGACATGCCTTTCATAAAAGGAGCGGTTGGCATAGGCGCCGGCCGGGATCATTCCCATTGCCGCGAAATCGAGGGTCTGCGGCAGCAGCTGCACCCGGCTGGCCTCCACCTCCATGGTCACCCCACCGGTCAACGCCATCTCATACAAATGCCCGATCAACCCGAACCCGGTGACATCGGTGCAGGCGTGCACTCCGCCGCTGGCCAGCATCGCGTCACAGGCCGCCCGGTTCAGCATCGCCATGGAAGCGGCTATATTCCCTTCCACCGCGGCATCCGCCAGCCCGCCCTTGATCGCCGTCGAGAGAATTCCGGTGCCGATGGACTTGGACAGGGCCAGAATGTCACCGGGCCTGGTGCCGGCGTTGCTGATCACCCGCTCCGGATGGACGAGGCCGGTCACCGACAGACCGTACTTCAGTTCCTCGTCCTCGATGGAGTGGCCGCCGACCAGGGTGGCACCCGCCTCCTGGATCTTGTCGATGCCGCCGCGCAGGATCTCCTTCAGGATCGCCTTGTCCATCTTCCTGATCGGAAAGGCTACCAGGTTCATTGCGGTGAGCGGCCGGCCGCCCATGGCATAGACGTCGCTCAAGGCGTTGGCCGCGGCTATCTGACCGAAGGAGAAGGGATCGTCGACGATGGGGGTGAAAAAATCGACGGTCTGGATCAGGGCGATGTCGGCGGTCAGACGATAGACTCCGGCGTCATCGCTGGTATCGATCCCGATCAGCAGGTTGGGATCGGCGATTCTCGGCAGATCGCAGAGTATCTGGTCCAGGTCCCCCGGGCCGAGCTTGGCGGCTCAGCCGGCGGCCTTGACGGTGGTGGTCAGTTTCACCATCGATGTTCCCCCGGTTGGATTGTTATCTGATTGCCCCGCCCGTACACGGGACAGATGTCGTGCTGCAAGGAGTCTCGGCGACGCAGCCCGGCGATCAAACACCTTCGAGTTCCTGTTTCTGATCCCGCCCCATCAGTGAGCGCACCGCCTCATCGCACCTCTTTTCTTCGTAGAGAACCTGATAGACTTCTTCGAGGATCGGCATCTCCACCCCCATCCGCAGGGCGAGTTGACGGGCGCTCCGGGTGGTCTTCACCCCTTCCGCCACCATCCGCATCTCGTCCATGATCAGCGCGAGCGTCTGGCCCTGGCCGAGTTTGAGGCCGACGGAACGGTTGCGCGACAGATCGCCGGTGCAGGTGAGCACCAGATCGCCCAATCCGGCGAGCCCGGCCATGGTGAGCGGCCGGGCACCCATCCGCACCGCCAGCCGGGTGAGTTCGGCCAGTCCCCTGGTAATAAGGGCGGCGCGGGCGTTGGTGCCGAAATCCAGGCCGTCGCTGATGCCTGCGGCGATGGCGATGACGTTTTTGAGCGGCCCGCCCATCTCGACGCCGACCACGTCGGTGGAACTGTACACCCGGAACATGGGGGTGAAGAAGAGCTGCTGCACCTTGGCGGCAATCTCGACGTCGGTGGCGGCGACGGTGACTGCCGTCGGCTTGCCCCCGGCGACCTCCTTGGCGAAGCTGGGGCCGGAGAGCACCGCCGTCCGGCAGCCCTGCGTCCCCGCCTCATCGGCCATGATCATCGTCATGGTCATCAGCGATTCGTTCTCGATGCCCTTGGCGGCGGACACCACCACCGTCTCCGGGGTGAGGTGGGGCAAAAGCCGGCGGAAGACGTGGCGGTAGCCGTGGGAAGGGACCACCATTACCACCACCGGGCAATCGACCACCGCTTCCGCGATGTCGGCGGTGACCAGGATGTTGGCGGCCAGGGGAAAACCCGGCAGGTAAGCACGGTTTTCCCCCTGTGAACGGATGTTGTCGACGTGCTCGCGGCGATGCGCCCAGAGCCGCACGTCCAGACCTTTGCCGGCCAGCAGCAGGGAAAGCGCCGTACCCCAGCTGCCGGCGCCGATGACCGCGACCCTGCCGTGCACGGCTTATTCTTCCCCTTCCTGCTCCGGCTCGTCGCCGTCGTCGCTGTCGTAGCCTTCGGGCAGTTTGTCGATATCCACCACCTTCTCGTCGGTACCCAGGTTGATCAGCCGCACCCCCTGGGTGTTGCGACCGATGACCCGGACATCTGCCAGGTTCATCCGGATGATCTTGCCACCGTCGGTAATCATCATGATTTCGTCCTCGTCCTTCACCTGGGCGACGCCGACCACGTTGCCGTTGCGCTCGTTGGCCTTGATGGCGATCACCCCCTTGCCGCCGCGGCGGCGCAGGGGATACTCGTCCACCGGGCTGCGCTTGCCGAAACCGCGCTCGGTGACGGTGAGGATCGAATCGTCGCCCTCGACCACCAGCACCCCGACCACCTGATCGGAATCCTCCAGGGTGATGCCGCGGACGCCGGAGGCGGTTCGGCCCATGGTGCGGACGTCCCCTTCGTTGAAGCGCACCGCCTGGCCTTCCTTGGAGAAGAGCAGGATGTCGTTCTTGCCGTTGGTCAGCACCGCGGCGATGATCTCGTCGTTTTCCCGGATGGTGAGGGCGATCTTGCCCCGGCGGATCGGCCGGGCGAATTCCTGCAGCACGGTCTTCTTGACCACGCCCAGCTTGCTGACCATCAGGATGTGGCGTTCCTCGCCCTCGGCCACCTCGAAGGAGGAGATGGGCAGAATGGCGGCCACCTTCTCGTCCTCGGTCAATTCGAGGAAGTTGACGATGGCCTTGCCGCGCGCGATCCGGCTCGCCTGCGGGATCTCGTACACCTTGCGCCAGAAGACTTTGCCCTTGCTGGTGAAAAAGAGGAAGGTGTCGTGGGTGGAGGCGAGATACAGGCTGCGGACGTAATCCTCGTCGTTGCTTTTCTGCATGCCGGCGATCCCCTTGCCGCCGCGGCGCTGGGTGCGGTAGAGGACGACGGGATTGCGCTTGATGTAGCCGAGCCGCGAGACGGTGACCACCATGTCCTCCTGGATGATCATGTCCTCCGGCAGGATCTCGTCCACCGCCTCGATGATCTCGGTGCGGCGGGAGTCACCGTACTGGGCCTGTATTTCCACGCATTCGTCGCGGATGATCCTGAGCACCAGGGTCTCGTCGGTGAGCACCTGGTTGAACCAGGCGATCTGCTGCATCAGTTCCTCGTACTCGTTCATGATTTTTTCCCGCTCGAGCCCGGTGAGCCGCTGCAGCCGCATGTCGAGGATGGCCTGCGCCTGGATCTCGGAGAGTTCGAAACGTTCCATCAGATCGGCGCGCGCCTCCACCGGCCCGGCCGCCTTCCGGATCCGTTCCACCACCTCGTCCAGATTGGCCAGCGCGATGCGCAACCCTTCGAGGATGTGGGCGCGTTCCTGCGCCTTTTTCAGATCGTAGGCGGTGCGGCGGTAGACCACGGTCTTGCGGTGCAGGAGGAAATACTCCAGCATCTGCTTGAGGTTCAATACCTCGGGCTTGTTGTTGACGATGCAGAGGAAGATGATGCCGAAGGTCTTTTCCAGCGGCGTCAGCTTGTAGAGCTGGTTGAGGACCACGTCGGCGATCTCGTCCTTTTTCAGTTCGAGAACGACGCGCAGCCCTTCGCGGTCGGATTCGTCGCGCACCTCGGAGATGGAATCGATCCGCTTTTCCTTGATCAGCAGCGCGATCTTCTCCACCAGCGCCGCCTTGTTCTGCTGGTAGGGAATCTCGGTGATGACGATCTGCTCCTTGTTGGAACCGGTCTTTTTCTCGATCTCGGTACGGGAGCGGATGGTGATCGAGCCGCGCCCGGTCTCGTAGGCCTCGCGGATGCCGGCCCGGCCGCAGATGAAGGCGCCGGTGGGAAAATCAGGGCCGGTGATCTTGTCCATCAGCTCGTTGACCGTGATGTTGGGATCGTCGATCAGGGCGACCAAGCCGTCCATCACCTCGGTAAGGTTGTGGGGCGGAATGTTGGTGGCCATGCCCACCGCGATGCCCGAGGAACCGTTGATCAGGAGGTTGGGTATCCTGGTGGGAAACACCGTCGGTTCGCTCAGGGAGTTGTCGTAGTTGGGGACGAAGTCCACCGTCTCCTTATCGAGATCGGCGATGAGTTCCTGGTCGAGCCTGGTCATCCTCGCCTCGGTGTACCGCATCGCCGCCGGCGAGTCGCCGTCGACGGAGCCGAAGTTGCCCTGGCCGTCCACCAGCGGATAGCGCATGGAAAAGCTCTGCGCCATGCGGACGATGGTGTCGTAGGCGGCGGTATCGCCGTGGGGATGGTACTTACCGATGACGTCACCGACGATACGCGCCGATTTCAGATAGGGGCGGTTGTGGTAGTTGTTGAGTTCACGCATGGCGAAGAGCGCGCGGCGGTGTACCGGTTTGAGTCCGTCGCGGACATCGGGCAGCGCCCTGCCGATGATGACGCTCATCGCATAATCCAGATAGGACTTCTGCAGCTCCCTTTCAATGGAGATGGATTTGTACTGGCCTTCGTTGTTCTCGGTCATATGCTGGTCCCTGGCCGACCGAAACGGTCAGCGGTGATGAAGATTCCTTCTTTCTCGCTGTTGCGCCTGCCGATCAGATATCGAGTTCGGATACCTCGAGGGCGTGATTCTGGATGAAGTCCCGCCGCGGCTCCACCTTGTCGCCCATCAGGGTGGTGAACATCTCGTCGGCCTTCTCGCCGTCGTCGATGGTGACCTGCACCAGGGTCCGCTTTTCCGGGTTCATCGTGGTTTCCCACAATTGCTCCGGGTTCATCTCGCCGAGACCCTTGTACCGTTGCAGGGTTGAACCGCGGAAGGATTCGGTGCGGACCGTGACCAGCATCTCGTGCCAGTTGGCGGCGGTGAGCTGACGGCTGCCGACATCGATGGTGAACGATCCGGACAGAAATTCCGCCACCAGCGGATACAGGGTGAGGGCGGAACGGTATTCGGCGATCAGCGGGATTTCCGGACCGACGGTGTAGAGGATGTGGGCCTTGTCCTTCACCGCGATGCTGAATTCGTAGCAGCTCTGCCGCCAGCGGCAGTTGCGGACCGCCCCCAGGATGTAGGAACCGGCGGCGCCGATTCCTTCCTTGAGCCCCTGCACGAAATCCTGGTCGCCGAACTGGTCGGCGGAAACCACCTCTTTCGCCAGCAGGAAGTGGACAAGATGTTCCCAGACGCCGATGCGCTCCAGTTTTTCGATGATTCTGGAGTACTGGAACAGGCGGTGGAGCACCGTAACCAGTTCCTCTTCGGCGATGACCCGTTCACCGCTCGTCACCTTCATCACCGAACTTGCCTGCTGGAAGAGATGGCCGTTGAGTTCGTCGTCGTTGAGGAAGAACTGTTCCTTCTTGCCGCGGCCGAGGCGATAGAGCGGCGGCTGGCCGATGTAGACGTGCCCCTTCTCGATCAGCGGCAGCATCTGCCGGTAGAAAAAGGTGAGGAGCAGGGTACGGATGTGGGCGCCGTCGACGTCGGCGTCGGTCATGATGATGATCTTGTGGTAACGGAGCTGCTCCGGCGAAAAGTCCTCGTTGCCGATGCCGGTGCCCAGGGCGGCGATGATCTGCTTGATCTCCTCGCTGCCGAGGATCTTGTCGAAACGCGCCTTTTCGACGTTCATGATCTTACCCCTGAGGGGCAGGATCGCCTGGAACTTGCGGTCACGCCCCTGTTTGGCGCTGCCGCCGGCGGAATCGCCCTCGACGAGGAAAATCTCCCGGTTGGCCGGGTTCTTGTCCTGGCATTCGGCCAGTTTGCCCGCCATGAGCAGATCGATGCCCGAACCCTTCTTGCGGGACAGCTCCTTGGCCCGCCGCGCCGCTTCCCGGGCACGGGCGGCGTCCACCGCCTTGGAGAGGATCTTTTTCGCCTCCTGGGGATTCTGCTCGAGATAGCTGGTCAGCTTATCGTTGCAGACCGACTCGACGATGGATTTGACTTCGCTGTTGCCGAGCTTGGTCTTGGTCTGGCCCTCGAACTGGGGATTGGGCACCCGTACCGAAACGACACAGGTAAGGCCCTCGCGGACATCGTCGCCTTCCATCTTCTCCCGCAGGTTTTTCGGGACGATATCGTCGCTGGCGTAGCGGTTGATGCACTTGGTCAGCGCGGCGCGAAAGCCGGCGACATGGCTGCCGCCTTCCTTGGTGTTGATGTTGTTGACGAAGGAAAACAGCCGTTCGGAAAAGCCGTTGAAGTACTGGAAGGCTATCTCCACCTGGACATCGTCTTTTTCTCCGGCCATGAAGATGGGCTGGGCGTTGACCACCGTGCGGTTGCGGTTGAGATAGTCGATGTAGGAAACGATGCCGCCCTTGTAATGGAATTCGTCTTCTGCCCCCGAGCGTTCGTCATGGAGCAGGATCTTGACGCCTGCGTTGAGAAAGGCCAGCTCCCGCAGGCGCGACTGGATGATCTCGTACTTGAACTCCACGGTTTCGGTGAAGATCTGCGGATCGGGCTTGAAGCGGATGGTGGTGCCGGTGAACTGGGTATCGTCCAGCCGCTGCACATCTCCCTGTTTGATGCCGTAATGATAGGTCTGCACGTAGACGCCGCCGTTTCTCTTCACCTCGGCCCGGGTCCATTCGGAGAGCGCATTGACCACCGAGACACCGACCCCGTGCAGGCCCCCCGATACCTTGTAGGAGGAATGATCGAATTTACCGCCGGCGTGCAGGGTGCACATGACCAGTTCCAGGGCACTCACTCCTTCGGTGGGATGCATGTCCACCGGAATGCCGCGGCCGTTGTCCTCGACACTGCAGCTGCCGTCGGTGTGGAAGGAGACCTTGATCAGGCTGCAATGACCGGCCAGTGCCTCGTCGATGGAGTTGTCCACCACCTCGTAGATGAGATGATGCAACCCTTCTTCGGCGGTGTTGCCGATGTACATCGCGGGACGTTTGCGGACACCTTCGAGACCGGTCAGGACCTTGATCTGTTCGGCGCCGTAATCCTTGTTCTGTTCAGTCACGGAAAACCTCTTGTTGATGGAAAATGGCAATAATTTGCACTAGAGTTTCATCGGCATGACGACGCCGACGAAGCCTGAATCATCATCAGACATAATGAAGCATGGACTTTGTTCGGAAGAAATATACAGTTTCACTTTTTCCCCATGGAGAACAGCGAGGCAATCGATGAAATATTTGCCATTAAAGAAAATATTTAGGGGGTCTCCATCGAATTTTATTGCCAATTCATCGGTGGCGTTGCCAATATCCGCGCTTTGCGAAGATAAAACCATCGAATGATGCGATATATTGAAATTGACGATATGAAATCTGTCTTCGGAAAACAGATTCATTCTTTTCATCGCATTGATCAGCCGCAATCTGTCGATGGAGATAAAGGAATCATCCCGAATATTTTTCATGATCGCCCGGTATTTTGGAAATTCACCGGTGAGCAGACGGATGACCATCACCTGATTATCCCCTTTCACCACCACCTGCTTTTCGTCGATGGCAAAGGAGATACGTTCGTGCTGGTCGCACAGTTTCCGCCATTCGTTCAGACCCTTTTTGGGGATGAGGATGGTCTTCGCCATCGCCAGCGGCGTGAGATCGGCATCGACTTCGCGCTGCATCACCGCCAACCGGTGGCCATCTGAGGAAACCATGCGCAGGATGTTGCCCGTCTCCTCTTTTTCCAGCAGGGCGCCGGCAAGGTTGAATTGACTTTCACCCTCGTTGGCGACGCAGTAGATGGTCTTGTCGATGAGATCGCCGATGATTCCGGAAGATACTTCGACAAGATTCTGATCGTCATACTCGGGAAATTCAGGAAATTCGGCGGCACTCATACCGGCAAGATTGAAATAGCTGACATCATCCTGAATTTTTATCCAGAAATTCTGCTGCTCTTCCAGATCTATCTGGGATGATGACGATTCTCGTATGATTTCAAAAAGTTTTTTACAGGGTATTGTCAACTTACCTTCGGAAAGAACTTCGGATTGTATCTGAAGCTGTATGCCTGTTTCCAAATCAGTCCCGGTAATTCTTATGGAATTTCCCATTGTTTCCATAAGAACATTGGAGATAATCGCAATAGTCCCGCGCTTACTGGTGACATTCTGCAGATTTGCCAGAGCAGAATAGAGATCGCTTCTTCCTACCCGTATATGCATCCCCATACCTTTCCTCTTTGTAGAATATATTTATAGAATAAAATTATTATTAAGGCCGTTGATATGTCGATAACAACTTTAATCGCTTGATTTATAAAGGAAAATTATAAAAAATACTTCCCGGCTTATCCCCCGCTGTCTTTTTTCAACAACAAACCAACAGCCCTGCCAACACGATACGAACAGCAAATCGTTGAAAAAATATATCCTCTTGTTTTTATTATAAAAAATATAATGATCACAATTATCGTAACTATAGTGTACTTTGCGGAAAAAGACAACAGGGATCGGATATTATTTTTTTATTTATTTTCAATCATATCATGCAGTTAAAATACAAACCCGGGCGTGATCCCGGGGAAGGGGGGCGGCGGCGTGGAAAGGCTGGGAAAGCTGTCTGTCGAAGTCATGAAAAAACGGATGAAGGGTCTGCTGGAGCAGGCGGCAGGCGAAGGTGTTTTTCCCGGAGCTGTGGCGGCGGCGGCGTGGGGTAAAGGCACGGAAAGGCAGCGGTGCGTCGTTGCCGCCGGATATCGGAGTCTGCAGCCGGTTGCACGGGCAATGACCGAAAAAACCCTGTTCGATCTGGCTTCCCTCACCAAGCCGCTGGCGACGACACTGGCGGTACTCTGTCTCCTCCGGCAAGGGAAAATGGCTTTGACGGAAACGCTGGCCGATGTTTTCGGAAACGGCGTGCCGGAGGACAAGGCGTCCATATCCATGGCCATGCTCCTCGGCCACTGTTCCGGACTGCCGGCCTGGAAACCCTATTTCCACACCCTGGTCGCCGTGGAGACGGACCGGCGCCGGCAGACCCTGTTCGGTCTGATCATGGCAGAAGAACTGGAGTCGTCGCCGGGGTCAGCGGTCAGGTACAGCGACCTGGGCTTTCTGCTGCTGGCCTGGGCGGTGGAAAAGAGGGCCGGGAAAAATCTGGACGCTTTGCTGGAAGAAAAAATCCTGCTGCCCCTGGGACTGGAAAAGGAACTGTTTTTTCAACCGATCTGCCGTTTGCATCACGGTATCTTCGCCGCCACGGAAGCATGCCCCTGGCGGGAGAGGATCCTTGTGGGCGAGGTGCACGACGACAACGCCCATGCCCTTGGCGGGGTGGCGGGTCACGCGGGTCTGTTCGGCACGGCGGCAGCCGTATTGTCCCTCGCCGTATTTCTTCTCGACCTGTGGAAGGGACGGGTAGTTCATCCGGAGATCGATGGCGGCGATCTCCGGCATTTTCTCGACAGGCGGCCCTGCCGGTCCGGTAACCGGGTGTACGGCTTCGACCGGCCGGAGGCGGAGGGATCATCGGCGGGAAGACTCTTTTCCAGGAGAAGCGTCGGTCATCTCGGTTTCACCGGCACCTCCTTCTGGATCGATCCGGAACGGGATCTGGTGGCGGTACTGCTCACTAACCGGGTGCATCCCAGCCGGGAAAACGAGGCGATAAGGGAATTCCGGCCTCGCTTTCATGACGCCCTGGCGGAGTGGGCCGGCCAAGGGGATTGCTGAACTCCGCTTAATCGAACTCGGGATACAGGGAGAGAATGGCGGACTCGTCGGCGGCCATTATCCCCCTTTCGGTGATCAGCGCGGTCACCAGGCGGGCGGGGGTGACGTCGAAGGCGTAGTTGGCGGCCGGGGTGGAGGGCGGGGCGATGAGCACCGTTTGTTCGCCGCCGCCGGCAAGAGAAAGCCCGGTCACCTGTTTGACCTCGTCACCGGCGCGTTGTTCGATGGGGATGTGCCGGACACCGTCGCAGACTGTCCAGTCGAAGGTGGAGGAGGGCAGGGCGACGTAGAAAGGAATCTGGTTGTCGCGGGCGGCGAGGGCCTTCAGGTAGGTGCCGATCTTGTTGGCGACGTCGCCGCAGCGCGTCGTGCGGTCGGTGCCGACGATGACCATATCCACCAGGCCGTGCTGCATGAGGTGGCCGCCGGTATTGTCGGCGATCAGGGTATGGGCCACCCCTTCCTCGCCCAGTTCCCAGGCGGTGAGCTTGGCGCCCTGCAGCCAGGGCCGGGTCTCGTCCACCCAGACGTGCACCGGGATGCCTTCACGATGAGCGGCGTAGATCGGCGCGGTGGCCGAGCCGTGGTCGACAAAGGCGAGCCAGCCGGCATTGCAGTGGGTGAGGATGTTGACCGGCTCGCCCCCCTTGCGCCGGCTGAGGTCGCGGATGAGGTCGAGGCCGTGTTCGCCGATCCGCCGGCAGAAATCGGCATCCTCGTCGGCGATTTCCCGGGCGACGTGGAAGGCCATTTCCCTTTTTTCGGCGATGGTGGTGCAGCCTGCCAGCGCCGCCAGCTGCCGCTCCACCGCCCAGGCGAGATTGCGCGCCGTCGGCCGGGTCCGCTGCAGCATCTCCCCCGCCTCGGTCATCAAGGCGTCGAAACCGGTGTCCGGCGCGGCCAGGGCGGCCAGGTACATGCCGAAGCCGGCGGTGGCGCCGATCAGGCCGGCGCCGCGCACATGCATCTCCCGGATCGCCGTTGCCGTATCGGCGACGGTGCGCAGATCCTCGATGACGAACCGGTGCGGCAGCTGCCGCTGGTCGATGATCCGCACCGTCCGGGGCAGGTTGTCCTCGACCCAGATGGTTCTGCATTCCTTGCCTGCCACCTTCATGATCCACCTCGCGCCTTCCCCGCTGGTTTCGATAAATCAACGGGGCGGAGTTCCGCACTTAATTGACTTTTACGGTGGGTTGCGATATATGTTCACGCTTTTGCAAACCACCGAGGGCGGCCGAGCCGTCCCAGGCGAAATGTAGGAGAGAAACGAGTGGCGGTCAAGGCCTTAAAGGGTTTCAAGGACATCCTCCCCGAGGAGACGGTGGTCTGGCAGCAGGTGGAGCGGGTGGCGCGCGACATCTTCCACCGCTACGGCTACGCGGAGATCCGCGTGCCGATCCTCGAGCAGACGGAGTTGTTCGTCCGTTCCATCGGCGAGGCCACCGACATCGTCGAAAAGGAAATGTACACCTTCACCGACCGCAACGGCACCCGGGTCACCCTGCGGCCCGAGGGCACGGCGGTGGTGCTGCGCTCCTTTGTCGAGAACGGCATGCACGTCCGGCAGCCGGTGCAGAAACTCTACACCATCGGGCCGATGTTCCGCCACGAGCGGCCGCAGAAGGGCAGGCTGCGCCAGTTCCACCAGCTGAGCGCCGAGGTGCTCGGCTCCGACAACCCGCTCCTGGACGCCGAGGTGATGGCCGCCGCCTGGACGCTCCTGCAGGAACTGGGCGTTTCCGTCAGTCTCGAAATCAACAGCCTCGGCTGCCCGGCCTGCCGGCCGCAGTTCAAGGAAAAGCTGATCGCCTTTCTCGATGCGTACCGCGGCGTCATGTGCGACGACTGCGAACGGCGCCGCGACACCAATCCCCTGCGGGTGCTGGACTGCAAGAACGAGGCGTGCCGGGAAAAATGCTCCCGGGCACCCTCCATCATCGACAATCTCTGCCCGGCCTGCGCCGAACATTTCACGAAAACCCGCGCGGGACTCGAACTCCTCGCCGTCCCCTACCGGCTGAACCCCTTCATGGTGCGGGGACTGGACTACTACACCCGCACCACCTTCGAACTGGTCACCGACCAGCTGGGCGCCCAGAGCGCCGTCGGCGCCGGCGGCCGCTATGACGGTCTCGTCAAACAGCTCGACGGTCCGGATCTGCCCGGTATCGGTTTCGCCGTCGGCATGGAGCGGCTGGTGCTGCTCATGCAGCAGAGCGGCAGCGCGCCGGTCGCGGCGGATCTCGATCTCTTCGTCGCCGCGCTCGGCGACAGCGCCGCCGCCGCCGCCTTTGCCCTGCTGCAGCAGCTGCGGCGGCACGGGTTGCGGGCGGCCATGGATCTCGACGGCAAATCCCTCAAAAACCAGATGAAGCAGGCCTCCCGCGCCGGCGCCGCCCACACCCTGATCATCGGCGAGGACGAGCTGCGGCAGGGCAAGGTGGTGCTGCGCGCCATGGCCGACGGCTCCCAGCGGACCATCGAGCTGGGCGAAGCGCAGCAATGGCCCGCCGCGGTCATCGCGGCGATCCGGAAGTAATCTCCACCACCGCAACAAGAACAGATCAGACGGTCGGCACGACCGCCCTACAGCAGGCAAGGAGACAAGCCATGGATTCCTTAGGCGGCATGAAGCGTACCCACAAATGCGACGGGTTGCGCGCAACGGACATCGGCAAGGAAGTGACCCTCATGGGCTGGGTGCTGCGGCGCCGCGACCATGGCGGCGTCATCTTCATCGATCTGCGCGATCGCTGGGGGCTCACCCAGGTGGTGTTCAACCCGGAGATCAACCCGGAGGTCCACGAGAAGGCGCGTGTGCTGCGTGGTGAATGGGTCATCGCGGTGCGCGGCCGGGTGGAGGCCCGGCCCGAAGGCATGGCCAACTCCAACCTCGCCACCGGCGAGATCGAGGTGCTCGTCGACGAGCTGCGCATCTTGAACTCCAGCAAGACGCCGCCTTTTCCGGTCGACGAGGAGATCGAGATCGCCGACACCCTGCGCCTCAAGTACCGCTATCTCGATCTCCGGCGGCCGTCGATGGCGAACAACCTGATCATGCGCCACAAGGCCTGCCAGGCGATCCGCTCCTATCTCAACGCCAACGATTTTCTGGAGATCGAAACGCCGGTGCTCACCAAGTCCACCCCGGAGGGTGCCCGCGACTACCTGGTGCCGAGCCGGGTCAACGCCGGCCGTTTCTTCGCCCTGCCCCAGTCGCCGCAGCTGTTCAAGCAGCTGCTGATGGTGGCGGGCATGGACCGCTACTACCAGATCGTCAAGTGCTTCCGCGACGAGGATCTGCGCGCCGACCGCCAGCCCGAATTCACCCAGATCGACATGGAGCTGTCCTTTGTCGAGGACGAGGACATCATCCGGATCAACGAGGGCCTGATCGTCCATCTGTTCCGCGAGGTGCTGGGAGTGGAATTGAATACTCCCTTTCCGCGGATGACCTACGCCGAATCGGTGGCCCGCTACGGCACCGACCGGCCCGACGTCCGCTTCGGCCTGGAACTGATCGATCTCACCGAGGTGGTGCGCGACTGCGGCTTCAAGGTGTTCAAGGCGGCGGTGGATTCCGGCGGCGTGGTCAAGTGCATCAACGCCAAGGGATGCGCCGAACTGTCGCGCAAGGATCTCGACGATCTCACCGCCTACGTCGCCCAGTTCGGCGCCCGCGGCATGGCCTGGGTGAAGGTGAAGGAGGATGGCGAATGGCAGTCGCCGATCAGTAAGTTCTTCAGCGCCGACGAACTTGCCCGGATGACCGCGGCCGCCGCCGCCGAACCCGGCGATCTGCTGCTCTTCGGCGCCGACAGCC
This sequence comes from Thermodesulfobacteriota bacterium, assembly GCA_040755255.1. GTDB lineage: Bacteria > Desulfobacterota > Desulfobulbia > Desulfobulbales > S012-135 > JBFLZZ01. The sequence goes on from JBFLZZ010000008.1 coordinate 32,272, forward strand.
GCGCCATCGTCCAGCAGTCCCTGGCCGAGCTGCGACTGGAGCTGGGACGCCGCCAGAAACTCATCGACCGCGACCGGCTCGCCTTTCTCTGGGTAACCGATTTCCCGCTCCTGGAGTACGACGCCGAGGCAAAGCGCTACGTGGCGGTCCATCACCCCTTCACCGCCCCCCGCGAGGAGGATCTGCCGCTTCTGGAGAGCGATCCCGGCAGGGTGCGCAGCAAGGCCTACGACCTGGTGCTGAACGGCAGTGAGATCGGCGGCGGCAGCATCCGTATCCACCAGCAGGAGATGCAGTCGCGGATCTTCGCCGCCCTGGGCATCTCCGAGGAGGAGGCGCGGGAGAAGTTCGACTTCCTCTTGAGCGCCCTGGAGTTCGGCGCCCCGCCCCACGGCGGCCTCGCCTTCGGCCTCGACCGGCTGATGATGCTGATGGCGGGGCGCGATTCCATCCGCGACGTCATCGCCTTCCCCAAGACCCAGAAGGCGACCTGCCCGATGACCGACGCGCCCTCCACCGTTTCCCGCCGCCAGCTCACCGAGCTGCATCTGCGGCCCGACTGGAAGGAATAGTTGACGCCGTCCAGCAGCACCCCATCTTTGCGCGATCGGGCCGGCTCGCAGAGTCCACTCTAGCTCGCCGACCCGCTTGCGCAAATCTGGAGCACTGCTGAACGGCTGCACGCCATGTTAAGTTGCCTGCTTTTTGAGTAGGAGCGGGCCATGCCCGCGAATGAACCGTTATTATCCTTGGCGAAGGGGATTGCGTCGGTTCTGGTTCACCCGTGGCGGAGTTTCAGCACCAGCACCCAGCAGGAGAGGGTGCAGCTGATGGAGTTGGCGACGATCAATGGCAGGTCGCCGAGGATGATGCCGTAGACCAGCCAGAGGAAAAGGCCCAGGCTGAGCACCGCGTACATCGCCAGGGAGATGTCCTTGGCGTGGCCGGAACGGATGGTTTTGATCACCTGCGGCACGAAGGAGAAGGTGGTGCAGCCGGCGGCGACCAGACCGAGGAGGGTGACCGGGTCGAATTTCACCGGCGCCCCCTTTCATCGCCGAGGATGTCGAGGGCGAGCTCGCGCAGTTGCGGGCTGGGATCGTCGGCAAGCTGCCGGACCAGAGCCAGGGCCTCTTCGCTGCCGATGAGGCCGAGGGCGGTCGCCGCCTCGCCCCGCACGTAGTCGGCGGCCGGCCGGGTCAGCAGGGCGGCCAGCGAATCGACGGCCAGCGGCAGGTGATCGGGGTCGAGGTCGCGCAGCGATTCGAACAGCACCACCATCCCCATCCGCACCCTGAAGCGCTCGTCGTCGAGGATCTCGCCGGCCATCCGGTAGCAGGAGGGGTCCTGGCGGAAGAGGGCGATGATGTTGTCGACATGGCCCATCTCCAGGAAATCGGCGATCACCTTGCGGGTTTCTTCGTCGCTGACGGTAAAGGACATCGTTTTTCCTGCCTGTTTTCCGATTGATTCCGCCCGCCAATCTACCATACCCGCCGATGCGTCGGCACGGTTAAATTCCTCCTGGAACCTCCCATGGGCGTCGTCTACATGCTGCTCGCCTCGGCGAGTTTCGTCACCATGTCGGCCTTGATCAAGGCGCTGGGCAGCTCGATCCCCCTCTCCCAGCAGGTGTTTCTCCGCTGCCTGCTGGCGACGCCGGTCTTGTTCGCCATTCTCGTTCATCGAGGCCAGCCGCTTCTCGTCCAGGCAAAAAAGCTGCTTCTGGTGCGCAGCCTCTTCGGCATGACCGCGATGCACGGCTTTTTCTATGCGCTCACCCATATGCCCCTCGCCGACGCGGTGTTCATCAGCCGGTCGCAGCCATTGATCATCGCCCTGCTCTCGCCGCTGGTGCTCGGCGAGTCCGCGCCCAAGAGCGCCTGGCTCGCCGTCGGTTGCGGCCTTTGCGGCGTGGCGCTCATCATGCGGCCGGCGATGGCCTGGCCGGAGGCGGCCTGGGTGGCGCTCGGCGCCGCCTTCTGCGCCGCCACCGCCCAGATGCTGGTACGGCGATTGAACCGCACCGACCGGCCGCTGGTGATCGTCTTCAATTTCACCTTGTTCACCGCCCTCGCCACCGGTATGGTGGCATTACCTGGTTTTGTCGCGATGAGCGGCCGTCAGTGGCTGCTCATCGCCGGGGTGGCGATTTTTGCCAGCGGCGGCCAACTCCTGATGACCCAGGCGTACCGCCGCGACCGGGCGCCGGTGATCTCCGCCGCCGGCTACTCCTCGATCCTGCTGTCGGTGCTGTACGGCACCCTGTTCTGGCAGGAGGTGGTGCAGCCGCTCACCTGGGCCGGGGCGGCGCTCATCGTCGGCAGCGGCATCCTGCTGGTCCGCTCGCGGATCGGCGTCGCCGAGCCGGCCGCCCGGATCACCACCCTGTAACCATGGTTCGAGGAAATTCGATGCCCGCCTTCGATCCCTTCAACGACCGGCTGGCAAGAGACATCCGCAACGAACTTTCCACCGCCTTCATCGCCGGCCTCCATGCCGGGTCGCTCTCCGGGGTGGAAGAACTGGCCGCCGCCCATACCGGCCGCGGCGACGTCTACGACGGCTATATCGCCGACCGGCTGAGGCGCTACCGGCTGGTGCTTGCTGCCTCCGACCCCGGTCACGGTGAACCCCTCGAACTGTTCTGCCGCCTCTGGAACGGGGGGCTTTTTTTCGAAACCCATGAACTCCTGGAGGAAATGTGGCATACTGCCGCCGGCAGCCGCAAGCGGGCGCTGCAGGCCCTGATCCGCGCCGCCGGCTGCTACATCCACCTCGAACAGAACCACCTCAAGGCGGCGATGAGCATGGCGGCCAAGGCCCGGCGCGGGCTTCTGGACAACCGCACCGCGCTGCCTCCCTGGTTCGAGACGCAGGCGCTGCTCGACTGCCTGCGGCAACCGCAAACGACACCGCCGCAGCTCCCCTGCCGGCGGGAGGAGCACCGATGAGCACCGATAGGCTTCCCCCTTTCATCCGCCGGCTGCAGCAGCCGGAAAGCTACCCCCATCCCGTCGACCATGTCCGGCTGGTGCAGACCCACATCTCCTATGTGCTCATCGCCGGCGACTACGTCTACAAGTTCAAGAAGCCGGTGGACTTCGGCTTCCTCGATTTCACCACCCTGGAAAAGCGCCGGTATTACTGCGAGCAGGAGCTGCTGCTCAACCGGCGGTTGTGTCCGGATATCTACCTCGACACGGTGACGGTGACCGCGGCAGGGGACGACCATGTCCTGAACGGTTCCGGGGTTGTCGTCGAGTACGGGGTGAAGATGGCGCGGATGCCGGAAGAGGGGATGATGGCCAACTTCATCGGCGCCGGCAAGCTCGAGAAAAAGCACCTGGACGCCATCGTCGCCACCCTGGTGCCCTTCTACGACAAGGCGGCCGGCGATGAGCGCATCCGCGAGTACGGCACCGCAGCCAAAGTGGCGGTGAACGTGCTCGAAAATTTCAGCCAGACCGAAGGGTTCGTCGGCTGTGACGCCCTTGGCGGCGACCGGTTCCAGCGGATCAAGGCCTACGCGGAGGGGGTGCTCGCCCGGCCGGAACTGTTCGAGGCGCGCCGGCAGCAGGGCCGCATCCGCGACTGCCACGGCGATCTCTACTCGGCCAACATCTGCTTCGACGGCGACCGCGTCCACATCTTCGACTGCATCGAATTCAACGAACGCTTCCGCTTCAGCGACGTGGCGAGCGACATCGCCTTTCTCGCCATGGACCTCGACTACCATGGGCTGCCCGAGATGTCGCGCCACTTCGTCGACGGGTTCGCCGCGGTATCGGGAGACGGGGACCTCGCCGGCATGCTTCCCTTCTACAAATGCTACCGCGCTTACGTCCGCGGCAAGATCGGTCTGTTCACCGCCCACGATCCCAAGGTGGACGAGGCGACCCGGGCGAACTGCCTGGCGGCCGCCGGCCGCTACTTCGAACTCGCGGAGCGGTATGCCTGCTGAAATCTTCGTCTTTTTCGGGATGATCGCGACAGGCAAGTCCACCCTGGCCGAGGGCTTCGCCAGGAGCCGGAATATCGCCGGATTCAATTCCGACCGGGTCCGCAAGGAACTGGCCGGCTTGACCCCGCAGACCCGCAGGCCCGACGGCGTCGGCCAGGGCATCTATGCCGCCGATTTCAGCCGTCGCACCTACGACGCCCTGCTCGACGCGGCGGCGCGGGAGATCGCCGCCGACCGTGCGGTGGTGCTGGACGCCTCCTACGGGGCCCGGGCGGAACGCGACCGCGTCCGCGCCCTCGGCCGCCGGCTGGGCGTCCGGGTACGATTCGTCCACTGTGTCTGCCCGGAGGCGGAGATGAAGCGGCGGATGGAGGAAAGGGCGCAGGACGACCGCGCGGTTTCCGACGGCCGCTGGGAGATCTATCTCGCCCAGAAACAGAGCTTCGAACCACCCGCCGAGATCGAAGCCGCCGATCTCGTCACCCTATCCACCGATGCGCCGCCCGCCGTCCTGCAGCAGCGGCTGGCGCAGCAGCTTGCCACCTGAGAGGAGATGCCATGCATACCCGGATCAACGTTCTCAAGTTTCCCAAGGAAGTCATCGACAAGCCGATTATCTGCCATCTGGTGAAGAAGTTCAACGTCGAGTTCAACATCCTGCAGGCCTCGATCAACCTGCAGGAGGAAGGCCTGATGGTGCTGGAGCTGATGGGCCACAAGGAGAACGTCAGAAAAGCGGTGGACTATCTGGGCCGCCAGGGGGTGACGGTGGAACGGATGACCACCATCATCAAGCGCGACGACGAGCGCTGCTTCCAGTGCGGCGCCTGCACCGGCATCTGTCCCACCGGCGCCCTCGACCTCCACCGGCCCGACATGGCGGTGCTCTTCGATCCGGGAAAATGCACGGGCTGCGGCCTGTGCGTCAACGTCTGCCCGGTGCGGGCCATGGACGTCTCCATCAGCCGAACGATGAAGAACGTCGCCTGATGGCAGGGATCGGCATCGACATCCGCGGCGAGCCGCCCGCCGACCCCTGCCGGAACCGGGGCCGTCACCTCATGCTCGCCGGGGTCTTTCTCGCCCTGTCGCTCGCCGGAGTGGCACTGATGCTTTACGGCATGTTCTCCGAAACGGCCCACGGCGAGACCCTGGAAACGGTGGCCCTGGGACTCTTTGCCGCGCCGGCGGCGGTGTTTTCCTATTTCGGCGGCAAGGTCAACGCCTGCCGGGGATTGTCGGCGGCCCAGAAAGAGGAGCTGGCCGGCCTCGCCCGCACGCACCCCGAGATCGCCGCCTACTGCGGCCGGGTGGAGAAGATGGGCCGGGAGCCGGTCTTTGCCGAGTATGAGGCCTGCCGGGAGCTGGGCGAGAATGATCGTGGCTGAGCGGGCCGATCGTTCGAAGATGGGGTGCTGCTGAACGGTTACAACGTAGGTGGTTGTGCACCACCGTTCCAGTGCGGTGAACGGTTACCGGTCAGGAACGGATCGCCACCGCCAGCAGCAGGCAGAGGGCAACCGCGGTATAGAGCAGGTAGATGCCGATGTTGCCGTGCTGCACCAGCCGCCGCGTCCAGCCCGCCCACCTTGCCAGTACCGCCGCCAGCGGCAGCAGCGCCAGGTCCAGCACCGGATCCGGGGTGCGGATCCGCATCCGGCCGGCGACGGGATGCAGTCCCGCCGGTCTCTCCTCCTCGATGGAGCTGCGCAGCAGCCAGCGGAAGAGGGCCATGATCATCTCGGTAAAGGAAGCCGGGGTGTACCGGGCGCGGGGCAGGGGCGGGACATAGCCGCAGCCCCAGGTCGGCGCCCGCCGGGCGCTTGCCCCTGTCCGCCTGGACATCGTCCGGTACAGCAGAAAGAGCAAGCCGACGAGCAGCAGCGCTGCCAGGCTCACCCCGCCGGTCGGTGCCAGAACCGCGAGTCCGCCCACCACCTCGCCGCCACCCTGCCAGGCGGCCACCGCGCCGTCCAGCAGGGGAAGCATGCTGACCGGCAGCAGGCCGATCCACAGGCAGGCGGCCAGTAGCAGCGCCATCGCCCCCTGCATGGTTCCTCCCGCTTCCTTTCCCCCCTCGCCGCCGGCCGGCCGCGGCGCTCCCAGAAAGCAGAGACCGAACACCTTGGCAAAGCAGAGCAGGGCGAGCCCGCCGATCATCGCCAGGGCGACCACGGCGAGCAGTCCTGCCGCCAGGCCGCCGTCCGGGTCGAGCCCTGCCCGCAGCAGGCCGAGATAGACCAGCCATTCGCTGACGAAGCCGTTTAGGGGCGGCAGGCCGCAGATCGCCACCGCACCGCCGAGAAAGAACAGCGCCGTGCGCGGCATGGTCCTGAGCAGGCCGCCGTGGGCGGCCATCTGCCGGGTGCCGGTGGCCTGGATCATCGCGCCGGCGGCGAAAAACAGCAGGGCCTTGAACAGGCCGTGGTTGATGACGTGGAGCAGGGCGCCGCCCAGGCCGAGGACGGTGACCGCGGCCTGGCCGTGGCTCTGGCCCAGCAGGGCGATGCCGATGCCGAGCAGGATGATGCCGATGTTCTCGATGCTGTGATAGGCGAGCAGCCGTTTGATGTCATGCTGGCAGATGGCGAAGAGCACGCCGAGCAGGCCGGAAACCGCGCCGAGCGTCAGGATCAGCCATCCCCACCAGGACGGGATACCGGAGAACAGGCCGGTGATCCGCAGGATGCCGTAGATGCCGGTCTTGATCATCACCCCGCTCATCAGCGCCGAGACATGGCTCGGCGCCGCGGCATGGGCGCGGGGCAGCCAGATGTGCAGGGGCACGATGCCGGCCTTCAGGCCAAAGCCGCACAGGGCGAAGAGAAAGACGGCGGTGGCCGTTGTCGAAGCGGCCGGCAGGGAGGCGGCGGCCGGCAGGGACTGCAGGCAGGCCTCGCTCCCCAGGAGCGCGAACACCGCCAACAGTGCCAGGGTGCCGGTATGGGTGGCGGTCAGGTAGATCAGGCCGGCGGGGTGGGATTCGTCGGAGTGGCGTTCGGTGACCACCAGGAAGTAGCCGGCCAGCGCCATCACCTCCCAGCCGATGAGGAACAGCAGGCCGTTGCCGCCGGTGAGCAGCAGGCAGACTCCCAGCAGGGCCAGGGGGTAGAAGAAGCGGATCCAGGCGCAGCCGTCAGGTCGCGCCGTCGCCGGCCAGTAGGCGATGCCGTAGAGGAAACCGGCGCCGCCGACCAGGAAGGCCGGCAGGAGAAAGACGGCGGCCAGGGGGTCGAGGCGCAGCAGCAGGCGGCCCTCCAAGCCGGGCCAGGGCAGATCGATGACCGCGGTATCGGGGTGGAGGAGGCAGAAGACGGCGGCGACCAGGCCGCAGACGGCGCCGCCCAGACCAAAGGCCAGCGACAGGGAATCGAGGAGCGGCGAACGGCGGATGGCGGGCGCCGTCGCCGCCGACAGGAGCAGGAGGGCCATTGCTCCGATAAGGACGATCATCGTTCCGGCTTCCTCCTTCTCCGCGCCTTTTTTCCGCGGCCCGGCCCGGCAGCGGGGCCGGCCCGGCAAAAGGGCACCAGTACCAGGGCACGGGACGCGGCGGTCATCGTCTGTCCAGCAGGCGCAGCAGCCCGTCCAGGGTGGTCCAGGGATGCGGCGGGCAGCCGGGGATGTACAGGTCGACCGGCAGGAGATCGCCGATGCCGTTGTGCACCTCCGGCCCGTCGCGGAACGGGCCGCCGCCGATGGCGCAGGCGCCGGCGGCGATGACCAGCTTCGGCTCCGGCACCGCCGCGTAGGTGGCGAGCAGGGCCGCACGCATGTTTTCCGAAACCGGACCGGTGACCAGGAGGCCGTCGGCGTGCCGCGGCGAGGCGACGAACTGGATGCCGAAGCGGCCGAGATCGAACACCAGGGTGGCGAGGACATTGACGTCCGCCTCGCAGCCGTTGCAGCCGGCCGCCGATACCTGGCGCAGCTTGAGCGACCGGCCGAACAGGCGCAGCATTCTGTCTTCGAGCCGGGTGGCCAGCGCCAGTTCGGTGCCGGAATAGAGCAGTTCTTCCCGCCGGCGGGTGGCGAGCCGGTAGTCGCGGCCGAAGCTCAGGGCGCCGTGCGGGCAGACCGGGCAGTCGGCGCAGAACAGGCAGCGGCCGAGGTCGATCCGCAGGGCGGCCGCCGCGCCTTGCACCGCTCCGAACGGGCAGCGTTCCTCGCAGCCGGCGCAGTCTGCCGGGCACCGTTCCGCCTCCAGCACCGGCAGGCCGCGAAACCGCGCGGGCATGACCGGTTCACTCGCCGGAAAGGGGGAAGTCCGATACCCCTGCCGCAGCCGTTCCCGCAGTATCCGCAACATCTCGCCCCTCCCCCCGCCTACAGATCGAAACCGCAGTAGGACAGGTTGAAACTCTTGTTGCACAGGGGAAAATCGGAGATCTGCTCCCCCCTGAGCGCCATCGCCAGGCCGCTCCAGTTGAAAAAGGACGGGTCCACCACCTGGTAGTGGAGGAATCTGCCGACTCTGTCGGTGACGCCGACATGGGTGACGGCGCCGCGCCAGCCCTCCACCATGCCGATGGCCAGGGCGGCGGGTGCCAGTTTCGTCGCCGGCCGGGCGATATCGCCGGAGGGAAGCGAGGCGAGCCGCCGCCGGACGGAGTCCACCGCATGCCCCACCTCCCGCCGCCGCACCTGGGCACGGGCAAAAACGTCTCCGCTCTCCTCCAGCATGGCGGGTACCTCCTCCCGGTCCTCGTTTTCGAAAAAACGACGGCAGTCGCAGTCGATGGCGCATGCCCGGCCGGCGACCCCCACCAGGCCCAGGTAGAAGGCGTCGCGCGGGTGCACCCGGCCCACCCCTTCGAGGCGGGCGAGCACCGAAGGCGTCTCGAAGAACAAATCCAGGGCCCCCGCCGTCTGCGCGGCCACCGTGTCGAGGCTGGCGAGCAGCCGCGCGATTTCCTCCTGGCCGAGATCGAAGAGCACCCCGCCCGGCCGTACCATGCCCCGGCCGAAGCGGCTGCCGCACAACTGGGCGGTCATGTTGAGCCAGTCGCCGCGCAGCCGGCCGCAGTAGGCGGCGGTGGGGAGGAAACCGACGTCGCCGGCCAGGGCGCCGATGTCGCCGACATGGTTGGCGAGCCGTTCCAGTTCCAGGGCGACGGAGCGCAGCGCCGCCGCCCGAGCGGGTACCCGGCAGCCGGCCAGAGCCTCTATCACCCGGCTGTAGGCGAGCGTGTGGCCGATGCTGGTGTCGCCGGCCATCGTTTCGATCTGCATCGGCGTCCGCGGCCAGGGTCCGCCCGCCAGGAGACGGGACACACCCCGGTGCTGGTAACCCAGCGAGATCTCCAGGTGCAGAACCTTTTCGCCGTAACACTGGAAGCGGAAGTGGCCCGGTTCGATGACGCCGGCATGCACCGGCCCGACCCCCACCTCGTGGATCTCCTCGCCCTCCACCTGAAAGTAGTCCATGGCGCCGACCAGGGGATGGACGCCCGGCGTTCTCCCCCAGAGGTCGCGGCCGGGGTAGCGGGGAGGGTGGAAGCGGACCGGTTTGAACCAGGGATGGCCGGGAAAGTCGATGCCGTACTCCTCGGCGATCTCGCGCTCGAAGAGATGCAGCTGCGGCAGATCCGGCGTCAGCGAGGGGAAGCGGTCGCCGGGTCCGTGGCAGAGCACGGTGAAGGTCGCGGTCTCGGGGTTGGCCAGCACCGCGACCAGATCCACCCTGGCGCCGCCGTCTGCCGCCGGCAGGGCGAAGCAGGCGGAAAGCCGGCCGCCGGCGGTCAGCCGCTCCTTGATCAGGGCGGCGAAATCGTCATGGGAAAGACGCGGCAGCGCGGCCAGCGGCAGCATGGCGCCGTTGCCGATCTCGGGCAGGGACGTCATCGCGCCGCCTCCATGAGATCGGCCGCATCCCGGAACAGCAGCCGCAGCGGCTCCGGCAGGTAGACGCCGAGCATGGCCACCGCCAGGATGAGGACCAGGGGACTGGCCACGGTCATGAAATTTTCGCCGATGGCATCGGCATCCTCGATCCCCTCCATCGGCCGGCCGAGGGCCACGGTCAGCACCGTGCCGCTCATGCCGATGAAGATGATCGCCAGCAGGACGATGCAGGCGAGGCCGACCCAGGAATGGCCGCCGGCGAAGATGCCGCGCAGGATGGTGAACTCGCTGATGAACGGCCCGAAGGGGGGCGAGCCGGTGATGGCGAGGAAGCCGACGAGGAACAGGCTCGCCGACCAGGGCAGCACCGAGATCGCCCCCTGGGTCTCGCACATGCGTTTGCTGCCGAAGTAGCGGTGGATGTTGCCGGCGCTCATGAACAGCGCCCCCTTGGTGAGGGCGTTGTTGATGACGTGGAGCATGGCGCCGTAGGTGGCCAGGCCGCCGACAGCGATGCCGATGGCGAGGATGCCCATGTGCTCGATGCTGGAATAGGCCAGCATCCGCTTGATGTCCCGCTGGCGGATGACGAAGACGGCGGCGACTGCCAGGGAGAGCATCCCCAGGCTGAGCAGGCACTGACGGGCGAGAATCGGCTCGCCCGCGGCGGTCATGATCTGCATCACCCGCAGGACGGCGAGAAAGGCCACCGAGGTGAGCCCGCCGGCGAGCAGGCCGCCCACCAGTCCGGGGGCCTCGCCGTAGGCGTCGGGTTTCCATGTGTGCAGCGGCGCCAGGCCCATCTTGGTGCCGAAGCCGACCAGCAGGAAGACGAAGGCGGCGCGCAGCCAGGGCTTGGAAAACCGGGGGGCGGCGGCCAGCATCCGGTCGAGCTGCAGGCTCTCCTCGCCGCCGCCGGCCAAGCCGGCATAGGCGACGAAGAGCAGGCCCAGCATGGCAAGGGCGATGCCCACCGAACAGAGCAGCAGGTACTTCCAGGTGGCCTCGATGGAAAAGCGGTTGCGGTTGAAATAGATGAGCGGCGCGCTCACCACCGTGGTCGCCTCCACCGCCACCCAGAGCAGGCCGAGATGGCGGGCGACGGTGGCGAAACACATGGCGGCGAGGAAGATGAGCAGGCAGACGATGAAGATCCGGTTGCTCCAGGTGGGGTGGGTCCGGAAATAGCCGATGCCGTAAAAGGCGCAGCCGGTGTAAAGCAGGGTGACCACCAGCAGGATCAGCCGGCCGAGGGGGTCGAGGCCGAGCATCTCGTTGTTGACCACCCGTTCGGGCGCGGCCACGAGTTGCAGCACCAGCGCCAGGTTGACCACCGCCGCCAGTACCACCAGCCAGGGGCGGAGCCGCTCCGAAGGCAGCAGGGCGGCCAGTGCCGCCATCAGCAGGGGAAAGAGAATGATTGCCGGCAGGATCATGACGGGACGCTCACTCCTTGAGAAGGCAGAGGTTTTCCGTGTCGATGGAGGAGAATTCCCGGTTGATGTGGTTCATGACGATCCCCATCACGAAGATGGCGACCAGCATGTCGAGCAGCACCCCCGCCTCCACCATCAGCGGCATCGCCTTGGCGAGGAGGACGCCGAAGGCGAAGATGCCGTTTTCGAAGATGAGATAGCCGAGGACCTGGGTGATCGCCTTGACCCGGGTGATCAGCATGAGAAAGCCGGTGGCCAGGGTGGAGAGCGCCGCGGGAATGAACAGGGAATGGAGGTGCTCGGGCTGCAGGGGCAGCCGGTCGGCGAAGATGAAGGCGCCGGCGGTGGTGAGCGCGCCGATCATCAGGGTGGTGAGATAGCCGATCCTGGGTTCGATCTCGCGGCGGATCCGCACCTGGCGGATGGCGCGGAACAGCAGCCAGGGGATGAGGAAGCCCTTGATGGCGAGGGCGCCGCCGGCGAGCAGCAGGGTGTGGAGGCTGATGGGGTGGACCAGCGGCGGCAGCAGCGACAGCATCGCTCCCTGCACCGCGGTTACCCGGATGCAGGCGGCCAGGCGGCTGCTGCCCAGAATGAACAGGTTGAGGAGGATGACCCCGATCAGGATGGCGCTGGTCAGATCGTCCATGGCGCTTATCTCAGGATGAGGATGAGGGCGAAGAAGGAGAGCAGGGTGGTCCCCACCAGCAGCTGCGGCACCTTGACCAGGCGCAGCCGCGCCATGGCCGATTCCACCAGGCCGACGGCGACCGCGACCGCGACCAGGCCGGCCAGGAAGAGCAGCAGGTCGAGACCGGCATGGCCGCTGGCCGGCAGCAGCAGGTCGACCACCAGGGTGGCCGAAACCAGCAGTTTCATCGCCGCGCCCAGGAGGATGAGGGCGAGGTCCGGACCGCTGTGGTCCAGCACCATCACCTCGTGGATCATGGTGAGTTCCAGGTGGGTGGTGGGGTCGTCGAAGGGGATGCGGCAGTTTTCGGCGAGCAGGACGATGAACAGGCAGAAGGCGACGAGCAGTAGCGGAATGGCGGCGTCGGAGGCGAGGATGCCGCCGTTGGCCGCGGCGAACATCGCCTCCAGGGAAAAACTGCCGGAAAGCCGCGCCAGGACGATGAAGCAGACGAAAAGGGTCGGTTCGGCGAACACGGCGAAGGTCGCCTCGCGGGCCGCCCCCATGCCCTCGAAGCTGGAGCCGGTGTCGAGGGCGGCGAGCACGGTGAAGAAACGGCCGAGAGCGAACAGGTAGACGAAGAGGATGAGATCGCCGGTGAAGGAAAGCGGCGCGGCCATCCTGCCGAACGGCACCAGCATGGCGGCGACGAGGACCACCGCCACGGCCGCCAGGGGGCCCGCCCGGAACAGCCAGGTGGTGGTGGTGCTGAGCACCATCCCCTTGCGGAACAGTTTCCAGAGATCGAAGTAGAGCTGCAGCAGCGGCTGGCCGCGGCGGCCGGCGATCTTCGCCTTGGTGCGGGCGATGATCCCGGGCAGCAGCGGGGCGGCGACGAGGAGCACGACAAGGTGGAACAGCAGCGAAGCGAGCACGCGGGCCTCCGACGTCACCCCTGGAAGGAGAAGACCGCCCACCCCAGCAGCAGGGTGGTGGCCAGGAAGAAATAACCCATGTAGATGCCGAGCTGTCCGCTCTGCAGCATCCGGCAGGATTGGGCGAACCCGGCGACCCTGGCGAACAGCGGCGTGAGCAGGCGGTGAAGCACCGGGTCGACGCTCCGCTGCACCAGCCGCGTCATCCCGGGAAAGAGCGATGGTGCGGTGGTTCCGGTCAGGGCCGGCCGCAGACTGGCGCAATAAACTTCGTCCTGGATGAACTGAGCGAAGCCGCCGGCGGTATAGGCCATGCGGCGGGCAGGACCTCCAAAGCCGCAGCCCCAGGTGGCGGCACTGGCCAGGGCGTCGCGCTGCCGGTGGCGGCGGAACAGGGCGGCCAGCAGCACCAGCAGCGGCACGGCGGCGATGGTGGTCCAGGCCGGGCCGAAGGGCAGGCCGGCGGCGGCAAGGGCGGCTGACGCGGTCGGCGCGAGCACCGCCAGCGGCGCGGTCACGGCGGATAAGACCAGTTGCGGCGCGATGCCGATCAGCAGGCAGAACAGGGCGGGCAAGGCCATTCCGGCCAGCATGGCGGCGGGGGCCTCATGCGCCGCCAGAGCTGCGCGGGTGCGCGGCTCGCCGGCGAGGACGATGCCGAGGATGCGGCTGACCGCGAGCAGCACCAGGCCGCCGGTCATGGCAAGCAGGACGACGAGCAGCATGAAGACGAAGGCCATGCCGCCGGGGGAAGACTGGCCGGCCTCCAGCAGGCCGAGGTAGATGCAGACCTCGCCGATCAGGCCGTTCAAGGGCGGCAGTGCGGCGATGGCCGCCCCGCCCAGCACCATCAGGCCGCCGGTTATCGGCATCCGGCGCAGCAGACCGCCAATGGAGCTCATCTCGCGGCTGCCGGTGGCGTGCAGCACCGAGCCGGCGGCCAGGAACAGCAGCCCCTTGAACAGGGCGTGGTTCCAGACGTGGAGGAGTCCGCCGGAGAGCAGCAGGGCCGCGGCACCGGCCAGGCCGGCGCTCCGGCAGTAGAGCCAGCCGCCCAGGGCGAGAAAGACGATGCCGATGTTCTCCACCGTCGAATATGCCAGCGACCGCTTGAGGTCGGTCTGCACCACCGCCATGGCGATACCGAACAGGGCGCCGGTGAGGCCGAGCACCGCGACCGCGAGACCGCACCAGCCGGGCAGCGGCTGCAGCTGTCCGGCCAGGCGCAGAAAGGCGTAGACCGCGGTCTTGATCATCACCCCGCTCATCAGGGCGGAGACATGGCTGGGGGCGGCGCCATGGGCGTCCGGCAGCCAGCCGTGCAGGGGAAACAGGCCCGCCTTGGTGCCGAAACCGATCAGGGCGGCGGTGAAAAAGAGCAGGACCGTGGCCGGCCCCCGGCTGCCGAGGCTGGCGAAGGCCGCGAAATCCATGGTGCCGGTCAGTCGGTAGGCCTGGAAGAACATGGCGAAGAGCAGGGTGGTGCCGAGATGGGTGGCGGCCAGGAAGATCCAACCCGCCCGCCGGGACTGTTCATCCCCCAGATCCTGTACCACGAGGAGAAAGGAGGAGAGGGACATCAGTTCCCAGGCGGTCAGGAACAGCAGACTGTCGGCCGCGACGATCACCGCCGCCATGCTGGCGACCAGCAGGTTGAAGGCCAGCCAGTGGCGGCCGGCCTGCAACCCCCGCGCCGGCGGCGAAAGATAGCGGTGGCCGTAGAGGGCGGCGGCCAGGGCCAGCAGGAAGAGGGGTGCCAGAAAAAAATGGGCGAGGCCGTCGGTGCGCAGGACCATCTCCATGCCGGCCGCCGGCCAGGCAAAGCGGTATTCCTGGGCGTCGCCGCGCAAAAGGCCGGCGACCGCGCCGGCGAGACCGGCACCGCAGGCCAGCGCGGCCGCGCCGGCACCGCTCAGGTTCGCCAGCCGGTTGTTGCGCCAGGGGAGGAGCGGCAGCAGCAGGCCAAGGCAGAACAAGATCGCGGCCAGCTCGTAGCACAGGGTTGCTGATGACCGTATCATGGCCAGTCTGTCAGGCGCCGGAGGAGGCGGCTGCGCGCGTCCTGCCCGGCTTCTTGGCGGCCACGGGGGGCAGCAGCCGGTCCTCGGTCTGCTGCACGAGTTCCAGCAGTTCCCGGCGGGGCGGCTGCGCCTTCAAGGCGGCGCGGAAATCGGCTTCCATCAGCAGCCGGCGCAGGTGGGTATCGAGAATCGCCTCCTCGACCTCGTTGGCCGCCAGCACCAGGATGACGATTTCCGCCTTCTGGCGGTCGCGGGCCCTGAAGTCGGTGGGTTTTTCGAGAAAGGCGAGGATGATGAGCGACTCGGCGACAAAAAACGGGGCGTTGCGGCCCGGCCGCATGCAGGCGATGCCGTGCAGGCAGGAGGCGGCCAGCGCTTCCTGGGCGAGGATGGCCACCTTGATGCCGACGGTGTCGAGTCCGCCGGTGTGGGGCAGGGTGGCGAGCAGTTCGTCGAGGGCCTCGTCGCGGTTGTCGCCGTGGATGCGGTAGAGGACCGAGCCCTTGCTCAAAGCGGCGCGGACGGTGATCTTGTAGTTCGCCTCCTCGGTGGCCGGGGCGCCGCCGCCCTGGCCGGCGAGCCAGCCGTCCACCGCGTCGATGCGGAAGCGCCACTGGCCGCCGATCTTCACCGCGAAGGGAATCTGGTTGTCGTTGAGCATGCGGTAGATGGTCTTCTCGGAAACACCCATTTTTGCCGCGAACTCGCGGATGCTCATGAACATTCTGTCCATATTTGTCCAATCATGTCTTGGTGTGGGAAAAGTCATTCTTTACCGCAAAAATCGCGGCTGTCAACAGGGATTATCGCGTCCGTCGGGGTCTGCCGCCGGCCGCGGCCAGGATGGGCGTGGAGCGCGATCGGCGCCGCAGGGGATCAGGCCGCGCCGCCGCGCCGCTCCCGTACCTTGGGAAACAGGGAGAAATCGGTGTGGGGCAGGAAGAGGGAGGCGACGTACTGGTCCTTGAAGCTGGCCACCTCGGAGAGTTCGAAGGAGGTCATCCGCCGCACCACGTCGACGACGTCGCGGCGGATGTGGTTGCTCATCTCGTTCATCCAGCAGCCGAGCAGCGAACCGTTGCCGACGTAGAGGATCTTGCCCGGATCGACCTCGGGCAGCAGGCCGACGGTGAAGGCGCTGTCGAGGTCGATGTAGCTGCCGAAGGCGCCGGCGAGGATGATCCGTTCGATGTCGGCCAGGGCGAGGCCCACCGCCTCCACCAGGGTCTTGACCCCGGCGTAGATCGCCGCCTTGGCGCGGATGAAGTTCTCGATGTCCACCTCGTTGAGGACGATGTCCTGGTCGATCCCCGATTCCCTCGCCCAGACCAGCACGTATTCGTAGCCGCTCCTGCCCTGCCGCAGACGCGGCGAGACCAGGGTGCGGTCGAACTTGCCCTTCTGGTCGAGAATCCGGTTTTCGAACAGGGTGGCGATGAGGATGAGGAGCCCGGAGCCGCAGATGCCCACCGGCGGCTTGCTGCCGATGGTGAGGTTCATCGGCTCCAGGGTGGCGGGGTCGAGGCCGAAATCCTCGATGGCGCCCTCGGCGGCCCGCATGCCGTGGGTGATGCCGCCGCCCTCGAAGGCCGGCCCGGCGGAGCAGGCGGCGCAGACCAGCCATTCGCGGTTGCCGATGACGATCTCGGCGTTGGTGCCGATGTCGATATAGAGGGTGAGCTGCTCCGCCCGGTACATGCCGCTGCCCATGACCCCGGCGACGATGTCGCCGCCGACGTAGCTGGAAATGGCCGGATAGACCAGGGCGACGGTGTCGCGGCTGAGATCGAGGCCCAGATCCTTGCCCCGGATGGGCGGATAGAAGGTGGAAACCGGCACGTAGGGGGCGCGGCGGATGTTGTCCGGCTCCAGTTCGAGAAGGAAATGGGTCATGGTGGTGTTGCCGGCCAGGGTCACCGAGGCGATCTCGCCGCGGCCCACCCCGGCCTTTTCGAGCATCCGGTCGATGATCCGGTTGATCGTCTCCAGCATCACCCGGTGGATGAGGGCAAGCCCGTCCGGTTTTTCGGCGACGATGATCCGGGAGATCACGTCCTCGCCGTAGGAGATCTGGCCGTTGTAGTCGCCGGCGGCGGCCAGTACCCTGCCGGTGTTGAGGTCGACGAGATTGCCGTAGACCGTGGTGGTGCCGATGTCGATGGCCAGGCCGAAACTGCGGCCGGTCCAGTTGCCGGCCTGGATGTTGACCACCATGCTCTTGCCCGGCGGCCGCACCGGCCGCGCCAGGGTGACGGTGACCAGGAAACCCTGCTCGCGGAGGGCGCGGCGCAGCTTGCGCATGGTGTCGAGGGTGACGATCAGCCGCCGTTCGTCGTACTGGTTGCTGAGTCCCTGGACCAGGCGGCCGGCGTCCGCCATGTTGTCGGTGGCCGAAGGCGGCGGCAGTTCCAGTACCAGTTTTTCCACCGGCGGCAGAAAGACCCCCTCCTGCCGCACCTCCTCGATGTCGAAGACGTGCATCCTCGCCCGGTGGCGTATCGGGATGTCGGTGGAAAGGCCGCCTTTGCCCATCTGCGACTCGCCCGGGACGCGGACGACCAGATCGCCGTCGCCGGTGGCCGCCAGACAGGCCTGACGATAGCCTTTGCCGCGGTCCGCCTCCGAGAGTTTATCCGAAAGGCCGCCGGCCACCGAACCCTGTTCGACGATGACCCGGCATTTGCCGCAGGCGCCGGTGCCGCCGCAGGAGGCGTTGATGTGGATGCCGGCGAGCCTCGCCGCCTTGATGAGCGGTGTGCCGGCGGCAACCTCGATGGCGCGGCCGGTCGGGAGAAAGGTGAGCTTCATGGGCGGAGCTCTTCGATGTCCAGGCCTTTGAGCTGGGCCCGGCTGAACACCGGGCCGTCGACGCAGACCAGCTTGTCGTCCATGTGGCAGTGGCCGCAGGCGCCGATGCCGCACTTCATGTGGCGCTCCATGGTGGTGATGATCCGTTCGTCGGAAAAGCCCCGCCTGCCGAGATCGGCCATGACGAAGCGGATCATCACCGGCGGACCGCAGACCAGGGCATGGCTCGCCGCCGGCGGGTCGGCGAAGCGGTCGAGCAGGGTGGTGACCAGGCCGGTGTGGTGCGGCCAGGAATCGTCGCCGACATCGACGGTGACGAAACAGGCGACGTCCGGTTCCTCGCGCCAGAGGGAGAGATCGTGGTGGAAGGAAACGTCGTCCGGGCATTTGCTGCCGGCGAGGATGGTGATCCGGCCGTAGTCGCCGCGGCGGTCCAGGCAGTAGTTGATCACCCCCCGGAGCGGCGCCAGGCCGATGCCGCCGGCGACGAAGAGCAGGTGGCCGCCGCGCAGGCTGTCCATGGGAAAGGGCGTGCCGAAGGGGCCGCGCAGGCCGAGGATCTCCCCTTCCTTCATCCCGTGCATGGCGCCGGTGAGGCGGCCGGCCAGGCGGACGCTCAATTCGATGCTGCCCGGGCGGCTGGGGGTGGAGGAGAAGGAGATGGGCGCCTCGCCCTGGTGGGGCACGGTGACCATCATGAACTGTCCCGGGCCGTAGGTGAAGGCGCGGTTGACCGCGTCGTCGACGAAGCGCAGGACGAAGGTCCTGATCTGGCAGTTCTCGTCGACGATCCGCTCGATCACCGCCGGGAGCGGCTGGTAGACGTTGCCGTTGTTGCGTTTGTTGCCGTTCATTTCTTTTCCTTGGCGGCGACCATGGTGATGAAGCGGACGATGTCGACGCCGCCGAAGCACATGCCGACGCAGCGGCCGCAGCCGACGCAGCTGGGACGCTTGTGCTTGCGCACGTCGTGCAGCAGCTTGTGCTGGAAGCGTTTTTTGATGGCGTGGCGCTGGTGGTCCACCGGGTCGTGGCCGCCCGCCATCCGGGTGAAGCCGGCAAAGGTGCAGGCGTCCCAGGTGCGCAGCCGCTCGCCGCCGCCGGCGTCGAGCTGCTGATCGACGATGGAGAAGCAGGTGCAGGTGGGGCAGATGTAGGCGCAGCCGCCGCAGTCCTGACAGCGGCCGGAGAGTTCGGCGTAGACGTCCTCGACGTCGGCGCCGTCGGCCAGCATCCGCATCGTCTGCTCCATGGGGACGTTGAGACGGAAGCGGCCGCGGGATTCGAGGAAGCACTGGTACTGGGCGTTGACGTCGTCCCGGGAGGCCTTGGCGAAGAAGGAACCCCAGCGGGCCACCAGCTCGGCGCCCCGCACCCGGCCGACCTCGACGAGAAAGCGGTCGCCCAGGTCGGTGAACTGCAGGTCGTAGCCGAACTCCAGGAAGGGGCCGGTGCGGCTGGCGGTGCAGAAGCAGTTGGGGAAGGGTTCGTTGCAGCCGAGGCTGATCAGGATCGCATCCTGGCGCTTCTTGCGGTAGAAGGGATCGCCGGCGGTGTGGAAGATGACGTCCATGTAGAGGATGGCGGAGAGATCGCAGGAACGCAGCCCGAAAAAGATGGTCGGCCGGCTGGTGTTGCGGGGGGTGAACCGGCAGTCGGCGGCGGTGTAGGAAAAGAGCACCTCCACCTGCGGGAAGAGAAAGGATTTGGCCGAGTTCTGCGCCTGGTGGGCAAGGTCGACGCTGCCCTCCTCCACCGTGGCCAGGGGGGTGAACAGGGTGTCGCCGTGGGGGGTGGGAGTGGGGGCGATGACCCGGTATTCCTTGGCGAAGCGGCGCAACAGCGGCAGCAGATGGTCCTTCCTGAGGATGTAGCGGTCGCTCATGCCGCCTCCACCTGCACGGCGCAGACCTTGAATTCGGGGATCCTGGCCACCGGGTCGCGGGCGGTGACCGTCAGCCGGTTCACCGGTGCCTCGGTGAAGGCGAAGGTGGTGAAGACGGTGCCCGGCGCCACCCGGTCGGTGATCTCGGCGGCAAGCAGAATGGACTCCCGCCGGGAGGTCAGGCGGACCTGTTGCCCCGGGCGGAGGTGCAGCCGTCCCGCGTCCTCGGGGTTGATCTCCAGCCGGGCGCCGCCGCCTTCCCTGGCAAGCTGGGCGCTCTTTCTCGTCATGGTGCCGGTGTGGAAGTGGTGGTAGATGCGGCCGGTGATCAGGGTGAAGGGATACTTTTCGTCCGGCACCTCATGGGGCGGGTGGTGGA
Source organism: Thermodesulfobacteriota bacterium (assembly GCA_040755255.1). GTDB lineage: Bacteria > Desulfobacterota > Desulfobulbia > Desulfobulbales > S012-135 > JBFLZZ01. The sequence continues at coordinate 52,175 of JBFLZZ010000008.1, forward strand.
CCGCCGGCGAGAATCTGCCCTTGCCCCGGCTGAAGGAACCCTTGTGCAGGTAGGGAGTGCCGGGGTGGGAACGGTCGTAGCACGGCCACTGCAGCCCTTCGCCGGATTCCAGCCGGTCGTGGAAGATGCCGCCGTACACCGGGGTGAGCAGGGCGATTTCCTCCATGATCTCCGCCGGCGATTCGTGGCTCATCGGATAGTCGAGGCGGGCGGCCAGCGCGGTGATGATGTCGTGGTCGGCCAGGGACGAACCCAGGGGCCGGATCGCCCGGCGCAACAGCTGCACCCTGCGTTCGGAATTGGTGAAGGTGCCGGTCTTCTCGGCGAAGGAGCAGGCCGGGAAGACCACGTGGGCGAGCTCGGCGGTCTCGGAGAGGAACATGTCGGAAACCGCCAGGAATTCCAGTTGCTCCAGGGTGCGCTGCACCCGGTCGACGCCGGGGTCGGAGCGCATCGGATTTTCGCCCATGATGAACATGGCACGGATCGGGGAGGAGTCGTGGCGATGGGTCATGTCCATCAGGGTGAGCCCCGGGGCCGCTGGCAGTTCCCGTTCCCAGGCCCGGGCGAAACGGGCGCGGATCGCCGGATCGCTCACCGGCTGATAGCCGGGAAAGACGTTGGGCAGCGCCCCCATGTCGCAGGCGCCCTGGACGTTGTTCTGGCCGCGCAGCGGGTCGAGACCGGTGTCCTCCTGTTCGACGTGGCCGGCGAGCATGGCCAGGTTGGCGAAGGACTGGACGTTGTCGGTGCCGCAGATGTGCTGGGTGATGCCCATGCAGTAGCAGATGACCGCCTTGCCCGCCCGGGCGTAGAGACGGGCGGCGCGGACCACGTCCTCCCTGGCCACCCCGGCGGTGGCGAGGAGCTGATCGACGTTCATCCGGAACAGACCGTCGCGCAGCGCCGGAAAGTTTTCGGTACGCATGGCGATGAAGATGTCGTCGGCGAGGTTCTCGTCGAGGATGATCCGCATCATGGCGTTGAGCACCGGGATGTCGGTGCCGGGGCGGATGGCGAGGTGGATGTGGGCGTGGCGGGCGAGCTGGGTGCGGCGCGGATCGATGACGATGAGCCTGGCGCCGCGGTCGACCGCATCGAAGATGCGGCGGGCCACCTGCGGGTGGGAGGTGGTGGTGTTGGAGCCTGAGACCAGGATCACCTGGGCGTTTTCCAGCTCGTTGATGGAGTTGGTCATCGCGCCGCTGCCGAAGGTGGTGGCAAGACCTGCCACGGTCGGGGCGTGTCAGAGACGGGCGCAGTGATCGACGTTGTTGGTCTGGAGCACCGCCCGGGCGAATTTCTGCAGCAGGTAGTTCTCCTCGTTGGTGCACTTGGCCGAGGCGAGCACGCCGATGGCGGTGCCGCCGTGCTGGTCGCGGACCCGCCTGAGTTCGCCGGCGGCGAAGGAGAGGGCCTCGTTCCAGGAGGCCGGTTCGAGCGTGCCGTTTCGGCGGATCAGCGGTTCGGTGAGCCTCCGCCGGTCGTAGATGAATTCGTGCAGATGCCAGCCCTTGACGCAGAGGTTGTTGCGGCTGACCGGATGGCTGCGGCTGGGCGAGACGCCGACGATGCGCCCCTGGCGGACATGGAGATAGAGGGCGCAGCCGCAGCCGCAGTAGCAGCAGGTGGTGAGGATGTTCTGCATACCGTCTCCCGTGGGTGATTCCACCTATCCTAGCATGGAGACGGCGATTTGGAAAAATGTTTCGTGGCGGCCTCCAGGGTCCCGTCAAAGTCGTTGGGCACGATTTTTGGCAACATCGAACCGCTTGATATTCATTTCAAAACCTGATTGCCAGTGAAGTTCAGCCAATCTGAGGCACACACGAAGGAGCACTCCTCGACAGACTCAGAGCGAAAGGATGAGATGACGTCGTATCTCTGCTCGCAATTCCGGATGCCATTTTCACGCAGCCGGAGAGACGCAGGAGTGGCCGGAAAAAGCGCGAGCAGGTAAGCGGAGCCGCGACAGCGGCGGAGACTCCGCTGTCTGAGGCCCGCAGGGCCGAGTTCCGCAGCGCCCGGCCGCGACAAGGAACGGAGGGAACCCCCGCGCAGCGGGGGCAAGTGAAGGCCGGCCTTTCTTTGGTTCCTTTCTTTGATGGCGTCGTAATAACCCAAAACCAGGGTCATTGCGAGCGTAGCGAAGCAATCCATGAGTTTGTAACTCACTGAAAATACTGGATTGCTTCGTCGCTCCGCTCCTCGCAATGACGCGGGTTGCCAGTTTTTACGAATCCATCTTCTTTGGCCGGCAAAGAAAGGAACACCCCGCCGGCAGGCGTCCAGCTTGGGAATATCCTCCTCGCTGGCAACCGGCTGAAGATTCGAGATAATCAGCTATCAGAAAATGAAAACTGCTCCCGATAGCGTTTGATCAACGGCTGCACGAAATTTCGGCTGATTAGCTGACTTTGACGGAGGCCTGTGGCGGCCCCGGGGTCAGGCGATTTCGCCGCGGTGGAAGGCGACCGCCTCCCGGTAGGTCATGCCGTGGCCGCCGAAGATGTCGAGGGCGCTGCCGACCGTGGCGTCGAGCCGGTCGCGGCCCAGCCTCCTGAGGGTGCGCAGGTCGTCGAGGCTGGCGATGCCGCCGGCGTAGGTGGTGGGAATCGGGCTCGATTCGCCGAGGAGAATCGCCAGGGGCTCCTCGATGCCCGAGCACTTCCCCTCGACATCGACGGCATGGACGAGAAATTCGGCGCAGTAGCGGGAGAAGTAGGCGAGGGTTGCGGCCGAGACCGCGACCTGGGTGAATTTCTGCCAGCGGTCGGTGACGATGAAGTACCGGTCGCCGCGGCGGCGGCAGGAAAGATCGAGCACCAGCCGCTCCTTGCCGATGGCCGCCACCAGAGACTTGAGCCGGCTCTCGTCGATCTCGCCGCCGTGAAAGACGTGGGAGGTGACGATCACCGCCATCGCCCCCTGGTCGAGCCAGTCGGCGGCGTTGGCGGCGGTGATGCCGCCGCCCAGCTGCAGGCCGCCGGGATAGGCGGCCAAGGCATCCCTGGCCGCCGCCTCGTTGCCGGGGCCGAGCATGATGACGTGGCCGCCGGGCAATTGGTCCCGCCGGTAGAGGCCGGCATAGTAGGAGGGCGGCTGGTCGGCGGTGAAATTGGTCCGGAGGGCGGCGCCGTCGTCGGTGAGGGTGGAGCCGACGATCTGTTTCACCTGGCCGTGGTGGAGATCGATGCAGGGACGGAACTTCATGGCGATCGAATATACCGGCCTCCGCCGTTTTGCCCACAAAAAAAAAGGAGACCGCTTGGTCTCCTTTTGTCAGGTGTGCTCTCAGGAAGCTCCCCCGGTAGAATGGATCGTTCCGTCAGGTTGTGCCTCGCGAAGACGGGGTCTGGGCCCGCGTTGCGTCCATCCGGGTGTCCGCCGTCCGGGGCGAACTCAGCACTTGTCGTAGGCTTCCTTCAGCATCAGGGTCGACGGGTCGAGATTGAGCACCTTGCCCGCCGTGGCGTTGGCGGTGGTGTCCTTGACCACGTTCAGGGCGATGCACTTGTCGTCGCTGCGCGGTTCGAGGGCGATGATCGTGTCGAACAGATCCTCGACGCCGGGGCAGGGACTGGGGTCGTCCCGGTGGATGGTGGCGGAGAACCAGGTCTCCATCTCCATCGCCTGGGCCAGTTCGCGGATGTCGGCGATCATCTGCAGGTCGCAGTTCTGGAAATCGTAGCCGTCGATGATCATGCAGCTCGGCCGGAAGATGTTCTGATAGAGCAGGTCGTTGAGCCGCTCTTCCAGCTTGGGCCGGCTGAAGGAGGATTCCTTGAAGGTCATGATCAGCCGGTTGCGGTTGATCTGGTTGGCGAGTTCCAGGGTGGAGCTCACCTGCATGGTGGCGACGATGTCCTTGAAGATGTCGTCGTACCAGGTGCGGGTCTTGTCCAGGCTCTGGCCGATGCTGACGTGCAGCACCTGCCGGCCGCACATCAGGCTGTCCAGGGCGATCTGGACCAGGATGGCGGTCTTGCCCAGGCCGGCGCGCGCCTTGACCAGGCCCATGCGCGGGCCACCGCCGTCCTGGCGGTAAAGGGCGCGAAGGGGATTCTTTTCGGTAAGATCGTTGGTGTTCATGACAACCCTCGTAGTAACTGTCCAGTGCTGCGTAACAAACGGTGTATGGTTCCCGGCCCCGACGGCGGCGCCGCGATTACTTCTTGTCCTTGTCCTTCTTCCGCTGGGCGATGATCTCTTCGGCGACGTTTCTGGGCACCTGGCGGTAGGTCTTGAACTCCATGGTGAACTCCGCCTTGCCCTGGGTGAGGGAGCGGAGCACGGTGGAGTAGCCGAACATTTCGGAGAGCGGCACCTCGGCCTCGACCACCGTGTAGTTGCTTTCCTCGGTGGTGCCGATGATGATGCCGCGCCGCTGGTTGATCGAACCCATGATGTTGCCCTGGAACTCGCTGGGCCCTTCGACGACCACCTTCATGATCGGCTCCATCAGCACCGGCTTGGCCTTCAGGTAGCCCTGGCGGAAGGCGCCGAGGGCGGCCTGCTGGAAGGCCATGTCCGAGGAGTCCACCGCATGGGAGGCGCCGTCGTTGATCGCCACCCGGACGCCGGTGATCGGCGCCTCGGCGAGCGGACCCTTTTCCAGGGCCTTCTGGAAGCCCTTGTCGCAGGAGGGGATGAATTCGCGGGGGATGACGCCGCCGACGATCTGGTCGACGAACTCGTAGTTGCCCTCTTCCAGCGGTTCCATGTAGCCGGCTACCCGGCCGTACTGGCCGGAGCCGCCGGTCTGCTTCTTGTGGACGTAGTCGAATTCGGCGCGCTGGGTGATGGTTTCGCGGTAGGCGACCTGCGGCTGGCCCACCTGCACCTCGGCCTTGTACTCGCGCTTCATCCGTTCGATGTAGACGTCGAGGTGCAGCTCGCCCATGCCGGAGATGATGGTCTCGTTGGTCTCGGCGTCGACATGGGTGCGGAAGGTGGGGTCTTCCTTGGTGAAGCGGTTGAGCGCCTTGCTCATGTTGACCTGCGCCTTGTTGTCGATCGGGGTGATGGACAGGGAGATGACCGGCGCCGGCACGTACATGGAGGTCATCGAGTAGTTGAGCTCGCCGGAGGTGAAGGTGTCGCCCGAGGCGCAGTCGATGCCGAACAGCGCGACGATGTCGCCGGCGCAGGCGCCGTCGATTTCCTCCATCTCGTCGGCGTGCATCCGGACGAGACGGCCGATCTTGGCCTTTTTGCGGTCGCGGGTGTTGATGATGGTGTCGCCCTTGTTCATCGTCCCCTGGTAGATGCGGATGTAGGTGAGCTGGCCGTAGCGGCCGTCCTCCAGCTTGAAGGCCAGGGCGACGAGGGGGGCGGCGGGATCGTTGCTCAGGACGACTTCCTTTTCCTCGTTGTCGAGATCCAGCGCCACGTTCTGCACCTCGCGCGGCGACGGCAGGTACAGGTTGACGCCGTTGAGCAGCAGCTGCACGCCCTTGTTCTTGTAGGCGGAACCCATCATCACCGGGGTCAGTTCCAGCTTGAGGGTGCCGGCGCGCACCGCGCTCCGGATCATCTCCGGGGTGGGGGTGCCTTCCAGCACCGCCTCCATCAGCTCGTCGGAGAACATCGAGGCGGCGTCGAGCAGTTCCTCGCGCTTGGCCTCGGCCTCTTCCAGCAGGTGGGCCGGGATCTCCTCCTCGCGGATGGTCTCGCCGTTGGCGCCGTCAAAGTAGACCGCCTTCATGGTGATCAGGTCGATGACGCCCTGCAGGTCGCCTTCCAGGCCGATGGGGATCTGCAGCAACACCGCGTTCAGGTCGAGCTTCTCGCGCAGCTGCTGGGCGACCCGGTAGGGGTTGGCGCCGGTGCGGTCGCACTTGTTGATGAAGGCGATGCGCGGTACCCGGTAGCGGGTCATCTGCCGGTTGACGGTGATCGACTGGGACTGGACGCCGCCCACCGAGCAGAGGATGAGCACCGCGCCGTCGAGCACCCGCAGGGCGCGCTCCACCTCGATGGTGAAGTCGACGTGGCCGGGGGTGTCGATGATGTTGATGTTGGTGTCCTTCCAGCTGCAGTAGGTGGCCGCCGACTGGATGGTGATGCCGCGCTCCTTCTCCAGTTCCATGGAGTCCATCTTGGCGCCGACGCCGTCCTTGCCGCGCACCTCGTGGATGGCGTGGATGCGTTGGGTGTAGAAAAGGATACGCTCGGTGAGGGTGGTCTTGCCCGAGTCGATGTGGGCGGAGATCCCGATATTACGTACTTTTTCCAGATCCTTCTTCATGAACGTGCCTCAAGTCAGATAGTGCGTTGCCGCCGGCCGGAGCAAGTCTGCCCTTCCCGGGCCGGCAGAGCGGCCGGCCCGGAATCCACGCCGGGAAACCATCGGTGGTTTCGGGTAAAGAGAGAAAGAAAAACGGCCCCAGGGGGGGCCGTAAAATACGGACAGAATTTTCCTATTTAATCCCAGCAGGGGTGGGAGTCAAGAAAAATTTAGCGGGGGTTCAACCGCCGAAGGCGTCTCTGAACAATTTTTCGATGGCGTTGCGGCCGGCTGGCTCCAGGTTGCGGGTGCCGGAGCCGACGAAAGTGGTGTGCTCGATGCGGGGATTGCTCTCCTGCCAGGAGCCGTTGCGCCAGCCGTACCACTTGCGGGTGGGCTGGTCGAAGACGCTGAGCGGCCGGTTGAAGAGCTTGGCCAGTTCCACCGCCCAGCCGGTGCCGCCCTTGACCGTGTGGTCGGCGAGGATGGTACCGACGACGAACACCTGGTGGCCGTTGTTGACCATGTGGAAGATGGTCTGCAGCACCTTGCGGATCTTGTCCGCCTGGTAGTAGGAGCGGTTCATCATCTTCGAGGCCAGCTCCATGCTGATGTCGCCGCGCTGCAGTTCGGCATCGGAGAGGACGACCACGTTCCTGTTGCGCTCGGGGTTGCAGCACGAGCAGGTGAAGTTGACTTCCTTCACCCCCCATTTCTCGGCCATTTCGCCGAACAGGCTTTCCGCCCCCCTGAGGCCGCCGCTGTACAGTGTGCAATCGGTGGGTTTCAACATGCGTTCTTCCTTTGCTACGAAACTATCGGTGGTTGCAATGACTCCGGGTTCGCCCCATCCTACGAGAAATCCTCGGGTCAGGCAAGAGTGGTTTTCCGATTTCTCTCCCGCCCCGGCGGGGTCTTTGCCTTTTATGGAACGTTGTTTTTTGCCGCCGGTCATGATAGAACCTCGTCCTTGGCCTGGCGACAAGGCAGGGATACCTTCCGCCGGACTCGCACCCCCGAGCATACCTGACACAGAAGGATCGCACCCCATGAGCAACGAAGGGCAGAAAATCATCTACTCGATGATCGGCGTGAGCAAGTTCTACAACCAGAAGCCGATTCTGAAGAACATCAACCTGTCGTATTTCTACGGCGCCAAAATCGGGGTGCTGGGGCTCAACGGCAGCGGCAAGAGTTCGCTGCTCCGCATCCTTGCCGGCGTGGATACGGAGTTCAACGGCAAAACGACCATCTCCCCGGGCATGACCGTGGGGCTCCTGGAACAGGAACCCCGGCTGGACCAGGCCAAGACCGTCCGCCAGGTGGTGGAGGAGGGGGTACAACCGGTGGTGGACCTGCTCGCCGAGTTCAACGAAATCAACGCGCAGTTCGCCAATCCCATGAGCGACGACGAGATGAACGCGCTCATCGACCGGCAGGCGAGGGTGCAGGAGAAACTCGACGCGGCCGATGCCTGGGAACTCGACAGCCGGCTGGAGATGGCGATGGACGCGCTCCGCTGCCCGCCGCCGGAGACCCCGGTGACCGTGCTTTCCGGCGGCGAGAAACGCCGGGTGGCGCTCTGCCGGCTCCTTCTGCAAAAACCCGACATCCTCCTTCTCGACGAACCCACCAACCATCTGGACGCCGAGACCGTGGCCTGGCTCGAACACCATTTGCAGGCCTATGCCGGCACGGTCATCGCCGTCACCCACGACCGCTACTTCCTCGACAACGTCGCCGGCTGGATCCTCGAACTCGATCGCGGCGAGGGCATCCCCTGGAAGGGCAACTACTCCTCCTGGCTCGACCAGAAGAAGAAACGGCTGGCGCTTGAAGAAAAACAGGAGAGCGACCGGCAGCGGACGCTGCAGCGGGAACTCGAATGGATCCGCATGAGTCCCAAGGGGCGGCACGCCAAGGCCAAGGCCCGCATCAGCTCCTACGAGGCGCTCCTCAACCAGGAGGTGGCGACGCGGGAGCGGGAACTGCAGATCTACATCCCGCCCGGCCCCCGGCTCGGCAAGAACGTCATCACCGCCGAGGGGGTCGGCAAGGCCTACGGCGACAATATCCTCTTCGAAAATCTGAGTTTCTCGCTGCCGCCCGGCGGCATCGTCGGGGTCATCGGTCCCAACGGCGCGGGCAAGACCACCCTGTTCAAGCTCATCACCGGCCGGGAAAAGCCGGACAGCGGTTCCTTCACGGTGGGGGATTCGGTGGTCCTCGCCTGCGTCGACCAGTCCCGCGACTCGCTCGACCCGGAAAAGTCCATCTGGCAGGAGATCAGCGACAACTCCGAGACCATCGCCCTGGGCGACCGCAAGGTCAATTCCCGCGCCTACGTCTCGCGGTTCAACTTCAGCGGCACCGACCAGCAGAAGAAGGTGGGGCTGCTCTCCGGCGGCGAACGCAACCGGGTCCATCTCGCCAAGATGCTCAAGAGCGGCGCCAACGTCATCCTCCTCGACGAACCCACCAACGACCTCGACGTCAACACCCTGCGGGCCCTCGAGGAGGCGCTCGAAAACTTTGCCGGCTGCGCCGTGGTCATCAGCCACGACCGCTGGTTCCTCGACCGCATCGCCACCCACATCCTCGCCTTCGAGGGCGACAGCCAGGTCGTCTGGTTCGACGGCAACTACTCGGAATACGAGGAAGACCGCAGAAAACGCCTGGGCACCGCGGCCGACATCCCCCACCGCATCAAGTACCGGCACCTGACCCGGGCCTGAGCCGCCTCCTGCCCTGCCCCGGCCGAGGCGGCATTGCGGGAGGCAGCGCATTGTGCTGCAAATATACAAATGTCTGCTGGCGCGGCGACAGTGCATGCAGCTCTTGAACGCCCTGCAGGTCCAGGAGTTGTATGCCCGCCGTTGCGCTCCGCACCCTTGACGCCTTGCACCTCTGCATGGCCCGCGATGTCGGTGTCGAGGCGTTGGCAACGGCCGACAGCGTGATGGCGGAGGCGGCAGGGCTACTCGGAATGGAGGTCGTCCGGTTCGACTGAAACGGAACGGTGACGGGCGTTTCCGGGCGGGGTGGAAAACATCCGGAACGCATCATTTGAAAAGATCGGAGTGGGAACCCATCCGCTCGAAGATGATCCGTTCATTTTCCTGCTTGTAGATCAGCAGCCAGTCGGATTCTATGTGACACTCCCGCCGGCCCACGTAGTTTCCTATCAAATTGTGTTCACGGTGGATGGGGTCCAATGGCTCGCCCGCAATCAGGGTCCGCGCGATGATCTTGAATTTATCCAGATTCTTGCCGCGCTTCTTCGCCAGTTTGACATCCTTTTCAAACTGCCGGGTATAGACGGGGAATACCATCAGATTCCCAGTTTCCCGAACATTTCGTCCGCATCCTTGCACACAACCAGATCCCTGCCGGCATCGGTCGCGTCGAAGGTGGCGTTGGTCGTATCGGTGGGGATTGTGACATCGAACGGCAAACCGTCACGCATTTCCACCTGTTTGTAGAAAATGGTGATGGCCTGGGTAGCGTTGAGGCCAAGACGCTTGAAGATGGTTTCGACGTGTTCTTTGAGGTCCGGCTCGACTCGTGCCCGAATTGTGGCTGTTCTGCTCATGTCACTACCTCCTTGCCTTTGCCCCAAAATAGCACAAATGGGCCACATCCTCAACTGCGACGCAAATGGCAGTAATTCCTGAAGGGGGCAGGGGGTCAGGTAAGGCGTCACCGGAATTGCGCCGGGCTCAAGAACTGGCTCGCTGAATTTGCAGGGGTCGTGAACGTGTCAACTTGGAAGCCTGATAATCATTAGAGAGCACCTCCCCGGAGCGCAGGAACGACGAAGTTCTGCTACGCTCCAAGGAACCACAAACCTTTGGAGGAGGTGCCGTATGAAAGTGTACGCGGGAATCGATCTTCATTCAAGCAACAGCTATGTCGCCGTGGTGGACGAGCAGGGTCGCCAGGTAACCACGGCTCGGGTCAAGAACGTGCTGGGGAACATTGTCGCGGCCCTGTCCGGCTACGTGCAGGACCTTGGCGGCGTGGCCGTGGAATGGACGTACAATTGGTACTGGCTTGTTGACGGCCTCCGGGACGAGGGATTCGACGTTCGCCTCGCCAATCCCGCGGCAATCCAGAAGTACAAGGGACTCAAGCACATTGGCGACCGGCACGACGCCCTGTGCTCTCTTCTGACCCTATAATCTTTTGCGGGTTATTCGTCGGTCGAGAAAGGTCAAAGGCAGACCCCTCTGTGCATGAGCAGCGGAAAAGACGGGAACCTTTCGACTTCGTTCATGGCGTGCGTAGTGAGTAGCGGCCGGATTTCCTGCTGCCGATCTTTTCCACCAGGCCAGCTTCAAGCAAGGGGCGGAGGAGATCCATCGCGCCCTGGCGGGAGACCCCGAGCGCGGCCCACAGTTCCGCCGGGGCCATGCTGCCGTGGTCGCGCAAGAACAGGAGCAGACGCTCCTGTTTGGGCCGCAGGATGACCTTGGCCGGGCCGCTCGACTGCAATGTCCGCGTCCTGAGCCAGACCCTTTCCAATGTCTGGCGCAAGCCTTCGGCGTTGTATTCCAGCCACCCCGTCAGATCCTCGCCTTGTTCCCGCACGGCCTGCAGTGCGGCGTAATAACGTGGCCGGTCTTCCCAATAGTATTCGTCCACCGAGAAGATATGGTGGGTGTCAAAGCCGCGCCGGTAGAGTTCCCAGAGGGCAAGCGCCCGGCCAGCCCTGCCGTTGCCATCGGCAAAGGGGTGAATGGCTTCGAAGCGGTAGTGGAGGATGGCGGAACTGAGCACCGGCGAGAGGCCGGTCGCTCTGTTGTTCCACCATTCCAGCAATTCAAACATCAGGCCGGAGACCTCGGAAGGGGCTGGCGGAAGGTAGGTGCCCACCCGCACGGCGATGGAGCGGTAGCGGCCGGCCTCGCCCTGGTCCATGACCCCGCCCGCCAGGATGCGGTGGAGTTCTAAGATGTCTTCGTGGCGGATGGTTTCCAGCCCGGCCTGTGTTTCCACATGGCGGAGCCCGGCAAAGTAGTTCAGGACCTCACGGCGAGAACGTTCACCGGAGGCCGCGGGCGTTCGGCCCTCCTCCAGGGCCCGCACCTGCTCCAGGGTGAGCGGGTTGCCTTCTATGGCCGTGGAGGCGTGGGCATTCCGGTTCCGGGTGTCTTTCTGCAAGGCGGGAATCCAGGCGACCCCGACCGTTGCCCCCTGGATCCGTTCGCGGAGCGCCGCCACGGTCTCAACCAGGGAGAGGAGGCGGTTGGTGATGGTGTAGCGTGGTTCGTAGGGCATGTCGATGAGTCAAGCATGAGTCAAGTTATTTGTCAAGCATGACGACAGCGCGCTGGTGAAGGCTTGGTGGAGCAGGGGATTTTTCCAACTCGTCCAGGGCGGCGAGCTTTTGCCGATTGAGAAAATTGCCTCCTCCGGGAAAGTCTCCGCAATATGACCGAAATGCTCGGCTGTGCATCAGGCAAAATACAATATGGCGCTGTGGGGCTCTCATCGTGTCGCCCTTCGAAATTTCGGAGGGGAACCCCTTCGTCTTCTGCTCCAGGGCCGGGATATCGACGCTGATTTCCGCTAGGGTGTGAGGCTTTAGAACACGGGACAGAATTATTTTCAGTCCCATTTTCCTTTTCCATTTTTGCTGCCCTTTTGCTGCCTTAGACATGATCTTGCCGTTGCTGTCCTAAATCATGCAGAAATCACCATCTCGGCTTCGACCATATCTGCATCGCCTCCCACATCTACACCCTCTTCTGGCACATCTCCTGTGTAGGCAGCCTTACCGGTCGCCTGTTCGATTAGCCCAAGCAGTCGCCTCTGCCGGTCTCCGATGAAGGTCTCGAAGTCATCGCTACGCAGGATGTCCGGGGCGATCAGGTGTGAGCGAAGGTAATCGTCCAATCTGTTCCGCTCAATGGCCGGGATCTGCTTGTCGCCCTTCTCCAGCTTGGCCAGGTATTCGGAGGGCGCCACCCCGCCGATGATGCGGTTGGTGCGGAACGACAGCGGCGTCTTATTGATGATGGAGTCGTATATCGCTGGCTTGATGCCCTGCTTCTTGCACCAATCCTGGGGGAAGATGTGGTGGATATCGACGTTCTCGCCGAAAAACACCGTGTGGTCGAACTTCTGCCCAGAGCGGAAATCCTGCGCGCCCTCTTTCATCAGCAGCGCGTTCACGCCCTTGTAGGCGGCAGACAGACGCATGCGCATGGTCTTCAGGCGGTCGGCGCGGAAGATGACCTCGGTCACCGTGGAGGGTTCCGGCCCACCCTGCAACCAGCGCGGCACCTCCATGAAATCGCGGGCAATGCGAGATTCAACCGCTGAGCCGTACAGTTCGCCAAACACGCCATTCCAGTACCACCGCACCAGCTTGGCGCGGTTCGCCTCGTGCTCCCAGGCGTCGCCGATGTCTGCGATGATCGCTGCCAGCGGCACGATCTGCGACTGATAGGGAAGGTCGAAGATCCGGTAGATGTGCTGTATGTGCAGGAACTTCGCCGCTTGCACGAAGCCATGCTCTACCTCTTTCTCGTACTGCTTGTAGGCAGACAGAGGCAGGTTCAGTAGCGCCTGGCGGTTGCCGATCACGGCCGGAAGTTCCTTGCCCGTCTTGCCGGCGCGTTCCGCCTCGCGTCGACGCTCGCGCGTATAGAACAGCGAGATCGCCTGCAGGAAATCGGTATTGCTGACGTTGGCGATGATGCCTGCTTCCGAATCAGCCGGGCGTAGTGTGTCCACGAAACGCCTGTGCCGCCCCTTGTGCTCATCGTCGCCGTACCAGTCCTTGCGCAGCTCGTGGCCGTCCGCTGCGTACATTGCCGTCACCAGCTCGAATGCGTCGAGAGGCTTGCCGCCGGTGTTCACCTTCTCGAACACCACGCAAACCGCCTCCTTGGGGGTGCTGCGGTCCAGCGAGATCACAGGCACTCGGTAATATTTAAAATTCTCCAGCACCTGCCGCTTGAAGGCGCGGAAGGTCTCGCGCACTGCCTCGTGCTCGTCGCCGCGCCAGTGTTTGTCGAAGCCGTCCTGCCAACGGTCCCAGTCGAACACCTGCGTCACCGGGTACATCAGCGCTAGATATTCGCCCGCAGGCGTGGATAGGTCCAGCACCACCTCGCGGCCAAAGTCGGTGCGGATCATCCGGTCCTCGGGCACGCCGACGATGGCCTCCTCCCTGTCGATGGTCGGGTCCAAGGCTTTGCGGACGTCGATGTAGAACCAGCGCTTTACCTTTTTGTTCTTTGGCGTCACCGTCTCGACCACCTTGTCGCGTAGCGTCACCTGATACAACGAGGTCATGCGCTGCTGACCGTCCAGCAGGAGCGAATGAGGTAAGGTTTTTTTTGCCTCGGCGGGCGCACCTTCCACAGGACGCGGCTTGAAATTCACCTCCCCGCCTGTGTCCAGCGTCATCAGTGCACCTACTGGAAAGGCACGCGAGATCGACGCAATCAGGCTCTTGATGCGTTCCTCATCCCACACCCAACTACGTTGAAAATCTGGCAATTGCAAAATGCCGTGATGACAATCTTCCAAGAGTTTGTAGAGGTCGTAAGGATTGGTTTGAAAAGTCGAACCGGCCATAAAAAGTCTCTGCCTGTTAGTGTTAGGGGGACGCTCTCAACTATTCGACTATACACAGGCGGAAAGCAGGGTAAGCTCTCAAGAGGGCAGGACCATGTCCTGCCGTTGACGGGCAAGGATATCTCCTCGCAGCGTTCCTTTGGGACAACTGCATCCCCATGCGCTTCCCTGCATCTGCCATGCTGGTATTCTCTCTTTCCAGGCGTTATAGCGCGATTGTGGCGGTAAAGTTACATATGGAAGTTTTCTCGCTGCATAGTGAAGGCAGCCTTTAATATAGCCGAAATGCTCGGCTGTGCATCAGGCAAAATACAATATGGCGGTGTGGGGTTCTCATAGCGTCTTTAGGGGACGTTCTTAACTGGCCGCCTGGGCACCGCCGCCATTCGATAGGAAACAAAAAGGCCCTGCCGGCGTCATCGCCTGCAGGGCCTTTCGTGTACTGTGGTGCCGGGACCAGGAATCGAACCAGGGACACACGGATTTTCAGGGCGAAGGCTGGCGCAAGAGAACAACCCATCACCGAACATCTTGCGAGTTTCCTGGCCGACCACATCGCCGCCCTTCCATCTGAATCCCCCTGGCTTTTTCCTTCTTCAAACTCGGCGTCGGGGCATTCCATGGACATTCGCAAGCCTTTCCGTCGAGTTGTCGAGGCGGCCGGCCTCGATCCTGACCAAGTTGTCCGCCACACCCTTCGCCATACCGCCATAACCCATTTGGTACAGGCTGGTGTCGACCTGCCAACGGTGAAGCGCATCAGCGGTCACAAAACACTGGTAATGGTGGAACGGTATGCCCACCAGAACGGCGAGCACATTCAGGGAGCGATGGACAAGCTTCAGGCCCGGTTCAAGATCGCCTGACCCGCTCCGCAGGCGGCCAAGTATTCTGGCGCGATTACACAGGAATTACACAAACAGAAAAGGCCCTGCTGGCGTCATCGCCTGCAGGGCCTTTGATTTACTGGTGCCGGGACCAGGAATCGAACCAGGGACACACGGATTTTCAGTCCGTTGCTCTACCGACTGAGCTATCCCGGCAAAAAATCAAGAGCCATACTTAGTGGAACGGCGGGTGTTTGTCAAGAAAGAAATCGCGGCCGGGCCGGGGAGGGGCCGGCTGTCAGCGGTCTTCGATCACGGTGGAGTCGGCGAGCAGGTCGTGCCAGCAGGCGCGGCGCTCGTTGCCGAGCGCCCAGAGGAAACCGGCGCCCAGCGGCAGCAGGGACAGCGGCAGGGCGCACCAGCGGAGAAACGCGGCGCCGATGGACAGCGGCCCGGTCGGGCCGCTTACCCGGATGCCCAGGAAGATCTTGCCCAGGGTCTGGCCGCAGCTGGCGTGCAGGATCGGGAAATAGCAGGCGGGCAGGGCCACCGGGCCGGCGACGAGGAAGAGGAGCGCGATGGTGCCGAGCAGCAGCAGGACGGCGGGATCGGCCACCCCGCCTGTCGTGGCCGGGAGAGAGGTCAGCGCCAGGAGCGACCCCAGGTAGAGGGAAAGCAGCAGCGCAGCGTCGATGACAAAGGCCATGGCGCGCGCCGTCAGGGAAGCCGGCGCCGGCGGGCCGTCATTTGCCTGTGGTGTCGTCGGCATCGCTGAGGATGTCGGAGAGGTCGAACAGCTCCTCTTCCAGCGAGGAATCGTCCACCGCATCCTCATCTTCGAGGGAAAGGGCTCCGGCTTCCTCACCGGAAACCAGATCGGAAAGATTGATTTCCTCAAGGCCCAGGGTGATGTCGTCGGTCTGGCGCAGCGGCGCCGGGGCGCCCACCGGCAGCGGTTCATCCTCGAGGGAGAGGACGGGAAGCTCCTCTTCCCCGGCGTCCGCTGGCGCGGGCGAGAGGGCAACCTCGTCCTCCTCTTCCAGCAGGGAGAGTTCCGGAAGTTCCGCGCCGGCGACTTCCTCCGCCTCCAGCGAAAGCGCGGCCGGCGGGATCTCCTCCTCCTCTTCCAGGGTGAGGGCGGCCAGTGCCGGTTGCGGTTCCTCCGGGCCAAGGGAAAGGGCGGGCTCGGGTTCGAGCTGCAGGTCGGCAAGCTCCGCGGCGGCCTGGGGTAGCACCTGGTCTTCGGCCAGGGTCAGTTCGGGCTGTGTTTCCTCTTCGTCCAGGGCAATGGTCGGCAGTTCGCTCTCGGCCAGGGCGATGGCCGGCGCCTCCTCCTCGTCCAGGGTCGGACCGGTCTCGGCGACGGAGATGGCGGCCTCTTCTTCATCGCCGAAGACGACGGCCGGCTCACCTTCCTCGATGCTCACCTCGATTTCATACTGAGGCGCCTCGTCCTCTTCGTACATCGCCGCGAGGAAGTTGACCGGGTCGAGATGCAGGGCCGTCCCGGCCAGCAGGAGCGACAGCTCGGAGAGATCGGTGCTGCATTTCCTGCATTGACGCAGATGGTCGAAGGAGATATAGCCGCATTTGGAACAGCGCATTTCATGCCCCTTTTCGGAGTTGCGGGAGGAGGGTCGCCGCCCCGCGGGACCCGCCGCGGGAGTCGCGGGCGTGGCGCGCCCGTGTGCAACGGCACAGTATATAATTGTAGGCACATTCGAATCTCATGGTCAATCCTCTTGTCGCGGCGACCGGCCGGCGCCGGGTCGCAACCGCGGCCGGCCCGGCCTCTTTCCTTGCAAAATGCAGACCTTCCGGCTAAGGTAGCCCTTGTCGTCAAACTTGGGAAGACAGGGAATTGACCGCACCGCGCGAGGCTGATGCCAGCGGGTTCTTTCCCCCTTTGGGTTATCGTCCGCGGGTGCTCCGTTTCGGAGGTAGTTTCATGGCCGTCAACAGTTGGTTCCGCCCCCTTTTCTTTCTGGCCCTGCTCGCCGCCATCGTCGCCGCCGGCTGCTCCAGCCACGAGGTGCGGCATCTGTCGTCCGACGCCTGCCTGGTGGTTCCGGGGCGGACCTCGCGGCAGGAGGTGCTGGGCATTCTCGGCTTCCCGGATCAGAAAACCGTCGAGGCGGAGGCGGGCGAGGCCTGGCTGTACTACCAGTCCAACAAGAGTTTCCTGCGCCGCACCCCCTACGTCGGGGCCAGGCTGGGGGACGAGGACTTCGATCTCTTGACCGTCACCTTCGACGGGGACATGGTCAAATCGTGCACCTACCGCAATCTGTCGGATGAGGAATTCCGCCAGCTGGGCCTGCCGCAAGAAGATGCCGCCGAAAAAGACGAATGATTACAGCACTGCCCGCACGCGGATGGTGCGGGAGCAGTTGGTGCCGCGCGGCATTGCCGACCCGCGGGTACTGGCCGCGATGGCCAAGGTTCCCCGCCACCTGTTCGTGGAGGACGCGCTGCAGGCCCAGGCCTATGGCGACTATCCGCTGCCGATCGGCGACGGGCAGACCATCTCCCAGCCGTACATCGTCGCCCTGATGACCCAGGCCCTGGCCCTGACCGGCTCCGAGCGGGTGCTGGAGATCGGCACCGGCAGCGGCTACCAGGCGGCGGTGCTCGCCGAACTCTGCGAAAAGGTCTACACCGTCGAGCGGATCAAGTCCCTGCACATCCGGGCGCGCCGGCTGTTCGACCAGCAGCATTATCTCAACATCGTCGCCAAGATCGATGACGGCACCCTGGGCTGGCCCGAGAACGCCCCTTACGACGCCATCATCGTCACCGCCGCCGGCCCGGACGTACCGCCGCCCCTCGTCGAGCAGCTCGCCGACCCCGGCCGGCTGGTCATTCCGGTCGGCGACCGCTTCGCCCAGGAACTGCTCGTCCTCAGTAAGCAGGACGGCCGGATCGACCGGCGCACCATCGAACAGGTCCGCTTCGTCAGCCTGATCGGCGATTACGGCTGGTAATCCTTTTCACTCGGGTTGCGTAGCATGAACCACAGCGAAGGCCGAGCCGCCTCGTCCTGGAAAAACGCCTTCCTGCAGACGCCCGGCCCCCGGACCCGTGCCGAGGCGGCGATCCTCTACCTCAAGGGCGTCTGCATGGGCAGCGCCGACATCGTCCCCGGTGTCTCCGGCGGCACCATCGCCCTGATCACCGGCATTTACGGCGACCTGCTCGACGCGATCAAGTCCATCGACCTCAAGGCCGCCCGCGCCCTGGCGCGGCTCGACGTCACCGCCTTTCTCGCCGAGGTGCATCTGCGCTTTCTGATAGTGCTGCTTGCCGGCATCGGTACCGCCCTGGTCAGCCTGGCGCGGCTGATGAACTATCTGCTGGAGCAGCAGCCGGTGCCGACCTGGGGCTTCTTCCTCGGGCTGGTCGGCGCCTCGATCCTGATCATCGGCAGGAAGATCGAGCACTGGCCGGGCTCGGGCGGACTGTTCTTTCTCGGCGGCACCGTCGCCGCCTACCTGCTCGTCGGCCTGATCCCGGTGACCACCCCGGAGGCGCCGTGGTTCATCGTCCTTTCCGGCATGATCGCCATCTGCGCCATGATCCTGCCCGGGATCAGCGGTTCCTTCCTGCTGCTCATCTTCGGCAAGTACCAGTTCATCACCGCTGCCCTGCGCAATCCCGTCGACCCGCACAACCTGGGCATTCTCGCCCTGTTCACCTCGGGCTGCGTCGTCGGCATCCTCGGCTTTTCCCGCCTGCTTTCCTTCCTGCTGCACCGCTTCCACAACCCCACCATGGCCCTGCTCACCGGGCTGATGTGCGGTTCTCTGCGCAAGGTCTGGCCGTGGAAGGAGGTGCTGCAGACGGTCACCGTCCGCGGCAAGGTGCATGTGCTCCGGGACGCCAACGTCCTGCCCGCCGCGGTGGACACCACCCTGCTGCTCACCGTGCTGCTGGCGCTGGCCGGGTTCGGCCTGGTGCTGCTGCTCGAAAGAACCGCCGCCGACCGCGCCTGACAGCCCGTTGCAAGAGCCGTCCCTGACTCTTGCGGAGTCGGCGGCCTGCGGCGGCACGGACATCTTCCTGGAGGAGGCCCCGCCATGAAAGCGAGAAAGATGATATTTGCCAGCGACCTCGAACGCGGCCGGATCGCCGATTTTCTGCGCAGGATCGCCGATGTCATCGACGGCAGGTGCCCCAGCTGTCTCACCGGCTACGGCATCGCCCTCGAAGAGATCGACAGGCTCAAGATCGGTCTCAGGCAGGGCGAGGGCGGAGAGCTGGAACTGAAGATCAAGGTACGGGACCGGCGGCAGGGAGCGGCGGACATCGGCACGGCGGTGGTCAGGGAGGCGGCGGACGAGGCGACCCTGCACGCCTACCGGCAGCTGAAACGGAGGATGAAGGGTACCTTCGCCACCCTGAGCCGGGAGATCGCCGAGGGCGGGACGGTGGCCGGGGCGACGCTTGCCTCCTTTCTCGCCGATTCCCGGGAGATGGTGGGCTTTGTCGGGTTCGGCGACGAGTTCTACCCCGGCTACCTCGAGGCCTGCGAGGCGCTGGCGGCCGCCTGCCGCGGCGGCGATGCCGAGGCGATGCGCCGCGGTCTCGAGGAACTGGTCGCCCGCAAGCGCAGCTGCCACCAGAAATTCAAATAGGGGCGGGCTGGGGCGGAGTGGGGCGGATTTTCGCCGCCTGGGCGTAGAGATCGAAATAGCGGTGGATCACCGCGTCCCAGGTGTAGCGCTCGCCGATCCGTTCGATGGCCGCCCGCTGCATGGCACGGATGGTCTCCGGCTGGCCGCGGAAGACATGAAGGGCCTTCTGCATCGCCCCCATCAGCGCCGCCGAGCTGTGATCATGGTAGGCGAACCCGGTGACGCCGTCCTCCACCTTCACCAGGCCGCCGGTGTGATGGACCACCGGCAGGTTGCCGAACAACTGGGCGATGAAATCGGTCAGCCCGCAGGGTTCGAACTGGCTGGGGATGAGGAAGAAATCGCCGGCGGCGTAAACCTTGTTGGCGATCCCCGGGCTGTAGCCGACCAGGAGGGCGATGCGGCCGTCGTTGCCGGGTGCGTCGGCAAGTTCCACCAGGCTGTTTTCGATGCCCTTTTCGCCGCTGCCGAGGATGACCACCTGGAAATCCCGGTCGTGGGCGAGGAGCGTTTCCAGGGCGTCCACCAGTTTGTCCACCCCCTTCTGGCTGGTCAGTCTGCCGATGAAGGTGAACAGCGGCAGCTCCGGTGCCGGCTGCAGCCGGCCGGCGCGGAGGATGGCGCCGGCTTCCCTGTTTTTTTCCGCGAGCAGCCCCACCAGATCCGCCCGGCATTGCCGTTTACCGTCAAGATCCCTGGCCACCGGGTTGAAGGGCGCGGCCAGCCCCAGTTTTTTGTGCATCCGCGGGTTGAAGTCCGCCGGGTTGATGCCGTTGGTGATGCCGGCGAGGCGGACGCCGCGGTCGAGCAGCCGGCGGCCGAGACCGCCGGTGAGGCTGTCCAGGGTGGTCTCCTGCAGTTCGCGGGCGTAGTTTTCGCTCACCGTGTTGAGCAGGGCGTACCCGGAGGCGGCCAGGAGCGGATCGAAGTCGCCGTTGAGCAGGTTGCCGTAGATGACCGGCAGGGGCAGGCCGGTGATCGCCCGGGCGAAGATCAGGTCGCCGACTTCCTGGTGATAGCCGACGCCGGCGTTGTGGATGGTGACGACGCAGCCGGTGTTGCCGAAGTAGTGGCGGAAGCCGTCCAGCTCGCGGAGCATGGGCGGCAGGAGCGCTGCATGGCCGTCGTGGCAGTGGATGGTTTGCGGATGTTCGCCCAGGCGGATGATCAGGGCAAGGGTCGCCTTCTGCAGGAGGACGTTGGTGGCGAAGAAGTCGAAGTGGCCGTCGCCCCGGTGGTTGAAGGGGTTGCGCAGCTCGTCCTCGGCGGTGTAGGTGTAGACCCCGGTTTTCTCGCGGAAACGGGGGCTGTCCAGCAGGTAGAGGTCGACGCCGTTCTGCCGGAGATGCCAGACCTCGACGGATTCGCGCCGGGGTTCGCCGGCATAGTCCATGTCCACCTCGAAGCGGAGCTCGACCGGCGAGAAGCCCGCCGCCGCCGGATCGATGAAACCGTAGGCGGGCAGGGAGACGCTCACCCGACGGCCGGCCCTGGCCGCCGCTTCCGCCGCCTGGCGCACCATGTCCTTGACCCCGCCGGCCCCGGCCAACCCTTCGTATTCCCGGCTGACCATCCAGATGTGTTCGATCGTGCCGGTCCGTGCCGGCCGTTGCTTCGCCATGGCGTTCTCCCTTTCAGTTTGTCGCGATGACCCGCTGGCGCAACAGATGGTCGGCAAGGGTGAGGGCGACCATCGCTTCGCAGACCGGCACGATCCGGGGAATGGCCGAGATGTCGTGGCGGCCGCCGATCCTGATCGTGGTGGGCCGGCCGTCGACGGTGACCGTCCGCTGTTCCAGGGCGACCGATGGGATGGGCTTGACCGCCACCCGGGCGACGATCTCGTCGCCGTTGGACAGGCCGGCCAGGATGCCGCCGGCACGGTTGGCCGCGAAACCGTCCGGCAGGATCGGGTCGTTGTTGTCGATGCCGGTGGATTCCGCCGCAGCGAAACCGGAGCCGATCTCCACCCCCTTCACCGCGCCGATGGACATCAGCGCCTTGGCGAGGTCGGCGTCGAGCTTGTCGAAGACCGGTTCGCCCAGGCCGGCGGGGACGCCGGCGGCGACGATCTCGACGATGCCGCCCAGGCTGTTGCCCTCTTTTTTCACCTCCTCGACCCGTTCCGCCATGCGGAGGGCTGCCTTCGGATCCGGACAGGCGAAGGGGTTGTCGCCGATCGTCGTCAGATCGCGGCGCCCGGCGCGGATGCCGCCCAGGGCGATGGTGTAGGCGACCACCCGGATGCCCGCGCGGCCGAGCAGCAGCCTCGCCACCGCCCCGGCCGCCACCCGCGCCGCCGTTTCCCGGGCCGAGGCCCGGCCGCCGCCGCGGTGGTCGCGGATGCCGTATTTCTTCAGGTAGGTGATGTCGCCGTGGCCCGGCCGGAAGATGTCCTTCAGGTGGTCGTAGGACTTGCTGTGGGCGTCCTTGTTGTAGATCACCAGGGTGATGGGGGTGCCGGTGGTGCGGCCGTCGAAGATGCCGGAAAGGATCTCCACCCGGTCCGGTTCCTTGCGGGGGCTGGCGGCGCCGCCGGTGCCCGGCCGCCGCCGGTCGAGGTCGGCCTGGATGTCGGCGGGCGAAAGGGGCAGCCTCGGCGGGCAGCCGTCGATGGTGACGCCGATGGCGGTGCCGTGGGATTCCCCCCAGGTGGTGATGCGGAAAAGCTGTCCGAAACTGTTACCTGCCATGGCTGTACGTTTCCCGGTAAGAGGTGTGGATGCGGTCGGCGAGTTCCGCCGGCGGCGTGCCGTCGGTGGCGAGGGCAAGGTGGGCCCCGGCCCGGTAGAGGGGCTCCCGGGCGGCAAGCACTTCCTCGATTTCGTCGGCCGCCGGCCGGCCGGTGAGGGAGGGGCGTCCGGTGGCGGTGGTCTCGTCGGCCTGCAGGCGGGCGCGGATCACCGCCGGCTCGGCGGTGAGCCAGACGACGAGGCCGGAAGCCATCACCCGCGGCCAGAGATCCTGGTGGAGGATGGCGCCGCCGCCGGTGGCCACCACCTGGCGCTCGCTTCCGGCGAGTTCGGCCAGCAGCTCCTTTTCCCGGGCGCGGAAATATTCCCAGCCATGCCGGGCGACGACGGCGTTGACCGCACCGTGCCTCCGGCGGAGCACCTCGTCCATGTCGACGGCGGTGAACCCCAGCCGCGCTGCCAGTATCCTGGCCACCGTCGTCTTGCCGGTGGCGCGAAAGCCGATGAGGAAGATGTTTTCCATGCCTGACCGTTCACCGCAGGGCCGGAGGGCAGAAAGATCCTCCGACCTGTAAGTCTGAAAGCCTATCTTTTACCACAGAGTCGCCAGGGAGCACAGGGGGAGTTGCGCTGGACCGTCTCTTTCCCCGGCCGCGGCGTGGTGAAACAGTTTCACTCGCCCCGGCGGCTGTGCTAGGATGGTTGCATGGGATTTCCGCGAGACCTGCCCCTCAAGGTGCGCTTCGTTGCCGGGGTGGCCCTGATGCTGCTGCCGATGCTCGGCTTTGCCGGCGCGGTGGAGTATCTGCTGCACGACCATCAGCAGGTGATTGCCCAGATGGTGGAGGAAACCCTGCACGAGAAAGACCCGGTGGTCGAGCTCGATCTCGCCGGCCGGCGGCTGCTCGGCCTGGTGCATCGGGCGGTGATGCAGCGGCAGGCCGGCGATCGCGCCCAGGTACAGGCCGCCCAGAACGCCCTGGACGAGGCCTTCCGCAAGGTGGCCGGCGGGCCCTTTGCCCAGAACGAGGAAAAGGAAAGCCTCAGGACGGCCAAGGCGGAATGGCAGGTGCTCAAGGCGGCCAGCAACGACCTCCTGGACAGGGTGGAGGTGCTCGCCGACAGTGAGATCCTTTCCGGGTACGACGCCATTTTTCAGTCCTACGACCGGCTGGAGGAGCATCTCCACTTCGTCCTCACCATCGCCAACGAGGAGATCGGCGAGCATCTCGGTGAGCTCAACCGCATCCACCGCCGCATCTACCTGCTCACCGGCGTCATCTTTCTGGCCAGTATCGCCATCGTGCTCGCCATCGGCATCCTGCTCGCCCGGTCGATCATCCTGCCGGTCCGGATGCTGCAGGGGGGAGCGCGGGAGCTTGCCGCCGGCAACCTCGATCACCGCCTGCCGGCGCCGGCAGGGCCGCGGGACGAACTCGGCGAGTTGATCGGCGGATTCAACCGGATGGCCGACGCCCTGCAGACGAGTCAGCTGGCCTTGCGGGAACTGGCGGTGCGCGACTCGCTCACCGGCCTGCTCAACCACCGGCACTTCTTCCGGGTCCTGCACGAGGAATTCGGCCGCAGCAGCCGCTACCACCGGCCGCTCAGCATGCTGATGATCGACATGGACCGGTTCAAGGAGATCAACGACACCCGCGGCCACCTGGCCGGCGACAAGGTGCTGCGGGAGGTGGGGAAAAGCATCGCCGACCAGATCCGCCAGTCCGACTACGCCTGCCGCTACGGCGGCGACGAATTCGCCATCCTGCTGCCGGAAACCGGGAAGAAGACGGCCTTCGATTTTGCCGCCCGGCTGCAGCAGCTCATCGGGTCGCGACCCACCGTCCTGGCCAACGACGAAGAAATCCGGGCAGGCATCAGCATCGGCGTCGCCTCCTTTCCCGAGGATGCCGACAGCGCCAATCGGCTGGTCGCCGCCGCCGACACCGCGCTCTACCGGGCGAAGCACGAGGGGCGCGGCCGGGTGTGCTGCCCTTCTTCCTGAGCTTGTCTTTTTCCCTCAGCCTGATAAAGTGGCGGTTCCGCAACCGCGGCCGGAGCGGGGCGTTTCCGGCCCCGCGGCACCAAGGCACCAGTCTCCAGGGAGAACAACGTGATGAGCGAGAGGATATCCATCGTCCTTGCCACCGGCAACCAGGGCAAGATCCGGGAATTTCGCGAGATGCTGCAGGGCTATCCGGTGGATGTCCTGGGGCTGCATGATTTCGGCCCCCTGCCGCCGGTGAAGGAGGACGGCGCCACCTTCGACGACAACGCCTACAAGAAGGCGTACCATACCGCCAAGGTGCTGGGGCTGCCGGCCATCGCCGACGATTCGGGCCTGGCGGTGGAGGCGCTCGGCGGCGCGCCCGGGGTGTATTCGGCCCGCTATGCCGGGCCGGACGCCTCCGACGCCGACAACATCGCCAAGCTGCTCAAGGAAATGGCGGGCAAGACCGACCGGCGCGCCGCCTTCCATTGCGTCATTTCCGTGGCGGTTCCCGCCGGGCCGGCGTTGACCTACGAGGGCAGCTGCGAGGGGGAGATCACCGGCGAATGCCGGGGCGAGGGCGGTTTCGGTTACGATCCGGTCTTCTACTACCCGCCGTTGGGAAAGACCTTTGCCGAGCTGTCCATGGCGGAGAAGAACGCGGTCAGCCACCGCGGCCGCGCCCTGGCCGAGCTGGTGGCGGAATTCGACAAGGTGGTCAAGTGGCTGCGCCAGCGCCTGGCGGAAGCCAAGCCGCCGAAGCCGGACCACAGCCGGTTCGAACACAACGACTGGTCGGAGGAAAAAATGGTTTGAACGACCGTCGCCTCGCGACGGTCGTCAATCGTTGAAACCGAGCCAGTTGATCAGCTTGATGATGATCTTGCGGACGTTCTTGTCCAGGTTGGGAACGTCGAAGCCGGTGTCGAAGAAATCGGGGTTGACGTCGTTGCCGCTCCAGACGGCGCGACCCTCGAAGTGGACGACGCATTCCTTGAAGTAACCCTCCGGCAGATGCATCCGCATCCGGTAGACCCGGTCGAGGGGAACGGCCTCCTTGCTGATCAGCTTGATGCCCCGGGTGGTGATGTCGACGAGGTGGCCGAGCAGTCTGCCGGTATCCTCGTCGAATACCTCCAGGTAGTAGATGAGATGTCTGCGTTTGAGTGTGCGGCCATCACCTTCCATACGTGCCTGCCTCCTTGGTGCCGGTTTTGCGGCTCCGCCTAGATTCCCGTCCTGATATGCGCGAGCATGGTCTCGACCACCGCTTCGATGGAAAGCCGGGAAGAATCGATGACGATCGCATCGGGAGCCGGCTTGAGCGGCGCCAGCGCCCGGCCGGCGTCGTCGCGGTCGCGGCGGTTGATCTGCTCGAGGATGGTGGCATAGGGGACGAACTGTCCCTTTTCCGCCAGCTGTTCGGTGCGCCGCCGCGCCCGTTCCTCGGCGCTGGCGTCGAGAAAGAACTTGTGACGGGCATCCGGGAAGACGACGGTGCCCATGTCGCGGCCCTCGGCGACATAATGTCCCCGGCTGGCGATGGTCCGCTGCAGGTCGGTGAGTTTGCGCCGCACCGCCGGGATCGCCGACACCCGCGAGGCGATCAGCCCCATCTCCGCGGTGCGGATGGCGGCGGAGACATCGGCGCCGTTGAGCAGCACCCGCATTTCGCCGCCCGTGGGGCGCAGATCGAGGACGACGGTATCCAGCAGGGCGGCGAGGGCCGTCTCGTCCTTTTCGTCGATGCCGGCGCTGGTGATCAGCAGGCCCACCGCCCGGTACATGGCACCGGTGTCCAGGTAGCTGTAGCCGAGTTTTTCCGCCAGCAGATGGCTGATGGTGGACTTGCCGGCCCCGGAAGGGCCGTCGACGGTGACGATGTCGGCGGCTTTACTGGCCATGATCCAGGTCGGCGAGGGTAGTGGCCAGGGCGTCGAGGAAGCGGCTGTTCTCCTCCGGCAGGCCGACGGTGATCCGGATGAATCGGGGGTAGCCGTAGGCGGTCATCGCCCGGACGATCACCCCGCGGGTCAGCATCTTCTCATACACCGTTTTCGCGTCCCGTCCCACGTCGATGAGAAAGAAATTGGTGTGGGAGGGATAGGGGGTGCAGCCCAGCTTCTCCGCCCCTGCGGCTAGCTGCGCCATGCCGGCGCGGGTGGTTGCCATGGTGCGGCGGTAGTGTTCGTCGTCGTCCAGCGCCGCTAAAGCGCCGACCTGGGCGAGGCTGTTGACGTTGAACGGCTGTCGCACCCGGTGGACGTAGCCGGCCACCTCGGCGGGCATCAGGCCGTAGCCCACCCGCAGTCCGGCAAGTCCGTAGGCCTTGGAAAAGGTGCGCAGGCCGACGATCGGCCGCCTGCCGTTCAGATAGGCGCGGATGTCGAGCTTAAGCTCCGGCGCGACGAAATCGACGTAGGCCTCGTCGACCACCACGATGACCTCCTCGGGCACGGTGGCGAGGAAACGGTCGAACTCGGCGGCGGTGAACAGGGTGCCGGTGGGATTGTTGGGGTTGTCGAGGAAGATCATCCGGGTGTGTTCCGACACCGCGGCGGCGATGGCGTCGAGATCGTGGCGCATCTCCACCAGCGGGATCACCCGGTTGACGCCGCCCTGGGCCTGGACCATCTTCTGATAGACGAGAAAGGTCGGGTGGCTGGTGATCACCTCCTGGCCCGGGGCGAGGAAGGTGGAGATCAGCAGTTCGATGATCTCGTTGGAGCCGTTGCCGAAAACGATCTGTTCCGGCGCCACCTCCAGCTTGTCGGCCAGTTTGCGGCCCAGGTAGTGGCAGCTGCCGTCCGGATAGCGGTGCAGGTTGGCGAGCGCCCCCGCGATGGCGGCGGTGGCCTTGGGCGACGGCCCCAGGGCGTTCTCGTTGGAGGCCAGCTTGATCGAGCCGCTGATGCCGTATTCCCGCTCCAGCTCCTCGATGGGCTTGCCGGGCGGGTAGGGAACCAGGGTGGCGATATTGGGGGCGACCGTCAGTTTCATGGCTCAGAGTTCCGGAAAGGTGGCGGGCAGACTGAGCTGCCGTTCCAGGTTGTAGGCGACCTTGAGCAGACGCTCCTCCTCGAAGGGGCCGGCCTGCAGCTGCAGACCGATGGGCAGCCCGGTGGCGCTTGCGCCGCAGGGCACCGAGATGCCCGGCAGGCCCGCCAGGTTGGTCGGGATGGTGAGGATGTCGGAGAGGTACATGCTCAAGGGATCGGCGACCTTCTCGCCGATCTTCCAGGCGGGTGTCGGCGTCACCGGCGAGACCAGCACGTCGCACTGCTCGAAGGCCTTCTTGTAGTCGTCGACGATCAGCGCCCGCACCTGGGAGGCCTTCTTGTAGTAGGCGTCGTAGTAGCCGGAGGACAGGGCGTAAGTGCCGATGATGATCCGCCGTTTCACCTCCGGGCCGAAGCCCTGCGAGCGGCTTTTCCGGTACATGTCGATGAGGGTTTCGGCCTCCGGGGCGCGAAAGCCGTAACGGACCCCGTCGAAGCGGGCGAGGTTGGAGCTGGCCTCGGCCGGGGCGATGAGGTAGTAGGCGGCGACCCCGTAGCCGGTGTGGGGCAGCGACACGTCGACCACCCTGGCCCCCGCCTCCCTGAGGGCGGCGATGCCGTTTTGCACCGCCCGGTCCACCTCGGGATCGAGGCCTTCGATGAAGTATTCGCGGGGGATCCCCACCGTGCAGCCGGCAAGGCCGCTGGTGAGGGCGGCGCGGTAGTCGGGGACCTCGCGGTTCACCGAGGTGGAGTCGCGCTCGTCGTAGCCGGCGATGGCGGCAAGCAGCAGGGCGCAGTCGGTGACGTCGCGGCTGAGCGGCCCCACCTGATCGAGGGACGAGGCGTAAGCGATGAGACCGTAACGGGAGACCCGGCCGTAGGTGGGCTTCAAGCCGACGATGCCGCAGTAGGAGGCGGGCTGGCGGATGGAGCCGCCGGTATCGGAGCCGAGGGAGGCGACGCATTCGCCCGCCGCCACCGAGGCGGCGGAGCCGCCGCTGGAGCCGCCGCAGACATGGTCCCGGTTCCAGGGATTGCGCGGCACGCCGAAGGCGCAGTTCTCGTTGGAGGAACCCATGGCGAACTCGTCCATGCTCACCTTGCCGAGGATCACCGCGCCGGCCGCCCGGAGCCTTTCGACCACGGTGGCGTCGTAGACCGGCCGGAAGTTCTCCAGGATGCGCGAGCCGCAGGTGGTGCGCAGGTTGCGGGTACAGAGCACGTCCTTGATGGAAAGCGGGATGCCGCACAGGGCCGGTGCCTCCCCTTGCCGCAGGCGGCGGTCGGCGGCGGCGGCCTGGGCCAGCGCCCCTTCCCGGTCCACGGTGAGGTAGGCGTTGATTTCCGGCTCAAGCCGCTCGATGCGGTCGAGAAAATGGGCGGTCAGCGCCGCGGCGCTGGTCTCGCCACCCGTGAGCAGTTCGTGCAATCGATGCAGGGGAAGACGGTGAAAGTCCATCGGCAACGGTCCGGGTCTGAGGTAAGGTCGGGCGGAAGATCAGAGGATGCGGGGGACCACGAAGGAGGCGCCGTTGTCCTGCGGGGCGTTGGCCAGGGCCTCGGCATTGGCCAGCGACGGCGCGACTGCGTCGTCGCGGAAGGCGTTGGTCAGCCCCATGGCCCCGGTGACCGGGGTGATGCCGGTGGTATCGAGTTCGTTGAGCTTGTCGACGTAGGAGAGAATCCGGTCGAGCTGGGCGGCCAGCGCGTCGATCTCCTCCGGGCCGAGTTCGAGTCTGGCCAGGCGGGCGACGTTCCGCACCTGTTCCGGCGAGAGTTTCATGGGGAATGGTCCTTGTTTTTTCCCGAGGGCCGCCGTGGCGGACAACCCTTCATGGTCAATGCTTTTCGCGCAGCACCGAGACGAAGGCCCTGACGACTTCCCGGTCGAACTGGGCGCCGACGCACCGTTCGAGTTCGGCAATGCCGTCGTCACGGCTCATGTTGACCTTGTAGCTGCGTTTTGAGGTCATCGCGTCGTAGCTGTCGGCGACGGTGACGATCTTGGTGAGGATGTCGAGGTCGTTGCCGGCCAGCTGGTCCGGGTAACCGCGGCCGTCCATCCGCTCGTGGTGATGGCGGATGATGGCGCCTTCCCGCTTCAGAAAGCGCAGCGGCTTGATGATGTTCTCGCCGACTTCCGGGTGCTTCTTGACCTGCTCCCATTCCTCGGCGGTGAGCGGCCCCGGCTTCTGGATGCAGCTCACATCAATAACCAGTTTTCCGATATCGTGCAACTGGCAAGCGCGCTTGAGCACCACCAGCTCCTCGCGCGGCAGCTGCATCACCGTGCCGATCTGCTGGGCAAAGGCGGTCACCCGCGAGGTGTGGCCGGCGGTGTACTGATCCTTTTCTTCGAGGGCGGTCTGCAGGGTGATGATGGTGTTGACCGTGGTCGCCTCGAGCTCGGTGCTGTACTGTTCCAGCAGTCGGTTCTTTTCGGCGAGTTCCTTCGTCTTGGCGGCGATGTCCACCTCGAGGTTGGTCTTGTAGGCCCGGTCCTTGAGGACGTACATCCGCTTTTCGATGGCGCGGCGGATCTTGACGTCGAAAAGGTCGAGATCCTCGATGGGTTTGGTGAGGAAATCGTAGGCGCCGAGATTGATGGCGCGCATGGCGTACTCCATGCTGCCGGCGCCGGTGAAGAAGAGCACCGGGATGTCGAGCTGTCGTTCGTTGATCTTGTCGATGGTTTCGAACCCGTCCATGTCCGGCATGTTGATGTCGAGGATCACGACGTCGATGTTCTCGTTCAAGGCATCGAGGGCACCCTGGCCCGAGTCGACGGCGATCACCGAGTGGCCGAACATTTCGAGGATTTTGACCACCGCTTCCCGGACAAGCGCGTCGTCGTCTGCGATCAGGATCTTGGAAGGGGCCATGCGGAAGGTTCCTGGGGGAAAAGGAACGGCCGGAGGTGGTCCCCCGGCCGCGAACAGGGAAACATTATTATTTTACAAATTCCATTTTTCCAAAGCAATGTTTTGTCGGAATCGCCGTAAAGGGGAACGGACGCGGAACCGGCGGATTCCGGGGCAGTCGGGCGGCGGGCGGTTCAGCCGTTCTGCAGCAGCGGGATCAGGCGCTGCGCCTGGGCGAGGATTCCCTCCGGGGCACGGCTGCCGGCAAGGGCGGTGACCGCCCGCTCAGAGCTGCCGTGGCCGGTCATCTGGTCGAGGACGGCACGGACGCCGCGGCGCAGGCCGGTGAGGTTGTAGCCGCCCTCCAGGCAGAAGAGGACGCGGCCGCAGCAGACTTCTGCGGCGGTGTCGAGGAGCTTGCGGGCCATGTAGCCGAAGCCCGCCTCGGTGACCCGCATCGAGCCCAGCGGATCGCCGTGGTAGATGTCGTAGCCGGCGGAGACCAGGAGGAGCTGCGGCCGATAGGCGCGGATGAGCGGCGCGACGATGTCGTTGCAGACGCCGGCGAAGAAAGCGTCGTCCTGGCCGCCCGGCAGCGGCAGGTTGAGGGTGTGGCCCTGACCGCGGCCGCTGCCGGTTTCCGGCCAGGCGCCGCTGCCGGGATAGTGGGGGTACTGGTGGGTGGAGCAGTAGAAGACCCGGTCGGTGTCGTAGAAGGAGTGCTGGGTGCCGTTGCCGTGGTGCAGGTCCCAGTCGAAGATGAACACCCGTTCGAGTCCGCGGTTGACGAGGGCATGGCGGGCGGCCACCGCGATGTTGTTGAACAGGCAGAAGCCCATGGCATGATCGGCTTCGGCGTGGTGGCCGGGCGGCCGCACCAGGGCGAAGCCGTTGTCGATCTCGCCGGCGACGAGCAGATCGACGCCGCGGGCGGCGGCGCCGGCCGCCAGCGCCGCCGCCTCCCAGGACTGGGCGGAGGCACGGGTGTCCGGATCGAAGACGGTGAAGGGGCGGCCGGAACTTCCCTTGACCCTGGCGATGAGCTGTTTGCCGTGGTTGAGGGCCAGGAGTTTTTCGTCGGCGGCGGCGAAATCGGGGAAGAGAAAACGGTCGGCGACGGTGTCGACCTCCTCGTAGATGACCCTGAGCCGTTCCGGGCTTTCGACGTGGTCGTAGCCGGGGTCGTGGGCGAGAAACAGAGGATGGCGGAAGATGGCGGTTCTGTTCATGGGGATTCCGTTGGAAAAGTGGAGGGGCGGGCTCGGGCGCCGGTGATCATCGCCCGGCGCTCGGTGACCAGGATGTCGAGGGGCTGGTCGTGGGGCAGCACCGGCACCCGCTCCACCAGCTGCAGTTCGAAACAGATGCCGACGCGCAGGGCCTGCGGCGCCGCCGAGGCGAGGAATCGGTCGTAATAGCCGCCGCCGTACCCCAGCCGGCCGCCGAAGCGGTCGAAGACGCTGCCCGGCACGATGACCACATCGAGCAGGTGGCCGGCCACGACGGGCGTGCGCTCCGGCAGCGGTTCGAGGATGGAGCAGTAACCCGGCGCGAGCTCACGGTCCGGGTCGGTGAGGGCATGGGCGACCAGATGGGAACCGGGCACGGTGCGCGGCACCGAGACCTGTTTGCCTTCGCCGAGCCAGCGGCGGATGAGCGGCAGGGTATCGGGCTCGCTCCGGTAGCCGACGAAGACGAAGATGTTGGATGCCTCCCGGACGGCGGGCAGCTGCAGCAGGCTGGCGTGCAGGGCGCCGGTCAGCCGCTGGTGTTCGCCGGCGGGGAGCAGGTCGCGCTGCTTGAGGAGGGTACGGCGCAGTTGGCGCCGCTCATCGGCGATACTGGACATCGGCTGTTGCTTGCGGTCGGGCAAAGGGTCGCGTAAGATTGCCCGGCAAGGATAATCGGAAAGAAATCGAAGCGCAACGCCGGAGAACCGGCAGGAGAACAGGAAGATGCCGGAACTGCCGGAAGTGGAAGTGATCCGCCGGGGGCTTGCCCCCCACGTCGTCGGCCGGCGGGTGACCGGGGTCCATTTTTCGACGAAAAAACTGCGCCTGCCGGTGGAGCGGGGGCGGATGCGGCGAACGCTTCCCGGCGCGGGCATCGCCGGCGTCGGTCGGCGGGGCAAGTACCTGCTCCTCGAAACCGACACCGGCGCCGTCCTGGTGGTGCACCTCGGCATGTCCGGCCGCCTCGGCCTGTTTGCCGCAACGGCGCCGGTGGCGACCCATGACCATTTCCGGCTCAGCCTCGACGACGGCATGGAGATCCGCTTCAACGACCCGCGCCGCTTCGGCTGTCTGCAGCTGGCCGCGGACCGGGAACAATGCGATGCCCTGTTCGCCGAGCTGGGGCCGGAACCCCTGGAAGAGGAATTCTCCGGCATCTATCTGGCCGCCCGGGCGGCTGGCCGCAGCCAGCCGGTGAAGAGCTTCCTCATGGACAGCCGCACCGTGGTCGGCATCGGCAACATCTACGCCAGCGAAATCCTCCACGCCGCCTGCATCCGGCCGGAAACCGCGATCGGCACCGTCACTGCCGCCGGGTGGCGGCGGCTGGCCGAAGAGAGCAAAAAGGTTCTGACCGAGGCGATCCGTCAGGGCGGCACCACCATCAGCGATTACGTCAACGCCAGCGGTGAGCCGGGCTATTTCCAGAACGTCCTTCAGGTGTACGGCCGCGGCGGCGAACCCTGCCACCGCTGCGGCAGCAGGATCGAACGCACGGTGATGGCCGGCCGCGCTACCTATTTCTGCCGGCGCTGTCAGCGCTGAGTGAGCGATCACCAGGCACGGCATCTCCAGTGCAGTGGCCTGCAACCGCTTACATGGTTTGGTTCAGGCGCATGCGCGGGGCTTCCCCCGTGCCCTGTTACTGTCTGCGCTGACGCCGCCCAAGGACGCAGGCGGCGATGAGCCGCGCCTTGTCGGCGAGCAGCTCGTCGGCGAGATGGCGGGTGACGGTGAAGCGCAGCCGGGCGGTGCCCGCCGGCACGGTGGGCGGCCGGACGGCGGTGGCCCAGACGCCGCGCCGCCGCAGTTCGTCGGCCAGGGCCAGGGTGGTGTCGTTGTCGCCGATGATCAGCGGCACGATGGGCGAGGGGGAATCGACGGCGAGGCCGGCCGCGGTCAGGGTCCGTTGGAACAGGGCGCATTTGCCCAGCAGCTGCAGCCGCAGTTCCGGTTCCTCCTCCATCACCTCCAGCGCCGCCTGCGAGGCGCCGATCACCGCCGGCGGCAGGGCGGTGCTGAAGATGAAACTCCGCGCCCGGTTGATCAGGGCGTCGATGATCGTCCGGCTGCCGGCGACATAGGCGCCGTAACTGCCCAGCGCCTTGCTGAAGGTGCCCATGGCGAGGTCGACGTCGGCGGCAACGGCGGGGTCGCTGGCGAGGCCGCCGCCATTGTCGCCAAAGATGCCGGTGGCGTGCGCTTCGTCCACCATGAGCAGGCAGCCGTAGCGCTTTTTGAGGGCGATGATCTCGGCGAGCGGCGCCAGATCGCCGTCCATGCTGTAGACGGTTTCGACGACGATGAGACCGCCGCCGTGGCGGCGGAGCTGTTCCTCCAGATGGCCGGGGTCGTTGTGGCGGAAGCGGACCAGTTTCGCCTCGGCGAGACGGCAGCCGTCGTAGATGGAGGCGTGGTTCAGGCGGTCGGTGTAGATGAATCGGCCGCGACCGGCCAGGGCCGGGATGATGCCGACATTGGCCAGGTAGCCGCTGCCGAAGAGCAGGGCTGCCTCCTGCCGCTTGAGGCGGGCGATTGCCGCCTCAAGCCGGTGGTGCATTTCCAGATCGCCGCTCATCAGCCGCGCGGCGCCGGCGCCGCTGCCGTGGGCCAGCAGGCAGGCGCGGGCATATTCCAGCAGTTTCGGATGACGGGTGAGGGCCAGATAGTCGTTGGAGGAGAAATCGTAGAGCGGCTCGCTTCCCGCCGGCTCGCCCGCCGGCCGCACCCGGCCGCCTTCCAGATGAACCAGGGGGCGGAGGGAACGGTGGGAGCCGGTGGCCCGCAGCCCGTTCAGCCAGGCAGCGTAGTCTTCCATACGGTGCGGATGTTCTTGACCAGGAGCAGGTCCTCTTCCGGGCTGCGGCCGCGCTGGGTGAGGTAGCCGCCGATCATCATCGCGTCGGCGCCGGCCATGAAGGCAAGCCCCAGCAGATCGCCCAGGGCCGATTCCCGGCCGGCGCAGAGGCGCAGGGCGCCGTTCCGGACGATGAGCCGGAACAGGGCGACGGCGCGCAGGATCCGTTCCGGCGCCAGCGGCTCGCGATGGGCCAGCGGTGTGCCGGGCAGCGGCATGAGGATGTTGAAGGGAACCGAATCCACCTCCAGATCGCGCAGGGTGATCGCCAGCGAGATCCAGTCCTCCTCGCTTTCGCCGAGGCCGACGATGCCGCCGGCGCAGACCTCCAGCTCCGCTTCCCGGGCGGCGCGGATGGTGGCCACCCGTTCGTCGAAGGTGTGGGTGGTGGCGACCTTTGGGAAAAATTCCCGCGAGGTCTCCAGGTTGTGGTGGTAGCGGCTGAGGCCGGCCTGTTTGAGCACGCGGAGCTGGCGGGCGTTCATGATGCCCAGCGAGGCGCAGACCGGGATGTCGACTTCGTCGCGGATGGCGGCGACGATGGCGGCGATCCGCTCCACCTCGCGGTCGGTGGGGCCGCGGCCGCTGGTGACGAGAGAAAAACGGCCGGAGCCGATCCGTTTCGCCTCCCGCGCCGCCGCGACGATTTCATCCCGGTCCTTCAGGGGGTAGACCGGCGCGTCGGTGCGGAAATGGGCGGACTGGACGCAGAAGGCGCAGTTCTCGCTGCACTGGCCGGATTTGGCGTTGATGATCGTGCACAGGGAAAAACGGTCCCCGCGCGCCGCCAGCTTGACCGCCAGCGCCTCGGCCATCAGACCGGGCAGGGGCAGCCGGCGCAACCCTTCGATATCGCTGGGCGACAATGGCTGTGACATGGTGTTTCCTGGCGGTGCCGGCCGCGGCCTCTCTTCTGATGAGCCAGCGATACCTGGCCACTCTCGTCGGCGCGAGGAGCGAAGCGACGAATCAATCCAGTATTTTCAATCTGTTACCAACGCGTGGATTGCTTCGCTACGCTCGCAATGACCCTGGTCGCAAATTTTTTCGACGCCATCACTTCTTCAGGCCGAAGATCCCGCCCTTGCGTTTTCCGCGGGCATAGGCCGGCGCCCGCGTGGCATGGCGGCGGCCGCGGGGCGGCGCCACCGCCCCTTCTTCTTCCTCCACCACCACCGGCGGCAGCAGTTCGACCTCGATGGTCTCGCCGCTGGTGGCCTCGCGGTAGATCTCGTAGAACAGCAGGCATTGGCGGTAGTAGCTTTTCCGCTGCAGTTTCTTCGGCATCCTGCCCTGGTCGGCGTGGGAGGTGAAGAGCACCAGGTTGGTGAGCAGACTGGCGATTGCTTCCTTGTCCGCCCGCTTGATGTTGAGGTTGCACAGGGCATCGTCGATGCCGTCCCGCACCTTCCGCGAGTGGTGGAAAAGTTCGCCGCCCTGGCGCGGGGTCAGCACGCCGAGGCGATGGATGGCCCACGGCAGCAGGAGCAGGGCGGTCAGGGTCGGATCGTCCAGGGGGCCGCCGCGCTGTTCGTGCAGCCGGTCGATGACGGTGACCAGATCGAGGAGCAGCTTCATCATCGGCGCCGCGGGGTCGTGCTCCCTGGCGTAGCAGGGCAGCAGGATGGCGAGGGCGCCGCTTTCGAGAGCCAGCGGCAGCCAGTTGGCCAGCGGCGTCTTGTGCAGATCCTTGAACAGTTCGTCCCGCAGCCTGGAGACCGGGCAGAGGGCGAGTTTTTCGGCATGGCGGAGGATGGCCCGCCAGGAGTTTTCTTCGATGATGAAGGTATTGCGGGCCGCGTGGCGGATGGCGCGCAGGATCCGCACCGGGTCGCGGGTGATCTTGCGGTCCGGATCGCCGATCAGGCGGATGATGCCGTTGTAGAGGTCGTCGACGCCGCCGGTGAAGTCGATGACCGTGAAGTTCTCGATCTCGTAGAACAGGGAGTTGATGGTGAGGTCGCGGCGGAAGGCGTCTTCGGCCGGGGTGCCGAAGGTGTTGTTGGCGGGCAGGACGTTGTCCTCGCCGTTCTCGTTCACCGCCTCCTCGCTTTCGCTGCTGCAGCGGAAGGTGGAGACCTCGATGATCTTGCCGCCCTTGTAGAAGACCTGCACCAGGCGGAAGCGGCGGCCGATGACCCGGCTGTTGCGGAAGATGTTGTGGATCTGGCCGGGCCGGGCGTCGGTGCTGATGTCGAAGTCCTTCGGGGTCTTGCCGATCAGCAGATCGCGGACTCCGCCGCCCACCAGGTAGGCGGTGAAGCCGGCGTCGCGCAGACGGTACAGAACCTTGAGCGCTTCCCGGTCGATGTTTTTTCGGGAGATGGAATGTTCGCCGCGCGGGATTATCCGCGGCTGTAGCGCGGTGTTGGTGCCGGCATGCTGTTCCGGTGGCTGTTGCGGGTCCATCAATTTTGGATGCGGGAGGAACCGGGTATTTGTTATGCTGGTCGCTGGCGGTTGACAAAGCGGTCCCGGCCGGTGGGTTTCCGGCCGGGGCAGAATGTCGCCACCTTACCGTATTATGGAGAAAAAGGAAAATAGTATGGGCACGAGATCGGGTAATTCGTCGAATTACGCGTTGGTCATGTTTGTCCTCTCCCTGCTGTTGCTCGGCAGGCTGATGTGGCCCTTTCTTTCCATCCTGGTCCTTTCCTTCCTGCTCACCGGCATTTTTCAGCCCATCTACAATTTTTTCACCCGCCGGTTTTCCGAGACCCTTGCCTCGCTTTTCACCTGCCTGCTGATCATCCTGGTGGTGTTCGTGCCGCTGGCCTTTTTCGGCACGGCGCTGTCGAAGGAGGCCTACGGCCTGTATCAGCTGGGCAAGGAGGCAAAGCTGGGCGGCAAACTCATGGAGATTCTCCAGCAGAATCCCCTGCTGCTGCGGCTGGAGGGGATCCTGGCCGGCGTCGGCATCACTCTCGCTCCTGAGCAGATCAGCAAGGCGGTGTCAGATTTTTCCCGCTATGTCGGCATGTTTCTCTACACCCAGGCGAGTTCGTGGGCGGCCAACATCCTGACCTTTCTGTTCAATTTTTTCCTGATGATCCTGGCGATCTTCTACCTGCTCATCGACCATGCCCGGCTGATGCACTTTCTCCAGCGGATACTGCCCATGTCCGAGAAGCGCAGCACCGCCCTGCTCGCCAAATTCCAGGAGATCGCCAGCGCGGTGCTGATCGGCAACGGCATCTGCGGCCTGGTGCAGGGGGTGCTCGGCGGCCTGCTGTTCTCCATCTTCGATTTCGGCCAGCCCATCCTCTGGGGCGGGGTGATGGGCATTCTCGCCTTTCTCCCCATCTTCGGCATCGGCCTGGTGCTGATCCCCACCTCGATCATCCTCCTGCTCAAGGGCGACATCGCCCTGGCCACCGGGGTTTTCATTTTCTATCTGGTCCTTTCCTTCTCGGTGGAATACCTGCTCAAGCCGAAAATGGTGGGCGAACGGGTGCAGATGCACACCCTGCTGGTCTTCCTGTCGATCATGGGCGGTCTTTCCGTCTTCGGCTTCCTCGGCATCGTCTACGGGCCGCTGATCATCGCCACCTTTCTGACAATGACCGAGATCTATCTGGAACAGTCGGAAAAGGACGCGGGCAAAGAAAGGGCGGAGCCGGCGGGCGGCAAGGAGGGTTGAGCGAGCGCGGTGCGGCGTCGGCGGCAGGGATGAGTCTGCGGGCAGAGGCAGGCGCGGCGTCGCCGCAGGGAAGAAGGCCGATGGTCGGGGCGAGAGGATTCGAACCTCCGGCCTCCTGCTCCCAAGGCAGGGTAACAGAGGAATATATGAAATATTAACCAATTGAAAACAGAGATGTATTTCGGGGCTATTCTTTGAAGCCCTCGGTGTGCATATCGTTCAGAGCATGCTGAAATAATTGCATGTCGTGCATGCCGCCGGTGAGAGTGGGAACACATAGGGAACACGGTCAAAGGCGACTACCCCGGAGAGCAATGGCTGTCAATTGGATGGCCCTTGAGCATGAGCCCCATCAACAGCGAGGACTCACCGTAGTACCCTTTTCTTCATCGCCATTAAAAGTCGGTCATGAGTTCTTGAATAGATAGGCTCCCTTCTTGCTCGAAGACCTCGAGCAACTCCGTCACCCTTTTCTTCAGGCCAAAACTAGCGTTCCCTCGGGATTCGTGCGAGCCGTTGCTCTTGCCGAACACGAAAAGCCGCAAAACGGTGGGCGGGGGATCGAAAACGGGCTCTCCGTTCCGGACCTGAAGCCCCTCGATCTGTCCGTAATTGACTTCCTGCATTAGCTCGACGAGACGTCTCCTCGCAGGAGTCAGAGCCGCCTTTGTCATGACATTCGCCATACCGAACCTCCTCGCGCCGCTGGCGCATCAACAAAAATCCCCTGGAAGGCGGGTCCGGCGAAGGGCCTTTCAGGGGACGATCATCCGGATAATCCGGATGCCCTCAACATCGCCGGACCGTCACCCCTCTTTGTCGAAATTTCGATAAGGGGTGCGGTAAGGCGTGGCGTTATCGAAGAGCGTGGTTGAAAAATGAAGAGATTTCAGACGAATGTCTGAGTAGAGGAGGGGAAATTTTTTTAGATTTTTTTCCTGGAGGCAGCGAAATTTCGCTGAGTTCATCACGGGGGGTTGCCTATGTCTCAAGGTAAGAGAGGTAAGTGAAAGGTAAGTGAATTCAGTAAGCGTCAGGCTACCCTGGGGCTCTTCTGAAAGATCTTAAGCAGTAATCTCAACGTTTCTTTCATGCTTATAAATATTTGTATTTATTGTATTTTATAAATTTTTGTCCTCGTTTTTTTTCCCTTTTGATCGAATGGCACTCTATTTGAAAATATTTAAGAGCAAAGCTGATGGCGAGTTGATTCGGAGACGGCCATGGGATCAATAAGCCAAACCTAAAGGGGCCGAGAGGAGACCTACGATGAAGAAAAAACTGTGGCGCAAAACAAATCATTCGGAATCTTCTCCTAAAGAATCGTTTTTCGACATGAAGGAGTTGATCGGCAATGGACGCGACTTTGCTTTTGCCTATAGGCTCGCCTGCGAAGAAGGGCCGTGGCACCATGCCGATGCCAACGCTATTTTGTTGAATTCGCTTCTCAAAGGGATTCGCGAGATCGCGAGTCAGCTTGAGATCCCGATTTCTCCCTACGACGGTGAAGTTGTTGAGGTACCGATGCATCGCCCCCCGCATCACCGTCATCTTTCTGGGAATGGCGTCTATCCCGTGGATTTGCCCGTTAACCTGATCGTCAAATTGGCGGATGGTGACGATCAGCGTGCAGAAGAAAT
Source organism: Thermodesulfobacteriota bacterium (assembly GCA_040755255.1). Classification (GTDB taxonomy): domain Bacteria; phylum Desulfobacterota; class Desulfobulbia; order Desulfobulbales; family S012-135; genus JBFLZZ01. The sequence goes on from JBFLZZ010000008.1 coordinate 91,373, forward strand.
GATTGAGGCCCTCACTGAAGGTCCGCCTCACCACGTCATGGCAAACATCCTGACGATGCATATGGCGGAGGCCCTCATGCGGCTGACGATGAAATGTAAAAACGCCAGTAATGCAGGGGGGATGTGATGCACAACGTACCTCTTATCCCTGCCGCAGAAAAAAATGCCGTTAGCAGGGCCTATTCGATGCTCGCTGTTGAAATGGGTCATGTCGCGGCTGCCATCGCGCTGTATGAGGAGATTGTGGATCATTTCGGACTGGAAAACGCCCGTTTGTTCTTGAAAGCGAACGGACGGGCGTTTCCGATTTTGTCAGCCATGGCTGACAATGACGGCGTACATAGAGTCGAAAAACGGATTAATGACCTCCTAGATCAGCTGGCCGTAACTCTTTGTGACAAAACCGACATCATATGCATCGGGGCTGAATCAGCATGGCTTGACGTTGCCACTCAGACCTGCATCGACAAATTATTTCATGTCGTTCCTCACTCCAGAGATGCGAACCTCGACAGGTTCCTTTCGAACTACGGTAGGAATGTTCGCATACATGATTCTGTCGACCTCACGCATCTGTGCGGAACAACAAGTGTTATCATAACATTCGCTTTCGGTGTTACCCCCTATGCTTTTTACACGTATCCCGTAGCTTATCGTATCTGTGGTCGGGACACGCGTCAGTCCTTTTCCGAACTCATTGCCCTCGACTTAATCGATAGCCCTTTGAGGTTTTATCCCAACGATCTTGTTGAGATTGCGTCTGAAGAAATGACCCAAGTGCTTTCAAGATCATATGAACCGGTAAGGAGGTCAACCATATGGAAATTAGCGGCATTTTGATCATTATGTGCGTTATTGGGACGCTGCTTTTACAGGCAGCGCTTCCGACCCGCCGTGTTTCTATCGTTATGATTGGTGCCGTCCTGAGCACAGTCATTGTGGTCCTGTCTGGGCGTAGCACAATGCATAAAATTTATGGAAGTATTCCATGGGATGTACTGCTTATTCTTATCGGCCTCGGCCTTTATACTTCAATACTCGCTCGAAGTAATGTCTTTGGCGTTGCTGCTGCCAAAGCCACCAAGATCACGCATGGTGTTGCATGGATGGTGCTGGCCGCCTTTGCTGCAATCATGTATGCCGTCAGCGCATTTCTCAATAATATCACTGCAATATGCCTTATGCTCCCGGTGTTTCTTGTTGTTCTTCAGTCGTTAGGGATAAGCCAAGGATATTTGGGGTTGTTTATGGCGTTGATCCTCACGGCTACAAATCTTGGTGGTGCATCAAGTCCAATTGGAGATTTTCCGGCAATCCTATTGATCAGTGACAAAGATGCTCACATGACTTTCGGTAAGTATCTTTTCTCTGCTGCACCGGTCTGCACTGCAATTGTAATAATGGTGATCATTGCTTACCTGTTGATATATATGCGATATCACCGGCTAACAGCCTCGCCCTTGTCTAGATCCATGTCTCTTAAGGTATCAAAGCTCTTGTACAGAAATGTTTCCATAGACTGGAAAATCATGATCCCTGGAACCGTGATATTTTTGGCAATGGTATGTTTTTGGGCATTCGCTCCGAGTGATTGGAACATGAGTCCTGACTTGGTATGCCTTGCGGGAGTCTCGTTGTTGATGGCTTTCGGGCACTTTGTCTGTGTGTCTCGCGGTTCAGCCCAAGATGGTTTGCCGATCGTCGAAGGAATCGTTCGACGAGAAACTGACATTGAATCCGCACTGTTTCTCGGAGGGCTGTTCTTTATGGTTGCAGCGGCGGAAAGCACGGGCGTACTGAAGACCATTGGAGCCCAGTTATTTACGTTGTCTTCAGAACCACTTCTCTGCATATCGGTTCTTATGATTTTAACTGGCTTATCGACAGCGGTATTCAGCGCAGGTCCGGCCATGGGGGCTATGCTGCCGATTGCCAAACAGATTGCTCCCCTGTATCCCGACGGAAGCGTATATATTGGGCTTGCCCTAAGTGTATGCGCCGGGTCAAGTTTTCTCCTTACAGCCGCCACATCCGGCCCGCTAACTCAGACGATAATTGAAAGATTCAATATTACAACGTACAACGGAGAACCAGGTCGTTTCAGCTTCTGGACATTTCTGCCATATGGCGGTCTTTCCTTTTGCATCATCCAAATTTCTGCATTGTTCTGGATGTTCCTTCAGCTCCATAAAGGAGGTGCGCTGTGATCCTGAAAACAGTCGTAAGCATTGCCAATACTGCACGCATGGTGGTTGGTGCGCTTGAGCGCAGGCAGAAAGGAACCCTACTTCTTGCCTTCTTGATAATGGTCATAACGGGAGCGTTGACGAATGTCCCTGCAGTTGTCCTTGGCTATCTCGTTGATGCGCTTGTTGGCGCAGGCTCTATGCCATTTATGAAGACAGTACCATATCTAGCAATAATCGTGACGGCCATCCTGACACGAGAAGCTTTGACCGTGCTCCGGAAATACCTTGTAGAAAACACTTGCACGCGTGTTGAGAAGGCCCGCCTTGTGAAGCTTGTCGGCCACATGCTGCGGCTAGAAATGGATTACTATTCAACTATACAAGTCGGCGCAATTAATGGAAAAATACACAGAAGCATCGCTGGGCTTGTTCGCATCATTAAGCTTCTTTTTTTGGATTTTTTCCCAACAGGAATTGCTGCAATCATTGCTGTTGGGATAGCCATCGCTAAACTACCTTTGCTGGGTGGAATCATGGCCTTGGCGATTCCCATCGGATTTATTATTTGCCTCTGGCAGATAAACAGCCAAGAAGGGATTCGGATCGCTTTATTGCGCGACAAAGAAGCCATTGATGGAAAAGTTGTTGAATTGCTTTCTGGTATCGAAAGCGTCAGAGCCTCGAACACCGAAAACTATGAATCAGAAAGAGTCGACATGCTGGCTGAAGAATTGAGAAAGAAAGAAATTCGCCATCACATATCAATGTCACTCTTTGACTGCATCAAATATCTTAATGAGGGAACTTTTCACATCGCTGTAATTGCAACTTCGGTATATCTTGCGACCCGTGGAATCATCACGACGGGAGATGTCCTGACCTACTCTTTGTTGTTTATGAGTGCAGTTATGCCCCTTCGCGAGATACATAGGATTCTTGATGAAGCTCATGAGAGCAGTCTTCGTGTTCATGATTTGCATGAACTTTGTGCCCAACCTATTGATCCTTCGTACACCGTGAAGCCTGTCAAAGTGGTCAAGATGGTTCGCAAGGGCGACCAAAAAAGTATACCTGCGATCAGAATATCTGACCTTTCATATGGTTACGGGAATGTCCAGCTTGGAAAAAAGGATACTGTTCTCGATGAAATTAACTTGGAAGTTGGCCGAGGCGAAGTGATTGGTATTGCAGGCCCTTCGGGTTGTGGCAAATCAACACTTCTTAAAATAATTTTGGGTCTTTACCATGTCAGAAGTGGCCATGTTTATTTAGATGGGGTAGCTATGGGGGACCTTGCAAGGGAGGAGATCGCCAAACGCATTGGATATGTATCGCAGTCTCCATTTATGTTTTCGGGAACGATTCGGGATAATATTGTTTACGGATGCGGCGATGTCAGTGACGACGACATTCAAGATGCCTGTAAAAGAGCCTGTATACATGATGAGATTATGCTATCCTTGGGGGGATATAATGGCACGGTTGCTGAGAGAGGGCAAAACCTCAGTGGTGGTCAAAGGCAGCGACTCGCTATTGCTCGAATCATTCTTCGTAAGCCAAGCATTGTGCTTCTGGATGAGGCGACTGCTGCCTTGGACAATTTGAACGAAAAAGCAGTGCAGAAAGGGCTCGAGGAACTTATGAACGGCAGAACCGTTATCGTTGTGGCCCACCGTCTGACTACACTTCGGAAAGCAGACCGGATCATTGTCCTGAGTAAGGGGCGAATCGTGGAAACAGGAACGTATTCAAATCTTCAAAATGGGGATGGTTTGTTTGCGGAGTTGGAGCATGCGGTCGCTGGATAATTCATCTGGAAACCCCTTATTTCAGAGAAATGAAAAACGGTGCCCGCCAATCCTTGTCTTCCATAGACTCGGGAGTGGGCATTTCATGCACGAAATACAGCGCGTCGAGCAATCCTTTCGGCGTGTCGGTGTCCGGGTTCATGAGAAAATCGACAAGCTGGTCGTAGTCGAGGCCATCCTCGGTTGATACCGGTGGTAAGGCCACTCCCCGGCCATTATCGTCAATTAGAAATCTCAAAACCCTATCACCTCCCCCCCCCCTCTGCAGGCAGCTATTGCTTGCAGTCCGTCCCGATGCGCGAAAGATACTGATTAACTGAACTTTCGGACTAGAAATTTTTGCGTAACACATCGAAAACATTAGATTAAACGTGAAAAACCCTTCGCTCCTTGGTATATTGGGTCAAACAACTTATCCAACAATATCAAGGAGGAAGGGT
>JBFLZZ010000009.1:0-93315 GCA_040755255.1 Thermodesulfobacteriota bacterium
GACGTTGGTGATGACCTTGGGATCGCCACCCTCCATGATGGCAACGCAGGAGTTGGTGGTTCCGAGGTCTATTCCGATAATCTTGGACATATACGTTTCTCCTTGTCTGAGAGTTGCTGGTTTCTACGCTGGATTCGGACCTGCACCCCGCAGTCGCTGCAGGGACAGACCCTTTGCCAGATCTCCTGAACGGGACGACCGCTCTTCGCTGGTATCGGTTCAGCCCCCTGGTCCGCTGGAAACGATCACTTTCGCCGGCCGCAGCAGCCGTTCCTTGATAAAATAGCCCTTCTGGAATTCGCGCAGGATGTGGTTGGCCGGGATCTCGGCGCTCGCCTCCATCACCAGGGCCTCGTGAAAGTTGGGGTCAAAGGCCTTGCCGACGGATTCGACCTGCCGGACCCCGTATTTCGCCAGGGTATCCAGCAAACCTTTAACGGTCATCTCGACCCCCTGCAGCAGCGCCGTCGGTTCGGCTCCCGTCTGTTCCTGCTCCACGGCTCGTTCCAGGTTGTCGATGGTGGGCAGCAGTTCACGCACCAGGTTTTCCTCGGCGAATTTCAGGGTGTTCTGCTGCTCGCGCTCCATCCGTTTTTTGTAGTTCTCGAACTCGGCGGCGAGTCTGAGCAGTCGATCGTAATGCTCCTGGGCCTCCTGGCGGGCCTGAGCGAGCTCGGTGGTGAGGGTCTGCACATCAGCCCCGTTTTCTACCGGCTCCTGCCGCCCGGTGGTGCCGCTGGCGGTGGAATCGTTTCCGGCACCGTCCCGTGCCGTTTCACTGGTCTCCTGGCCTGTCACACCATCCTCCATTTCCATGGGCCTGCACCGTTCGGCGCCACCGGCCATCAGGGATATCGTTTTCGGTATTGTTCACCTTTGCCGGGGTCGCAGAGCTGCACCCCGGCGCCGCGTGCGGTACGCCCCCCCGAAGCTCGGCCGGCTCTTGCGTTGGTCCCGAAGCAGAAGAAGGGTCGCGTCACGATTGAGGCTTACGATAAGTATGGCATTTTCGGCTGTCAAGGCGGGGCGGGAAAATTGCCGGGCGACAAGTCCCCTGCAAGCGCCGGCTCATTTCAACGCCAATCCGGGGAGATAGAACGATGACGGTTACGACGGCCGGAAGAGAAGACTGCTCCCGCTGCGGCCAATCGGTGATTTTCCTCCGCGGCCATGCTGCCGACGTTCAAGCGAAACGGACAACCGCCCGATATGTCGAGCAGGAACCCGTTTGCAATGTCGCCTCACAGGCGGCGGTTGCAGGCGGAACCACGACAACCTTCTGCAGGACGAAACAGTGATGACGATGCGATGGAGCATAGCCCTGCTGGCGCTGGTGGCGTTCTTGTTCCGCTTCCCCTCGCCACCGGCGGCGGGGATGGAGCCGGTGCCGAAGATCCGCATGGGAACCCCGCCGAACCAGATCATCGAGGAGATCCTGGACGTCAACGCCGGCGCCCGGCCGGACGCCGGCGACGGCAAGGGTCCGCTGGTCACCTGGCTTGCCGATTGCGATTCCCGACTGACCAGCGAGCTGATCTCCAGCCGCGCCACCGGCATCTACCAGGTCCGCAACCTGGGCGGCCAGCTTGCTCCGGCCCTGGCGGAAGTCGACGACGGCGTTCTCGGCCAGTTCACCCCGGTACTGCTGATCAGCGGCAACCCAGCCGGCAGGGCGATCAGCCTTTATCTCCGACGGCCTGCATCGGTGTCCACCGAACTGCAGCGGGTTTTCGACGGTATCGCCGCTGCCGGCGCCGGTCTCGCACCCGATGAGACTCTTCAGCCGGCACGACTCGCCGCCGCCATCGTTGACTGGCAGGTACGGTTCGCCTGCCGCCGCTACCGCGATCGCATCGCCTCCGGACGGCTGGTGGTGGTTGGCGGCATCTTTGACATGGACGACAACTTCGGCATGGGGGAGGGACGACTCTTCCTCTCCAACATCAACGGTGAAACCGATCCGGACAGAATGCGGGCGATGCCGGCGGCCTCGGCGCTGGGAATCGAACACCTGCCCCGTCTCGGCCTGCCCTCCCTGCCGGCGGCCGGGCCGGAGGCCGAAAAAAAGAACCCCGGCGGAAAACCGGGGTCGATGCACCAGCAGCGGCCAGCGGATCAGCAACGCCGCTGAAGCTGGCGGAGTCGGGATATCAGGAAGCCAGATACTGGCGGATGGCGTCGGCGATGGTCTGAAAGATCTTGCGGAAACGCTCCTCGTCAATTTCCAGAAGGGTGACCCGGAATCCCTGCCAGTCGGTGGCAAAGGAAGAAAGCGGCACCACGCAGACGCCGGTGGCGCCGAGCAGGTAGTAGACGAAGCGCTTGTCCGGCGAGGTTCCCGGCTGGGCCACGAGGTTCTCGACGAACCGGCGCACCTCGCCGTTGGCGATGGGCAGGGTCTGGCGGTGGTTGAGCCGGCCAGGCTCAAAGGCGACGCTCATGTAGAATGCCCCGTTGGTCCGGTTCACCACCAGCCCGTTCACCTCCTTCAACACATCGTAGGCGATATTCGAGTACTTCTCGTACCGCCGCACCCTCTCCTGCAGATATTCGGGGTAGCCCGGATGGGCGAGCAGCCGGGGCAGCGCCTTCTGCGGCAGGGTGGTGGAGCAGACCTCCAGCATCTTGGCGTTGAGCACGGTGCCGATGTACTTGTCGAACATCGGGTCCTTACGGCTGTTGTACACTTCGATCCAGCCGCAGCGGGCGCCGGGCCAGGGCATTTCCTTGGAAAGGCCGCGCATGGCGATGGCCGGCACGTCGCCGATCACCTGGCTCAGGGGCAGGGTCGAGGTGCCGTTGTAGATGATGTTGTGGTAGACCTCGTCGGCGATGACGAACAGATCGTACTTCTTGGCGAGGGCCACCATCTGCCGCAGGTACTCCGCCGGGTAGACGGCGCCGGTGGGGTTGTCCGGGTTGATGATCAGGATGCCGGCGACGGCCGGATTGTATCTGATCTTCTTTTCCAGGTCATCCAGGTCGGGATACCAGTTGTTGCAGGGATCGAGCAGATAGGTGAGCGGTTTGTCGCCGGCGTGGGCGGCCTCGGCGGAGGAGTGGGTGGTGTAGCTCGGCGTCGGCACCAGCACCCTGGCGGTACGGCGCAGGAATCCGAACACCTTGCTGATCGCGTCGCCGAGACCGTTGAAGAAAATGATGTCATCCTCGGTGATCTGCGCGCCCCCCAGGCCGTTGGTGCGTTCGACGATGAAGCGCCGGGTCTGCAGATCCCCCCGGGTCGGGCAGTATCCGTAGGTGCAGTCCTGCATGGCGAGATCGGCGATGATCCGCTTCATCCACTCGGGAATCTGTTCCCCCTTGGCCACCGGATCGCCGATGTTCTCCCAGTACACCTTGCCGCCGAGATTCTCGATCTTGTTCCCCACGTTGACGATATTCCGGATCTCGTAGGTGAGTTCGCCCGCCGCGATATGAACAATATCCGTGCGCATGTTGTCACTCCGTCAGCTGGACCGGGTCCAGTTACATTTGCATGTCGAGCGGTTACGGCCGAGCTTCTGGCCAACCCCGCAAAAAGGACGAAAAATGGTCATTGTTACCACCGCGACCGGGCGACGTCAACTGCCGGCCGAGAGATTCTTCTCACCCGGCAACCGCCGGGCGCCGAAAAGAACAGCAGGGGACCAGGCAAGGCAGAGGGCCTCCGCATCCCCCGCGGCGGGCCGGCAGGAACCGGCAATCCCGCCGATATGATACAATTAACTACATGAGAACACGCAGACAGGAGGATACGCCGATGCACCGCAATTCCAGTGGAGACCGCTCACCCCATGCAACCGTCAGTTCAAAACCGAGGGATGACGATGTCGATCTGGATATTCTCCATAGAAGGTGACACGGTAAAGGCAGGAACGGCGAAGCGCAGAAAAATCACCCGCAAGGGGTGCAACGAGCCGTTCAAGGGAAGATACTGGTGCCCGAAACGACGCTGGTTCCGCAAGGAACCCTGCCCGTTCAGCAACCGCAACGAATGCGAATGTTTCGAGGCGATGTGCGGCTGTCTCTGAAAAGAACGGCCTCCGACAGGGGCCGGTCGCAACAGGGGGATCAGGCGACCGCCCGGAAGGCCGGCGGTTCCTTGCCGATGAGCTGATATCCCGGCGGCGGCCCCGGCCCGCCGCTTTCCCCCTCCGCCCCGCCAGCCGGTGTCGGCGCCGGCTCCCCGGCTCCCCGCAGCCCCTTTCCGGGAGCGATTTTCTGCAACTCGACCAGCTGCTCCTGACGTAACTCCTCCCTGGCCCGCCCCATTGCCGAGGTGGCCGCCGCAGCCACCGCCCGGTCCTGGGGCGAAGGATCGGCGGGTGCCAGGGCAGCCGCCCGCACCACCGCCATCTTGGTGATGGTCGCCGCCGGCGTCCGTTCCCGGCCGGTGTCGATGGAGACCTCGCCGCCGACGGCATACTGCCTGCCGTCGGGACCATTCTGGTACTGGAAGCTGGCCCCTCCCCTGGCGTAGGCCCCGGCAGCGGCCAGGTGCGCCATCTCGTGCGCCTTGACCTCGGCATCCCGGCTCCTGAGCGCGGCCAGTTGCTGCAACTCCTGATCGGTGAGGGGACCGGCGGCAGCGCCACGCTCGACCTGCCCCCCGGATCTCTCCCCGGCTCCATCGCCCTTCTTCTCCCGGTCAGACCCTTCCGCAACCGGGGAACCGCTGTTGGCGCCGGTCCCGGCAGTGGAATCGGCGCCCCGCTGCCGGTCGTAGGCGGCAAGCGCGTTTCTGACCTGGAAGCTCGTACCGTTCCGGTCGTCAAACCGACCGGAACGGCGGAGAAGTGTGCCGGAATCACCGGTACGGTAACGGTCGTCGCCGGGTGCGGTTCCGCGGGCGTCGCTGGAAACGACGGATAGGCTGGGTCCCTTCGCCGGAATCGCGACGGAAGGGGTTGCGCTGATGGGTGGGGCTATCTTCATCAAGCAGCCTGCCGAACGAAAAGTTTTGCAAAAATCTTATCGGATCGAGCGGCCGGAAACTTTACCTCTTTTTCGCTGCCCGACACAAAAAAATACCCGGCCGAAGCCGGGCGGATACGATCAGCCGCGCTGATCGATGGGCACGAAGGGGCGTCGCGACGGCCCGGTATAGATCTGCCGGGGCCGGCCGATCCGCCAGTCGGGATCGTCCCACATCTCCTTCCAGTGGGCGATCCAGCCGGGCAGGCGACCGAGGGCGAACATGACGGTGAACATGTTGCTGGGGATGCCGATGGCCCGGTAGATGATGCCGCTGTAGAAATCGACGTTGGGATAGAGGTTGCGCTCGATGAAGTACTCGTCCCGGAGCACCGTCTCCTCCAGCTCCTTGGCGATATCGAGCAGGGGATCGACGACATTGAGGCTTTCCAGCACCTCGTCGCAGGCCTTCTTGATGATCCGCATGCGGGGATCGAAGGTCTTGTACACCCGGTGGCCGAAGCCGACCAGCCGGAAGGGGTCCTTGGAGTCCTTGGCCCTGGCGATGTAGTTGGAGGGATCGCCGTTTTCGTAATGGTAGATGTTCTCCAGCATCTCCATCACCGCCTGGTTGGCGCCGCCGTGCAGCGGCCCCCACAGGGCGCTGATGCCGGCGGAAATGGAGGCGTAGAGATTGACCCGGGCACTGCCCACCAGCCGCACCGCCGAGGTGGAACAGTTCTGCTCGTGGTCGGCGTGAAGGATGAGCAGCTTGTTGAGGGCCGCCACCACCTTTTCGTTGATCTCATAGGGCCGTACCGGCGAATCGAACATCATGTTGAGAAAATTGGCGCAGTAGGACAGGTCGTGCCGGGGATAGACCAGGGGCTGCCCCTGGGATTTTTTGTAGGAAAAGGCGGCGATGGTCCTCACCTTGGAAATGAGGCGCGCCCCCATCTTGTCGATGTTCTCGTAGGGGTTCTCCAGCATCTCAGGATAGAAGCTGCACAGGCCGTTGACCATGGAGGACAGAATCGCCATGGGCGGCGAGTTGGGTGGATAGCTGTCGAAGAAATGGATCATGTCCTCGTGGATGAGGGCGTACTCTCCCAGCATCCGGCTGAAGCCGCTCAGCTCTTTCCTGGTCGGCAGACTGCCGTGCACGAGAAGATAGGCGACCTCGACAAAGGTGCAGTGCTCGGCAAGATCGTCGATGGGGTAGCCGCGGTAGGAAAGGATACCCTTCTCCCCGTCCAGAAAGGTGATGGAACTGGTGCAGGATCCGGTGTTCATGAACCCGGAATCCAGGGTGATGCAACCCGCCTGACGGCGGAGGTTGCGGATGTCGATGGCCTTCTCGCCTTCCACCCCCTCGATGATGGGCAGTTCGTAGGTGACGCCGTCGATGGTCAGCTGGGCCTTGCGGTCGGTGATGAATGACTCTTGCATAATGCTCTCTTCGTGGCAGCGGCGGAAGGTCGGCAGGCATGATCACCCGGATGGCAGACCACCGGGCAGGGACCTTTCCGGTTGCGATGAATGGATGGGATTCGTTTGCCGGCATCGCAACAGCTGCGATGTCGGTTCCCTTCGCGATCGTTGTCGTTTGACCCTCCGTCGACGACGGCCGCGGAGGAGGTCACGGCGGCGCCTCCACGATTCCCGGCAACAGCAGGAACTCGCATGCGGACACCGAACGGATCGGTTACTATAGAGCAGATTGATGAAGTATGCAAGGCAGCACCGGTGCCGTTCGAGCAACCGTCAGCCCCAACCCCGAGGTCTCTCCATGTCCGAACTGTACGACAAAAGAATGCGCACCTTCATCGAAGAGGTGAGCGTCTACCCCGTATCCTGTGAACCCCTGTGCCGGGGGCGCAGCGATCGCGAGTGGCTGGACGCGGTCCTGGCCGGCGGCGCCCGGATCGTCCAGCTGCGCGACAAGATCTCCGACGACCGCAACCTGCTGGAAAAGGCCCGTTATTTCCGGGAACGAACCGCGGCTGCCGGCGCCCTGTTCATCGTCAACAACCGGCTCGACATCGCCCTGCTCGCCGGCGCCGACGGTCTGCACCTCGGCAACACCGACATCCCGCCCCAGGAAGCACGCCGGCTGGCGCCGGATCTCTTGATCGGCGTCTCGGCCAACACCGAGGAACAGGCCGCCTCGGCGGCAGGCCGCGGGGCGAGCTACTTCAACATCGGCCCGCTGTTCGCCACCGCCACCAAGAAGAAGCTCACCGCCTTTCTCGGCGCCGATGCGGTCACCACCTTCTCCCGCCTCTCTCCCCTGCCCTTCACCGTCATGGGCGGCATCAAGCTGGAGCATATCGGGGAACTCTGCCGGCGCGGCGCCCGGCGGCTGGCGGTGGTCACCGCCCTCACCGAGGCGGACGACATCGCCGCTGAAACAAAAAAATGGACGGACGCCATCCGCCGCCTGCAGGAGAAGAGACCATGACGATCAGCGACACCCTGCCCCTCGCCGACCTGCGGCGGCAAACCGAAGAACTGCTGCGTTTCGCGGCGCCGGCGGAACACCGGCAGGCGGCAATGTCCTTCCTGCACCGCTACGGCGAAGACGTCATCGGCCTGCGTCTGCTTCACTTTTTCTACAGTTACCTGCCCGAAGGGCTGGACGACGCAGTGGTTCGGCTGGAGATCCTCGGCAGGCGTCAGGGTTTCTTCCTGCTGCGGGCGACCACCCTGCTGCACGGCTACCTGTATCTGGTCACCGCGGAGGAGACGGTCTTTCTCGGCCGGGCCGAGGAAGGTCTCGGGGATGGGGAAATCCTGGAATTTTTCGGCTGGCGGAGTCCCGAGGAGTTCAGCAGGGAACTGGCACGGGCCCAGCCCGCCGAATACCTGGGGCTGGGCGTCGATCCGGAAAGCTGTCCGGTCTGTCTGGTACGGCAGGGCGAAATCCACATCCTCGGCTGCCCGGTGGAGATCTGCCCCTGGTGCGGCGGCGGGCTCACCCGCTGCAACTGCCGTTTCGACCGGTTGCAGCGGACGAGCATGGACCGCGACGCCCACCTGGACGCCCTGGCGGCACTGCTGGAGAAAAAGGGGAGGATCCCCTTCAGTTCGGCAACCCAGTCGCCGGTGCCGGCGGCGGCGGAAAAACTTTTGGAGCCGTGAAGGGCGAATAGCCCGGGCAGCCGGATGAACAACAGCCGTGGCTGCCGGTTCCCTCAACACAAACCACCCAGACCGGTTGCGGCTTGTCGGCGGTCCAGGATCGCTTCGTCATGCTGTTCCCCGCGAAGACGGGGTGCTCCCCCGAAGTCACCGCGAGGCCCGCAGGGCGGTGGCGATCCAGAACAGGGCCGGACCACCCGGCCCGCAGCCGCTCGCCAGACGCCGAAAACCAGCCGGACGCTACTCAGCGCTCCCCCTGGAGTCGGGCCCCCTTCAGGTAGCGGTAGAAGTCCGAATCCGAGGTCAGGATCAGCCTGGTGTTGTCGCCGATGACCTTGCGGTAGCTCTCCATGGTGCGGAGAAAGGAATAGAACTCCGGATCCTGGTTGTAGGCATCGGCGTAAATCCGCGCCGCTTCCGCATCGGCCCGGCCGCGGATCTCCTCCGCCTCCCGGGTGGCACCGGAGGTGATCTCCTTCAGTTCCCGTTCGACCCGGCCGAGGATCTCCGCCTTCTCCCCTTCGCCCAAAGACCGCTTTTCCGCGGCGATCCGCTTGCGTTCGGAGATCATCCGGTCGTAGACCCGCTGCCGCACCGAATCGATGTAGTTGACCCTCTTGAACATGACGTCGACCAGTTCGATGCCGTAGGAACGCGTCTGTTTGGAGGCCTGCTCGTAGATGAGGTTGACGATCCGGTCACGACCGGCGCGCACTTCCTCGTACTCTCCGCGTTTCGCCCCCTCGGGCGGTTGCCAGTCCGAACTGCGGATGATCTCCACCAGATTGTTCTTGTTGACCAGATCGCGCACCGTGCCGTCGAGGATGTCGTCCAGCAGGGTCATCGCCCGGGTCTCGTTGTTGGCCGCCTGCAGGAACTGCAGGGCGTCGGCGATGCGCCAGCGGGCGGTGACGTCCAGGTAGATGAAGGTCTTGTCGTTGGTGGGGATCTGGTTGGGATCGCCGTCCCAGATCAGGATGCGTTTCTCGAAGTAGGTGATCTCCTGGATGAAGGGGGTCTTGTAGTGGATTCCGGCATCGACGATGGGAACCCCCACCGGCCGGCCGAACTGGGTAATCACCGCCTGCTGCCCTTCCGGCAGGATGAAAAAGGCGTCCATGACCACCACCGCCAGGGCGATCACCGCCCCGATCCCGATGACGCGCAGGATATGTTTCACTGTCCACCCCCTTTCCGCTCGGCAGCGGCCGGAAGCCTGGTCGCCGCCCCCTTGCCGAGATCGAGCACCGGCAGCAGGGTCTGCTGTTCCTTGTCCATCACGTAGATCTCCTTCACCAGCGGCAGGGTGTGTTCCAGTGCCTCCAGGTAGAGGCGGCGGCGGGTGACGTCCTCGGCGCGGCGATACTCTTCCAGCAGCGCCAGGAAGCGCACCGTCTCACCCTTGGCCAGGTTCACCCGTTCGACGGAATAGCCCTGGGATTCTTCCACCGCCTTCTTGGCGTCGCCGCGGGCCTTCGGGATCAGCCGGTTGTAGGTTTCTTCCGCCTCGTTGACCAGCCGTTTCATGTCCTGATCCGCTTCGTTGACCTCGTTGAAGGCGGGCTTCACCGCCTCGGGCGGATTGACGTCCTGGAGTTTGACGGTGACGATCTGCACCCCGGATTTGTACTTATCGAGAGCTCCCTGCAGTTCCCTGGTCATCTCCCCCTCGATGACGTCGCGGTTGCTGAGGGCGTAATCGAAATCACGATTGCCCACCACCCGCCGGATCGCCGCCTCCGACACATCGCGTACCGCCTGCGGGATGTTCTGGACACTGAACAGGAACTGAATCGGGTCGTTCACCTTGTACTGGACGATCCACTCGACATCGATGACGTTCTTGTCGCCGGTGAGCACCAGCGATTCCATGTCGTACCCCTGTTTCTCGTAGACCGTTTTCTGCCCCGGAACCTTGGTGCGGAAGCCGAATTCCTCCTTGCGCACCGTCTCGACGTCCACCTTTTTGACCTGATCGATGATCGGCACCATGAAGTTGAGTCCAGGCGTGCTGGTTTTCCGGTATTTGCCGAAGCGCAGCACCACGCCGCGCTCACCCGGCTCGATGGTGTAGAAGGAGTTGTAGACGATGTTGAGCAGGATCACCACCAGGACGATGGCCCCGAACCGGCCGATCCGGACTGCGGTGGAGGCGGGCGGCTCGCCGCCGCCGCTGCTGCCGCCGGGAGAGGAGCTGCTGCCGTCGAAGGCCTGTTTGATCTTCTGCAGCAGCAGGATGAGAAAGTCCTCCGGCGTCGTCGGCTTTTTTTTGCCCCATGGCGGTTGCTGGTCATTTTCCCATGTCATGCCTTTCCTTCCTTGTTGCGCGGGATAGCGAAGCGTTGCCCGGCCCTGATGAACCGATCGTCTATACTACCCGGTTCCCCCCTCAGTTCAACCATTATTCCTCCTCAGCCCAGGGCCTTCTTCCAGCAGTAGGCCGTGAAAGCAGCCCAGAGCCAGGGAAGCCAGGAGAGGGGATACGGCCGTAACCGGGCGAGCAGAGCTGGCCGCAGAACCAAGATGCCAAGAACGATACCGCTGGCGAATCCCCAGAGATGGGCGCCGAGATCGGTGCGTTCGCCGCCGGTACCGAGCAGCGCCAGCAGGCTGCTGCCGGCCCCCAGGGGCAGCAGCAGCCGGCGCCAGCCCCGCCAGGGCCAGATCGCCATGCCGGCCAGCAGTCCGGCGACGCCGAACACCGCGGTGGAAAAACCGACGGAAAGATGTTCCGCGTCGCGGAGGACGACGTTGAGCCAGTTGCCGAGGATGCCGGCAAGCCAGATCAGGGACCAGCCCAATCCGGGCCCGACCTGCCGGCAGAACAGGTGGATGATGATGCCGCCGATGAGAACGTTGCCGAAGAGATGGTCCAGGTCGGCGTGCAGGGTGAGGCCGGTGACCAGGCGCCACCATTCGCCGTGAAACTTGATGCGGTTGCGGATCACGGCGCCATCGTCGAACCAGGGATTGCCGTCCTGCCAGGCTCCGGTGACGGCGTAGAGGGCGACGAGCAGCCCCATCAGGGCTACGGTGGGCAGGGGCGCGGCGGAAGCAGGGGGCCGTTGCGGTTCCGGCGGCGGCCAACAGCGGTTTTCCTCCTCGAAACCGGCCAGTTCGGCCAATGCCGCCGGTGCTTCCGAGGCGCGGGTTTCCAGCAGCCAGTGCCGGCGGCGCCGGGCCAGGTGGCTTTCGATTCCGGCCGCCTCCAGCACCATGGCGAACAGACTCATCTGCCGGTAGTCGGGGGAAAAGGCGACGACGGTCAGATCTTCTTCGTTTTCGAAGGGGGTGGGGGAATGCAATTCTTCGTCGGACATCCTGACATGGTAAGCATCGATGAAAAAAAGCAAAGGGGACCATGCGCGACAGGGCAACTTTCTCCGCTACGTCTCTCCGCGAGGGTATCTGATCCCGGAGCAGCACCCCGGGTAACCATCCCGAACCGCGCAATTTACAAGCAGTCACGCGCTTAGCCGATACGTATGAAAAATTCAGGCCGAACTGCACGCGTAATCGTTATGTTATCCGTCATCGTCAGGCCCGCAGGGTCGTGGCGATCCGGAACGGCCAAATGCCGCCATCCAATGGAGGTGGTGTTTATGGGAACCGGTTCTTCCGGCGACGAAGAAACCCATTCAGCGCCGCCCGGCCCGCTCAGAAGAGCTGGGCCAGGGTGGCGCGCAAGGCATCCAGGGCGAAGGGCTTCACCAGGGCGGCCTTGAAACCGTAGCGACGGTAGTCGACCATGACCTCGTCGTCGGTGTAGCCGCTGGCGACGATCACCGCCACCCCGGAATCGCCGGCGAGGATCTCCTCGACGATCTCCCTGGCGCCCTTGCCGCCGGGAACCGAAAGATCGAGGATGAGGGCATCGAAGGGAGCGCCGCTGGCGATGGCGTTCCGATGGCTGGCCAGCGCCGCATCGCCGCTGGCGGCACAGACCACGGTGCAGCCCAGATTCTGGAGCATTTCCCTGACCACCGTGGTGACGCTTTCCTCGTCATCCATGACCAGCACCTTCCGACCCCGGAACAAGCCCGGGGAGGGGTCGGCAACTACCGGCTCCCTTTCGGCAACCTCCCGCCCTTCCCTGGCGGCGGGTACATACAGGGTGAGGGTGGTTCCACCGCCGGCCTCGGAGGCAACGGCGATATGCCCCTGATGGCGGCTGACTATGGAATGACAGATGGCGAGTCCCATGCCGGTTCCCTTGTCGGCCCCCAGCGGTTTGGTCGAAAAATAGGGGTCGAAAACGCGGCCGAGGATCTCGGCGGGGATGCCCGCGCCCTCGTCGGTGATGGTCATCTTCACATAACGGCCTGGCGGCGGGGTCCCCTGCCCCGCGGTGGCGACGTGATTCTCGAGGGAAATCCGCACGGTGCCGCCATCGGGCATCGCTTCCATGGCGTTGTGCAGGATGTTCTGCACCACCTGCACCATCTGCGGCCGGTCGATCATCGCCAGCCACAGATCGGCGGTCGCGGTGATCGCGTGGCGGTAGCCGGTGCCGCCCAGGGTGAGCCGGCAGGTTTCTTCGGCGAGGTGGGCGAGGTTGGCCAGTTCCTTCTGCGGTTCGCCGCCCTTGGCGAAGGTCAGCAGCTGGCGGGTCAGCTCCTTGGCCTTGCCGATGGCCTTACGCGCTTCCTGGAGATACTGCCCTACCTCCTGTACCGTGCGGCTGTGCAGGGCAAGTTCGACGTAGCCGAAGACCGCAGTCAACAGGTTGTTGAAATCATGGGCTATTCCGGCAGCGAGCACACCGATCCCCTCGAGCCGCTCCGTACGGGCCAGTTCGGCCTCCATCTTCCTGCGGTAGCTGATGTCGCGGACAAAGACCACCGACGAACACCGCTCTTCCATTTCTGCCGAACTGATCGCCATCTCGCAGTGGACGACAGAGCCGTCCCGGCAGCGTCCCTGGAACTGGCAGACATCGGCCTGGCCGGCACAGGAGCCGCTGCGCTGCAGACAGCCGAGTATCCTCGGCCGATCCTCCGCCTGAACGAAATCGCCGAAGGAGCGGCCGACGACCTCGCCGGCGTCGCGGTAGCCATAGAGCGTGAGGAAACGGCGGTTGACCTGCTGGAGGATACCCTCCTCCCCGGCGAGGAAAAAGGCGTCGCTGGAGCTTTCCACCACGGTGCGGTAGCGCTCCTCGCTCAGGCGCAGGGCATCGGTGGCCTGGCGCAGTTCGGAGATATCCTCGACCATGGCGACCAGAAATTCGGGACGGCCTTCGCCATCGTTGAGCAGGGTAACGGAGAGCAGCCCCCAGAACATGCTGCCGTCCCTGCGCAGGTAGCGCTTCTGCATCTGGATGAAATGGATCTCGCCGGCAAGCAATTGCCGGAAGCGGGCGACATTCTCCTCTTCGTCCTCCGGATGGCTGAACATGGCCACCGACTTGCCGACGAGCTCGTCGCAGCGATAGCCGAGCATGCGGCAGATGGCCGGATTGCATTCGCGCACGACCCTGTCGAGCCCGGCAAGGACGATCCCGGTTGCCGCATTCTCGAAGATGGCGGTGAAGCGCCGATGACTCTCCTCTGTCGCCCGGAGCGATTCGGTCAGACGGGCCAGCATCCCGTTGATCGCGCCGCTCAACTGGCGCAGTTCGGCAGGGCCGCTCTCCACCACCGGCCGGCCGCCCTCGATGCCGCTGCTGATGTCCGAGACATCGGCGATGATCCTGCCGATGGGATCGAGGACGAGACGCCGTTGCAGGAAGAGAAAAAGGATTGCCAGCAGGAGGATGGAGGCGGCGGACAGCATCTGGATCTTGCCCAGGGTCGCCACCCCCTGGGTGAACAGGTTGTGCTCGCGTTCGTGTTCCATGACGACCGCGTACACCCCCATGCCGGCGGGGTCGCCAAGGAACAGGTAGCTGAGAAAGGTGTCCGGATCGACCCTGGGGGCGGGCAGGGACGGCATCGTTTGCTCCCCGGCGAGAAAGGGGATCTGGGCGCGCCACTGATCCCGGGTCACCAGGCTCAGCCTTGCCCCGGTTCTCCTTGCGAGTCCGGCAAGCGGCTCCGCATCGAAATGACGGCCGAAGACCAAGAGACCGGTCGAGGGTCCGCTGAGATCGCTCCGCAGCACCGGCGAGATGGCCACCAGTACCGGGCGGCCGAGGACCGGGAAAAATCCCATTCTGCCTTGCGGCCTGTCATCGATGCGCAGAGCTTCCACCCGGCTCCTGACGTCGGAGAGAAAATCCGGCCGCAGATCGACGAGCCCAGCCGCTTTGCGGTCCACCTGCCCCTGGTAGACCACCTGTCCTTTCTCGTCGAGGTAGATGACGAAATCGACCTCAATATTGGCCAGCGAGGAAAAATTGAGATTGGAGGCGATGTATTCCGGGTCGCCGCCGCGGACAAAGGCGTAACTGTCGTCCCAGAAGGCCCAGTCCTGGTTGACGAGCAGGACCTGCCTGCCGAGACTGGCGATTTCGCCGGAGAGGATGTCGAGGTGCCGCCGCTGATAGGCGGTCTCGATGGCCTGATAGCTGTCGAGGAGAAAAAATCGGCTGATGCCGTAGGAGAGCGCCAGATAGGCGACAAGGAATCCGAGGAAGAGCAGAAAGGCCGTCTTGCGGATGGACATCGACAGCACTCCGGGAAGAGTATCCATTACTGACAATACGTCAGCATAGAGACTTTGCCCCGGCGAATGCAATACAAAAAAAAGGCGGCTGCGGTCCCGCCGCGGTCCATCCCGCCCCGTGACGATGACCGTCGGGCGAGAATCGTTCTCCAGGCGAAGCGACGCGGACGGGGTACGGTTGGCGGCAACGAAACGGGCGGCGGCAACCTGTCCGGCTGCCGCCGCCCGTGAGGACGCTACGTATCCGTCTCGGTCAACGACTCACCCTGAAGACCCGCACCGGCGAATGCACCCATTGCCCGGCATTGTCCATGATCGCGTGACGGACGTAGTAGTAACCGGACCGGTCGTAGGTGAAGCAGAAGGTGGCGTTGCTCGGCGAGGAGGACAGGTTGATCGGCGCCTCGGTCATCCCCTTGCCGGAGCCATCGGCAGCGTAGCCGCCCCACTCGATCCTGATCGCGCCGGGCGCACCGTAGTTGGTCTGCGGGCTGGTCGGATCGTAATGGGTGCCGACGTTATAATCCGCGTCGACGCTCAGATCGACGAGGCAGCTGTCGTATCTGGCCGGATCGGGTCCTGGCATGAGGTTGAAATTGGCCACCGGCCCGACGTTGGGATACGGGCACACCTGGACATAGACGGAGCGCGCCCCCTCCGCCAGGGAGACCCCGTAGGAATCGCGTACCGCGAAGGTCACCGGAAAACCGCCGATGGCCCTGGATGCCGGATCGTATTGGGTGCCGTTGGGCACCTTGTCAGCGTAGGTATGGCTGGTGGTGCAGTTCACGTTGGTGCTGGCGGTGCCGTCGCCCCAGTCGAAATCGCAGGTATAGGGGCCGAGGCAGTCGGAGCAATCCACCGTCACCTCCACCGCAACACCACCGCTGGTGGCGCCGGCCTGGCAGGAACCTGCCTGGGTGTAACGCAACTCGGCCTTCGTTATTGCCTGCGGCCGGTTGCGCCATTCACACGGGTCCTTGAACCGGTAGAACTGGTGGCAGGAGTTGTTGGAACAGGTCCCGGAGCCGGGCGGCTCGGCCGGCGGCGTGTAGGTGAAATTCAGGGTATGCCAGGCCCGGCGGCCGTAGAAAAAGGACGCCCCCACCACATCGTACACCCCGTTGGCGTGCCTTCTTTTGTCGGGCAGCAGGGTGGTGGCGTTGGCCGCGGTATCGGCGTGGCAGAGTTCGCAGGAGAAATTGCGGACATGGTGCGACCTGTGGGAGTCGAAGGTCGGGGGCCAGCCGTGGCAGTTGTTACACTTGAAGTTGTCGCCCTGGAGGTCGGAGTCGGCCGCGCCCCACGGATTGGAGGTCGAAGGCAGGTCGAACCCCTGCACCTGCCGTTTCGCCTGGCTGTGGCAGTAGACGTTGCCGCAGGTCTGAAAATTAAGATCGGTGACGACGGTCGGCTGCAGCAGGGTGCCGTTGGTGCCCTGGTAGAAAATGCCGTTGTCCGCCGGCGGATGGTAGACGGTCCCCTCGCCGGTCAGGTTGGCCCCTTCGTTCTTCACTCCCAGATTATTGAATCCTATCTGCAGCCGGCCGTCGCCCCCCAGGATGAGATCGGGAAAGTCGAGATCGCCCCCCTTGTGGCATTCCCGGCAGTCGTAGCGGTAGCCGGCGGGAGAGCTGTGCTTCCCGTGGTTTCCGGTTTGAGAGGGGTTGCCGTGACAGCTGAGACAGCCGGTTGGCCACTTTTCGTGGGAATGACAGCTGGTGCAGATCATGCCGTTGTTGTGGTCGGCGCCGCTGCCGTCCGCCCGCCAGTGGTTGGTAGCGGTATGGCAGATCTGGCAGATGCCGGTCGGGGTGGGATCGGCACCGAAAGCGGCATAGGTTACCGGGGAGGAATTTTCGTTATAGGCAAGGTTCCGGGGGCCGACGAGTTCGTCAGCCACCGACACGGTTGAAGGGCTGCAGGTGCCCCCCGCAGGGCAGTCCGCATCCTGGCGGCAGCGCTGCGGGTAGCTGGTCGGCCGACAGGTGCGCCCTGTCCGGCAGTCGCTGTCCGCGGTGCATGTTTCGTTGTAGGTGCCGAGGATCGCATCGTAACAGAAGGTGCCCTGCGGCGACGGGGAACAGGAGCCGATCCCCTCGATGTTGGTGCGAACCAGCATGCCGTAGCGCAGCTCGAAGCCGGCCGGGCTTGAAGGGCTGGCGGTGAGGGTCTCCCCGGCCGGCAGCGCGCCCTGGACGACGATCTGGTCCGCATCGGCATAGTTGATCTCGAAACTCCCCCGTCTGCCGGAATCGAAGGTGACCCAGAGAATCAGACCCCGCTCGCCGGGCGCAACCCCCATGGAACAGTTGTACATAAGATCGTAGGCGTCGTCCCCGGTTCCGGGGATGTTGTCCGGGCCGGGATCGCAGGGGCCGCCGACAAATGCCGGACTATTCCTGTCGAGAAGGGGATCATAGGGGGATTGCGTGGCCGTTTTCTGCATCCACTCCGCCGGATCGCACCAGGTGTCGGAGCCGGGGTCGGCGCAGTTGTTCACCTGCCCTCCCCGTTCGTCGAAAACGGTGTAGTCCGTAAAGGTGAGCAGAGATTCGCCGCCGAGATTCAGCCAGGAGGTGAAATGACCGGTAACCAGCGGCGGCGCGGTCGGCTCCTGGTGGATCCGGTGGCAGTCCCAGCAGGCCATCTGCGCGAAGTTGGTGGTGCTGAAGCCGGTGGTGTGGGGGTGGTAGTCTCCGCCCGCCGCCGGTGCGTTGCCCTTATCGTAATTATCACCGCTCGCGTTGTTGTGGCAGACCTCGCAGGCGGTGTCCACCGGTTGGCCGCCGGCGCCGCTGTGGCAATCCTGGCAGACGATGGCGTTGGTGGCATCGTGAAGCGGCGGGGTGGCGAGATCGGCGCCGCTGCAGTCCTGATCGATGCCGTCGCCGCAGATCTCGACTCCGCCGGGGTGCACCTGGGGATCGGTGTCGTCGCAGTCCGCCGCGCCGCAGACCCCGCCCTGCGGTGCATAGCCATCGCCGTCGCCATCCGTGCAGGCAACCTGGCAGGATTGACCGCTGGTGTCGACAGCGACGCCCGCCCGGGCAGCCTCGCAGTCATTGCCGTAGCTCCGGCCATCGCAGCCGCAGGCCGGCGCCCAGAGCGCAACGCATGACTCGGGCAGAGGTTTGCACACGCCCCCTCCTCCACAGGTGTTGGGCGCGCTGTCGCAGAATGCAGTGGTGCCGCAGTCGGCGTTGACCAGGCACTCGACGAGATTGAAGGTGGCGGACACCGGCGATGTGGTGCTGTTGCCGGCGGCATCGGTGAACCAGGCGTACAGGGTCTTCTCGCCGGCAGTGGTGTCGGTGAGGGGGATGCTGACGATGCCGTTTCCGGCAAGGGAGGTTGCCGTCTCCGGCCTGACCGGGGTATCGGACAGATACAACGCGGTCATATCGACCGGCGCACCGACCTGGACGCTGACGGTGGCTCCCCAAGTTTGAGTCAGCGGCTGGCCGGTAGCGGGATCGACGACCCCGATGGTTCCCGCCACCACGTTGTCGATGAAAAACGGACCGAGATTGAGGTCAGCGCTGTATTGCGGGATCAGGTTGCTGTCCAGGTATTCCGTACGCAGGTGGAGATACCAGAAATCCCCTGCCCCGCCGCCGTCGTCATTGATGAAGGCGGCGGCGCTCAGGGTCGCCAAGGCAAAGCCTCCGGCGGCATCGACGAACCCGCCGTGGACGGTGTAGGTGTTCCGGTCGAGATTGGTGGCCGTCGCCGAGGAACGGTTCCACTGGTAAACGTAGCCGACGAGGGTATCTCCGCCCATGTCGACCGGGGCGTTCCAGTAGACGTCGAGATCCGTGGTCAGCTGGACCAGGGTGGAGACGGGGATCGCGGCAGTGTAGCCGGTCACCTCGTGGGCCGCCTGGGCATTGGACACCCACAACAGAACGACGAGGACGGCGACTGCCCCTTCCCTGCTCCGGCCGAACGGATTCCTGTTCCTCATGGTCTTCGTCATTTTGTTCTCCTTCTCCGGGTTACGGATTTTTCCCCTTCCCCTCGTTTTACCTCCTGAATTCTTGACCAACATTTAGCGCCTTGTATAAACCATAAAAAACCTGGTAGTCACAGCCTTCTTTCACTTTGGGATTAATATCACCATAGCTACGTTGCCTAAAGCACCATCGAATATATGGCTTATCATCCACAGGATACTCTATATAACTAAGAACATTTAGATCATAAAGAAATTGTAAAAAATCTCCGGAAGTAGACATGAATTTCGGAATAACTGCACTGCTACTAGCAATTGACTTTCGAAAGTCACTATAAATTACGATATATTCTTCATACGAGAACTTGTTTTTCCCATTGAGATGTTTGAAAAACTTCAAAAATAGATTATACTCCTCCTCACCATAATAAAACGTCAGATGATCTTTAATTTCCCCTAGCAAGTACTCAGAATACGCCCTCTTAAACTCCGCATTATCGAATTCAGAATACTCGATACATGTTTTTTCTCTACTGGTTTGCCTTGATATTTCTTGAAGTATCGACAGCATCGTTACAATATCTCGGGGTCGATAGTAAGACCACCTCAAAAAACCTATAAAAGATGAGTGGAACTTGAACCTCTCCATTACATTGGGTGCATCCCACGGGAAGTAGTAGTCCCAGGCATCCCCATCTTTAAGTGTCTCAGCCTGCTGAGAAGACAACAAATGATCAATAACCTTGAATAAATCTGATTTGCGATGGTTGGTGTACTCGGTGCGCCAGTCCAAAAAAACAGAATTATCACGTATCTTTGTATTTTGGTTTTGAAGACCTATCGACTGGAAAATATCTGGCCTTATCAACAGAACAGTGCGCATTCTACCACAACCACCTTTTATCGACGGAAAAAAATCGTTATTAACCTCCCATACTGCGTTCGCCAACCCCTTTATACATAGCAGGTATTCTTCATATGGTATAGACGCTGGCCGTATATCGATCCCATCAATAAATAGCAAATGATTTTTATTGAGCCTTACTTGTCGAAACGCATCTTGAAAGCTATTTTGAATATAAAATAAGTTAGTTTGAAATCTTGTTTCCGAAAAAGTCAATGTATCTCTCTCTTCACCTGTAGTTTTTGCATGCTTCGCCATTAGCTCTGCAGCAATTTTAGATTCTTGAACAAAATTAAGAGCTTGCACTATTTCTGGCGAGAATGCCTTGTGGTAATACTCGTCAATGGCATTTTGGACGGCGCCTAGCTTTGTAAATCGTCTTAAAAATTCTATACCGCCCTCGCGGTCAATGATTTGTTGAGCAAGCAAAAGATAAATGATAACCTTCCAGATACTTGAATAATCAGAAAGACCAAGATGTTTCTCATTCTTTAATGCTATGAATTTTTGATATTCTGTCTCGCGAATATATCTTAAACTAGACAGGGTTTCGAGATAGTCATTGTTTGCCAGATAAACTGCGTATGCAGTTTTTCCTGTCCCTTTTTCTCCTATCAAAAAGGATATTGCTGGATCGCAGAGTCTATCAAGATTGTGATTCCGTATAAAAACCCTATTTAACAGGGATTTGTTTTCTCTCCTCCTATAGTTTTCTGCATCCGAGAACCCAAGCTCTAAATCATTGACCATTTTCATTTTAATCTCCTGATTTAAGTCATTTGTCCCTTCAAAAACATGCGTAGGTCAGAGGGTCAGGTCAGAGGGTCAGGCTTCCAAGTTGTCAAGTTGTCACAAAAAAAACAAAACGATCCCATCTCCGCGCAGTCAGCTATCCAACCGGCCGCTGCCACAGTTGCGCCACCTCTTAGCCTGGAACCTGCTGACGCAGCATGCTCCCCTCCCATGTCATCGGCTAGCACAACGTCATCCCCGGCGGTTCGATGCCTGAATGAGCAGGCATGTACCGCCTTAACCGCAAAAGAAAAGGGTTGCCCTGTTTCTTCCTTGCGAAAAACAGCGACAACCCCTCCTGATGGTTCCTGGTGGTGCGGCGGCTATACCGCGAATCATCAACGCCCTCGTTCTTTATCCCGCCTCGATGAATCTGTCAACACTGTTGAAAAATGCCTTCAGCCGCGAGGCTGCGGACCGTGACGGAAAGCAGTTCATAGCTCGGGAGTCTTCAGAAAATCCGATTACCGTCGAAGTTCAGCCAATTCAGAGGCAGCTTTTCCAGGAGCCGAGGAGCCTCGGTTCGCATTTGGGATGCCATTTGGCCTGCCGGAAAGATGCGGGAGTGGCCGGAAATAACGCGAGCAGGGAAGCGGTGCCGCGCCGCGGCGGAGACTACGCTGTCTGAGTGCCGCAGGCCCGGGTTTCGCAGCGCCCGGCCGCGACAAGGGACGGTGGGAACCCCCTTGTCGCGGGGGCAGGTGAAGGCCGGCCTTTATGGGAAGACCGAGACTTTGACCCAGCCAGTCCGGATCGCCACGGCCCTGTGGGCCTCGCGATGACCGGGAACACCCTCGTCTTTGCGAGGAACGACGTGAAGAAGCGACCCAGGACGCCAGCGAAACCGCAGCCAGCCAGGGTGGTTTCTTTTGTGTTCGCCATGGTCGGCGCGGATGGACGAAACGCGGCTGCGGACTGGATCGCCACGCTTCGCTCGCGATGACGCGGCAAATGTTCCGTCTTCGCGAGGAACAGCGTGACGAAGCGATCCAGGAAGGTCCGCCAACCCGCACCCGGCCCGGGCGGTTTCCATCGAGAGAGCCGGCAGCCGTCGCGCCCCGTCGCCATCGGTATCGTTTTTTTTTTGACCACGAAGACGACAACGACAACCGTTTCGCTGCCGCTGCACTGACAACGAAACTTTTCCGCTGCCTATAGCGGCACGGCAGGATGCGCACCACCCCGGCGCACCGGGTGACGGCCCCTGGGTAAGCGGTGCCGCGCCGCGGCGGAGACTACGCTGTCTGAGTGCCGCAGCAGGCCCGGGTTCCGCAGCGCCCGGCCGCGACAAGGGACGGTGGGACCCCCCTTGTCACGGGGGCAAGTGCAGGCCGGCCTTTATTGGGAAGTCCGAGACTTTGACCCAGCCAGTCTGGATCGCCCCGGCCCTGCGGGCCTCGCGATGACCGGGAACACCCTCGTCTTCGCGAGGAACGACGTGAAGAAGCGACCCAGGACGCCAGCGAAACCGCAGCCAGCCAGGGTGGTTTCTTTTGTGTTCGCCATGGTCGGCGCGGATGGACGAAACGCGGCTGCGGACTGGATCGCCACGCTTCGCTCGCGATGACGCGGCAAATGTTCCGTCTTCGCGAGGAACAGCGTGACGAAGCGATCCAGGAAGGTCCGCCAACCCGCAGCCGGCCCGGACGGTTTCCATCGAGAGAGCCGGCAGCCGTCGCGCCCCGTCGCCATCGGTATCGTTTTTTCGACCACGATTACGACAACGACAACCGTTTCGCTGCCGCTGCACTGACAACGAAACCTTTCCGCTGCCTATAGCAGCACGGCAGAATGCGCGCCCCTGCGGCCCCCGGGTGACGGCCCTTGGGGAAGAACCGCTCGCGGCCACCCGCAAGGCGGCATCTCACTCTTCTTCTCGTTGTCGTTGTCGTTGTCGTTGTCGTAATCGTAAATCGCCGAACCACCGCCGGCTATTCTCCATCGTCGTCGCCAGAGCCGCCCGATCGACCGAGTTGCCCATGGGCTGCGCACCGGAAGATGAAAAAAGCATCGGCGCCCCCGCCCCCCGGATCTCACAGCAAAACGACCAGGGCGACGCCGCCGGCGATGACCGCGAGGTTGCCGGAGGCCGAAATGCCATGCAGTTTGCGGAAGCGCACCCGGCGCGGGTCGTCCGGCGGGGGTGGTCTCGAAGGAAGCGATTTCCTTTTTCAGGGCCGCGGCCCGGGGTTCGATCACCAGGGCCTGCGCCGAGGTAATGGCCAGCATCACCGCGATGACGATGGCGGAGGCGGTCCGATGCCTGAGCGGAGCAAGCGACAGGGCAGCCAGAGCCAGCACGCCGCAGGCCAGGCCCCAGCGGAAATAGCCGGGGAAGAGGACGCCGACCACGTTTCCGGCCAGGTCCCGGTTGAAGGATTGGAACAGGGCGGGGGTGAGAACGAAGGTGAACAGGGCGGCGCCGCCGAGCCAGCAGGAGACGGCGAGGCGGTACAGGATCGATGCGATCGGCATCAGGCCACCCCGCTCATTCGAACCGGTAATGCTTGCGGATCGGCTTGCGCACCTCCCAGCGGCAGGACATGCCGGCGGCAAAGGTGACCAGGTCGCCCGCGGTGATGGTGACCGGCTCTCCGCTCTCGGGGGTGACGACCACCTCCCCTTCCAGGATGTAGCAGATTTCCCTGCTGTCGTAAGTCCAGGGGAACTGCGACACCTCGCAGGTCCAGATCGGCCATGCCCGGGCGCCCAGCGCCTGGAGTCGTGACTCCTGAGGATCGTGTTCCACGCTGATCGTTGCCATCGCTGTGTGCCTCCTGTGTGTCTGTTGAGTTTGCCGCCCGCACAACGGAAAAAGGGCAGTGATCGGTTGCGATCACTGCCCTTTGTCATTTCCTGGTGCCGAAGGGGAGACTCGAACTCCCACGAGCGTACGCCCACTAGACCCTGAACCTAGCGCGTCTACCAGTTCCGCCACTTCGGCATGCACGAGACCGCCAAGATAAATTGAGCCGGGTTCACTGTCAAGACAATTTTCCTGCCCATTGCAAATCGTTCCGGGTTCGCCCGCCGGGGTGGCCGTCCGTTGCCCCGGCGGGCGAGCCGCTCGTATCGCGGCGGGGAATCGCACCTTCTCCGGGCGCGGGCCAGAGGCGCGGGAGAACCATGGGCGATCGGCGAAAAAATTCGGGTACGATTGCCCGTTTTCCAGTATCATACGCCCCTTCGCCGACGTTCAACCATCACAGGCCGCCCATGCGCATCTACACCGACCTCGCCCGGATTCCCGCCAGGCTCACCTCGCCGTTCATCACCATCGGCAACTTCGACGGGGTGCACCTCGGCCACCAGCTGCTGTTCAGCGAGGTGGTCAACAAGGCGTACAACCACAAGGGCACCGGCGTCGCCATCACCTTCAATCCCCATCCGCTCCAGGTGGTCCGGCCCGAGGCCGGCATCAAGCTGATCTCCACCTACGAGCAGAAGGTGGAACTCATCGAGCAGGCCGGCATCGACGTGCTCATCGTCCTGCCCTTCACCCGCGAGTTCGCCGCCACCCCGGCGGAAAAATTCGTCGACGACCTGCTCGCCGCCACCGGCATCACCGAACTGGTGGTGGGTTACGATTACGCCTTCGGCCGGGGCAGGCAGGGCGATATCCCCTTTCTCCGCGAGCAGGGCCGGCAGAAGGGCTTCGAGGTTTCGGTGGTGGACGCCCTCCATATCGACGACAAGCTGGTCAGCTCCACCAAGATCCGCGAACTGGTGCGGGAGGGCAAGATGCGGACGGTGCGCAAGCTCCTCGGCCGCTACTACCAGATCCGCGGCACGGTGCAAACGGGCAAGCGGCGCGGCGGCGCGGTGGTCGGCTTTCCCACCGCCAACCTCTACCTCGCCGAGGAATACCTCTGCCCGCGCCTCGGGGTATACGTGGTGCAGGTGAGCTACGACGGCCGCTGCTACGGCGGCGTGCTCAACATCGGCTACAACCCCACCTTCGGCGGCGAGATCCTCTCGGCGGAGACCCACATCTTCGACTTCAACGAGGACATCTACGGCAAGCAGATCAAGATCAACCTGCTGCGCTTCGTCCGCGGCGAGATGAAGTTCGCCGGCCCCGCCGAACTCGCCCAGCAGATCGCCTGCGACATCCAGGAGGCGCACCGGGTGCTCGACGAGGCGCAGAAGGAACTGCTGCTCTCCTGCGAGGAACAATACAACCGCTAAGCGCCGCAGCCGGCGATCCGGCCTGACCATGGTGACCGCATGAAAACCCTGCACGAACTTTTTGAACAGAACCAGCGTTGGGCCCGGCGGCTGAAGGAGCGGGACCCGGATTTCTTCGAGCGCCTCGCCCGGCAGCAGCGGCCCGAATACCTCTGGATCGGCTGCTCCGACAGCCGGGTACCGGCCAACGAGATCGTCGACAAGATGCCGGGGGAAATCTTCGTCCACCGCAACATCGCCAACGTGGTGGTGCACACCGATCTCAACTGCCTGTCGGTCATCCAGTACGCGGTGGAGATCCTCGAGGTCAAGCACATCATCGTCTGCGGCCACTACGGCTGCGGCGGCATCCGCTCGGCGCTGGAGAGCTGCGAACACGGCCTCATCGACAACTGGCTCCGCCACATCCGCGACATCCACCGCTTCCACCAGGAGGAGATGGACCGCTACCCCGAGGGCGAGGCCAAGACCGACCGTCTGTGCGAACTCAACGTCATCGAGCAGGTCGCCAACGTCTGCCACACCACCATCGTCCAGAACGCCTGGAAATCCGGCCGCGATCTCAGCGTCCACGGCTGGATCTACAGCATCAAAAACGGCCTGCTCAAGGATCTCGACACCTGCGTCCAGGGGCCGGAAGACATCTGCAAGACCTACCGGATGCGGTGAGCGGCCTCTTCGGCCGTCACTGCCAGGCCCAGCGCAGCATCAGCGAGGTGTTCTGCCGCGCCCCCGATTCCCGCACGAAGGACGCGTTGCCGATCCGGTAGCCGTGCCGCTCCGGGAACTGGGAGCGGTGCATGAGGTCCACCTCGACGTTGCGCCGGACCAGAAACCTTGCCGTGACCTGGAACCCGGGCAGGGCGTAGGTCTCGTACTCCACCGCCTGGCCGTTGTTCTCCTTCACCGTGGTGGAGGTGACGAACTGGCCGATGGCGCGGACATCGACGCCGAAACCGCCGGCCAGCGGCGAGCGCCAGCCGAGCGCCGCATACAGTTCGTCACCCTCGTCGGTACGGACGCCGCCCACATCCCCCTTGCCGTTGACGTTGTAATAGGACACCAGATAGGTCTGGCCGAACCCGGTGTTCCAGCAGACGGCCGCCCGGACGAGACCGCCCCAGGCGCCGGTCCCCAGACCGTCTTCCTCGTCGCCGGTGGGCGGTTTGACCTCGACGCCGGCATTGACTGCCCAGCCATCGTTCTTCCCGGTCAGCAGCTGGCGGGTGAGCGCCACCGACACGTCGCCGAGCCCGCCGTCGCTGTCGTACTTGGAGGTGGTCTTGCCGGAAGTGGCATGGGTCCGCTGGCCGCGCTCCAGGTACCAGGGAAGATCCAGGGTGAGTTCGGTCTTCGCCAGCAGGGTGTTGCGGTAGACCAGCCGCAGATAGGTGCTGGTGTTCTCCACCCTGGCAAGGTGTTTACCCGTGGCGCTGAACATGTCGCTGGCGTAGGAGGTGTGCGACATGTTCATCTGCACCTGCTGCCTGCCGTCGGGCAGGATGGAATAAGGGGCGAGGCGCTCCAGGGCGTGGCCCGATCCGGGGGTGAGGGCCAGCAGCAGGCCGGCCAGCATCGCTTTATGCAAAGGCGTCGACATCGTTTTTCCTCATGGTTGGTGATGGCCTGGTCCCGTCGCAGCCTATCCTTGTCTCACAGCCGGCTCGCCGCCGCCTCGACATAGGGGGGAACGGCGGCGCCGGTCTCCACCGCATTGGCGATGGCCTGCAGTAGGGCATCCTTGGGAATGCCGGCGCTGCGCCAGTAGGACAGGGGATCGCGGCAGAAATCGGCGATGATCTGCAGAGCCGCCCGGTAATCGCTCACCAGGTGACAGAAATTGGGCACCCAGGCAGGCGCCAGCAGCACGCTCCGGCTGCCGATGGTCTTGGCCCGGGTGGCGGTGCGCAACTGCTCCAGGGTGAGCTGCCAGAGATGGGCACCGTTTTCCCCCAGGCCGAAAGGATCGACGAAGATGTGCGGCGCCGGCAGGCTCTCGAACAGTTTCAGGTTGGTGATGGCGATGAGCATCTCCTCGAAGGTGCCCAGGCCGCCGATGTTGTAGATCTTGAACAGCGACGAGCGGTCGAGAAGGTTCTGGCGCATGTGGCGGGCGTTGTTCTTGAAGTTGACCAGCACCGGCGGCTCCAGGTTGGGCATCTGGCCGATCCGTTCGGAATCGATGCCGACGCCGATGCGAAGCAATCCCAGATCGGCGGCGGCCATGTCGGCGATACGCATCACCCCGGGGCCGCTGCCGTGGCAGACCGCCATCCGACCACCGATTTCCGGCAGGTCGCGCATCTCGTGCAGGAAACCGCGGATCTGGCCGGTGAGCACATCCTCGGTGCCCTCGACGTGGGAACCGAACATGGCCACCATGGTGTGGGTCTCCGCCAACCGTTCCTTGCCCTGCCTGGTGACCCAGAAGCCACGGTAAAACTCCCGGACATGGCTCTCCCCCCCTTCCCCGAACAGCATGTAGAAACGCACCCCTTCCCGCGCGGCGAGATCGCAGAAGGTTTCGAAGGTGGACTGGCCAAAGTAGATGTTGCGCCGGGAGCAGTTGCCGCTGCAGGTCTCGGCCGGGCCATCGTCCAGGCGGACGGAACGGCCGATGAACACCCCCATGTGGTTGCGTTTCAGCACCCGCAGGGTGTCGGTGGCCGGAAACTCGTGGCTGACGAACACCCGCCGCAGGTTCTGGGCGCCGCCCACCAGACCGAGCCGGTCGACGAAGGTGCGCAGGTCCGGGGTCACCTGATCCGCCTCGCGCACCCCGGAGGTGATCGTGCCGCGAACCACCTCGTAGATCACCCGGCTCTGGGCGTTTTCGTGCCATTCGCCGTCCAGGGTTTCCCGCGGAATCTCGATGCATTTGTCCGGGCTGAGCATCCGGGCGAAATGTCCGCGCCGGTCGCAGGACGAGCTGAGATTGTCAAACAGCGGCCCGCAGACCCCCATGTCGAAGATGCCGGTGGCGTCGGCGAAGTCGACTCCCTCCCGGATGATTTTCGCCGCCCGCCCGGCGGCGAGCACCTGTTCGGCCACCCTGGCGGTGTGCGGTTCGGCGGGGAACAAACGCAGCCGGATCCGCAGGGTCTCGGGCGCCTGCGGCCGGTCGCCGCCGTTGTAGAGTTCCACCTGCCGCGGCACGCCGATGCCGGTGGTCCGTACCGCGTCGAGCAGGCGGGCGGCGAGATGAAAGACCCCGGGTTCGTTCAGCAGCCGGTCGATCACCGCGCAACAGGTGCCCAGGGAGATGCGCACGGCGCCGACGAGGAAATCGCCGGGCTCCAGCACCGCGGGCAGTCCTTCGTGGGAAGGGTACTGGACGAGGCCGAGGCCTTCCTTGCTCTGGTAGAGAGAAAGCTGGATATTGCGGCCGGCACGGAGCAGGGTGGTGGACAGCAGGTAGCGCATCGGTTCCAGCGGCACGGTGACGATGCCGTCCGGGTCGACGGCCGCCTCTTCCGGCAGGAGCAGATGGGATCGTTCGATGAGCGCCTCTATCCCGGCGCGGGAAAGGGGCGGCCCCATGGGAATGAACATCCGGCCGATGGTGAGCGGTCGCGAACTTTCGGCGATGTTCTGCAACTCGGCGAACAGCACGTCGGGAATGGCCCGGTTCAGGGAGCGGAGCTGGATGGGGATGTCGACCCGCCGGTGCAGGGTGTCGATCACCGGTTCGCCGTCGCCGAAATCGACATCGAGGCCGATCTGGGAGTGGCCGCTGCGGCCGATGAGGCAGCAGCGTTCGCGGACGAGACCGGTGCGCTGGAAATCGGCGAGCACGCCGCGCAGGGTGTCGCTGGTCTGTTCGAGACGCATGGTGGCCCTGAGCATGGGCACGCCGAGCTCCTCGTCGATGGTGGGCCGCGCCTGTGGGTCGACGAGCAGTTGCCCGTCGTGGGTCAAGAGGGGTGCCTTGTGCATGGAGTTCATCCGTGGGTCAGGCGGGCCGCCCCGGGCGGGACGGCTGCCAGGTGGAACATACGCTGATGACAGGAAGCCCGGAAAGGTGTATAAGCTGGGGCCGGTGGTCGCTTGCGACGCCGAACCCGTTCCACCATTCTGCCATGACGGAATATTTAATCAAGGCACATGCGAAGGAAGGCATCCGATTGCGGCGTTTTTTTCCGCCCATCTCCCTGCCGATCCTTGCCTTTCTTTTCGTCATCCTCGCCGGCGCCCTGCTGCTGCAGAAGGATTTCTGCCTGCGGGGAGCCGAGCTCTCCTTCATCGACGCCCTGTTCACCACCACCTCGGCGGTCTGCGTCACCGGACTCACCGTGGTCGACACCGGCACCAGCTTCAGCCGCACCGGCCAGGTGGTGATCATGACCCTCATCCAGATGGGCGGTCTCGGCATCATGACCCTCACCAGTCTCACCTTCTTCCTCTGGCGGCGGCGCATTTCCCTGGTTGACCGGCTGGCGGTGGGCAACTCCCTGCTTCATGACCGCACCTTCAGCCTGGGCGGCTTTCTGGTGCGGATGGTGATGTGGACGCTGCTCGCCGAAGGGATCGGCGCCATCGCCCTCTACCTGCTGGCGCCGACGCCGCTCACCCCCTTCGCCGCCCTCTTCCATGCGGTTTCCGCCTTCTGCAACGCCGGCTTCTCCCTCTATCCCGACAGTCTCGTCCGCTGGGTCGGTGCCTGGCACGTCAATCTGGTGATCATGCTGCTCATCGTCAGCGGCGGCATCGGTTTTTCGGTCACCGAGGAGATCGGCCGTTTGCTCGCCGGGGTGCGGCGGCGGACCACCGCGCTTTCCACCCTGAGCTGGCACAGCACCATCGTGCTGTCCACCACTGTCTTGCTGATCGTCGCCGGTGCCGTCGCCCTCTATTTTTCCGAGTTCGTCGGCTACGACCGGCAGCGGCCGTTCGCCGAGGCGGTACTTGCCAGCCTTTTCCAGTCGGTCACCTGCCGCACCGCCGGCTTCAACACCCTCGACGTCGCCTCCATGACCAACCTCGGCCTGTTGGTCATGATCATGCTGATGTACATCGGCGGCGGCCCGGGTTCCACCGCCGGCGGCATCAAGGTGACCACCTTCCGGGTCGTCTGGTGCTTTATTCTCGCCCAGTTGCAGGGCAGGCAACAGGCGAGATCGGGCCGCTTCGCCTTCAGCCAGGAACTCATCGTCCAGTCGCTGCTGCTCTGCATCTTCTCGGGGATGCTCATCGCCCTCGCCGTCCTCGTCCTGCTGGTGACGGAAGGAGGCGACACGCCCCATGGCCGGCAGGGCGGACTTTTCATGGAAGTGCTGTTCGAGGCGGTATCCGCCTTCGGCACCGTCGGCCTGTCCGCCGGACTCACCACCAAACTGAGCAGCGCCGGCAAACTGGTCATCGTCGTCCTGATGTTCGTCGGCCGACTCGGCCCCCTGGTCTTTCTCGCCGCGCTCAAGGAACTGCACCGGGTAGAACTGTACCGCTACCCGGAGGAAAACGTGCTCATCGGCTGACCCGGTACCGGACGGCGCCCGCCAAGGACCTCAAGGAGAATCCGCCATGCAATCGTTCATTCAGATCGGCGTCATCGGCCTCGGCAAATTCGGCTACAAGTTCGGCGAGGTGCTCAGCAGAAACGGCGTGCAGGTCCTGGGCATCGACAAGGATCCGGAAAACGTCAAGCACGCCCAGCACACCTTCCACCAGGTGCTGCAGGCGGATGCCTCCAACAAGGAAACCCTGCAGCAGATCGGCATCCGCGATCTCAGCCACGTCCTGATCAGCGTCGGCGACTCCATCGCCGCCAGCGCCATGATCGCCCTCTATCTCAAGGAATTCGGCGTGCCGGTGGTCTGGGCCAAGGCGGTCAACGAGGACCACGCAACCCTGCTCCGCAAGGTGGGGGTGGACGAGGTGATCATCCCCGAATACCTGGCCGCCACCCAATTGGCCAACAAGGTCACCATCCCGGGATTCATCGAAAGTCTGCCGTTCAGCAAGGATCTGGTGATCAGGGAGGTGACCATCCACCACTGGAACGGGAAGAGCCTGCGGGATCTCAACCTGTCCAACCGCTACGGGGTGCAGGCCATCGCCCACAAGAAACAGGGCGACAGCCGCTACTCGCTCATCCCCAAGGCCGACGAACAACTGGCCAACGGCGACGTGATGGTGGTGCTCGGTCCGCTCTCCCAGATCAGCCGGCTGGCTCCCTGACCCGATCTTTGCCGAGCGAGGCGAGCAGACCGGCCATCCGCGCGTGGTGGGAACCCGGCCAGTAGATGCGGCCGCAGCCGGGGCACCGCCGGAAGACATGGTAGTAGCGGCGGGTCAATGGCAACAATCGGTGGATGATCTCCTCCTTGGCCACCGGTTCCAGCACCCCGTTGCAGCGCAGGCAGCGGGAAAACGGCCGCAGTTTTCCCGCAAGGCCGTAAAAACCCACCACCTCGGCAAGCTGGAGTTCCGGCACCTTTTCCCGCACATAATGGCCATGCTCGACGATCCGGCGATGGAGGAGCCGCCGGTCCCGGGTGAGCAGAATCCGCTGCTCCCGACAGGCGATAGCGGCGAGGAGCGGGTCGTCGCCGGTGTTCTCATAGGCCGTATCCAGCCCGGCCAGGCGCAACAGGCCGGCCAGCCGGCCGACATTGACGTCGACCACGAAACGCGCCGCCGGCAAGGGCCGCGGCCGCAGCAGGGTCGGCAGGGTGACGTCCACCGGCGGCCGCAGCGGCGAGACGACGAAAATATCACCGTCCGCAACCCGGCAGGAAAAGTCCACCGCCCTTTCGTGACGGTGCACTTCTCCGACTTCGGTATGGGGAATGCCGAGGGATTCGACGACGTCCTTGATGGAGGCCCGCCGATGAATGAGGTGGCTCACCCGCCCGTCCAGGTGGTCCTCCCGGAGCAGTTCGGGCAACCAACCGCGGAAGGTGAGCTGGAGACGGCATTGGCTGGAGGAGGCCATACCCCTTTATCCGGCAAAACCGGAAAAAGAGCAAGCCTTCGGGCCGGGTTCCGGCGGAACCGCCTCCCTCAGCCGACCGCCCGCGACGCGGCCCTGCCGCGCACCAACGCCAGCAGGGTGTCCATGTTGCCGCGCAGGACCTCGGTGTGTTGCAGCAGGGTTTCGGAGGTCGCCGCCAGGTGGTCGGAGTTGGCGGCCAGGGTCTGGGTGCCGTTGTCCATCTCATGGATCGACTTGCTGATCATGGCGACGCCGGTGGCCTGTTCATGGGAGGCGGTGGCGATCTCCTCGATCATGGCGAGGATGGCGGTCGAACTCCTGGTGATCTCTTCCAGCTCGCCGGCGACACTGTTCACCTTGTCCAGACCGTTGCCGACATTGGCCACCGACCTGCTCAGCAGTTCGCTGGAATTCTTCGCCGAATCGGCGGTACGCTGGGCGAGCCGGCGGACCTCGTCGGCGACCACCGCGAATCCGGCGCCCGCCTCGCCCGCCCGCGCCGCCTCCACCGCCGCGTTCAACGCCAGCAGGTTGGTCTGGAAGGCGATCCCTTCGATATCCTGGATGATTCTGGCGATCCGGTCGCTGTCCTCCTTGATCTTCGCCATACTCTCCTGCAGTTCGCCCATTTCCTCGTTCGCCCGCCCGATGATGGTGCCGTTGTCCCGCATGGCGGCGCAGGCCTGCACCGCGCCGGCGTCGTTCTGCTGCACCATGGAATTGATTTCCTCCAGGGAGGCGGAGGTCTCCTCCAGGGAGGCGGAGATCGACGACGACATCTCGGCAAGCCCCCGCGACGCCTCGGCCGAGGTGCTGGAGATGTTCTGGAACTGATCGGCGCTGCTGTTGAGTTCGTTGACGACACCGTTGACGCGGCCGACGATGGAGCGGACGAACAGTCCGCCAAAGAGACAGAGCAGGACGAGGGCGCCGAGCCCGCCTCCGGCAAAAAGCAGGAGGATGCGGCGCACCGAACCGATGGCGGCATCGCGCAGCCGCTCCAGGGCCTGACGCAACCGTTCGATCTCCTGCTTGGTTTCCGTCATCACCGTCAGGTACCGGTCGCGATACTCGCCCTCGATCACCTCCACCGCATCCTCGGCCCGTCCGTCCTCCAGAATGGGCAGGACTTCGTCTATCACCAGGGCGGTCATTTCCTTCCAGGCTACGCTCGCCTTCGCATGATGGGCGAGCAGGTCGGAAAAGGCGCTCTGCTGGTGGCAGGAGAGACAGCCCGTGCCGGCCGTCGTCGGCGCGAGGACGGCGTCCATCTCCGCCAGCAGCTCGCCGCCCCGTTCCGCGACATTGATGGTGAGATCGGCGATGTCGCTGTCGTATTCCCAGACGAGGGTGTACAGGTTGCCGTTGAGCAGATTGAGGTTCATCCGCAGCCTGGCGAGCTGATCGATCTTGTCGGTGACCATCTCGATGCCGCTGTACATCCTGCCGCCGATCTGCACATGCCGGATGACCATGCCGCCGATGACCATGCCGATCCCCATGATCAGCACCATGAACAGGACGAGACAGGCGAGTTTCTTCCCAAGACTGAGCTGTTGCATCGCGATGGTTTCCCGGAAAATGGATGAGGGGCTGAAACGGCGGCCAAAGGGTTTCGTGTCCGCCGTTTGCGTTCGGATATCAGATAAATGATACCAAGCGGGGAAAAGGAAATTCAAAGCCAAACTGGGCGGAGGCGGAAATTTTGTCGCAGACAGCCGCTACCACAGGGTGGAGCGGGGATGGGGACGGCCGCGGACCGATCAGAGCCCGAATTTCTCCAGCCGGTAGATGAGGACGTGACGGGGAATCCGGAGCAGGCGCGCCGCCTCGGAACGGTTGTTGCCCGCCTTGGCCAGGGCCCGCTGGATCAGTTCCTTCTCAACCTCCTCCAGGGAGATCCCCTCGTCCGGGATCTCGGGTACCAGCCAGCCGCCCTCTTCCCTGGCCGCCACCGGTCCGGGCGTGCACTCGTCGATGAGATCGTGGCGGCGGAGGATGACGCAGCGCTCCACCGCATTCTGCAGTTCGCGGATATTGCCCGGCCAGTGGTAGTCCTGCATACGCCGAAGGACACGGTCGCTGAACCGCACCCCGGCGGGCGCGCCGATCTTCCTGAGGAAATGGCGGACCAGGGCGGGAATGTCCTCGCGCCGTTCGCGCAACGGCGGCAGATGCAGGGGGATGACCCCCAGGCGGTAGTAGAGATCCTCGCGAAAATGGCCGTCGCGGATGGCGGCCAGCAGATCGCGGTTGCTGGCGGCGATGATCCGCGCGTCGATCCGTTCCGTCCGGTCCGAGCCCACCGGTTCCACCTCCTGCTCCTGAAGGACGCGGAGCAGTTTGGCCTGCATCTCGGTCTTCAACTCGCCGATCTCGTCGAGAAAAAGGGTGCCTCCCGAGGCTCGCTGGAACCTTCCCTTGCGGCTGGCCACCGCACCGGTGAAGGCGCCCTTGACATGACCGAACAGCTCCGACTCGATGAGGGTCTCCGGGATGGCCGAGCAGTTGACCGATACCAGCGGCCCGTTTCTGCGGGGACTGTGGCCGTGGATCAGCCGGGCCAGCACCTCCTTGCCGGTTCCCGATTCGCCGCTGATCAGCACCGTGGCCTCGCTTTCCGCGACCTTGAGCGCGGTGGCGAGCAGTTCCGCCATGGCGCTGTTGGCGGTCTCCATGCCCGAGGTGGCGGTGAGCCGGTCGACCTCGTCCAGCAGTTCCAGGTTGCGATTTTTCAGCTGCCGCATCTCCAGGGCCTTGCCGCAGGACAGCCGCAGGGTGTCGCGGTCGAACGGTTTGGCGATGAAGGTGAAGGCGCCCTGCTTCATCGCCTCCACCGCCATTTCGATGGAGCCGAAGGCGGTGATGACAATCACCGGGGTGTCCGGACTCTCCTGCTTAACCGTGGCCAGAATGTCGAGGCCGCTGCCATCGCCCAGGCTGACGTCGGTGACCACCAGATCCGGCTGGTCGCGCCGGAACAGCGCCATGCCCTCCCGCGCCGAAGCGGCGGTCGCCACAAAGAAGCCGGCTTGGACCAGATTGTACTCGGTGACCCGGCGCAGACTCTCGTCGTCGTCAATGAGCAGGATGCGTTGGCCCATCGCTTTCTCCCTTTGTCTCGCTGATGTCACCTGGCCCGGGTTCTCCGTCGCCAACGGGCAAAACCACGGTGAAGCAGGCGCCGCCGCCGTCCGCCTCGGTGCAGAAGAGTTTGCCGCCGTAGCTTTCGACGATCTTGCGGCTGATGGGCAGGCCGAGACCGGTGCCCACCTCCTTGCTGGTGACGAACGGGGTGAAGATGGATTCCCGCTCCGCCGCCGGGATGCCGGGGCCGTTGTCGCAGACCGAAACGCGGGCCTCGCGTGCGTCCACCGCCACACCCAGTTCGATGCGTCCGCCCTCCTTGAGGGCATCGACGGCGTTGAGGAGGATATTGAGAAAAACCTGGGAGATACGGTCGCCGTCCACCTGGACATCGGCGGCGGCGGAGAAATCGGCGGGATGCAGTTCGATGCGTTTGTTGCGCAACTGGCCGTCGACGAGCTGTACTACCCGTACCAGCACCCCGTTCAGGGGTTCCAGTCGCCGGCCGGCAGCGGTCCCGCCACGGGAAAACCGCATGACATCGCTCACCGTGCGGTTGAGCCGGTCGGTCTCGCGGAGCAGAATATCGACGAACTCCCGCTTGGGATGGCCTTCCGGAAATTCGTCCCGGAAGATCTCGGCGGTGCCGCGGATGGAACTCAAGGGGTTCTTGATCTCGTGGGCCAGCGATGCCGAGAGGCGGCCGAGTGCCGACAAGCGCTGGCTTGCCCCCAACTGCTCCTCGGCCTCCAGCAGCATTTTCGCCTGCCGTTCGAGCCGCCGGTAGGATTTTTCCAACTGGACAGCGATCTCTTCGTGCCGGCGGCGCAGTCCCGCCTCACGGCCGGCGATGGAGCCGGTCACCGCACCGGCGGCCAGGTAGAGCAGAATCTCGGTGAGTTCGCTGAGCCAGGCCTGCGGTGCGTGGCCGGCATAGAGCAGCAGGTGGGGGATGAAGGCGATGGAGGAACAGAACGCCATGGTCAGGCCGCCGGCGAGCCCGAACCAGAGGCCGCCGAGAACGATGGGGAAATAACTCAGCCGACGGTAGGTATCGTGAAGAAAGGACGAATGGCCGGGGGTGAAGAAATGCAGCAGCCCGATGCCGACCACCACGGCCAGCAGTACGATGAATCGCGCCCTTCGCATCGGCGGCGGCCTCCTGACAGCCCCTCGAAAAAACCATCCGTGGCTTCTCCGGAGCCGGCCGAATATGTCGGCACCTCCATGTGCCGCCGGCAGTCCCTTTCAGTAACGGCCGCTACGACCGGTAATCGGCGTTGATCTTCACATAGTCCAGGGAAAAATCGCAGGTATAGACCTCGGCGCAGCCATTGCCGGACTTGAGATCGACACCAACCGTAAACCGCTTTCCCTTCAGCACCTCGGTGGCGAGTTTCT
Source organism: Thermodesulfobacteriota bacterium (assembly GCA_040755255.1). Classification (GTDB taxonomy): domain Bacteria; phylum Desulfobacterota; class Desulfobulbia; order Desulfobulbales; family S012-135; genus JBFLZZ01. The sequence goes on from JBFLZZ010000009.1 coordinate 35,923, forward strand.
CGGCGTCTTTGCCGAGACCGAGTCCGTCCCTTACCATCGGCGCATCGTCGAAGGAGATGTCCACCCGATAGGGGTCGAAGGGTACGCCGGAGCGGCCCAGTGCGGCGATGATCCTTCCCCAGTTGGCGTCGGAACCGAAAAAGGCGGTCTTGACCAGCGGCGAGTTGGCAATGGTGCGCGCCGCCTGGTCGGCTTCCTGATCGTTTGCCGCGCCGGTTACCCGGACGGTGACGAACTTGGTGGCGCCCTCGCCGTCGGCGACGATCTGGAAGGCAAGATCCCGCAGCAGGTCGCAGAGCGTCGGGAAAAAGACCGCATCTTCCGCCTCGATCACCGGGTTGGCGGCAAGACCGTTGGCCAGCACCAGCACCGTATCGTTGGTGCTGGTGTCGCCGTCGATGGTGATGGCGTTGAAACTGCGGTCCGCCGCCTTCTTCACCATCGCCCGCAGGGCCGGCGCTGCGACCGCTGCATCGGTGCAGACGAAGGCGAGCATGGTGGCCATATTGGGCATGATCATGCCGGCGCCCTTGGCCATGCCGGCAAGGGTGACGGTCCTGCCGCCGACGGTGACGGTGCGATGGGCGGTTTTCTTCACCGTGTCGGTGGTCATGATCGCCCGCGCCACCTCGTCGAGACCGTCGGGACGCAGGCGGGCAACCAGGCCGTCCATGGCCGCGGCAAAGGGTTCCACCGGCAGTTGCTGGCCGATGACCCCGGTGGAGCAGACCTGGACGAGTCGTTCGTCGATTGCCAATTTCTCCGCCGTCAGTCGCGCCGTGGCCCTGGCGGTCGCCAGTCCCGCCTCGCCGGTGCAGGCGTTGGCGATGCCGGCATTGACCAGGATGGCGCGGGCCCGGCCGTCTTCGATATGTTCCATGTCGAGCAGCACCGGCGCCGCCTTCACCAGGCTGGTGGTGAACACGCCGGCGGCCACGGCCTCGACGTCGCTGACGATGAGGCCGAGATCGAGCCGGTTACGGTAGCGGATGGCGGCTTCCACCGCCGCGGCGCGGAAGCCCTGCACATGAAAATGTTCCATGGCCTTCTCCATCATCAGTTGCCGGCGGCGCCGCAGCACCGCTTGTACTTCTTGCCGCTGCCGCAGGGGCACGGCGCGTTGCGGCCGATCTTGTCCTCGTGCCGGCCCGCCGCGGTGGTGCCGTCATCGTCCTTGTTGGTCTGCATCGGCGGGGGAGACTGGCGGCGCTGCTCCTCCTCCATGGCCACCACATCCTCTTCCCGTGCCAGCTGGATGCGGTAGAGGGTGGAAACGGTGGCGGTCTTCACCGTCTCGATCATGTTCTGGAACATGGCGAACCCTTCCCTCTTGTACTCGTCGAGCGGATTCTTCTGGCCGTAACCGCGCAGGCCGATGCCCTCCTTCAGGTGATCCATGTTGAGCAGATGTTCCTTCCAATGGGAATCCACCACCTGCAACAGGACGTAGCGTTCGAGCTGGCGCATGGTCTCGTCGCCGATGGCCGCCTCCTTGCGCTCGTAGGCCGCGGTCATCAGCGCGGTCAAGCGTTCGGCGAGCCTGGCACCGTCGAGACCGGTTCTGGCCTCGGCGTCCATTTCCAGAGCAATGCCGTAGACGCCGGTGAGCTGCTCGGCGAGCGAATCCCACGCCCAGTCCTCGGAGGGAATTTTCGGATCGACGATGCCCTGGGCCAGTCCTTCGGCGATTTCGCCGATCATGTCGAGGACGATGGGCTTGACGTCGGCGCCCTGCAGCACCTCGCGACGCTGGCCGTAGACCACCTCGCGCTGCTTGTTCATCACGTCGTCGTATTCGAGCAGATGCTTTCTGATGTCGAAGTTGTGGCCTTCCACCTTACGCTGGGCGTTCTCGATGGCGCGGGAGATCATCGTGTGCTCGATGGGTTCGTCCTCCTCCATCCCCAATTTGTCCATGATGCCGGAGATGCGGTCGGAACCGAAGATGCGCAGCAGATCGTCCTCCAGGGACAGGTAGAAACGCGACGAGCCGGGGTCGCCCTGGCGGCCGGCGCGGCCGCGCAGCTGGTTGTCGATACGGCGCGACTCGTGACGGCTGGTGCCGAGGATGTGCAGACCGCCGAGATCGGTGACCCCGGCGCCCAGCTTGATGTCGGTGCCGCGGCCCGCCATGTTGGTGGCGATTGTCACCCTGCCCTTCTGGCCCGCCTCGGCGATGATCTCCGCCTCCTTCTCATGGTGCTTGGCGTTCAACACCGCGTGCGGCACCTTTTCCTTCTGCAGCATGGTGGAGATCTTCTCGGAAACGTCGATGGAGATGGTGCCCACCAGCACTGGCTGGCCCTTCTCGTGCAGCTCCCGGATCTCGCGGATGATCGCCCGGTACTTGGCGGCGGCGTTCTTGTAGATGACGTCGGCGTAGTCCTGCCGGATCATTTTCTGATGGGTGGGGATGACCACCACGTCCAGGTTGTAGATCTTCTTGAATTCAGGCGCCTCGGTGTCGGCGGTGCCGGTCATGCCCGCCAGTTTCTCGTACATGCGGAAGTAGTTCTGGAAGGTGATGGAGGCGAGTGTCTGATTCTCGCGTTCGATCTTGACGTGCTCCTTGGCCTCCAGCGCCTGATGCAAGCCGTCCGAGTAGCGGCGGCCGGGCATGGTGCGGCCGGTGAACTCGTCGACGATGATCACCTCGCCGTTGTTGACGATGTAGTCGACGTCGCGCTTGAACAGGGTGTGGGCCTTCAATGCCTGGTTGACATGGTGCAGCCACTCGATGTTGCGCGGGTCGTAGAGATTGTCGATGCCGAGCAGATCCTCCGCCTTCAGCACCCCCTCCTCGGTGAGCGAGGCCTGCCGCGCCTTCTCGTCGACGGAGTAGTGGGTCTCCTTCTCCAGTTTCGGGATGATCCGGTTGACCTTGACGTAGAGATCGGTGGAGATGTCCGCCGGCCCGGAGATGATCAAGGGCGTCCGCGCCTCGTCGATGAGGATCGAGTCCACCTCGTCGACGATGGCGTAGTGAAAGTCGCGCTGGCAAAAATCGCGCAGGCTGAACTTCATGTTGTCGCGCAGGTAGTCGAAGCCGAATTCGTTGTTGGTGCCGTAGGTGATGTCGCAGCCGTAGGATTCGCGCCGCTGGCCGTCGTCGAGGCCGTGGAGGATGTTGCCCACGCTCATGCCGAGGAAGCGGTAGATCTGCCCCATCCATTCGGAGTCGCGGCGGGCGAGGTAATCGTTGACCGTCACCACGTGCACGCCGCGGCCGCTCAAGGCGTTCAGGTACACCGGCAGGGTGGCGACCAGGGTCTTGCCTTCGCCGGTCTTCATTTCGGCGATCTTGCCCTGGTGGAGCACGACGCCGCCGACGAGCTGCACGTCGAAGTGGCGCATGCCGTGCACCCGTTTACCGGCCTCGCGGGTGACGGCGAAGGCCTCGGGCAGCAGGTCGTCCAGAGGCTCCCCCTTGGCGAACCGCTCGCGGAACTCCACGGTTTTCGCGGCCAGGGCGGGGTCGTCCAATTTCTGGATGTCGGCCTCCAGGCTGTTGATCCGCTCCACCAGGGGACGGATGGCCTTCAGCACCCGGTCGTTCTTGCTGCCGAACACCTTTTTCAATACGGTCTGAAACATGCGGGACTCCTGAGGTTAAGCGCCTGCGGCCGGCGCCTCTTTTTCCATTTCGAACAGCATCGCCTCTTCGTTGCAGTCGGGGAATTTCGGGCAGTGGATGCAGTCGCTCCACACCTTGTGAGGCAATTCGTTCTTGTCGATGGTGCGAAAACCCAGCTTGCCGAAGAAGCCGGGCTGATAAGTGAGGGTGAACACCCGGTTGATGCCGAGCCGTTTCGCCTCTTCGAGGCAGTACTGGACCAGTTCGCGGCCGATGCCCTGACCCTGGCTCGTCTCCTCGACGGCGAGCGAACGAATTTCCGCGAGATTCTCCCAGCAGACGTGCAGGGCGCAGGCGCCCACCATCCGGCCTTCGTCGTTCTCGAACACCACGAAATCGCGGAGCTGGTCGTAGAGGGAGCTCAGCGAACGGCCGAGCAGCAGCCCCTTGGCGGCGAAAAAACCCAAGAGGGTGTAGATGGCTTTGATATCGTCCATTCTGGCGACGCGCAGCATTTCACTCTCCCGCATTTGCGGATTAACTGGATCTGTCGATATCTCTCACGGAGAACACGGAGGTCACCAGGCGCCAAGGAGCACCAGGACCGGGCTTCCAGTGCCCCGCTTTGGTCTTTATCTTCGTACCCGTTGTCGTTGTCGTAAGCGTAATCGGAGAAATGATTGCGGTTTCGATTACGATAACGACAACGACAACCGCTTTGCTGACAACGAGCGGGGAATTCTCCCACCCTCACGGTTCGACCACGTCTTTTTCCTGGAGAAGGGCGATGTACACCTTGGCATCGTTCTGCTTCTGGTAGGAATCCGCCTGTTCGTTGGCCCGTTCCAGGGTGTCGTAGCGGCCGGCGAAAATCCGGTAGCGGGACTCCTTGCCGGCCGGCTCGACGTAGAACCCGTCGTAGCCCCGCACCCTGAGGGCGCTGACCGCGGCGATGGCCTCCTTTTCGCCGTCGACCGCGCCGGTCTGCAGAGCGAAGAAGGTCGGTCCCTCGTATTCGGGCTCCGCTTCGTCGTCCACCGGCGCCGCCCCCATGCCGGTGATGGCGGACAGCGGCGCCAGCGCCCGGCTGCCGGCCTCCATCGCCTGGCGGACGGAGGATCTTTTCCAGAGACCGCGGTTCTGCAGCACGGTCTGGCCGGCCCACACCCCCATGAGAAACATCCACAGGAAAATGCAGAACAGCACCACCGCCGTGGCGAGAAGGCCGCCGAAACCGAGATCGAGCCGGATCAGCGCCTTTTTCTTCGCGTTGTTTTTCGTTGCCGCCATAGGGTGAGGAAATCCGGGACGCTCCGGAAGATCACATGGTCTCGGGTGCGTCGACACCGATGAGCGCCAGGCCGTTGCGGAAGACGATCCGCAGCCCCGCGCAGAGCCAGAGCCGGGCGCGACTCAGATCGGCGTCGTCGGAAACCACCCGGTGCTTATTGTAGTAACTATGGAATTCCGAGGCAAGTTCCTGCAGAAAAAAGGGTATCCGGTGCGGTTCCAGGTCCAGCGCCGCCCGTTCCACCAGGGAAGGGAAAAGCGACATGGCCTTCAGCATCCGCAGCTCCTCGACGGTGGTCAATCGGTTGAGCGGCGCCGCGTCGAGGCTGCCCGGGTCGACGCCCTGGGTCGCCGCCTGTTTGGCGATGCTGCACAACCGGGCATGGGCGTACTGAACGTAGTAGACCGGATTCTCCTGGCTCTGGCTGGCGGCCAGGGTCAGATCGAACTCCAGCTGGCTGTCCGCCTTGCGCATCAGAAAGAAGAAGCGGACGACGCCGGCGCCGACCTCGTCGATCAATTCGTCGGTGGTGACGAAATTGGCCCGCCGGGTGGACATCTTCACCAGTTTGCCGTCGCGGAGCAGGGTAACGAACTGGTGCAGCACCACCGTCACCTTGTCGCTGTCGTAGCCGAGCGCCCGCACCCCGGCCAGCACGTCGGGGACGGTGGCGATGTGGTCGGAGCCGAAGACGTTGACCATCCAGTCGAACCCGCGCCGGAACTTCTCCCGGTGGTAGGCGATGTCCGGCAGCCGGTAGGTGGGCTCGCCACTCGACTTGACGATCACCCGATCCTGGTCGAGCCCCAGCACCGAGGTTTTGAACCAGGTGGCGCCGTCCTTGTCGTAGACCAGCTCTTTTTCCCGCAGCAACCCGATGACCTCGTCGACGAGACCGTTCTCGTAGAGGGAATGTTCGTTGTAGTAGCTGTCGAAGACGATGTCCAGACGTGCCAGGGTGTTCTTGATGTCCTCGAAGATCACCGCCACCGCCTTGTCGCGGAAGGGCTTGACGTCAACATGATCGGCGAGGGCGGCTCCGTGTTCGCCGGCGAGCTGGCGGGCGATGTCGCGGATGTACTCGCCCTGGTAGCCGTCCTCCGGGAACTGGGCCGGCCGGCCGAGGAGCTCCAGGTAGCGGGCTCGGGTCGATTCGCCCAGCACCCGCATCTGACGGCCGGCATCGTTGAAGTAGTATTCCCGGGTGACGTCGTGGCCGGTGGCGGCGAGCAGCCGGGCGATACAGTCGCCGAGCACCGCCTGCCGGCCGTGGCCGACGCTCAAGGGACCGGTGGGATTGGCACTGACGAACTCGACCAGCACCCGCCGGCCGGAGCCCGCCGAAGTCCTGCCGTAGGTTTCCGCCTGCCGGCAGACCTCGGGCAGCACCGCCTGCCACGCTTCCGGCCGAACCACCATGTTGATGAAGCCGGGGCCGGCTATCTGGAGCGACTGGAAAAGCCCGTCGCCGGCTTCCTGCAGCAGGTGAACGATCCGTTCCGCCAGGGCACGCGGGTTGATTTTGGCCGCTGGATCGAGTTTCTTGGCCGTACCGGCGATGACCAGGGCCATGTTGGTGGCGAAGTCGCCGTGGGAGGCCTGGCGGGGTTCCTCCACCCCGTACTGGCCTTCGGCAGCGGCGGTCCAGGCCCCGGCGGCGACGCCGGCGGCAAAACAGGTATCGAGGGCTTGCTTGATTTGTTCCTTTATCATGACCTTCTCAGTTGACAGTTTGCAGTGGATGCCCGGCAGCGCAGAGATCAACCGTCCAGATAGACCCTGCGGTTGCGGCTGCCGAACAGACAGAGGATTTCATAACTGATGGTCTCAGACCAGAGGGCAATCTCATCGGCGCTGATCGTCTCCTGCCCCTGGCTGCCCAGGACCACCACCTCGTCGCCGGCGCGCACCTCGGCCAGGTCGGTGACATCGGCGACGCAGGCGTTCATGCAGATGGTGCCCACCAGGGGCACCCTGCCGCCGCGGATCAGCACCTGGGCGCGGCCGGTGAGACGGCGCAGCAGGCCGTCGTCGTAGCCGATGGGCAGAACGGCCATGCGGCTCGGTCTGTCGGTCACGAAACGATGGCCGTAACTGATTCCCCAGCCTGCCGGCACCGCCTTGACCTGAACCACCGATGTCTTCACCGCCATCACCGGTCGCAGGCCGACGGCCGCTTCGTTGGCCTGCTGACCGAAGGGCGAGCAGCCGTAGAGGGCAATCCCGGGCCGCACCATGTCGCAGTGGCACTGCCGGTGGCGGAACAGGGCCGCCGAATTGGCGATGTGGAGCAGGGGGCGATGGGACAATTCCGGCAGTATCCGCTCGACGAGCCGGAGATAGCGGTCGAACTCCCGATGGGTCGGGTCGGGATCCGGGCTGTCGGCACCGGGAAAATGGCTCATCAGCCCTACCAGGTTCAGCCCCGGCAGGGAGGCTGCCCTGGCGACGAAGGCTGCCGCCTCGACGGGAAGCTCGCCGAACCGCCCCATGCCGACATCGATCTTGGCATGGATCGGGATCACCCGCCCCGCATCCTCGGCAACGGCAGACAAGCGAACCGCCTGGGCGACATCGACCAGCACCGGTTCCAGATGGTGACGGAGGATCTCGCCGGGATCGTCGTCGGGCGCCGGCCCAAGGGTGACGATGATCCGGCCGGCAATACCCGCCTGGCGCAGCCTCGCGCCCTCCTCCACCTCGGCGACGCCGAAGGCGCGGCAGCCCTCTTCCTGCAGGGCGAGGGCACAGCGTACCAGACCATGGCCATAGGCCTCGGACTTGACCATCGCCAGCAGTCCGCACCCCGGCAGCAGCCTGGCGTTCAGCAGCCGGTAGTTGGCGGCCAGGGCGCCAAGATCGATCTCGACCCGGTTATAGGACATTACCGGAAAACCAGGTCATCCATGCCAGACGGCTGGAGAGCAGGAGCGCCCAGCCGATGCCGACATAGATGGAACCAACCAGCACCGCCGGCAGGGAACCGTGCCGGAGCAGCCAGCCGCTGCCGATCATCACCAGCACCAGCATCCAGGTCTGCCAGGAATAGACGCCGCCGATGCAGGTATTGTCGCGGGTGGTGACGATGCGCCGGATATTTCTGCGGGCGGTGCGGTCGAGAAGGAAAAGGGCCTTGGCGGTGCCGACCGCCACCGCGACGACGCTCCACGGCAACACGACCCCGCCGGTGATGGCGAGCCCGCGGGCGAACAGCAGCAGCCCAACCCCGCTCCAGACCAATCCTGCCAGCAGCAGATGGGTTTTCGCCGCTGCCAGGGGTGCCCGCCATTTCATCGCGTCCGGTCCTCTCTTCCTGCACACAGACAAATCATCGCGCCCAAAACAGAATGACCTGGCGATCCCCGCCGGGAGGGTCTGTCGAGGGTCGCCGCCGCACGGGAACTCGGAAGCGGCGTTGCGCTTCCGACAAACAAGAAAGGCCCATCTCCCTTTCGGAGACAGGCCCATCTCAGGCGATATGCACCGTTCTATCAGACTTCAGTGACGGTGATGGCGCCTTCCGGGCACACCTCGACGCAGGTCTCGCAGCCCAGGCACTCATCGGCGTTGACCGCCTCGGCCTTGCCGTCGACCAGCTCGTACACTTCCGCCGGGCAGGCATTCACACATTCGCCGTCGCCAACGCACTTGTCCTTGTCAACCTCGATCTGCCACATGGTAAAACCTCCAGATGCTATTGTGGAAAGGTGTTCTGCCGGAAGCCCCGGCCATTTTCCGTATTATCCCTCTTTCTCCGGGTTTGCCTTGCGTCAGCCGCCGGCAAAAGAGGCAATGTGATGACATCCTCTAATCGACCACTTTTCTTTTGTCAATAAAAAGTTGTCCCGGCAAATTTCCCCCTTCGGCGAGACGGAATTCCGGCCTCATCCCCCTCCACCGACAGGGTGCCGCGCATCTCCGCGAATGTCGCCGACAATACCGCGGACCGTGGCGGTTCAGAGGTGGCCACGATTTGCGCAAGCGGCCGGCGCGCTGTAGTGAGACCAGGCGAGCCGGACTGATCGCGCATAGTTGGGGTACGCTGAACGTTTCCCCGTTGACCTGTTCCGGTCGATCCTTTACGATAACCGCGTCCGCCATGCGGACCACCAGGAAAAATCAGCGTTGCCACCACCAGCCAGCGGGGGGTGGGGGCAGAGAGGACGACTTCAATGAGCGCGACAAAGGCAACGGGAAACGCGGAGAGAAGCGAAGAGGCGATGATCGAGGCAATCCTCGAAGGCAGTCCCGACGGCGTCGGGGTCGCGGTTATCCGCCTGAACTGCGGTTGCCGCAAGATGGCGGCGGTGGACGCCAAGGGCGAGCCCGCCAGCAAGGTCATCATGTACCGGGATTCCGCCGCTTCGATCTGCGACCAGTGCAAAAAGGACAACGGCGCCTACTACCGGGTGAGGGAGGAATTCATCCACTGGAAGAAACCGGCGCCGGACGAAACGGCCAGAAAGGAAATCACCCGCAAGGTGCTGGGTACCCAGGCCGCCTGAGTCCCCGTCCCGGGACCGCCCCCCGCGGAGAGGGTCAGAGGTCCTCTATTCCACTGCCTTGTGCGCGATGCGCCAGGGCGCGGGCCACCATGGCCGGTGCCCACTGCGGCGTCCCCAGGGCGTGGATGTGGGTGTAGAGCGCCAGGGTGTTGCGGCGCACGAGGCCGTCGCGGCCGCCGGCAAACCCCACCCCACGCTGCATGGACAGCGCCAGGTCCCCCACCTCTCCCCGCCAGTCCACCACCCGGCTGTAGCGGAACTCGTGGCCGCGCACGGTCTCCCCCTTTCGGTAAAACGGGGTGTCACGGTCGACGGTGAAGACGGTATAGCCGTGCGCCTGCGGTTTTCTGCTCAACTCGAACCGCACCGGAAAGACCCCGGCCAGGGGAAAGACTTCCCCGTCCAGGCTGATGCTCTCCCCCAGGTAGATCAGACCGCCGCATTCGGCATAGATGGGCAGCCCCCGTGCCGCCGCCTGCCGCACCGACATGCGGAAGGAGGTATTGTCCGCCAGCTGGCGGGCGCTGGTTTCGGGAAAACCGCCGCCGATGTACAGGCCGTCCACCTCCGGCAGTTCGGCTGCGGTCAGGGCGTTGATCTCCACCAGTTCCGCGCCCGCCTCGCTGAGGGCGGCCAGGTTCTCCGGGTAGTAGAACTGAAAGGCGGCATCGCGGATCACCCCGATCCGCACCCGCTGCTCCGTGGCTGGCGGACGCGGCAGCTGCCGGCCGTCGTCCTTCACCAGGCCTGCCTCCTCCATGAGGCCGAGGATACGGTCGAGGTCGAGGTGTTCCTCGGCCAGGCGGGCCAGCTCCGCCACCGCCGCGCCGGCGCCGGCATGTTCCTGAAAAGGAATCACCCCCAGGTGCCGCTGGGGGAAGGCCTCGCGCTTCATTTTCGGCAGGGCCCCCACCACCGGGACGCCGGCATACCGTTCCACCGCCTCCCGGACGATGCTGAGATGTCGGTCGCCGGCGATGCGGTTGGCCACCACCCCGGCTATCCGCACCTTGTCGTCCAGTCGCAGGCAGCCCAGCACCATGGCGGCAACGGTACGGGTGGTCTTGGTGCAGTCCACCACCAGCAGCACCGGCAGGCGCAGCTGGACCGCAAGTTCGGCGGTACTGTACGAACCGGCGGCGTCGACGCCGTCGAACAGCCCCCGGTTACCCTCCACCACGACGATATCGCCGCCAGCGGCCTGGCGCGAGAAGGAATCCAGCACCACCGGCGGTTCCATGAGGTAGGGATCGAGATTGTGACAGTCGCGGCCGGCGGCCAGCGAAAGCCAACCGGCGTCGATGTAGTCGGGTCCCTTTTTGAAGGGAACCACCCGCAGGCCCCGGGCCGCGAGAGCCGCGGTCAGACCGACGGAAACGACGCTTTTCCCGGAGCCGCCGGCAAGGCCGGCGACGACCAGGCCAAGGGGCGGGCGGGGCGTGGTTGCATGCTGGGACACGGGTTGTACCATGAAAAAGGGCGAGCCGGGTTGAAACGGGGCTATCCTGCCGTTGCGGCGGAAACAGGCAAGATGTAGACGATAATCAACGGGAATGCAAGGAATTCGTCCTCTCTGGCCGAGCACACGCTTGCCCGCCGACGGTCAGCAAGGTATGATAACTCTTTGCGTTAAACACTCCAGGGCGCCGGCCCCCCCGGCCCAGGCATGACATGATCGAACCCAACGAACTACTCACCCTCCTGCTCGGCTGCTGCGTCGCCATCTTCCTTGCCGCCAATCTGCGGCGGCTGCGGGAGACGGTCGGCGGCGAACTTCTCCTGGCCTATGCCGCACTGCTGGCGGGCTGGGCCTTCGGGGTCGCCGAAGGTTTTTTCCTGGGCGTGCTCCTCAACCTGCTCGAACACGTCTGCTACGCCGCCTCCGCCCTGTTCCTCCTGTCCCACTGCATCCGCCGGGATGACGAAACAGCATGATCAGCCTGATCGATTCCGTTGAACTGGCGGCCTCGCTGCTCGCCCTGTGCTGCGTGCTGATCTTGCACCGCCACGCCCCCGGCCCGAGGGCGATAAAGGTGCTCATCCTGTGCATCCTCGTGCAGAACACCGTCCACGGTGCCGGCAACGTCCTGGAATGGTCCGGGATCAGCGACCTGCTCGACCCTGTCTCCGACAATCTGAAAACCCTGTCCCCCGCTCTCTGGGGGTCGCTGTTCTATCTGCTGCTCCGCAGAAAGGCGGAAAAGGATCTCAAACTCAGCCGGCAGCGTTTCCAGGATCTGGTGGAAAGCACCCCGGATATCGTCTGGGAAGCGGATCGACAGCTGCGTTACACCTATGTCAGCCCCCGGATCGAAGCCCTGCTCGGCCGGCCGCCGGCAACCCTGCTCGGGGAATCCCCCCTCGCCTTCATGGCCGAGGACGAACGGCAAAGGGTGGAGCCGCTGCTTGCCGACCTCATCGAAGGGACCGGCAGCGTTTCCTCCCTGGAACTGGCCGTCGTGAACCTGGACGGCCACCAGCGGATCATCGAGACCAGCGCGGTTCCCTACTATGACGACAACGGCGGCCATCTGGGCTTCCGCGGCATCCTGCGCGACATCACCTCCCGCAAGAACAACGAGCAGGAACTGGCCCGCTACCGCCTGCATCTCGAACGGGAAATCGCCGCCCGCACCGAGAACCTTCAGCGCCAGACCGAATCCCTCGAGGCCGAAATCCAGTTGCGGCGGCAGACGGAACAGGCGCTTCTCGTCAATGAGAACCGATACCGGACCCTCTTCACCTCTTCCCAGGATGCCATCCTCATCCTCAAAGACGATCGGATCAGCGCATGCAATCCGAAAGCGGAACAACTCTTCGGCAGGGACGGCCACTCTCTCCTCGGTCAATCCATCCCCTGCCTGTCGCCCGCGAGCCAGCCGGATGGCCGCAAGTCCCTGACCCTGTGGCAAGGCCACGCCAACCTTGCCCTCGCCGGCGACGCCCAGATCTTCAACTGGTCGGCGGCAAGAACGGACGGCAGCGTTATCGACAGCGAGATATCCCTGCAGCGTTTCTCCATGGATGGAGTGTTCCATCTGCAGGCCATCGTCAGGGACATCTCGCTGCGCAAACGACTGGTCGCGGAGATGCTCAAGACCCAGAAACTCGAATCCACCGCCATCCTGGCCGGCGGCATCGCCCATGACTTCAACAACCTGCTCACCGGCATCGTCGGCAACATCTCGCTGGCCAAGATGTCTCTCGACCCCGACCAACCCGCCTTCCGTCATCTGGAGAAAACCGAGCAGGTTTCCATGCGGGCCAAAAATCTCACCCGGCAGCTGCTCACCTTCGCCAAGGGTGGAAAACCGGTCACCCGTCCGGCTTCCATAGCCGGGCTGGTCGAGGATACCGCCCGCTTTCTTCTCGCCGGCTCGGCGGTGTCCTTCCGGATGGAGGCAGGCGAAAACCTCTGGACGGTGTGCGTCGATGAGGGACAGATCAGTCAGGTCATTCAGAATCTGACCACCAACGCCCTGCAGGCCATGGGCGGCGCCGGCACCCTGACCATCCGCATCGGCAACGTCGATGCCGGCCCGGCCTCCCTGCCGGTGCTGCCCCCCGGACGCTATGTCCATATCGAAGTGCAAGACAGCGGCAACGGCATCCCCCCCGAGATCATCGACAAGGTCTTCGACCCCTTTTTCTCCGGCAAGGGGCAGGGCAGCGGTCTCGGTCTCTCGGTCGCCTTCTCGGTCATCCGCAATCATGGCGGCGCCATTTCCGTCGAATCCCCCCCCGGCATGGGAACGATCTTCCATATCCACCTGCCGGCGGTGGATGAAGAACCCGAGACGGCGGCTCCGGAAAACGCCCCGGACCGAGCCCCGGGGCGCGGCAGGATCATGGTCATGGACGACGAGGAAACCGTCCGGGAAGTGGCGGCCAACATGCTGGAATTTCTCGGCTACACGCCGTTCTCCGTCGCCGACGGCGCCGAGGCGGTGCGCCTCTATCAGCAGGAAATGCATGGACCGTCGCCGTTTTCCGCGGTAATCATGGATCTGACCATCCCCGGCGGCATGGGAGGCCTGGAAGCCCTGCGCCATCTCCGCGCCATCGACGCAGGCATCGTCTCCATCGTCTCCAGCGGCTACGCCAACGATCCCATTCTTGCCGAGTTCCGTGAGCACGGATTTTCCGGCATGCTTTCCAAACCCTATCTGCTGCAGGACCTTGCCCGGGTACTCTCCACCCTCCTCCCCGCCTGACGGCTACGGCCGAAGACGTTGACGGCCGCCCCCCCCTGTGCTACTTTGCCGTGCCTTCCCCTTGACTTTTGCCGCATCGTACCTATGGTACGGGTGTTTTGCGCATGCCGGCGGCACACCGGCATATTTTTTTCCCATAAGCAAGCCGACCGGAGAAGCCAATGCAGAAAGTCGACACCAAGGAGTCCCTGGAAAAAACCATCCGGGAGCTCGAAAAGGAATGCCAGGAGCAACCCAAATCCTTCATCGTCCACCACCATCTCGGGCTGGTCTACCGGAACGCCGGCAGGATCGAGGACGCCATCCGCGAGCTGACCATCGCCGTGGAACTCGATCCGCACTCGGTGGAATCCCATATCAACCTGGGTGCCATCTTCTTTGAACAGGGCCGGATCGACGAGGCCAGGGCCGCCAACGAAACCGCCCTCAAGCTGAAACCCGAGGCGGCGCAGGCCCATGCCAACATGGGGCTGATCTGGCAGCGGCAGGGCGACGGCAGCCGTGCCGAAGAGGCCTACCTCAAAGCCACCCGCTACGATCCCAAACTGATTACCGCCTGGGTCAACCTGGCCTCGGCGCACGTCATGAACGGCAATTTCATCAAGGCGAAGGAGGCGGCGCAGCAGGCCATCGCCATCGATCCCGACTTCGGCATCGCCCACAACAACCTCGCGGTCGCCTGCTACTTCCTGAAGGAATACGACAAGGCGGCGGCGGCGCTTGATCGCGCCCGCGAACTCCATTACCGCCCCGAACCGCGATTTGAACAGGCGCTCGCCGAGGCTCGGCGGCAGCAATGAAGGGGCAATCGCTGCCGATCAAGCCGTGGTGCGTTTTCTGCGGGCAGCGCATCGGCAGGCCGGTGGACCCGGAGCATCGCAAGCTGGGGGAATTCAAGGTTGGGCGCTGCGGCTGCGGCGCGGTTTACGCCTGCGACGTCACCGGTCACAATGTCGGTGCGGCGATGATCGAAGCCCTGGTGTACGCCTGCAACGATGACTGGGATCTGGCCTGGAACCTGATGCCCGAAGACGACTACCTCACCGGTCGTCTCGAACAGTACGACGAGAACAGCCACCAGATCATCGACTCCGGCAACATGGACGGTCGTTCGATCCGCGGTGTCCTTTACTTCGTCCGTCTCCACCGCGATATCGCCGAAGTCTCGGAAAAGGCGGGCAAACCGGCGCCGGGGACGGTGGCGGCGTCCGCAGGTTCCGGCAACGCGACCGAGCACCAGCTCGAACCGCTCCGCGATCCCAAACGGCAACGCCGCAGAGCAGACAAGGACGAGGTGGAGCGCTGCGTCCGCCAAGGGGACATCGATACCCTGGTGGACCTGGTTTTCGATGACAAGCGGACCCTGCGGTTTCTGCAGCGGCTCCTCTACACCCCGGAGGAAGCCTTCCGCTGGCAGGTGGCGGCGGCAATCGGCAGAACCTGCGGCCGCTACGCCACCCGCCACCCGGGCCCGGTGAGCGATCTCCTCCATCGGCTCTTTGTCGCCGCCTCGGATTCGGCAAGCTCCAGCTGGGGCTCCATCGAAACCATCGGCGAGGTGATTGCCGGCCGGCCCGACATCTTCGGCGCATTCACCCGCCACCTGCTCAACTACCTGAACGACCCATCGACCCAGTCTCTGGTACTCTGGTCGCTGGGAACCATTGCCCAGGTGCGGCCCGACCTCATCCGGGCTCTGCCCTTCTACAACCTCTTCCGCTATCTGGACCATCCCGATCCGATGATCCGCGGTCTCTGCCTGCGCCTGGCCGGTGCGATCCGCGCCGGCGAATTCAGCCGCAGGATCGAACCGCTCACTGCGGATACCGCCCCCCTCACCATCTATGAGCACGGGAAGCCGGTCGCAACCTCCGTCGGAGAACTCGCCCGCGGCGCCCTTGCCAGCATCAACAACGAGGAAACGAGCAAATGACCGAAAACACCCCCCAGGAACAGCAGCCCAGCGAGGCGCAGCTCGATTACCGCAAGGCGGTGGAATGTTTCGAGGCGGGCAAGCTCAGCGAAGCGGCCTATGCCCTGCACAACGCCCGGATCGGTTTCGAACAGGAAGGGAACGAAGAAGGACTCGCCAACGTCCATTTCCGCATGGGCGATATCCTCCTGGCCCAGAACGAATACGCCAAGGCACTGGAGCACTTCACAGCGGCGGAGGCGACCTGTCGGAAACACGACGATCTGATGAGCCTGATGGCGATCCGCAAAAAGGTCGTTCTCTGCCAGCGGGGGCTGGGCCGATTTCAGGAAGCCCTGAACGGCTACCTCACCCTCCTCGACAACTACGAGGCGCTGAACAATCCCGCCGGCTCGGTGGCGACCATGGTCTCCATAGGCGAGCTCTACGAAGAGATGGGCGACAGGGCAAAGGCGGCCGACGCCTTTGCCACCGCCGCAGCGATCCATACCAATTACGGCCATAAGGAGGCGGCAGCCAAACTCGCCCGCCGGGTGGAAGAACTGGGTGGTTAACCCCCAGCGCGCTGCCCGAGGAAGTCCCCGCGTTTCCGCCGGTTGCGGTTCGCAGGAACGGCGAGGCGCAGCGGCAGCTTACCGAGAAGTGTAAGCTCTCAACAGCACCCCGTTTCCTTCGCCGCTTCGCTGCTGTCATCGGCCTGTCCGGCATACCCGGGGTTTAGCGGACAGGCCTTTCGCGGATCTACCGCACCCTATGACCGCTTCGCCTGCAAATATCCATCCCAACCGCCGGCAGAAACCCCAGACTGCATCATTGCCCGGAAACAGGCGGATATGAAAAAAGGGGTTGCAGTGATTTCACTGCAACCCCTTCGATCGTTTGCTGGTAGCGGGGGCAGGATTTGAACCTGCGGCCTTCGGGTTATGAGCCCGACGAGCTACCGGACTGCTCCACCCCGCGACGCATTTCGTCCGCATATAATACCTTGATTTCAGTAGAAGTCAAGAGCGATACGCGACCTTTTCGCAAGCGACGGTTCATTTGCCACAGGCGGCCATGGCGCGAGCGAATCCGGCAGCGGAGCGGGCGATCACCTCGTCATCGACGCAGAATGCCAATCGGAAATACCCGGCCATGCCGAACCCCCTGCCCGGCACACCGAGCACCCGTTCTTCGGCAAGCAGCGCAACAAAGGCGGCGTCATCGGGTATGGGCGATCTGGGAAACAGATAAAACGCCCCCTTGGGCGGTTCGAATTCGTACCCGGCCTCGGCCAACACCTTGCAGAACAGCCGGCGGCGGCGGGCGTAGACCGAGATGTCGACGGCAACCCCCTGCAGCTGCGCCACCACCCGCTGCATCAGGGCCGGTGCGTTGACGAAACCGAGAATGCGGTTGGCGAGGGTCATTGCCGCCAGCAGCTGCGCCTTGTCCTCGATGTCCGGATGGACGGCGATGTAGCCGATGCGTTCGCCGGGCAGGGACAGATCCTTGGAGTAGGAGGAGACCACGATGCTGTTGCGGTAGATCGGAAAGACGCCGGGGACCTCGTTGCCGTCGTAGACGATCTTGCGGTAGGGCTCATCGGCGATCAGATAAATCGGCTGGGGGGCCCGCTCGAGAACCGCGGCGAGAGCGGCCAGTTCCCCGACGCCGTAGATCTGGCCGGTGGGGTTGTTGGGGCTGTTGATGATAATCGCCTTGGTCCTCGCCGTGATCGCGGCTCCAATCGCCTCCGCGTCCAGGGCGAAATCGCCGGCGGTGGGGACGACCCGGAGGACCCCGCCGTGGTTGTCCACGTAAAAGGAGTACTCGACGAAATAGGGGGCCAGAATGATCACCTCGTCGCCGGGATCGAGCAGGGCCTTCATCACCACGTTGAGACCGCCGGCGGCGCCCACGGTCATCAGCACATCGTCGGCGGCCAGCGTTCTCCCCTGCTCGGCGGCCACCTGCCGGGCGACCATCTCGCGGACAAAGGGGTAGCCGCCGTTGGGCATGTAACCGTGCACCCCGGGCCGTTCATCGGCGAGTACCGCGGCCATCGCCCGGTCGTATTGAGCCGGCGGCGGCAGGTCCGGGTTGCCGAGACTGAAATCGAAGACATTTTCGGCGCCGTGGCGCGCCTTCAGCCGCGCACCTTCCTCGAACATTCTGCGGATCCAGGAAGACCGTTCGCCAAAGGTGATCATTTTCCGGGAAATAGCCATACATCCTCACGGAGGGAAAGGTGGTTGACCGGGGAAATTACAGTTGGGGATCGATGTTTCCCGGCCCGCCGCATTCGGGAAGATAGCAGGTGACGTTCTTGAAATCGCAGACCTCGCCGCAACCGGGACATTTTTCCGGCGGAGCTGCGGCCTGGACCATCCGGCCGCAGCCGCCGCATTTCCAGAAGGGCGCCCCGTTCTCCATCACGGTGACGCCATGGGGCGAATAGCCGCAATGACCGCAGATGGTGGTGATCTCCTCGTAATTCTTGCCACATTCTTCGCACTTGCCTGTTTTCGCTGTTGTCATGGCCGTGGTTCCTCTGGTGTGGGTGGCAGATCCGACCGGCCTATCCTGGCCGCCTGTTCATACTATGCAGGGAGCCGCTGATCCGTGCCAGTTTTTTTTCCCTTTCCCGCCGAAAAGAGAGTTCGATGGCGGGCCAGCGGCCGGTTGTGGGGGGGTGAGGGGTTTGGAACTCACGGATAAAAGGGATAGTGGTTAAAAAGGTTTGGGAATTGTTGGGAAAAGGTGGGGATTCGTGGGAATTCAAAGCGGCTTTGATTTGACACCAGAATGAAGGGAATCGAAAAGAGTTTTACGCACGGTTTGGAACCGTTTAATCACCAGGACAAAGTGTAGTTGACGCAGCCCATCCGACATGCCATTCACTATTATCATCCCGCCATACAATTTTCACCCAATACCTGTCGCTTTCGCTTGCCCTCACCTTTTGGCCCTTGGGCAATATGCCAATCTTGCGCCCAGTTGGCGATGGTGTCTCGCGCAACTGGACATCTGTATAACAGGCTGTGTAGACAAAATGTTCCTGCGCCCCAATTGGGTCGGCGATAAGAAAGAAGAAGATGTAGGAAACAAAGGTTCTTGCCAACATGACGTAATCCCCCAGACGTAGAGACAACCGCATCAACTTGGAGGGGTCGATGGGGTTGGAAACGCGAGGATTTTCCCGGGCGATCGTGGTGCGCGCTCAAGCATTGTGATTGCCCATTTTTTTTAGGTCTTCGTTTTTGCGCACTTCTTTTTCCATCTCAACAATCTTGCCACTCAAAATCATAAAGCTGTCATGGTCTTCCTTTTCTAGGTAGAGCAACCCATTTATTACCCTGCGCATCTGCTCAGAGAACGGCTGATCCGTCCTCCTTCTGCCGTAAGGGATCACCCTTTTCTCGTCATCTTGGTCTTCTTCGAGATCATGGTGGGCCATTGATTTTCTCTGGCTCGACATAAAGCCCTGGGAGAGACGAATAAGAAGGTCTCCAAGGCCAGCGTTTTTATCAAGCTTGTGCTTAAGAACAGCTGGGCCTTCCCCTGTGAGCAGCCATTCAATCGACACTCCGGTTTTCTCCGAAATCATGACAAGAAAATTCCATTTCGGAGGAGTCCCATCCTGCCACATCCTATTGAATGTCGCGCCAGGGAGGCCGATCCTCTTTGCCCACCCATATGGTTTTTCTTCGTCCCCGATCAGTAGGGTGAGGCGTTCCTTGAATGTGCTCATGGCATTTCGGGCTTTCTCCGGGGAAAGTCCGAAGAAGGTCCGAAATCTGGACTTCAAAATGGACTTTCTTTTTTTGAAACTATTCCGAGTCGTTACGTGAAAATTGAAAATTTCGGAGCAGAATTTAGTCCGAAACGGATTTTTCCGTTTGCTGCAACTCCAAAATGGAGTAACATGGGTAACATCTCGTTACCGCTTTGTATCAAACGGCGGGGCAAGGGTCAACGTCCATATCTCCAGCTTGTTTGGACGGATGGGCGCAACCAGGTGGACGGAATGGGGAAAACGCCAGTACAGCAAAGCCTTTTCGGCGGCGCCAGCTTCAACACCATAGTGCGAGACGTGAAGACGGCGATGGCCGAAGTGTTCCAGGATTCCGGGCTGTCCCCGGAATCCGCGGTGGAACGGATCAACGACCTCGCCTTCCGCTACGGGGTGGCGCTGCTCAAAGGCAACGGCAGCAAGCTCTCCACCGATACCTTCTACAAATGGACCAATCCTCAGGACACAACCCGCGTGCCATCCATGAAGGCCATGGCGGTGTTCTGCGCCGCTTTCGGCAGCCAACGCCCGCTGGCAGTCATGGTCGAAATGCTCGGGGGCCAGTTGATCGAGGGGCGCGATGTGCAGCTGCTGCAGTGGGCCAAGGAGTACCACCGGGCACGCGAGTCGAAGAAGCGCATGAAAAAAATCGAGGAGGCGCTGTGATGACCAACAGCAAACGCAACAGCGACGAGATCAATAAGTGGATCCGCATGAACCTGCTGTCCGTGACCGGCATAGCCGAGGATCTGCGCGTCCATCATTCCCTGGTCAGCAACACCATTGCCGGGCGGAAGAACAACCGCCGCGTCCTGCAGTATCTGTTGGACCGCAACTGCCCGGCGAAACACCTGGATATACCCGAAGACATGAGGAGGGCCGCGTAAATGGAAGTGGTCGAGGCAAGGCAAGGGGAGATGTTCCTGGAGCAACTGTCGGCGCGCGAAGAGGGCCGCCGGCAGGAACTCGAAACCTACGTGGTAGAGAACCTGCGCACCTTCATTCAGGTAGGGCAGGCGCTGGCGGAGATCAGCAGGGAGCGGCTGTACCGCTCCACCCACCTTGATTTCGCCGGCTACTGCCAGGACATTTTCGCCATGTCCCGGCAGCGCGCCTATCAGCTCATCGACGCCTCGCAGGTCGCCGAGCATTTGTCTACAAATTGTAGACATCTGGTGGAGCCCCCGAAAAACGAGGGCCAGATCCGGCCGCTGCTCAAATACAAGGACGAGCCGAAAAAATTCGAACAGGTATGGGTTACGGCGGCGAAGACAGCGCCCAACGGCAAGGTCACGGCCAAGCACGTGCAGGCCACCATCTTCGATATCACCGGCGAGCAGGTGACCAAGACGATCACGCGGCAGCGTGAGGAGATCCGCAAGGACGATCAGATCAGCAAATCGTTCTCCATCGCCTTCGATGCCTTCCTCGGCGCGATCGAGGCGGCGAAAGCGGGCAAGTACCAGACCACATCGCGGGAAGCCATCCTGAAGCGGCTCGACGCCCTGCGGCACCTGCTGGCCGAGGACGGCAAGCTCTACATCAAAGACAGCCTCGCCGACTGACCATGAAGGCGACTTGGACGGCGAGCGAACTGGCTGAGTTGCGCCTTGCCTGCCTTCCTGCCACGGAGCGGGGGGTGCAGCTGCGCGCGCAGCGCGAAGGCTGGAAAGCGATCAAGGAACCGTGCAAAGGCGGTTTCCGCGACAAGTACCTGGCCCTGCTGCTGCCGGAGGAGATCCGTATCGCGATCACCATGGCGACAACCACCCCGACCATCCTGGACGACACGCCGGCGCTCAGCCGCAAGAGCTACGCCCAGGCGCCGGCGCTCACCGCCGCTCAGCCGGAGACGGCGCTCAAGCAGTGGCAACGTGAAACCGCCGAGGCGCGGCTCGCCATCGTCCGCGAGCTGGAACGGCTCGAAGCGCAGGTGGGCACCAACCGGGCGGTGGGGGTTCTGCTGGAGTTGGCCGCGGACGGCAGGCTGCCGGTGCACATCCGACAACTGATCCAGGTTGCCAACAAACGCTCCGGCGCCGGCGACGGCGGCAGGACGCTGTCCCGCACCACCCTGTTCCGCTGGAAGCGCGCGGCCGGCGGCGGCATTGCCGCCCTGGCGCCCAAGGACGTGGAGCCGAAGCAGGTCCCGTCCTGGGCGCCGGACCTGCTGAAGGCGTTCCGCAAGCCGCAGAATCCGCCGCTGTCCGAGGCGGTGGCAGAGGTCCGGATGGCCGGCCATGACGTCAGCTATGCCCAGGCGCGCCGCTGGCTGGAAAAGGTCGGCGAGGTGGAAAAGCGCCGCGGCCGGATGGGTTCGAAGGAGATCACCAACATTAAGGGCTTCCGCCGCCGCGACACATCGAAGCTGCTGCCCACCGACGTCTACTCGGCGGACGGCCACACCTACGACGCCGAGGTTGCCCACCCGGACCACGGCCGGCCGTTCCGGCCGGAGGTGACCGCGATCATCGACGCGGCCACCCGCCGGGTGGTGGGCTGGAGCGTGGCGCTCGCCGAATCGAGCCTGGCCACGGTGGACGCCCTGCGCAACGCCTGCGAAACGAGCGGCGTGCCGGCCATCTTCTACTGTGACAACGGTTCCGGCTACAAGAACGAGATGATGACCGCGCCGGGTACCGGCTTCATGGCCCGGCTCAGTATCACCATGACCCATTCCCTGCCCTACAACTCCAAGGCGCGCGGCCTGATCGAGCGCAACCATCAGACGGCGCTGGTCGCCTCCGCCCGGCAACTCGCCACCAACGTCAACGCGGCCATGGACCGCGACGCCAAGAAGATCGTCTTCAAGCACACCCGCAAGGACCACGCGCTGCTGCCGTCCTGGCGTGATTTCGTGGCGGTGATCGAGGAAGCGTTCGCCAGATACAACAACCGCGAGCACCGGGGCCTGCCCAAGATCATCGACCCGGCGACCGGCAAGCGGCGGCACATGACGCCCAACGAGATGTGGGCCTCCTTCATGTATGAGGGATGGCAGCCGACCAAGGCCGGCGAACTGCCCGACCTCTACCACCCGCAGGTCAGCCGCAAGGTGGCGCGCTGCGAGGTGAACCTGTTCGGCCACATCTACTACAGCAGGGAATTGACCGAATGGCACGGGATGACGGTCCACGTCGCCTACGACGTCCACGACCCGAAGCGGGTCTGGATCCGCGACCAGGACCAGCGCCTCATCTGCACGGCGGATCTGGACGGCAACAAGAGCGACTACTACCCCATGTCCTTCGTCGAGCAGGCGCGGGAGAAACGGGCCGCCGGCCGGCTGCGCCGTCTGGAGCTGAAGGCGGATGAAGTGCACGCCGAACTCGCTGGCTCGAAGGGCGAGATCCGCGCCATCCGCGTTGACCACGCCGCGGCCTCGCCGACCATCACCGTCGACCGCGGCGAGATCGAGGCCATGCACCTGCCGGAGAACGTGGTCGAGATCCCCCAGGACGACCGCGGCAAGTACCGGTTCTGGTGCTCGCTGGAGCAGCGGGTGGCGGCCGGCGAGACGCTCTCCGGCCGCGAGGAGAGCTTTTTCCGGAAATTCCAGGCCACCGCCATCTTCCGGTCGTTCCGGGAGGTGGAGGCGGACCTGGCGCAGCAATAAGCGAGAAAGGAGGAGATGATGACGAACGGAATGACGCATGCCGCGCCGGGGGATATGACCACGGCGCCACTCGCCAACGTGTCGCTGTGCTACCGGGCGCTGCAGCGCGCCATGCAGCGGCCGGCGCACCTGCCGGGGATGGTCTGTTTCTACGGGCCGAGCGGCTTCGGCAAATCGACGGCGGCGACCTATGCGGCGCTCAAGAGCCGCGCCTACTACATCGAATGCAAGTCGACCTGGTCGCGCAAGGCGGTGCTCGCCGCCATCCTCCAGGTGATGGGAATCCAGGCGGCGCGGACCATCTACGAGATGGCGGATCAGGTGTGCGAGCAGCTCGCCACCAGCGAGCGGCCGTTGATCATCGACGAGATGGATCACCTGGTGGACCGGGGCGCGGTGGAGATCATTCGCGACCTGTACGAGGGCAGCGGCGCCGCCATCCTGATCATCGGCGAGGAGCGGCTGCCGAACAAATTGAAGCGGTGGGAGCGGTTCCACGGCCGCATCCTCGACTGGGTTCCGGCCCAGCCGGCGGATTACGCCGACTGCGAGCACCTGGCCAGGCTCTACTGCCGCGAGGTGAGCCTCGCCGCCGACCTGCTCAAGAGAATCCACGACGTGGCACGCGGCTCGGTGCGCCGCATCTGTGTCAACCTGGAGCGGGTGCAGGACGAGGCCGCCGCCTCCGGCCTCGATGCCATCGATCTGCGGGAGTGGGGCAGCCGCGACCTCTACACCGGGGAAGCGCCGGCAAGGAGGCTGTGATGCCGAGGAAACCAGCTGACAAGCTGAACCGCCTCGACACCCGCCAGGCGGTGTGGGACGCGATCCGCGGCGCGACAGGGCCGTTCACTGCCAGGGGCATAGCCGACTGCACCAGACTCGGCCGCGACACGGTGCGGGACTACGTGACCGGCCTGCGCCGGGCCGGCTACATCGAGGTCGCCGGCCTGGATGGCGGCATCACCGGATCGACATACTACCGGCTGACAAAGGACGCCGGCGCCGAGGCCCCCAGGTTGCGCAAGGACGGCAGCGAGGTCACCCAGGGCCGCGGCCGGGAGCAGATGTGGGTGGCGATGCGCATCCTGCGCGATTTCTCGGCGCGGGATCTGGCCGTGCACGCCTCGACCGAGGAATGCATCGTGGCCGAGGCGACGGCCGCCGACTACTGCCATCACCTGCACCGCGCCGGCTATCTCAACCGCAACGGCAACCGGTACCGATGGGTTGCAGCCAGATACACCGGGCCGAAGCCGCCGATGATCCAGCGCGTCAAACAGGTTTACGACCAGAATATCGGGAAGGTGATGTGGTCGGAAGGGGGCGCGCAATGACCCACGAGGATCGCATGGAGCTGCTGCGCCGGGCCGTCGCCCAGGAAGGCAGCCAGGCCAAGGTGGCGCGGCGGATCGGCTACTCGGCAGGCGCGGTTTGCGCGGCGCTCAAAGGCGCCTACGGCGCCAGCCTCGCCGCCCTTTTGACCAGGGTCGAGGAGGAATACAGCGACCGGACGCGGACCTGCCCGGTGCTGGGAGAGATATCTTTCGGCCGTTGCGCCGAGGAGCGGCGCACCCCGTTTTCCGCATCGAATCCGCTGCGGGTGAAGATCTACAGGGCCTGCCGCAACTGCCCATTCAACAAAGGTTAAAGGAGGAATCAACATGGAGCGAATCACGGCGATCACGGACATCATCGAAGGCTATCGCATCGAGGCGATCAGCGCGCTCAACCGGCTTTCGGCCAGCATCACCCTGCACTGCGACGACCCGGACGACCAGACTCTGGCCGCCATCGCCCTGGAGGCGGAGGCGGCGGCGATGGCAGCGCGGAAATACCTGTCCCGCCGGCAGCGGGGCAGCGAGATCCGCGACGCGGCGGCCACCATCGCCAGCATGGCGGACGATCTCAGTGTTTTTTCCGGCCTGCATCCCGACGCGCAACGGGCGGTGGTGAACATCCGGCACGCGGCGATGCGGATCGTCCAGGAGGTGGCGTGATGGCGAAGCCCATGCGGATCAAAACCACGGCGGCGCCCTATCCGGTGCCGCAGACGCGGGAGCAGGTGGTGGAGGCGATCGCAGAGATCGGCCGCCGCCAGAGGGAGAGGGACCGGATCTCCGCTGCGATGAACGACGAGCTATCCAGCATCCGCCAACGCTACGAGGAGGAGGCGCGGCCGCATGCGGACGCGATCCGGATGCTGTCGGGAGGCGTGCATGTCTGGTGCGA
Organism: Thermodesulfobacteriota bacterium; assembly: GCA_040755255.1. Lineage (GTDB taxonomy): Bacteria > Desulfobacterota > Desulfobulbia > Desulfobulbales > S012-135 > JBFLZZ01. The sequence goes on from JBFLZZ010000009.1 coordinate 61,063, forward strand.
GGCAAACCGCGATGATCTGACGCGGGGCGGCAAGGTCAAGCACGCCAATCTGGCGTCGGGCGAGGTCAAGTGGCGGACCAGGCCGCCGCGGGTGGTGCTCAGGTGTATCGACAACATCATCGAGACCTGCAAGAAGCTCGGGCTCGCCAGATTCATCCGCACCAAGGAAGAGATCAACAAGGAGGCATTGCTCGCGGAGCAGGATGTCGCCACGGGAATACAAGGGGTGTCGATCAGCCAGGGCGAGGATTTTGTGATCGTCCCCTACGAAACGGCACTGGAGGAGGTGGCGTGATGCCCGCCAATGGAAGAACCGTGGAGCAGTACCTCAACACCAGCGTCGATGATTGCGATGTGAGCATCCGCTTCATCCCGGACGTCAATTTCCTGCGCCGGCTGCTCGCCGAGTGCGAACGGCTCGGGCACAAGACGAGGGCGGTTGTGGTGCGGCGGCAGATCCGCCGGCTGGAGAAAGAATTGCGCTGAACGGTTGCCTCGACCCTCACTCGACAGCGCATGCGAAACCGGCGGGTGGTCCGCCGGTCGCCCAGGGGCGGCGCCCTGGGCCTGATGAGCAGCCGAAGGAGCACGGGATGGTCAATCTCTATATTTTCTGCACCATTTGCTCGCTATTCCTGCTGTACGGCGGATACGCCGGGTTCAAAGGGGAGTCATCTGTCGTCGTCGCGCAGATCTTGATGGGGACCGCCCTCGGCATCGGCTATGCCGTCGGCGCGATCGCCAGGTATATCGGCGTCATCGCCTGGCTGCGGTGGCTATTCGAGGGGTGGAAATGAAGAAGGAAGCGGAAGCGCGGCTGAGCTGCAAGGCGTGGCCGACCACCGGACGGATTACCGGCGCGCCGCTCTCCTGGTGCCTGAAGCACCAGGGCGAATGGTGCGGCAAATGCCAATGGAGGAAGAGATGAAAGTGGAAGAGTGCATCATCGGAACGGTTACGGTGCTGGTCGTGCTGCTGCTGATCGTCGCCGCCAACCTGGCCTTTGGCTGGTGGGACGATGTCCGGCCGGCGCAGCGACCGCCGCGCGGCATCACCATGAACATCCACGATCTGCCTGGAGGTGGGCGATGAACGCCGCCAGCATCAGCAACTCGGAACGGCTGCAGAGGGTGGCGCAGGTGCTGGCCGACGGCCGCGAGCACTCCACCATGGACATCGTCCGGGGGGCCAACGTCTGCGCGGTCAACTCCATCGTCGCCGAGCTGCGGGACAACGGCATCGCCGTTGCCTGCCGCCGCCAGGGCGGCGTCTGGCTCTACCGGCTGGGGAGGTGAGCATGAGCATCACCGGAGTCTGTCAGACCTGCGGCTCGGTCGCGCCGCTGGAGTGGTTCCTGGCCGAGGGCCAGTACAAGCAGTGCATCGAGATGATGGCCAAGCTGCCGCGCGACGTCGCGCCGGTGACGGTGCGCTACCTGTCATTGTTCCGGCCGGAATCGGGCCGGGCGATCAGCCCCGCCAAGGCCCTGCGGCTGCTGGGCGAGATAGCGGACCTGGTCGGCAAGGGATGGGTGCAGGGCAAGGGCCGGCCGGCGCGACCATGCCCGCCGACGATGTGGGCCGAGGCCATGGAGCAGATGCTCGCCAACCCCACCCTGCGACGGCCGATGAAAGGCCACAAATACCTCGCCGAGGTGGCAAGCGATGTCGCGGAAAAGGCCGACGCCCAGGTGGAGCGGAAGCGTATCGAGGCGGAACGCGGTGCCGGCCGGCAGCCGGATTGGCGCATCGACATGGACAGGCGGGAAATGGATGGGGAGATCGCGGAAATGGATCTGGCACAGATGGCTCCGGAGCTGCGCGCCATCTGCGAGCGCGTCGGCAAATCACTGGCGAAGGGGGAGTGAAATGCAGAAGATGACCAAAATGGAGGCGATCGGCCACCTGTGCACGTTGAAGAAAAGGGTGGAGGAGCAACTGGCCTTTGCGCGGAGATCCATCGAAAAGGAAGATAGGGAGGATTACCTGGCGTATCGCCAGGAAGAGATTGTCGAACTGGAAAACCAGATCCGCGCCATCGAAATGGCCGGAACATCGATGACGAGGTGACACCATGCCGCCCACCAAAGCCCAATACGCCAAGATCCACATCGCCGTCAAGGCCCTGGGCCTCGACGACGAGGAGTACCGGGACATCCTCCACCATCGGTTCCAGGTTCGCTCCTCCAGGGAGCTGACCGAGCGCCAGGCCGAGGCCCTGCTGCTGGTGTTCCGCACCGCCGGCTGGAACCCGGCGCCGCGCGCCATGCCCGGGCGGAAAGCGGCGCCGCCCGTCTCCCGCGAGGATGCCCAGGGCCGCATGATCCGCGGCCTGTGGATCACCCTGGCCAAGGCCGGCGCCGTGGCCGACGGCTCGGAGCGGGCGCTCAACCGTTACATCAAGCGTATGGTGCGCATCGACGCCCTGCGCTTCTGCACGCCGGGCCACAAGAGCCGGCTGATCGAGCACCTGAAAAGCTGGGAGAAACGGGACATGAACGAGCTGGCCGGCTGCCTGCTGCCCTGGCTGGACATCGAGCCGTACGACACCGGCCGGATCGTCTGGAGGGCGCGGTGAGCGTCATTCCGGACGATGACCTGCCGCAGAGCCCGGCGGAACTGCCCGGCGACCTGGGCGAGATCGCCGCGATCATCGCCCGGGTGGTCGGGTGCGAGCGCACCGCCGCCCGCTGCGCCTGGGAGATCGCCTGTGCCTACCGCGGGGTGGCGATCCACATCCGCACCGGCGACGAGCTGCGCCGCGCCTGGCGCGACCGCGCAATCCGCAAGATGTTCGACCGCCGCACCGCCGCCGGCGAGACCGCCAACGCCGTGGTCCGCGACTGCGCCCTCACCGACTGGCCCACCGGCCGGATCAGCGAGCGGCGGGTGTGGGAGATCCTGGGGATGCCGGATGAGCGGCAGATGAGGCTGTTTTAGGTGAACGGTCATTTGTCAATTTTTCAAGGATGATGACCGCATCCTCCAATCCAAGGGAACCGTTTTGGCTCGCATCCCCGACAGGATAAAATTTTTCATCGGGAGGCATCTGCCCATCTCCCAACGTCCATTTTCCCGATCTGGACGTCCACCCAGCCATATCATAGGGGAAATCCCCGGAGAGATCAGGCCCGGCAACATGGATGAACTCGGAACCTTCTGCCGGGATGGAGGCAAGCTCAAAGGAACAGATGGCGATAGGCCCGGAAAACCCTTTCGGGATGGGATCTCCTGGCGTGAAGAAATGGAACAGATGGGCGTCCTGGTTGATGTTCGAAACCCCATACTCCTGCCTGTAATACCATCCGGAGAAAGGGGGCTGGACCTGACAGGAATGAAAGCGCAGCCATTCCCCGAAAGAAAAGCCGATATCGAAATGGGATACCTGATTGGGGGCATTGCGGATTATCAGGGAAGTCACGGCATAGGGGGCTGGCGGCAGTGCCGGCAACGGCCTGCCGGAAAAGTCGGCGATTTCGAGATCCGCAGCCAGACTGTTGCAGTTGCCGGCAGCAAGAAATATGGCCGCCGAAACCACGGCCGCCATCAGTATGTTCCGATGCATGGGTATTCTCCTTCTTGTGTGAAACGGGCGGTTGGCGCTTCCCAGAGTAGCACAAGGGGGAGATGATTGAAGAATGGAAAATGCCTGCACTCACCTGAGCTCCGCCGACCTTGACAAAAACCAACCCGGTGGGCAGAATCGGCTAGCAATCAACAATGAATTGGCCGGGGAAAGGAGGAATCCATGAAAAAGCTCATTCTCGCGATGCTGTTCGCCACCTGCCCTCTTCAGGCCGCCGCCATGGACTGGCAGGTCATCGACCACGCCCTGGTCGCCGATCGGCTGATGCCTGCCGGGACCGAGGTGAAGGTGCGGGTGGTCGAGATCTCCGATCAGTTCGACGCCAGGCTCACCGTCCGGCTCGTCCAGCCGAGCGTCTTCGACCAGGACAAGCCGAGCACCGCCAGCGCCAACGTCAAGACATGGCTGGCCGCGCGGCTGCGCGAGGGGGACGTGGTCAACTACACCACCTCCGCGCCCGGGTTCGTCGGCATCTATGCCGGCTGGGACTACAGTGCCCTGGCCGTGACCCCCATCGAACGGGGTTATCACCTGTCGATGGGGTACAATACCCACCGTTGGCAACTGGTGATCACCTTCCCGGATTACGACTGACCGCCCACCCAGCCCCACTGCACTCCGACCACTGAAGCGCCGCAGCTTACCGCCTGCGGCGCTTTTCTTTATTCTGCCTCCGTCATCTTCACCTCCTCCTTTTCCTGCCGCCGCGCGGGGCTGTCCACGGGCAGCCCCGCCAGCGGCGCATGAGGCAGCAATGCGGCGCGTTCCCACCTTCGAACAGATCGTCAGGGCCATGCAGATCAAGGGCAATCGCGTCTTCGACAGCACGGCCGGCTACAACCTCAACCTGGTCGGCATCCGCGCCATGGACGGCCGGCCCGACCGGTTCGACGATCTGTTGGCGGTCTTCCACCGGCGCGGCGCTGCCTGGTGCGGCGAGATCATGGCCTGCACCACCGACCCCGGCCTCTACTGGCTCAACAACCCTGAACATATCGACGGCACAGCGATTTTGAAGCCGGGGCAGTACCGGGGCGCTTTCCGCCTCGGCTACCACCGGGGAAAATACGAGGCCCTCACCCAGGCCGGCCCGCTCACCGTCTGGCGCGACAACAACCGCGACGACCGCATGGACACCGCCGGCCAGCCGGAACATACCGGCATGTTCGGCATCAACATCCACCGGGCCGCCGACCATGGCGAATCGACCGTGGTCGGCCGCTGGTCCGCCGGCTGCCAGGTGGTGGCCAACTGGTGGGATTTCTCCGTGCTGATCGCCATGGCCAAGGCCGGGGCGCACAGCCACGGTAACTCGTTCACCTATACGCTCCTCGAGGAGCGCGATCTGGGGGTGGTGTGATGAAGAAATGGGGAAGGCGTTTCTGGACAGACCATGGCGACCGCTTGGTATTCGCCGCGATCGCCACCTCATTCGGCATTGCCTTCTTCTGCCTCCCCGACATGCGAGGCGAGGGGAAAACGCTGCTCGTCGGCGTGGCGATGCTGGCATTCAACAAGGCACGGGGGACATCTCAACCAACAATGAAGGAGGTCAAGGATGCATCAGCGACGTCTGCTCAGTAACCACCATCGACTGTTCGCCTGTCTCGCATGGGCACTCATGATGCTGCTCTCCGGCTGCGTCCAGGTGAAGAGCCCGACCGATATGAGTCCGCAGGACCTGGCCGTCTGGGCGAACCGCGTCTACATCGCCGAATACGACAGCTACATGCTGGACATCAAACAGCCGAACATCCCGGCGCCGCGGCGCGATCTGCTGCGAAAAAAACGCCAGCTGCTCAACGAACTGTACCAGCCGCTCAACACCCTCAATCAGTACCTGGAAACAGGTGCGTTGCCCGAGAAACAGGTCACCCAGCAGGTGATCGATATCGTCACCAAGCTCATGGAGAAACAGTGATGGATGCAGCTGCAGCGGCGGAGTTGATCCGCATGGCCCTGACAACGGCCTATGCCCTCAAGGAACTTGCCGGGATGTCGGACGAGCAACTCCACGAAGAACTGCGCCGTACCGCCGAAGAGGTGAGGGAGCGCAACCCGGCCGCCCTCCCAGCAGCCTGATATCCATGGACTCAATCAACATGGACCTGGTCCAGGAGCAGACTGCCAGGCTCAACCAGCAGGCGATCGATGCGGTGCGGCAGCGGGTTCATCCGGCGAGGCCGAGCCGCACCCACTGCCTGGACTGCGGCCATGAGATCCCGGCAGGGCGCCGGCAGCACGTACCCGGATGCGAGCGCTGCCTGGATTGTCAGAAAGCCTTCGAGGAGATGCGAACGTGGCGGGGATGAACGGAGACTTAGCGGAGCTGAAATTCTGGTTCGACGTGGCCGGCAACATCGCCTGGGTTGTGGTCACCGCCTATCTGGCCTATGAACGGCGGCACCGGGTGACGACAGACAAGATCGTCGCCATGGACAGCAAAATGACGAGGAGGCTGGAAGACTGGGAGAGGGAGCATGAAGCCAGATGCTCTAACCACCATCAGCGCACCGCAACCCTCGAAGTCACGGTCCGGAACGCGCCGACTCACCGCGATCTCGGGGAGATCCATGAGAAGATCAATGCGGTCCACGGGCTGGTCAAGGAGTTCTCCGGCCAGCTGTCAGGGCTCAACCGCAATGTCTCCCTGATCCATGAATACCTGCTGAAAGAGAAGGGCCAATGAACTACGCCGCCATCATCGCCGCCGACATGCGACTCGTCTTGCTTCGCGCCCTGTGCGAAGACGCTGACTACAGTCATAACGAGTATGTGCTCAAGAGCATTCTGGAGCAACTCGGCCACCGGACGAGCAGCGATCGTCTCCGCACCGAACTGGCCTGGCTCACCGAGCAGGGGCTCATCATCACAGACGACCGCGCCGGCGTGGTGGTGGCCAGGCTGACGCCGCGCGGCAAGGATGTCGCCTGCGGCGCCTGCGTCATCCCCGGCGTCAAGCGCCCGGAGCCGCTGTGATGGGCCAGACGTCCACCATCAAACGCTTGCCGCCGGATATCCTGGAAAAACTCCAGGTTCTCCTCCGCGATCCGCGCGTGACGCAACTGGACGCCACCGCCAGGATCAACGAGATCCTGGCGTCCGAGGGCCTGCCCGACCGGGTGACCAAGAGCGCGGTCAACCGCTACGACCTTGAGATGCGCAGGGCCGGAGAGAAGCTGCGGCAGAGCCGCGAGGTGGCATCGATGTGGATCGGCAAGCTCGGCGCCGCGCCCCAGGGGCAGACCGGGTTGCTGATCAACGAGATCCTCCGTACCCTCGCCTTCGACCTTTCGCTCAAACTGCAGGAAACGGATCTCAGCGAAGAGACCATCCCCGGCGTCATCGACCAGGTCAAGGCATTGGCCTTGGCAGTGCAGCGGCTGGAGGCGTCCTCGACGATCAACGTCAGGCGCGAGGCGGAGATCCGTGAGCAGGCGAGGAAAGACGCCGCCGACGCCGCCGAGAAGGTGGCCAAGCAGGGCGGTCTTTCCCAGCAGTCGGTACATGAACTGCGCCGGGCGATCCTCGGGGTGCGGACATGACCGATTTCCTCACGAGCACCATGCCCAGCACCGCCAAAGACACTGACGCCGCGCCGCCGGTGTTGCTGCCTTACCAGCAGAGGTGGATCGCCGACGACAGCCAGCTCAAGATCGCCGAGAAGGGCCGCCGGACCGGTCTCACCTGGGCCGAGGCCTCGGACGACGTGCTCATCGCCGCCGCGGCCCGCGGTTCCAATGTGTTTTACATCAGCGCCACCCAGGACATGGCGCTCGAATACATCGAAGCCTGCGCCATGTGGGCGCGCGCCTTCGACCAGGCTGCAGGCGAGATCGAGGAAGGGATCTTTAAGGACGGCGACAAGGAGATCAAGACCTACAAGATCGATTTCCCCAAGTCCGGCCGCCGCATCGTCGCCCTGTCTTCGCGCCCCACCAACCTGCGCGGCAAGCAAGGCGTGATCATCATCGACGAGGCCGCCTTCCACAACGATCTGGCCGGCATGCTCAAGGCGGCGATGGCCATGCTGCTCTGGGGCGACAAGGTCCGCATCATCTCCACCCACAACGGCGTGGACAACCCCTTCAACGAGCTGATCCAGCAGGTGCGCGCCGGCAAGCGCAAGGGCTCGGTCCACCGGATCGCCTTCCGCGAGGCGGTGGAACAGGGGCTGTACCGCCGCGTCTGCCTGCGCCGGGGGATCGAGTGGAGCCAGGATGGCGAGGACGCCTGGGTGACTGACGCCTACGCCTTCTACGGCGACGATGCGGCCGAGGAACTGGACGCCGTGCCGTCGCAGTCCGGCGGCGCCTATCTGAGCATGGGCCTGATCGAAGCGCGGATGAACGAGGCGACGCCACTGGTACGCGGCAAGTGGACTGCGGAATTCGGCCACCTGCCCGACCATGTCCGCGAGGCGGAGGTGAAAGCCTGGTGCGAGGAGAACCTCGAACCGGTGCTCGCGAAGTTCGACCGGGAACGCGCCCACGGCTTCGGCGAGGACTTCGGCCGGCTCGGCGATCTCACGGTCATCGACGTTATCGAGGAAGGCCGCGACCTGGTCAACCGGGTGAAGCTGCAGGTGGAGCTGTCCAACTGCCCCTTCCGGCAGCAGGAACAGATCCTCTGCTACATCGTCGACCGGCTTCCCCTTTTCCGCTCCGGGGTACTCGACGCCCGCGGCAACGGCCAGTACCTGGCCGAACGCGCAGCGCAGCGCTACGGCTCGATGGCCATCGAGCAGGTCATGCTTTCCGACGCCTTCTACCTGGAACACATGCCGCGTTTCAAGGCGGCGCTGCAGGACGGCACCCTGGACGACATCCCGAAAGACGTCGAGATCCGCGACGACCTGCGGGCGCTCAGGGTGATGGACGGCGTGCCCAAGCTGCCCAAAGCCAAGACCCAGAAGGGCGACGGCCCCAAACTGCAGCGCCACGGCGATTCGGCGATCAGCCTGTTTCTCGGCCACTACGCCATGCTTCGCGACGTGGTCGAGATCGACTGGACCGAGGCGCCGAAGGCGAGTCTCGGCTTCCACGGCGAGGCCGCAGGCAGCGACGACAATGACGACGACTACGCCCTGGCCGGAGGTGGCGCATGGTGAGCATCAAGGGAATCGTGTCCAGGCTGTTCGGGAAGAACACCGAAACGCAGGCGCTGGACGAAAAGCAGACCGACGACGAATCGCGCATCGGCATGCTCAAGCGCGAGTTCGCCGGACACCCGGGCAAGGGGCTGACCCCGGCCAAGCTCCACCGCATCCTGGAGGACGCCGAACAGGGCGACATCAAGGCCCAGCACGAACTGTTCGAGGACATGGAGGAAAAGGACGCGCAGATCGCGGCGGACATGGGCAAGCGGCGGGAGCTGGCGGCCGAGCTGGAATGGCAGATCGTGCCGCCGGACAACGCTTCGGCGGTCGAGAAGAAGGCGGCGGAGTTCTGCAACGAGGTCTTTTCCGGCCTCGAAGTCGAGGATCTGATTATCGAGATGGCATCCGGCATCGGCCACGGCTGGGCCATGCTGGAGCTGCCGTGGACGGTGTCCGACGGCAAGCGGATCGTCCTGCAGCCGATCTTCCGGCCGCATGCCTGGTTCCGCCTGAACCAGGACGACCAGAACGAACTGCGTCTGCGTGACCTGTCGCCGAACGGCGCCGAACTGTGGCCGCTCGGCTGGGTGCAGCACCGCCACAAGGCCAAGGCCGGCTACGTCGCCCGCAGCGGCCTGCTCCGGGTGCTGGCCTGGCCCTATCTCTTTGAGAACTACGCCATGGGCGATCTCGCCGAGCTGCTGGAGATCTACGGCATCCCGGCCAGGATCGGCACCTACCCGAGAAATGCCACCGACAAGGAGAAGGCGACTCTGCTGCGGGCCGTCACCTCCATCGGCCACTCGGCGGCCGGCATCATCCCGGAGGGGATGCTGATCGACTTCAAGGAGGCGGCGGACGGCAAGGGCAACCTGTTCGAGACCATGCTGCAGTGGTGCCAGCGGGCCAAGGCGCGGGCGATCCTGGGCAGCACGCTCACCAGCGGCACCGGCGAGGGCACCAACACCAACGCGCTCGGCAACGTCCACGAACGGAGCCAGCAGAGCCTGATCCGTTCCGACGTCCGCCAGTACGCGGGCACGATCAACCGGGACATCCTCTGGCCGATGGCGGCGCTCAATTTCGGCATCGAGGACCGGCGGCGGGCGCCGAGCTTCTTCCTCGATACCGGCGAGGCGGAAGATTTCAAGCTACTGGCCGAGTCCCTGCCCAAGTTCGTAGACATGGGGGCGAAGGTGCCGGTCTGGTGGCTGCACGAGAAGACTCGCATCCCCCAGGCCGCAGAGGGCGAGGAAACGCTGCGGCAGACGGCAGCGCCCCAGCCGGCGGCGCTCACCGGCGTCGCCGCCCTGACCGGTCAGGCACCCGCAGCACCCTATCCGGCGGACCTGATCGCCGACCGGCTGGCGGCCCTGGCGCAGCCGGAGATCGACGGCTGGATCGAGCGGATCAGGGCAATGCTGGATACCGCCGACAGCCTGGAGCACTTTCGCGAACTGCTGCTTGCCGCCTATGCGGACCTGCCGGAAGACAAGTTGGCGGCGGTGCTGACCGAGGCCATGACCGCCGCGGATGCGGCCGGAAGGTTCGACCTGACCGAGGGCTCCGATGGCTGACATGCCGTCCGCCATTTCCGGCGCGCTCAAGCAGCCATTCGCCGAGCAGGTCGCCTTCTTTCGCAACAAGCTCGGCAAGCTCGTCCCCACCGCCAAATGGGACGACATCAGCAGAAGCGGCCACGACAAGGGCTTCATGGTGGCGGGAGCGATGAAGGCGGACCTGCTTGCCGATCTCGCCGCCGCCGCCGACCGATCGATCAGCGAGGGGCAGAGCCTGGAGGCGTTCCGCAATGACTTCATGGCCACGGTCGAGCGCCGCGGCTGGGTCGGCTTCACCGGCGACGAGTCCCCGGCCAGGCGCGCCTGGCGCACCCGGGTGATCTACCAGACCAACTGCGCCACCAGCTACGCCGCCGGCCGCCTTGCCCAGCTCAAGGAGGGAGGCTTCCCGATCTGGGTATACCACCACAGCGATTCGGTCACCTACCCGCGGCCGGAGCATGTGGCATGGGGCGGCCTCACCCTGCCGGCGGATCATCCCTTCTGGCGGACGCATTATCCGCCGAGCGCCTGGGGCTGCCACTGCTACGTCCTCGGCGCCAGGAGCGACCGTGGCGCCCGTCGTCTGGGCGGCGATCCGGGCAGGCAGCTCCCCGATGGCTGGGACGCCATCGATGCCAAGAGCGGCGCGCCGGCCGGCATCGACAAGGGATGGGACTATGCGCCGGGCGAATCGGTTGCCGACACGGTGCGGCAGATGGCGGCCAAGACCCAGCAGTGGGAGTACTCGCTGGCCAAGAGCTACATGCAGGGGGTGCCCGAACCGGTGCGCGACGATCTCGCCAGGGCCTATCGGGAGCTGCCCTCGGTGGCCACGGACGTCCGGCGTTATGCCACCAGGATCCTGGAGGAGATGACGCATCTGGAGATCCAGCCGTACCGGACCATCGGCCTCCTGACCGGGGCGGATGCGGCCAGGGTAAAGGAGCTGATGGGGGTGGATGTTGCCGGCTACGATTATGCGATTGACCAAAGCGCCATCAACAAGATCGCCAAGGACCATGGCGATCCGGAGGCAGAGGCCCCACGCGGGCAGCTCGCTATCACCGCCGTCGATTACGCGGACATCCCGGCCTTGCTCAATTCACCAGACGGCCCTATCCGGGATGTGGGCAAATCATGGAAGAGCCAGCAACCGGTGGTGAAGATCTCAAAGTACTTCGGGGAAGAGGAGCTGGTGACGGTGTGGGAGGTGCGCGCCGGCCGTAAGAGCTTGGCGCTGCAATCCATGTGGAGGATGGCGCATCGCGCTCTGTGACCCATCTTCCCACGTCCTGGACGTTTCGGGGTATGAGCCCGACGGTGGATATGCCCCAGAGTGCGGCGCCACGATAACTATAGCGATGATCGACATCAAAATCAACGACCGCGAGATCCTGGACAACCTCCACCGCCTGGCCGGCCTCATGCGCGACATGCGGCCGGTGATGACCGACATAGGCGAGTACATGATCGAGGCGACCAAACGCCGCTTCGCCGAGGGCAAGGGGCCGGACGGCAGGCGCTGGGCCGGCAACCGGCCGGTCACCCTCCAGGAATATCTGCGCCGCAAGGGCGGCGCGACCGTGGTCCGCAAAGGCGAGAAGTTTCAAAACCCCTATCTCAAAAAGGACGGCAGCCTCAATAAACGCGGCGCCACGCAGCTCGCCAACAAGCGGGTGCTGGTCGGCGAGTCGAAGCGGCTCGGCAACGAGATCCACTACCGGGCGGACGGCCGCAGCATCGTCGTCGGCTCCAGCCTGATCTATTCGGCGACCCAGCAGTTCGGCGCCCGGCGCGGCGCCTTCGGCCGGACCAAACGCGGCGCGCCCATCCCCTGGGGAGACATCCCGGCCCGGCCTTTTCTCGGTGTTTCGGACGATGACCGCCGCAACATCCTCGACATCATCGAGGAGCATCTGGAGGCAGCGGCAGGGGGCTGAAAGCGAAAAACGCGAGATTTGCCCTGTGCGGGATTTTGCCGGCGCCACGCCCGGAAGTGCGGCGCTCACCTGCTGCGGCGATTCAGGGGCAATTTAAACACGGTTTGAACGCGGTTCCTCTGGGCTGCGCCCGGAGCACTGAAGCGCCGCAGCTTACCGATCACGGAGGGAGGATCTACCATAGGCCATGGCCAAGACCTACAGACATGACATCGCCGTAGCCGCCTGCGTCGGCGAGCTGCCGGCCGAACCGCCCGCCGAGATCAGGCTCATCCCCGCCGGCTCGTTCCGCGCCCGCGACGGCCGGCCGCATGGCCTTCCGCCCTGGTGGCTCTCCAGGGAAAGGGCCATGGCGATCATCGCGAGGGCCAGGGCGGCGCCCGGCGACTTCGTCATCGACTACGAGCACCAGACCCTGCACACCGAAAAAAACGGCCAGCCGGCGCCGGCCGCCGGGTGGTTCAAGGATCTGGAATGGCGGGACGCCGGCCTCTATGCGACCGGCGTGCGCTGGACCGACGCCGCGGCGGCCCGCATCCAGGCGAAGGAGTACCGCTACATCTCGCCGGTCTTCCCCTGGGACAAGCGGACCGGCGAAGTGCTGGACGTGCTGATGGCGGCGCTGACCAACTTTCCCGGGATCGAAGGCAATTCCGACCTGGCGGCGCTGGCCGCTGCAAAATTCATCACCACACAGGAGGAACAAGTGAACAAAGAACAACTGGCCGCATTGCTTGGGTTGGCGACGGACGCCACGGAAGAGCAGATCAACCGGGCCATCGTCGCCCTGAAGGCGGCGGCCCAGGCTTCCGACACCAAGGACGCCGAGATCGCCGCCCTGAAGACGACCATCGCCACCGGCCGGCCCGACCCGGAAAAGTTCGTGCCGATGGAGACCTTCGAGGCGCTGAAGGGCGAAGTGGCGACGCTGCGCGGTTCGCAGACCGCCGCCGAGGTGGACGCCCTCGTCCGTCAGGGGATCGCCGACGGCAAGCTGCTGCCGGTTCAGGAACCATGGGCGAAGGAGCTGGGAACAAAGGACATCGCCGCGCTCAAGGGCTACCTGGACAAGACCCCGGCGATCGCAGCTCTTGCGGGCGGCCAGACCGGCGGCAAGGCCCCGGAGGGAACCGACAAAGGCGCGCTGAACGAGACGGAACTGGCGGTGTGCCGCAACATGGGCATCTCGCCGGACGATTACACCAAAGCCAACCAGGCCGCCTGATCGGCCGCAACCATCGGAGGTAACCAACCATGGCAGCACTCACAGCGGATCGCGACACCCCCCGCCGCAGCGGCGATCTTCTCTCCTTGAAAGCCGCGGCGGCCAAGAAGTACTTCGCCGGCTCCCTGGTCGCCAGGGACGCCAACGGCCGCGCCACCCCCGGCGCGGTGGCGACCACCCTGCGCGGCGCCGGCCGTTGCAAGGAACTGGTGGACAACAGCGCCGGCGCCAACGACGCGGTCGACGTGCCCGTCGAGAAGGGCATCTTCCGCTGGGCGAACTCGACGGCCGGCGATCTGATCACCACCGCCGACATCGGCAACGACTGTTACATCGTCGACGACCAGACCGTGGCCAAGACCAACGGCACCAGCACCCGCTCGGTCGCCGGCAAGGTCTACGACGTGGACAGCCTGGGCGTCTGGGTCGACATGCGGTAAGCGCGGCAACAACAAGCAAGGAGACTCGCAATGATCATCAACAGAGACAATCTCGCCATCCTCTTCCGGGCCTACAATGCCGCCTTCCAGAAGGGCTTCGCCGGCGCGGAATCCTTCTGGCAGAGGGTGGCCACCGAGGTGCCGTCCACCACCGGCAGCAACGACTACGGCTGGCTCGGCCAGATCCCCGGCATGCGCGAGTGGATCGGCGACCGGCAGATCAACAACCTCAAGCAGCACGACTACTCGCTCAAAAACAAAACCTTCGAGCTGACCGTCGGCGTGCCGCGCGAATCGGTCGACGACGATCAGTACGGCATCTATGCGCCGATGATGGAGACCCTCGGCCAGTCGGCCAAGGAACATCCGGACCAGCTCGTCTTCGCCCTGCTCGCCGCCGGCTTCGCCACACCTTGCTACGACGGCCAGTACTTCTTCGACACCGACCACCCGGTGCTCCAGGCGGACGGCACCACCGCTTCGGTGAGCAACGTCCAGGCCGGCGCCGGCGCGCCCTGGTTCCTCATGGACACCCGCCGGCCGCTCAAGCCGCTCATTCTCCAGATCAGGAAGCGGCCGCAGTTCGTGGCCAAGGACAAGCCCGAGGACGACAACGTCTTCACCCGGAACGAACTGGTTTACGGCGTCGACGACCGCAAGAACGTCGGCTTCGGCTTCTGGCAGATGGCCTTCGGCTCCAAGGCAACCCTGGACGCCACCAACTTCGAGGCGGCCTACGACGCCATGGGCGCCTTCAAGAGCGACCACGGCAAGCCGCTCGGCGTCAAGGCCAACCTGCTGGTGGTCGGGCCTTCCAACGCCTCCGCCGCCCGCAAGATCGTCCAGGCGCAGCTCCTCGCCAGCGGCGCCTCCAACATCAACTTCAACCGGGTGGACCTGATCGAAGTCCCCTGGCTGGCGTAAGGAGGTAGGGCATGATCGTCATCACCGCGAAACAGGACGGCTTCCGCCGCTGCGGCCGGCCGCACTCCAAGGAGCCGACCGAGTACCAGGACGGCCACTGGACGGCAGAGCAGCTCGCCAGCCTCAAGGCCGAGCCCATGCTGGTCGTCACCGTCATCGAGGAGGGCAAGGGCGCCGCCGCCAAGCCGGTTCCTGCCGCCGAGGCGATCAAGGCGGCGGGTGAATGCGCCTCGATCGATGATCTGGAAAAGCTCGCCGAGGGCGAGACCAGAAAGACGGTGCTCGACGCCATCGCCGCCCGGCGCGCCGCGCTTGAAGAGCGGGGAGGCGGCGGGGAGTAGTCCATGCCCTACTGCACCATCGATGATATCACCGAGCAGCTCCCCAACGAGGAGCTGCTCGGTCTTACCGACGACGACGATCTCGGCGCGGTGGACACCGCCAAGGTCGCCAGGGCCATCGCCGACGCCGATGCCGAGATCGATTCCTACTGCGGCCGCGGCAATTACCAACTGCCCTTCCTGCCGGTGCCGGAGATCATTCGCAAGAGGTCGGTCGACATCGCCATCTACAACCTCTACGCCCGCCGGCGCGGTGCGCCGGAGGACCGCAAGCAGCGCTACGCAGACGCGATCGTCTGGCTGCGCGGCGTCTCCTCCGGGTTGGTGACGCTCGGCGTCGAGGATCCGTCCGGCAATCCACCGGACGGCGGCCTGCCCGAGTTCTCCACCGATCGCCGGGTGTTCGGCGGCGGAGGGTTCTGACATGCGCGATCTCGTGCTTGCCGTCCAGAAAGAGCTGCGCCGTGCCCTCGGCCAGGTGCACGACCGCGACGTGATCATCCTCGAAGACGAGGATCTGCTGCCCGAATCGCTCGGCTACCCGGCGATCGGCATCAAGGACGGCCCGGTGACCTGGACGCCGGAGACGGGCCGCAGCTATGACCAGGGCCTCACCGTCCGGATCACCGCCATGGTCGCCCTGGGGAAGCAGGGCGAGGCGGTGGTCGACAAGGCCGGCGCCCTGGCCCTGGCGGAAAAGGCGCAGGCCGCCCTGCTCGGCAATCTGCTCGGCCTCGCCGGCTACTATCTGGCGCAACCGGGCCCGGAAGAGCCGAGCAAGTGGATCTACGACGGCAAGCGCGACATCCAGCGCAAGACCATCACCATCAACTACCGCCGGGAGCGGACGGTCTAGGAGGACCACATGCCGACTGGAAAGGGATTCGACAGTGTAGTGGGGGTGCGGAAGGAGGCGGCGTGGGGAACGCCGCTGGCGGTCAACAAGGCCATCCCTTTCGTTTCCGAGGATTTCGACGTGGAGATCGACCGCACCGCCGACGAGGTGCTGCGCGGCAAGGCCGGCGCCAATCCGGACTCGGACGGCAATGTCCGGGTGCCGTTCAACCTGCCCTGCAAGCTGACCTATCAGGACGTCGATCTGCTGATCGCGGTGGCGATGGGCGCGGCGGGTACGCCGGCCGCCAACGGCGGCAAGTACGACAACACCTACTCGCTCGCCGAGGACTGCCTCTATTCGTTCACCGCCGCGGTCTACAAGGCGGTGTCGGTGTGGGAGGCGGCCGGCTGCAAGATCGACAAGATGTCGATCAAGGGCAGCGCCAACAAGCCCATCGACATCACCTTCTCAGGCGCTGCCAAGGCGCTCGATCTCGCCTCCGCGCTCAACACCCTGGCGGTGGTCGGCGCGCTCGCCACCGAGGACGCGGCGCCCAAGCTGATGTTCTCCGACCTGGCCTTCAAGATCGCGCCCCAGGCGACGGCGCTCTCCGGCGTGGCCGAGACCGGCATCAACTCCTTCGAGTTCTCGCTCGCCAACAACCTCAAGCTGGACGACCACGACTCCACCTCCACCAGCATCCTGGAGCCGGTGCGCAACGGCCTGCGGGCGGTGGGGTTCCAGTTCACCCTGCCCCGCTACGCCGCCGACACCTTCCGCGGCTACATGACCGCCAAGACCGCCCTGCACGCGGAGCTGGTGTGGACGCTCTCCGGCTACGTGTTCCGGATCAACATCCCCAGGCTGACGGTCAACAAGGCCGCGGCCCCGACCAAGGGGGCAGGCCTGCACACCGTCGAGGTCGACTGCACCTGCTGGACCGACCCCGGTTCCGTCTCCGCCTCGTTCACCACCGAGAACGAGTTCGAGATCAAGGTCACCAACGGCCTCGCCGCCTCGCCGCTGGTGTAAACGATGGCCTACGGCGCGGGATACAGGGCGCGCGGCGCCTGGGTGAAGGAAGAGAACACCTCCGCTTACGGCACGTCGGCCGGGCCGACCGCGGTGGATGGACGGCTGGGATTCGACACCTTACTGCCGCTGATCAGCGAGGAGCTGACCGCGGCGGCGGAGTTGGCCCCGGACAATACCGTTCAGGCCGGCGGCGGGGTCAAGGGCCACGATCTGACCGGTTGGGACGTTGGCGGCCGGCTGCTGCTGCGTGGCGTCTATCGCGGCCTCGAACCGGTGCTCGCCGCCGCCTTGGGCTACAGCGGCTACAACGACCCACCATTCGTCGCGCCGTTCGTCTGGCGCCACACCTTCCGGCCGTCGACCAACCTGCACGCCGAGCCATGGACTGCCGCGGACGGCGTCGGCTGGTGGGCCGGCGAAAAGATCGTCCGTCGGGGCACCTTGTGGCTCGATCGTGGACCGTCCCTTTGGAAATTCGTTTCCTGCATGGCGAAATCCCTGGAGATCCGCGGCGACGCCCAGGGCCTGACGGTGGAGCTTGACCTGGTCGCCCATTCCGCCCAGCGCACATTCAGCGGGCTCTTCGATGTGTTGAGCATCCCTGGCGGCGACTGGCGCAAGGTCATGTTCCGCGACCTGACCGTGCAACTGTTCCGCACCCCGGCCAATGGCGAGGTGCTGACGCCGCTCGCGGTCGGCGTCCGCTCCTCTCGGTCCGGCTCGACAACAACCTGTCCGCCCGCCCGGAAAAAGGCAGCGGTCTCGCCATCGCCGAGCCTCGGCGGGCTGGTGGGCGGCGGCTTAATGTGCAACTGGTGCTGCCCCGCTACGACGCCAACGCCGACATCCTGATCGGCTACGGAGAAGGCGGCGCCGGGACCAGCGCCAAGCTGCTGTTCACCGGCCCGCAGATCGACTACGCGCCGGCCGGCTACAACCACGAGTTGGCTATCTGGCTGCCGAAGCTCCGGCTGGAGAAGGCCAGGGCAGTGCTCACCGACCGCGGGCTCATCGCCACCGAACTCCACTATGCCGCCGAGCTTAACCCGGAACCTGCGTGGCTCGCCTCCCAGTACGGTTTCCCGAACCTGCCCGGGGAGATGATCGTCCAGTGCACCAACGGCAATTGGCTCAATGCCTTTGTCGACCATTGAACCACCATTGAAGGAGGAGATAATGCCCATCCAGATCGTCCGCGAAGAGGAACGCCTCACCTACTCCGCCCACGGCTCGAAGATCCACTACCGCCGCATGTCGTCGCTCAAGCGCTCGGCGCTCATCCGCCAGCACACCCGGCGCGGCGTGGTCGATTGGGGCGCGGTGACCGCGGCCATCCTCCGCTGGATCGTGCTCGGCTGGGACGGCGTCCAGTCGGGCGGGGCGGACATCCCCTTCGATCCCGAACTGGTGCCGTGCCTGCCCGAGGAGATCACCACCGAGCTGCTGGATCTCGCCACCGGCGCCGAGGAGGATCGCGAGGACACCGAAAAAAACTGAGAGACTTCCTCGTCTGGCAGCTGACGCACGGCACCTCCTGCGAGGAGTGCAGGAGGGACTACGAGGAAGAGGAACGCGACCCGCCGTGCGAGGAAAAAGGGTTCTGCCCCATCGACGCGGTCGATCTCATGCCTGCGAACCATGAGCCGCTCCTGCTCTACCGCCAGGTGAAGCTCCTGGGCGCCGACCTGGTCTTCCGGCTCGCCGACCGCGCCTACACCGCCACCGAGGCGGAGGAACTGCTGCACAGCATGACCATCATCGCCGAGACCATCGACGGCGCCACGACGGAGAAACAGCCATGAGCGACAAGGTCCAGCTGATCATCGAGGTCGACGCCGCCAAGGGCACCGCCGCGATCACCGGTTTCACCAACGACGTGGTGGAGAAGACCAAGTCCATGTCCAGCCGCGCGATGGACAAGCTCAAGAGCCTGGAGGAGGGATTCCGCAGGGGGATCGGCGGCGCCATCGGCTGGGTGGCGGACAAGTTGACCAGCCTCAAGACGCTGGCGGTGGGCGCGCTCACCGGCTGGGGGCTCAAGAGCCTGGCCGACAGTTTCGTCACCGTCGGCAGTTCCATGGACCAGATGAAGCTGTCGCTCGACACCATCACCAAGGGCCAGGGGGACGAATGGTTCGAGAAGCTGAACGACTGGGCGCTCAAGATGCCGATCAACACCGAGCGCGCAATCCAGTCGTTCACCATGATGCGGGCGATGGGACTCAAGCCGTCCATCGCCGACATGACCACCCTGGTGGACACCACCTCGGCGCTGGGCGGCCAGGCCGACACCCTGGAGGGCATCGCCCGGGCGCTGGGCCAGATCCAGACCAAAGGCAAGGTCTCGGCCGAGGAACTGATGCAGCTCGCCGAGCGAGGCATCCCGGTCTACGAGATCCTGCGGGAGAAGCTGCACCTCACCCAGGAGGACCTGGGCAACATCGGCGCCAAGGGGATCGAGGCGTCCACCGCCATAGCCGCCATCATGCAGGGGCTGGAAGAGCGGTTCGGCGGCCAGTCCGCGAAGATCCAGAACAGCTGGGCGGCGATGGTCGAGTCCCTGACGTCGTACTGGACCGAGTTCCGCCGGCTGGTGATGGATTCCGGGGTGATGGACTGGCTGGAGGAGAAGCTTGCCGGCGTCATCAGGATCATCGACGACTGGCGTGCCTCCGGCCAGTTCGAGGCCTACGCCAGGGAGATGGCGCAACAGGTCATCGGCGCCTTGCAGGCGATCTGGGACTACGGCGTCAGGTTCTATCAGTGGTGGCTGGAGAACCACGACCGGGTGATCGAGGCGGGCAAACGGCTGCTCGACCGGCTCGGCGAGATCTACCGGACCATCGTCGACCACCGGGAGGAGTGGGCGTTGCTCGGCAAGGTGATGATCGGCATCTGGGCGGCCTCGTCGCTCGCCTCCGGCATCTCCTCGGTGATCGGGCTGATCGGCGGGGTGACCGCCGCGCTCGGCTCCGCCACCGGCGCCGCCATCTCCCTGCGCGCCGTTCTGCTCTCCATTCCCATGGCCGGCGTCGCCTATGCCCTCTACAAGGGCGCCGACTACCTCGGCCAGATGTCGGAACAGTACCGCCTGCAGACCGAGGCGCGTAACCAGACCATCAGGCTGCAGGATCGGACCTGGTCCGGCGGCACAGGGCAGTCCGCGCCCGCCGCCGATCCGTTTTCCGCCGAGGATTACGCCTGGCTGAACCGGGATCCGCTCCACCTGGAGATCCACGGCAAGGCGGTGACCGATTCCCTGGAGGGGCTGGCGGCCAAGGTCTCCACCGCCGGGGGCGGCCTGACCGACGCCCTGTCCGGCGCGGGGGCCCGGCTGACGGAATCCCTGTCCGGCACCGCCGCCTCGGTCGCCGCGCGTGGCGGCAGCGTCGCCGACGCTCTGATCGATACCGGCGCGGCGGTGGTCGCGGCCGGGGCGCGGCTGTCCTCGGCGCTGGATCAGGCTGCCAGCCAGGCGCGCGGGCGGGCGACGTTCATTACCCATCAGACCGGCGCCACCGCCGTCGCCTACGATCATTTCGCCGGAGCGCTGACCGGGGCCAACAACCATTTCGATGGGGCCATGTACGGCGTCAACGACCATTTCCGGTCGATGAACAGCTACGCCACCGGCACCCGCTACGTGCCGAAGACCGGCACCTACCGCCTCCACGAGGGCGAGGAGGTGCTGACCCGCGAGCAGGCACAGGCGGCCCGCCACCATGCCGAACGGCAGGGACGGCCAGGGCGGGAGGAAGGCCGCGGCGTCACCATCGGCAACCTCAGCCTGACCATCAACGTGCCGGCCGAGGCGGCGCCCAAGAGCGAATCCGACTGGCGGGCGGTGGTCCGCGACTTCATCCTGCCGGAACTGGAGGCGGCCCGTGCCTAACATCATCTTCACCCTCGGCGCCAGCACCTTCACCTTTTCGAAGGGCCGCTCCTTCCCGGTGGACGACCCGGCTGCCGTCAACGTCGCGGTGGACTACTCCGAGGGCGGCCAGCTCTACGCCTACGACAAGGGCATCGCCGAACGCTTCCACAACCTGGTCTTCGAACGGCTGCCGCTTACCGATTTCACTGCCTTCGGCAACTGGCTGACGAACGTCGCGATCGGGCCGAAAAACCCCTTCACCTACACCGACGAGGCATCGGTCAGCCATACCGTCCGCCTGCTCGACACCCGGCAGCCGCTCCGCGAGGTGTCGGCCGGCCTCTATTCGGGAACCATCAGACTACGGGAGGAGATCCAATGACGACCCTGCAACTGTGGCGCGCGCTTCAGGAGCACACCGGCAAGATGAACGCGATCGTCGTCCGGCTGCACAATGACGGCATGACCATGGCCGAGGCGAAGAAACAGGCCATCGATCTGGCCGAGGGCCTGCTCGCCAAGCTCAAGGCGACAGACCAGCCGGAGGGCTGATGCGCGTCTTCAACGCCGCCTTCGATTTGGAGCGGGCAAAGCGGGGGACCAGGCCGATCAGCCTGCTGGTCTTCCGCTTCGCCGTTCCGCTGTATCTCTCCGACCGCGACGTCACCCCGCCGGGCGGGCCGAGCTATCAGGGCCTGGTCAAGGGGTGGGGCTTCGTCGATTCCTCCGCCGGCCAGGTGCCCGGGCGCGGCATGAGCGGCGCCATCGACGTGCCGGACCTGGCGATCAGCATCATCAACTCCACCTCGCCGTCCTTCTCCTCGCGTTTCAGCGACGCCGATCCGCTGGAGGATGTGGAGGTCGAGCTGTACCAGTGGTTCGCCGGACTCGACGACAGCCAGAAGGAGTCGCTGTTCAAGGGGTATGTCTCCGGCGGCGTGCAGAAGTGGGATCGGTACGAGGCCAGGCTCAACGTCCGCGGCGTCTGGGCGCGCTACGACCTGGTGATCGGCAGCGACATGCTGCTCACCCCGGCCAGATACCCGGCCATCGACCCGGACGACGTCGGCCGGATGAGCAATATCTGTTACGGCAGCCTGCGGCATGTGCCGTGCCGGGCGGTGGAGGCCGGCGCCGTCGACACCCTGGTGGCGGACATCGACGCCTCCCAGACCACGATCGAACTGACCGACGCCGCCGAATTCCCCGCCGCCGGGGTGATCGGTGTCGACAGCGAACGCATCGCCTATGCCGGCAAGTCCGGCAACATCCTCACCGGCTGCAGCCGCGGCCACGACTCCACCACCGCCGCCATCCACCAGGCCGGCAGCAGCGTCTGGCAGATCGCCTCCCGATACGTCTACGAGATTGCCGGCCACCCTGTGGCCTCAGTCGGAGAGGTTTACGTTGATGGCATCCGGGTGACCTCGACCGCGACCCGCTACACCGGCAAGTCTGGCGACCAGCTGGCAGGCTACGAGGGCCGGGCGGTGTTCACCCTGCCGGCGCGGATCACCAGGGCCGCCGCCATCGACCTGTGGATCAACGACGGCCTCACCATCAACGACGCAATGACCATTGCCGACTCGATTGCGGTCGCCGACGGCATCACCGTCTCCGATACCATCGCAGTACTGGACTCCATCGCGGTCAACGACGGCATCGCCATCTCTCAGGGCAGCCACGCCCATGGCACCGGCGTGGTGGTCGGCAGCAAAATAGGGACGTCCGGCACGGCTGCGGCCCTCTATGACCAGTCCGACGCCACCGCTCACTACATGTCCGCGTCCGGGTTATATGGGCGGACCGATGCCTATGTGTACTTCTCCGCCTATTCCGGCCCGGCCCCTACCGCTGTATATGCCTGCGTCACCCACAAAAGCTTCGCCACCGGCACCGGCGCTCCCTATCTGGAGGCGGCAAATGCGGACCTGGACACGAGCGACACCAAGGTCACGCAGAAGCTCTACATCGGCACGTCCGTGCCGACCTCGCTGAAGATCTCGATGACCGCCGGCAGCTCCGGCACGGCGCAGGGGTATGTCTATGAGCTGTGGCTCGAAATTCACACCTCTAACACCGCCGCCTCCGCCGCCACCGGCGTCGGTCGTTCCGGCGCGGTGACCAAGGGCGGCTCGGTCAGCAAGAGCGGCAGCGCTTCCAAATCGGGCACGGTGTCCAAGTCGGGCACGGTAACCAGGTCCGGAGCGGTGACCAGGGAGGGGACGATCACCCTGTCTGGCAATTCCGTCGCCGACGTCGAGGTCGGCACCATGGCGACGGTCGATCTCGACGGCTGGCAGGACGCGGACGGCTCGGTCACCGGCACGGCCGGCACCCTGATCGCGCGGCCGGACCATGTCTTCCGCCACCTGTGGACCCACTATCTGGGCGCGCCCGCCGGGGACATCGACAGCGCGAGTTTCGCCGCCGCCGGCGCCTTCTACGCCGCCAACGGCTATGCCTTCGCCCTGCTCATCGACCAGCCGGTGCAGGCGGCAAGCCTGCTGATGCGCCTTGCATTGCAGTGCCGCAGCCGCTTCCTGGTGCAGCCGCACGGCAAGGCCAAGCTCATCGTCCGCGAACTCGGCAGACCCAGCGGCCACGCCATACCCAAGAACGAGATCCGCCGCGACTCGATGTCGCTCTCCCGCAGCCCGGCGGCCGACCTCTGTAACGGCTTCACCCTGAGTTACGACCGCGACTGCCGCAAACCAGCCGGCGCCAGGGACAGCTACCGCCAGGCCATCGCCTTCACCGATGCAGAATCGGTCTCCCGCTACGGCCGCCGCGATTTCCAGGGCCAGGAGCTGCTCTGTTTCGACGCGGTGCGCTCCGCCGCCATGGCCCAGCACGTCGGCGACTTCCTGCTCGGCTGGCACAAGATCGTCCGGCGGATGCCGGAGCTGACCGTATTCCTCGACAACATGGAGATCGAGCCCGGCGACGTCATCGACATCACCCACGATCTGGACGGAATGGCCGCCTTCCCCTGCGAGGTGGTCAAAATCAGGCACAACATCGGCAACACCAGAAAAGTGGACAGCATAACCGTGACCGCGATCGAGAACGCGGCGAGGAGTTGAGATGGCGTGGTTGACCGGCTGGGAATCGGCGAAGCGAATCAAGATCGACGCCGTTGCGGCGAAGGTGCCGGCGGCGCAGTCGAACTTCCTGCTGCCCCTCGTCCTGTCCGCTGCGGCCGGCGCTGGCGCCCGGGACGTAACGGACGTCTTCACCGTTCTCGGCGCCAACAAGCTCAAGCTCGCCGTCACCCAATCGGACGGTACGACACAGTTGAACGTCTGCGTCGCCTACTGGGATGCCACGGCGCAGAAGGCGCTCTTGTTCGTCGGCCTCGCCAGCCTCACCGCGTCCACGTCGCTCTACCTCTACTACGACGCCGGCCAGGCGGACAACGCCACCTATGTCGGCGTTCCCGGCTCGACCGCCGCCGACGCGGCGATCCCGGCCAAGTACCTGCGGGTGTTCCATTCGACCGGGGAGTATCCCGCCGAACTGCTGGCCGACGACTTCACCGGCACCAGCGGGCCGCCCAATGCCAGCAAGTGGGCCTATGTCGGCAATCAGGCAGCCCTGAACACCAACCAATGGTACGCGGACAACTACGGATCGACAACGGGCAAGACCTACTACAGCCGGTCGGTTCAGACGTTCTCGTCTGCCGATACCATCGACTTCTCCATCGACTTCGCCCAGGGCACCTACAGCGCTGCCGCCAACAACATGGCCGCGCTGCTGCAGATCCACGACGGCACCAACTGGGGCGCCTACATCCTGCTCGGCCAGAACGCCAGCAATGTCAAACGGTACGCGGCCGGCTATCCGGGCATGGTCCCGGCCGCCGAAGTCAACAGTTCGGTGACGAGCGGCAAGTTCCGCATCCTTGTCGAGAACGGCAAGCCCCGCGTCTGGTACTGGAACGCGACCAACGCCCGCTGGGAGTGGAACGGCGACGAAAACGGGCTGCTGCTTGACTGGACCGTGCCGTCCACCTACTACATCCAGTTCGGCAACACTTCCGGGGCCTATCAATACTCTCGCCTGTACTGCGACAACTTCCGGGCCGCGAAGTGCGTCCGCACTGCCAAGGGATTGTGGGTACCGACCGTAGGCACCTTCGCGGCCGGCGATGTCGTCTCCTCGCCGCTCGGCGTCGGCCTGAACTTCAATACCAGCCAACGGCTGCGAGGCGGTTCCGCCTCGGCCGGCACCGCGATGAACGCCGGCTACACCATCTCCGGCCTGGTCAAGCCCACCGACCTGACCGGGGATCAGCGGCCCTACGGCGTCGATTTCCTGGCCATCGTCAAATCCTGCCAAAGCACCCTCGGCAAGCCGCGCTATCTGCACCGGAAAAGCAATGGCACCTGGACCTCGCACGATGTCACCGCCACCCCGCCGACCGGCCAGTGGCAGACCATCGGCCAGACCTGGACCGGGACAACGACCCAGACCCTGCCCTCGTACCTTGCCGGCGCCGATGTCACCGGTGGCAGCACTACCAGCAACTGGCCGCCGGACACGGTGGATACCGGCGCCGCATCAACCAAGTATTTCGGTATCGGCGAGTGCGATTTTCCAGGGGCCTCACAACGGTTCAACGGCGCGGTGGCACTGGCTGTGTTCCTCAACACGGTCGAGGGGGCCAACTGGCATTTCACCTTCGACGCGGCGGCCAACGATCAGTTGCTGAATCTGTCGGCGCCCGGCACGTCGTCCGGCCTGACCATCACCATCTCGCCGGCCGGCGCCGTTTCCGAGGGCGCAACCTGGTCGCCGGACGGCGGGGTGACGAATTACGTTTCCGGCGAGCTGGCGCCGCTCGCGGACGGCACCTACTCGGTCACCTACGCCGACACCACGTCGTACAAGGGGCCGGCCGGCGATCAGATCACGGTGACGGGCGCTACCGGCGTCAATCGCACCTGGACCTACAACCTCTGCGACGTCACCATCACCGCGAATCCAACCGCGGCGGCGACCGAGGGGGCGGCCTGGTCAATTGACGGCGGCGCGGTCTGGCGGGATTTCGGCACGACGGCGACGGTGTGGGCCGGCAACTACTCGGTCATCACGACCGACACCTATACCTACCTCGCCCCGGCACCGCTGCCGGTCACCGCTACGGCCGGCGGCACGGTGAACGGTGCGCTCGATTTCACCCCCAGGGCCTACGGCCAGGTCATCGTCGATCTCGCGCCGGCCGCTGCGGTGCAGGAGATGTGCAAGTGGCGGCTCTGGCATGCCACCAAGGGCTATGTCTCCGGCTACTGCAACAGCGGCGCGGTGGTCGCCGTTCCGGAAGGGCACGATTACACGGTGAAGTACGCCGGCAGGCCCTACCGCTGGACGCCACCTGCCGACGACGCAATCACCGCGCTTGCCGGGGTGAAGCGGATCACCTCCGGGGCGTTTGCCCTGGTCGAGGCCGGCACGGTCAAGACCGTGGCCACCGGGGTCACCGCCGCCATGCCGTGGGGCTACCCGACCCAGGCCTTTTCTGCCTGCAACCACTACGGCCAGGCGGTGTTTTTCCGCAAGCTCGATGCGGATGCGACAATCAGCTACGCGCTCTCCGACGATGCGTACACCTTCGCCGCCACCGCCGCGCTCACCGGCCACGGATCGATCAACCAGGCCTACGATTTCTCCACCGTCTACGCCCGCAACGTCTGGGGCGATTATGGGTGGATCTGGTGCAACAGCTCTACCAACGTCAATGGCGGTGAAACCGCCCCCCAGTTCAATACCGACAAGACGGTGATTGGCGAGCCGTACTATACCTACAACGTCGCCATGTCCGGGGCGCGGGCGCCGGCTGCGGTGCTGTCCTATTGCATCGAGCAGTGGAA
The DNA here is from genome assembly GCA_040755255.1 of Thermodesulfobacteriota bacterium. Classification (GTDB taxonomy): domain Bacteria; phylum Desulfobacterota; class Desulfobulbia; order Desulfobulbales; family S012-135; genus JBFLZZ01. The sequence goes on from JBFLZZ010000009.1 coordinate 87,801, forward strand.
CGGCATGGTCTCTGGATATTCGTATTTGTCTGGTCCGTTCCGGATTTGGGCAGCGACCCACTACCAGGGCAACAAGATTGCCACCAAGCTGCACGAATCGGGCGGGGCGCCGAACGCCGACTCCTGCGTCTGTGTGGCGATGACCTACAACCGCAACCGCGCTGGCGCGTTCGATGCCAATCCGTACAACTTCAATTACCTGTTCTGGTCGTATCAGAACGACAAGGTGGCATCCCCGTCCTCGAGCCTCCGCTACCATAAACAGACTGCCGGCTACGCCATCGGCACCTATCAGACCCCGACCTGGTCCGCCGAGGCGACCATCGCCGGGGTCGACATCCACAACGCGATGAACTTCCGCGCCGTCGGCTGCCTCACCGACGACAAGGTGGGCGTCGTCTACCGGGCCAACGCCACCGGCCAGCCGCTGAAACTTTTGGTCGGCAACCACACCGCCGGCTTCACCACGATACTCGACGTCACCAACACCGCCGGCGCCTCCGACATCGTCCCCGGCGATTACGGCTTTACCTCGGTCGCCACCGGCGGCGACACGGTGGCCGGCGACCTCTACGTCTTCTACGTCGTCGACAACGGCGACTCGACGCAGTCGATCCGCTACCGGGTCTACGACTTCGGCACCGGCACACTATCCGCCGAGCGGGTGCTGGTGGACTCGGCGACGCTCAAGCACAACAACATCACCGCGCCCTACTACACCTTCTACCGTTTCGCGGTGGCCTTCCACACCTCGGCGCACGAGATCAAGGCGGCGGTGCTCCACGGCAGGCACGCCCCGGCGGGGTACGCCATCGACGGCGCATGGCAGAACCATCTGTATTTTGGCCAGGTGCGGTTGCTCGGCTGCGCGGTGTCCACCGGTGATCGTGGCCTTGCCGCCGGCCTCGGTATCGGCGGCCGGCTGATCGTCAACACCTACAACATCAGCACCAGGCAGTGGGACTATCCGGAACCGTTCGACGCCTATCCGTCGCGCCGGTTCTCCGACGATCATAACTACGCAATCGCGGCCATGGGGCCGGACAAGCGGGCCTGGGTGCTGGTCGGCGGTCGAGAGGAATCGGCGGCGGTCAAGACGGACCTCAAACTGACCAGGACCGCCTATCCGCTGGACAGCCCGCAGTTCACCGATCCGGCGACCCAGATGGAGAATTTCGGCTCGCCGGCTGGCGTGACCTCCGGCCGTGGCTACAAGATGATGCACGTCGTCGCCAACAACGCGCATGTCTCCTACCTGCCGATCAACGAGGCGCAGAACACCGCCAAGTTCTGCGTCCAGGAGTACACGCCCGGCACCGGCTGGCGCGGCGAACGGTGCTTGAGCAAGAACTACAGCTATACCTACGGCGACGCTTACTGCGGCCAGCAGTTCACCGGCGGCGGCAGCCGGCAGTTCGTCAAGGAGAAGGCGGCAGACCCGACCTTCTGGGTGCACGGCCTCGACCTTCGCGTTGACTCCTACTACGGCTCGAATGCCTTCTCGCCGGTGGCCTACGTCCTCAAGATCGTGCCGCAGGGCGGCGGTCATTACAAGGCCTACCGGATGAACGGCGAGCAGATATGGGATTCGGCCACCGACCAGCCGCTCGATATGTTCAAGCCCTGGCTGTTCGACGCGGTCTTCGTCGAGATCCCGTTTTTCCAGTGGTACTTCAACAAGACCACCGGCCAGGACAGGACCGCGATTCCCAACCACGTCTACAAGGATTACCTGACGTTCACCGGCTCCACCGTCTGTGCGGTGGGGGATACGATGTACGTCAAGAATCACTGGTACCGCTGCTCGGCGGTGGCCGGCTCCGGCACGATCCGGGCGACAGTGGACGACACCATTTTCAGCAGTACGCCGGTGTCCCGCTCGACGGTGGTCGACAACGAGGTGACCTGGCAGGAGTGTGGCTGGGCGCTTACCACCGCGAATTGCATCCAGTCATACAGTACCAACTGCGATGTCCACCCGGACGGCACGGTGCTGATGGAGTGCGGCGGCAACGGGGTCGGCGCGCTTACCGGCTGGAAGCAGATGGTCTACAAGCCGGCGACAGGCAAGTGGGAGATTTCCACTGTGCCCTATGACGGCTCCGGCTCCATTTTCGCCCTGGACGGCACCCTGTTCCAGATCGTCGGCCAGAGCACCTCGGTATGGAACACCCGCGCATCCCAGGACAAGGGCGCTACCTGGCAGCCGACCAAGCCCTGGCTCAACTCCGGCGGCGCCATGCTATGGGGCGGCTACTTCCAGTCCCGCTTGTCCGGCAACTCCGTCGACTACCAGTTTGCCTCCATGGGGCAATTCTGGGGCGAGGCCTACGTCGGGGCGCTGGCCATCGGCGCGGCCAAGGAGTTTCCGCTGCAGTTCCCTATGCAATCCTATTCTCAATATTTCGCCCAAGGATCGGAGGTGTGAGTCATGTTTGAAGGCAAGGTTGCAACCGATAGCTGGTACCCGGTCCTGATGCGGACCCAGGCCGACCCCTATGTCGGCGACGCGAGTCTGACCGACACCAACGTCAACGTCTACTTCCACAAGCTGGACGGCTCCGGCGGCAACCGGGCTGCGGCCACCATCGGCGCGAGCGACTGGGTCAACAAGTCGGGCGGAGAGTACCAGTTGCGCTTGGGCGCGGTGGAGTTCGCCAGCGCCGGAAACTATCAAGTGACGGTGATCGCCTCCGGTGATGTTCCGTACCCGTTCGTGGTGCAGGTGAAGAGCAACACAGCCGAGGAGATGAACGCGGTCATCAACTCCATCAGCCCGGTTGCGATCCGCCAGGAGATGGACAGCAACAGCGTCATGCTCGCGGCAATCTCCGGCTATATTGACACGGAGGTGGCTGCCATCCTCCAGCACCTGGTCGACATCAAAGGTGCCGGCTGGACCAATGAAAACCTGACCACGGTGGACGCCAATGTCGATACGCTGCTGGCGCGGCTGACCGCAACCAGGGCCGGCTATCTCGACGCGGCCGTATCGAGCCGCCTGGCGGCCGCCGGGTATACGGCGCCACCAACCGCCGCCGCAGTGCGTACTGAGATGGACGCCAACAGCACCAAGCTGGCCAATCTGGATGCCGCAGTATCGAGCCGCCTGGCGGCCGCCGGATATACCGCGCCGCCAACGGCGATCCAGATCCGCCAGGAGATCGACGCCAACAGCGCCGCGCTCGCCGCAATCGCTGGCTATATCGATACCGAAGTCGCGGCGATCCTGGAAGCTGTGGATACTGAGGTGGCAGCGATCAAGGCGAAGACCGACAACTTGCCCGTCGCGCCGTCATCGCTGACTGCAGCCGACGTCTGGGGGTATATCTCCCGCACCCTGACCAGCGCTACCGGCGGCGGGGCGACAGCCCAGGAGGTATGGGAGTACGCCACCCGCACCCTGACCAGCGGCGGCGGCGGTGGCGATGCCACTGCCGCAAACCAGACAGCCATCCTCGCCCTGTTGCAGTCGGCGTCATCCGGGCTGGCCGCACTGCGCGCCGTGCTGGATGCGATCCTCGCCGACACCGGCACCGATATCCCGACGCAGATCGCCGGCCTCAACAATATATCCGTGGCCAACATTCTGGCCGGCGCCGTCGAAGGCTCCATGACCCTGCAACAGGCGCTGCGGGTCATGCTGGCCGCCCTGGCCGGCCGCAGCGCCGGCGGCGGCACCGCCACCATCACCATGCGCGACCAGGCCAACACCAAGAACAGGATCACCGCCACCGTCGACGCCAACGGCAACCGCAGCAACGTCACCGTGGACGGCACCTGATGAGCTTGCTGACCGCCGGATACTGGCCGGTGAACTACTGGTCGGACCGCTACTTCGCGGACGGATACTGGCCGGATTACGGCGTGCCGACGCAACCGCCATACAGCGCGCCGGTGCTGACCGTGTCGGCCATCGAGCGCGATTTCAGCCTGACCGCCATGCCGCGGGTGTTCGTTCTGATCGCCAACAGCAGGGGTTGAGAGGAGGGAATGATGTGGGATTTCGATGAACAGGATTGGATCGTCAGCCCGAACACCGACAATATGGGGCCGGTGGAGTTCGACTTTGCGGCGTGGCTGCCGCCGGGGAGATCCATTGCGGCCTGCGACGTGGCCGCTACCCTGGACGGCGCCCCAGCGGACCCGGCCGCCTTGCCGGTGGAGCCCGGCAGCATCGCCGTCGTCGGCACCACGGTCCAGCTCCGCCTCCAGTATCCGCCCGGCGCCACGGCCGCCGGCCGCTACGTCCTGATTTTCAAGCTTACTCTCGACGACGCCTCCACCGACGAGGCGAGATTCAAAGGCATCCTGCTCCGTCCGTGAGGACGGGACTGGGAGGAGTTTAGCCCCTCCTCCCGAACCATCCCCAGGTGCTGGAACACCGAAGGGAGGTCCGCAGACGAGCTGCAGTCCCGGTGCGTAGGAACGCAGCCGGCAAAAGTAGCACGTCTGCCCAGATTGTAAAGGGCGGTTATGTCAATCATCCCATGGATCGGCGGCAAGGGAAGGCTCGCCGATGATCTTTTGCCACGCTTTCCCAGACACCAATGCTACGTTGAACCGTTCGCGGGCGGCGCGGCCCTTTTTTTTCCGCAAGGCGCCGGCGCATGTCGAAGTCCTCAACGACATCAACGGCGACATCGTCAACCTGTACAGGGTGGTGCAGCATCATCTGGAGGAATTCGTCCGCCAGTTCAAATGGGCGCTGACCAGCCGGAAAATCTTCGAGTGGCAGCAGGAAACGCCGCCGGAAACCCTCACCGACATCCAGCGCGCCGCCCGATTTTACTACCTGCAGAAGAGCGCCTTCGGCGGCCACGTCGAGGGCCAGACCTTCGGTTATTCGACCACCTCCGGCCCCAAGCTCAACTTGCTACGCATCGAGGAAGAGTTGAGCACGGCCCACCTGCGCCTGGCCGGCGCCTACATCGAGTCGCTGGACTGGGCGGACTGCATCAATAGATACGACAGACCGCACAGCTTTTTCTTCTGTGATCCGCCATATTATGGGCTTGAGGGCTACGGCGTGCCTTTCGGCATCGAGCAGTACCACCGCATGGCCGAACTGGCCAGGGCGATCAAGGGTAAGATGATGATCACGGTCAACGATTGCCCAGAGATGCGCGAGGCGTTCGAGGGACTGCCATTGGAGACGGTAGGGATCAAGTATTCCTGTGGCCAAACCAACGGCCAGCGGAGGGAAAGCAAAGAACTGATTATCAGGTCAAGTGAGGACGGCTGGGGAGGAAATTTGAGGCTGGTTTGACCCCGCGTAAAGGGCCTTTAAGCGGTGCCAAACCACGCGAAAAATGGTGCCAAACCGCGCGGCGGGCTACACCGGTGGTAGCTGCTGGTACCCGATCCACGAAAAAGGGGTTACGGAATAACCCGTAACCCCTTGATTTTATGGAGCCACCATGCGGAATCGAACCGCAGACCTACTGATTACGAATCAGTTGCTCTACCAACTGAGCTACGGTGGCGCTACTGGAAAAATTGTAGCAGATCGCCG
>JBFLZZ010000010.1:0-89759 GCA_040755255.1 Thermodesulfobacteriota bacterium
TTCGAATACATCGAAGTGGACTACAATCGCAACCGCAGGCACAGCGCCAACGGCTATATCAGCCCTGAGGCGTTTGAACTTCAACAGGTCGCTTAATCGTGTGTCCGAGATTGGCGGGTAAGATCACACGGCAATAAGGGAACCAGCGAGGATCCCTCCGAATGGTAGAAAAAATCGACACCGCTATGATCAGCCTTTGGGGTCGCGATGTCGGCGCAGTCTCCTGGCTTCGCGACCGGGGCTATGCGGTGTTCGAGTACGATCCATCCTTCCTGAAACAGGGGCTGGATCTTTCCCCAATTCACATGGGGCTTGCCGCCGCCCGGCAGGGAGAAGCCATCTTCTCCTTCCCCTCCTTGAATCGTGAAAGCTTCCATGGCCTGCCGGGGCTCCTGGCAGATGCTCTGCCCGACAAGTTCGGGAATGCCGTCATAGACGCCTGGCTGGCTCGCAATGGCCGCGACCGCGGTGCTTTCAGCCCGGTCGAACGGCTCTGCTATATGGGCCGCAGGGCCATGGGTGGTTTGGAGTTTCGACCTACTGTGGTACGCGGCCTGGACAATTCCGTTCCGATCGAAATTGAGGAACTCACCCGCCTTGCCCAGGAAATCACACAACAACGATTATCTCTGGACACCAGCCTGATTAAAAACGGGCAAAGTGACAACGAAGCGGTCATGGACATCCTTCGGGTCGGCACCTCCGCCGGCGGAGCCAGGCCCAAGGCGGTTATCGCCATGGACGCGCGGGGGCATGTGATTTCCGGCCAGGCCGATGTCCCGGCAGGCTATGAGTGCTGGATCCTCAAGTTCGACGGCGTCAGCGACCTTGAACTTGGCGAACCCAAAGGCTATGGCCGGGTCGAATATGCCTATTCCCTGATGGCCAGGGCAGCCGGCATCGAAATAACCGAGTGCCGCCTTCTGGAAGAGCATGGTCGGGCCCACTTTCTGACCAAGCGGTTTGATCGGGCGCAAGGGGAAAAAATCCACATGCAGTCCCTCTGCGGCCTGGCCCATTTCGACTTCAACCTGGCCGGCGCCTATGGCTACGAACAGGCCTTTGCAGTGATGCGCACCCTGCGCCTCAGCAAGGCCGAGGCGGTGGAACAGTACCGACGCATGGTCTTCAACGTGATCGCAAGAAATCAGGACGACCACACCAAGAACATCGCCTTTCTGATGGATCACAACGGCAAATGGCGCCTCTCCCCCGCCTTTGACCTGACCTACTCGCACAATCCGGCCGGCAAATGGACGAACCAGCATCAAATGAGTATCAACGGCAAACGGGACCATTTCGAACCGGCTGATCTCATTGCTGTCGGCGAGGGCATCAGCCTTTCCCGGCCTGAAGATATCATCCGAGAAGTGGGCGATGCCATACGCCGCTGGCCCGAGTTCGCCGAGCAGGCCGGGATGCCGCCGGCAAAAACAGCCGAGATTGCCGGTTTTCACCGCCTCAACCTTGCACGGTTTTGATAGGCTGTTCATGGTTCTGGAAACGAAACCCTATCAGCCCGGGAACACATCTATGAGCAGCTCATTTTCGCTGGTAGCTGGTTCTTTTGCGCAATAACTTCCAACAGTCCCATGGAAATAGAGACTCTTTGCCCCAATTTTTCAAAGACCCAAAATTTTGCGCGACAAGCCCTCCCTCCCTCATGTGCCCCATGCAGGACTCCCCCCCTCGCAACTCTGGTCACATTTTGGTCACAGGCCGATTTTCGGGCATAAAAAAAGGGGTTAGAATTGCTTCTAACCCCTTGATATTACTATGGCGCGCCCGGCAAGATTCGAACTTGCGACCTACGGATTCGTAGACAGTTAGCCCTTGAGCTTCACATCCTTTCTGTGACTGTATATATATGGAATTAAAAAGATAATTTTTCCCAATAAACTAATATATTTCCCATGCAAAGATTGTCTTACAGGAAAGTCTCACACAAATTCACACACAGCGATTGCTTGCTTCTAACGCAGCGGGGCTTCACCGTTATTTTGGGTTACATAGGGTACCCTGCGCAATAGTTGGATATGAGTATATGGTTTCTACCATAATGCTACACAGTATGCGTCCAATCCAGCAGGCTATTATTCAGGGATGTTCTGAGTTAACGATGCAATCTCTGGCAAAAATCAAAACAACTAAAGAAAAATTAAAATGAAGAGTTTAATAAAAATGGTAGTTGCTCAGAACTCCCGCCAGTTGTAATAGTTCCATTTCCATTGCTAAGTGATTTTAGAATCATAACCGCTCGGTTTTGATCGAAAACAACATTACACATAGATTCGCCATGAGAGTATATATGCTCACCAGCAATAGATTGCCCAGAGGATGCTTTGAGAGTAAGCATTAAATCATTTAGCTCTATTAAAAAGTTACCATCCGAATCAAGTTCAACACACTCAACGTTATCGCCGATGCCATTTGAATTAATATCTGCGTATTCTTTCGGATCATAAGGAAAGACGTCAATGTTATCACTAAAGCCGTCGAAGTCTGAATCAAACTCACCATTATATGAAAAATCAAAAGTATAAGGAATTTCAGCCAAAGCTAATCCACTACTAGAGAGAAAAACGAAAACTTCATCTCCCTTTTTGAGATTAACACTTAATCTAATCATAGGGTCGCTACGGGTTTCAGATAAGATGTCGACGGGAAAGTATCCCTGTATCGCTGGACCTATTTTGTAGTTGCTCGTCACGATAGGAGATTTTGTCAATATGCCATATACAATTTCGGGAGGATACCCACTGGCACCCATGCTTTTTACTGAAATTTTGAACTCTAAATTAGGAATATTTTGAAAATTAAACGAACTAATCTTGCTCGCCTCCTCAAGCGATATTATATAATTTCCATTATCGCTGACAGTGAATTTAAATCCATCATAATCATCAATGGTACATTTTAGTTTCCCTAGCAATCTTACGTTATTTTTTTCTAATAAATCTGAAAAATTATACGCATTTGTTGAATCTGAAAAATTCCCAAAAATGATATCTTCAAAAGAAGATATTGTCTGCCCTGAAATACTATTAAGAATTAAATCATCATATGGAGAACTGAAAATTTGCTCTTGGTATTGAGCATTTTTATACTCAATACTAATACTACCGACGGGATAATATGCTACTACCCCTGAAAAAGAGACAATGTCTGATTTTAATGTTTTTATTGTTTCGCGCCCACGAATCGGACTGTCAAATATTGGAACATTCTCAACCAGCGATTCTCTGTTAACATATTTTGGCTCACTTGATATTAGCCGTTTTATGTTGCCCCAAGAGTCAACCTCAAATTCAATTACGGCTGGTAGGCCAGACGTGAGACTGTCCCCGTTTTTTTGCCCTAACACCAACTGCATCCTTGTTGGATTTTTGGCTGAAATTGATACATAGGCATTTTCAACATCATCAGCAGAAAAGGAAGACAAATCAATTTTCCCATTTGCCTCACCTAACATCTCGCTTTTGTACTGTTTTCCGTACTTTTTTGGGGAATACACCAAATCATTGTACCTACGAACAAAGGCTCCGTCTATATTGTGAATAATCTCACTCGTATGACCTAAAACAAATTTTTCATCTACAGTTGATCGCAACAAAATATCCTCAATAATTTGACTATTTATAGTATTGTCGAAAATATTATTTAATGTTTTTGAACCCTCTGTAAGCATATCTAGTCTTTGCATGGTTTCCGAGATTGAATGCCTCAACCCCGCGAGATTCTCGCCTTTATCAAACATTCTTCTATAGAATGTCGAGGAACAGATATATGGAATTGTAAAATTTTCAAATGTTTTAACACCACTTTTATATGTATTTTTGAAAGCTGTTGATACATTTTGTGCAAATTCTGCTGGATTCGAAAATTTATTCAGCACCATGTCCCATACTATATGGTTGAACTCGGATCTAGTCCTATCAATATTATTAATTATAGTTCTAATATCACCTTTATCTACTAATTCTAAATAAAATTTTGTTGACTTGTCCAATAAATTGGCGCTTATATTTTTTAATTTGTAGGCACAGTCTTCAAATTTTCCCCTCTCAAAATATGAGGCTACACCGATACTGTGATATGCAAAACCTGTTGTTACCTCTTTTGCTACCGTTAAGCTTTCAATAGAATTTATGAATAGTTTATAACTGGCCCTGACTGTATCAACTGCCATGTCTAACGTTGGTACTGCCTCTGTTAGCATTCCAATTATTGAAATACAGTATGCAAATTCATCGAATTGGGTTGAATTATTTTTTAGGTAATATGTTTGAATTATAGCATCTTTAATATCAACAGTTATTCCAAGATAAGGAACAAACGAAACTATGATATCAACCGTGTCTTTTAACGGGTAAAACACTTTACCTATCTCCACAAGCGCATTATATGTTGACAAATCTAATGTTTTTTGTGCTCCAGAGTAGCTGGAAACCATGCGTGGTGATCTGTAATTGGCTATTGTTCTATTTTTAGCCGTATAGCGAACATGGATAGCAGTTGCTAGCTCGGGCGTATTGTCGAGACCGACATCAGTTACCACTGAACCTTCGCCCGTCAATGGAGTCACCACTCTTTGGATGAGTCCTCCCGTTACAGGCGAGTAAAATTCTCTCACATAATTTTGGAAAACTCCGCTGCTATGAGTTGTTGTTATGAAAATTGGACCTACCCATGACTCAGCGCTGTTTTTTACGCAGACATAAACCCATTTTGAATAGTTTACTGGTGGAATCACAATCGGTATCATTGCGTATTTATTTGATACAGTTATCGATCCTTTTGCATATATACTACTCGATGATATATCGTAAATCTTACTTGTTATATATATCGTCGCGTTTTCCGCAAACACGCTATTATCCTTTTTACTAATTATTATGTTAATTTTTGTATCTGAAATGATTTGCGCAGCAACGTCAATAAGATTGCCATATAATCCGTGACCACCAGCTGTTGTTGTATCAACGATAATAGCCCCATAAGATTTCTTGCTTAAGAAAGCAACAATTAGACAAATTGCAACGAGCCAGAATTTTTTATTAAATGTTTTATTGGCATACTTCATATCTTCTTTACCGATCTTGACTTTAGCTGTCATATTTTAATTACTAAAACCAAACTTTAGCCTCACTCTTCCAACTTGTTCTTTCCCCGGAAATCATTCTAATGATATGTTCATTATCATCCCTCGCTGCCCCCAATTGCAACTCATATTCTACTTATGTTGGTTGGTAATTTAACATTTTTCCTCTCTCCCCTTCTTTCTTGTCTGACATCAGCCATCACGCAAACCGGCGATCACCCAGTTCAGCGCCTTGAGCTGACCGGGTGGAAGCCGGCTTGCGGCTCGCAAGCCTCAGCAAAAGAAGACCCGGACCGGATACACCAAATATCCAGGGGCCGGGTTTTCTTTTGCCCTCCCTCAGCCTCCGAGAAAATAGAAGTTGACAACACATGCTGAATTCGGCAATGATTAGCTAATCAAAATGATTATGGGTTGCGATTAACTCAGAGCTTAGCTCAAACCTCGATGCCCCGACAGCGCTCACACGAGTCCCAATAGACAAGCAGGAACCAACATGGCAATCTCAGACAAGAACACCACGATCACCGTCGCAATCGACAAGGACACCAAGGCATTGCTCGAAAAATACGCCGTCGAAATGGATCTGACCCGGTCGAAACTGGCGCGAAATCTTATTTACATCGCGCTAGACGATTTCAAAATCCTGAAATTCATGGGCGTCATCCGGGCGGCCAAGGTGTTCCGCGACATCATGGAAGTACTTCATGAAAAGCTGCTTGGCAAATTCGGCACCGAGGACATGGAAGAGATCGACAACGACACAATGAGCGTCATCATCGACACCGAAATCAAGGAACTGCTGGATCGGTATTCGGCACAGGTTGGCCTGCCCCTGAGAATCTTCTGCAGGAACCTTGTGTATATCGGGCTTGATGAATTCAAGCTGTTGCGGAAAGTAGGCGCGGTCCGGCTGGCCGGGGCCTTCCGGCAGTTCATGGAAAGCTTCGAAGCCTTCGAGATAGAAGATTTCCGGAGGCGCAGTCAGCCCCATTAAAAAGAATGGCCCGAAGGATGGTTCAGGTCGGGAAACTCGCACCATCCAACAGGCCAATCAGAACCCCCAACCCTGTAGAGAAGGAGATCTATGTCCACAGTAAATCATTCCCCACACCCCGTCAACCCGGCTGCCACCCCTGGCGGTGACGGCGCCAGCCCATCCCAAGGGTCAGAAACCCGAATCTCATCTGACCCTGTAGTAGCCAATTGCCTCGATACCCTCAAGATCAGTTTCTGGGTGCATTGGTCGTCACCTCTGTTGCTCGAAAAACTCGAAGAAGCGAAAACCACTGCCCAAGCGGGAGAAAAGGAATCCGAACCCGTCGATCTCGAAGGTTTCGAGTTCAACGTCATGCGTTCGGGGACCGCGCGTTTTTCCTATCGCCTTGAACGCGGCGATTTACGGCTTCTGCTGAACACAAGGGACGGCAACTCCAAGCTGCCCAACCTCAAGGTGGAAATCGGCTCCGTTTCCTGCTGGGCTCCCGGCTACAGGGATCTCTATGAAAAATGCCTTTCCATGATCGAGTTCTTCGGCGGCTGTGTTGTGAAAGAGCGCGTTTCCGAGGTTCACATGGCGGCGGATTCCATCGGCCTCGATCTCGGCGATGTGCCGGTTCACCGGCAAGAGCACTGGATCACCAAGGCAATCGAATCTTCCACGCATTACCACAATCGCAGGCTTGAAGGCATCACCCTCGGCCAGGGCAACATCATGCTGCGGATCTACGACAAGGTTGGCGAACTCAAGATGAAAAGCGTTCACAAGCAACCCCTCTTTGCCCAGATTTGGGGGTTGGAAGAATACAACGACAAGCCGGTCACCAGGACGGAATTTCAGATCCGCCGCGATGTCCTCCGAGATTTCAAGCCCAAGGTGGACACCTTTGCCGACATGGAAAACTCCCTGGACAGCCTGTGGGCCTACTGCATGAAATGGTGCCGATTGACGGAAAAACCGGCGAACAGGGACCACCACCAGTCTCGGGCGGTCAATCATCCCTGGTGGTCACAGCTTGAAAACGTTCGCTGGCCCGGCGACAGTGAGGTCCATCGCTGTCCGGCCCCTCCCCAAGCCAATCTCCGCCAACTTCTCGCCCTCTCCGCAGGAGCGGCCATGTCCATTGCCGCCATCGTCAAGCGGCGACCCGACGATCTGGAAGGTATCATCACCATGGGCCAGGGGTTTCTGGAAGGCGAGCTGCGCCGACGCTTCCACGACAAGAAGGATTTCACCAAGCGGATGCAGCGCAAATTGAATCAGGTCCAGGGGGCCTTCCAGGACTCCAAGCCCAAGCCCGATCTTCCCAACCCATGACGGTACCTTGGCGGCGAGCATGGTTGACAACCCCGGACAGAAGAATATAACAACACCTGAGGAAGTCGCCCTCTTCCTGAAAAAGAGTGTGAGCTGGGTTTACCGGCATTTTCGGGAATTGGGCGGTGTGAAGCTCGGGGGTTCAATATTCTTTCCAAGAATGGAGGACCTTTATGAGCAGCTATTTCGTCAAGGGCAAAGGGTGGCGGTACGACTTCACCCTGAAAGGCAAACGGTACACCAACGCTTGGTACAGGACCAAGAAGGAGGCAAAACAGGCGGAAGCCAAGCATCGCGAGGATCTGGAAAGGCCCCTGCCAGCGGAAGGGCCGACCGACACGGACTTCTTCACCCTGGTGGAAGCAAGGCTTGACCATGTGAAAAATCACCACTCGGAACGGCATTACACGGAAATTCGAACTTGCGACCTACGGATTCGTAGTCTACTTTTTTCTGCTTCCCTTAAATACCATTAAGTAATAAATTTGGTCGTAAATTCGAATAGATAACAAGATAATTTACCCCGCGCCGTTCGGGCTATTGCCACAATGAGACACCTGATGTACTTTAAGGCTGGTCGCATTGACGCAACATTCCAATTTCATTATTTTTGACAAATTTGACCATAAGCCTGACATCCATTCAACCCCCTTCAAAATCATACAGATTGCCAATAAAGGCCAGAACAATTAAAATTAAGAGAGAATATCAAGCTTATTTACATCGGTTAATATGCTAAAATAAGGGGTGATTTAGTCATGATTCTTCGCCTCGCGGAACGCCAACTACATGATTGGTTAACAAAAAAAGCGCGCAAACCCATGGTGTTACGTGGCGCAAGGCAGGTGGGAAAAACCACCCTCGTACGCCAATTTGCCAAAGAGGCCGGACTCACACTCAATGAGGTGAACCTTGAGCGTCACCTTCTTCTGGACGAGATCTTCCGCACGACAAACACGGAACAGATCTGCCGGGAACTGGAGGCATTACTCGGCAGGGATGTTCGGAAAGAGGGCAGCCTGCTCTTCCTTGACGAGATCCAGGCCACCCCGCATGCCCTCATGGCATTGCGCTACTTTCTGGAAGACCTGCCGAATCTTCCTGTCATCGCTGCCGGCTCTCTCCTTGAATTCACCCTCGCTGATCACTCGTTTTCCATGCCTGTCGGCCGGATCGACTACCTCCATCTCTATCCCCTGACTTTCAACGAATTCCTTGCGGCACTGGAGCCCACTCTCCTGAAATATGTTGATGAACTGGACCTGAAGAAGGGCATACCCCAGGTTGCCCATGACAAACTACTGAAACGCCAGCGCCAATATTTTCTGGTGGGGGGGATGCCTGAGGCGGTAACGACTTTCAAGGAAACCGACTCATTCTTGGAAGTCAGCCAGATTCATGCGGCGATCGTTAACACCTATCTCGACGATTTCGCCAAATACGGACGAAAACAGGACCTACCCGTCCTTCAAAAAATTTTCACTTTCATCCCGAGGAACCTTGGACGTAAGGTGAAATACAGCAACATAGATAGAGACATCCGGGCCGCCAAAGTCAAAGAGGGGATCCATCTCCTGACAATGGCGAGGGTCTGCCATCGTGTGCACCACAGCCACTGCACCGGCCTCCCGCTTCAGGCCGAGACGGACGACAACATCTACAAACTTCTCTTCCTTGACATAGGATTGGCCAATCACGTATGCGGGCTCGATTGGCAAGCCATCTCTGCCATGAACGAACAGAAACTGATCAATGAAGGTGGCCTTGCGGAGCAATTCATCGGTCAGCATCTCATCGATAAACGCGAAGGCGGCGCCCCCCCTCAATTGCATTATTGGTTGAGAGAAAAAAAGGGCGCTAACGCAGAGGTGGATTTTGTCACATCCTTCGGGGACTTGATCGTTCCCGTTGAGGTTAAGGCAGGAAAAAGCGGAACTCTGAAATCCCTTCACTACTTCATCCGGGAAAAAGGGGCCAGCATAGCGGTGCGTTTTGACCTTAACCCACCAAGTTCTCAGGGGGTCTCCCATCCGGTTGTTTTGGACTCCGTGAAAGAAAAGGTAGAAAAGGAACAGGTGGTATTCTTCCTCATTTCTCTGCCGCTCTATGCGGTCGGTGCCCTACCGAAAATCATCGATAGGGTGCGCGGCATGAAATTCTGTGCACAATGCGGGAACGAGAGTGTCCTAAGAAACGGACCAACGGGTAAGTTCTGGGGTTGTTCAACTTACCCCAAATGCACGCATACTGAGACGTATCGGGGATAAACAAGCAACTCCCATGAAAATCAACGGATTGACATGGCACCCCAAAGTTGTGTATTCACAACACACTAAAAAAAGACTACTGGTTCCATTTTTTCGCTTAAAAGCATATTATTAGGCTATTATGAACTATTACTCGATGACCGACAAAGCGATTGGCGAGGAAATAGGCATCCGGCTCAAGCACTTGCGGCTGCGCAAGAATCTCACCCAGCAGCAGGTGGCCACCGCAGCCACCGTGTCACTCAATGTGATCAAAGGGCTTGAGAGTGGACGCGGACGCCTCGCCTCGCTGATTGCCGTCCTGCGCGAACTCGGAGCATTGGACAGTCTGGATTCGTTCCTTCCGGAACCGGAGGTGAGCCCCCTGCAACTCGCCAAACAGCGCGGCAAGAAACGGCAGCGGGCCTCAGGAAAACACGGCAATAAGGGAACCAGCGAGGATCCCTCCGAATGGTAGAAAAAATCGACACCGCTATGATCAGCCTTTGGGGTCGCGATGTCGGCGCAGTCTCCTGGCTTCGCGACCGGGGCTATGCGGTGTTCGAGTACGATCCATCCTTCCTGAAACAGGGGCTGGATCTTTCCCCAATTCACATGGGGCTTGCCGCCGCCCGGCAGGGAGAAGCCATCTTCTCCTTCCCCTCCTTGAATCGTGAAAGCTTCCATGGCCTGCCGGGGCTCCTGGCAGATGCTCTGCCCGACAAGTTCGGGAATGCCGTCATAGACGCCTGGCTGGCTCGCAATGGCCGCGACCGCGGTGCTTTCAGCCCGGTCGAACGGCTCTGCTATATGGGCCGCAGGGCCATGGGTGGTTTGGAGTTTCGACCTACTGTGGTACGCGGCCTGGACAATTCCGTTCCGATCGAAATTGAGGAACTCACCCGCCTTGCCCAGGAAATCACACAACAACGATTATCTCTGGACACCAGCCTGATTAAAAACGGGCAAAGTGACAACGAAGCGGTCATGGACATCCTTCGGGTCGGCACCTCCGCCGGCGGAGCCAGGCCCAAGGCGGTTATCGCCATGGACGCGCGGGGGCATGTGATTTCCGGCCAGGCCGATGTCCCGGCAGGCTATGAGTGCTGGATCCTCAAGTTCGACGGCGTCAGCGACCTTGAACTTGGCGAACCCAAAGGCTATGGCCGGGTCGAATATGCCTATTCCCTGATGGCCAGGGCAGCCGGCATCGAAATAACCGAGTGCCGCCTTCTGGAAGAGCATGGTCGGGCCCACTTTCTGACCAAGCGGTTTGATCGGGCGCAAGGGGAAAAAATCCACATGCAGTCCCTCTGCGGCCTGGCCCATTTCGACTTCAACCTGGCCGGCGCCTATGGCTACGAACAGGCCTTTGCAGTGATGCGCACCCTGCGCCTCAGCAAGGCCGAGGCGGTGGAACAGTACCGACGCATGGTCTTCAACGTGATCGCAAGAAATCAGGACGACCACACCAAGAACATCGCCTTTCTGATGGATCACAACGGCAAATGGCGCCTCTCCCCCGCCTTTGACCTGACCTACTCGCACAATCCGGCCGGCAAATGGACGAACCAGCATCAAATGAGTATCAACGGCAAACGGGACCATTTCGAACCGGCTGATCTCATTGCTGTCGGCGAGGGCATCAGCCTTTCCCGGCCTGAAGATATCATCCGAGAAGTGGGCGATGCCATACGCCGCTGGCCCGAGTTCGCCGAGCAGGCCGGGATGCCGCCGGCAAAAACAGCCGAGATTGCCGGTTTTCACCGCCTCAACCTTGCACGGTTTTGATAGGCTGTTCATGGCAACCTTCGTCATTTCGCGCGCATCCCAGAACTCAAATTGGAAATTGGCTGGATTGAGTACGCATGCACTTGATTTGTGTGACACAAAAACCAAATGGTCCTCACATGAGACGGAAAAAACCCATATCACAGCCATATGATCCTACTATTTCTAGACCAGAACCGGATGCAATCCTTAACTTTTCAAGAGTATTCAAATATATCTTCCTGAAAGACATTACCATCCATCCCAAAACCCCCCACAACATACTGGAGTCTCTAGCCATTTGCCGCCTGCACCTGCAAACAGGGGAAATGGTCAGCCAAGATGGCATAAAACTTTTTTTAGATATGCACCCACTCCATCTAACCAATGGGGAAGATAATCAATATTATTGCTACGCGGGATTACGTGGGCTCCAGCTAGCCCAATCCTATCTTGCTCCAAACGATAACATTCCTGCAATTATCCTCCACCCTTCACCAGAGGATATCTCAGACCTAGTTCTGCTGGATACTTTGTTATGCAACCTTGTCTACGGTCTTGACAACAAGGCGTGGGACTTGGACATCTTGCGATTGTGGAATTCCATGGGGCCTGAGCAACTTATGACCTTTTTCCCAGGACTGAACAACAAATCGGCATTGGCAAGGCATCTGGGAACAGACCGTCGACGACTCTCGAATTCCGCTGAGCAGCCAACACCATCTCTCGAACTCGAACAATTTCCCGCCGACGGAAAATAGCCAAGCATGGCGCATTCTGCCCACATTGGCTTAGCTCACAGAATTTTCCCTGATAGTAAAGAAAATCAGGCAGCATGCCTGACCTTTTTCGAAGAGATAGACGCTGATCCCGATCTCACCAATATCGCACAAGTATGCCAACGGCTGTTAAAGTTGCAGCCACTGCTCTTACGCATAGCGCCCCAGGCTTTGCCGGCAGGTAAGAGCGTCCTGTGGCAAACTATTTGTCGCAGCATAATACAACTCCATCAGACAAATGCCCTCGCGACATCCAAGAAGCACGACAAGAAAAAGAAGGGTATGCATGGGTTGCATTCTTATTTCCCCGTGTATTGTGCATTGGCCACCCTCCCCCACCGCTCACTTAGGCAAGACATCGCAGAACGCTATCTACAACTTCAGGCATATCTTCTATATTCTCATTTAACATTCCGCCATTTCCAAAGAGATCCATCCAGAAAATTTATCAGTAACCGAGAAAACGCCTCACGATCAATCAGACAATTGGCCAATGAATCACTGATCCTTGCCAGATTACCTCGCGCAATCCTCTCGCCTACTGATTTTCATAAAAAACTCGAAGACCTGAAAGACGACGTCTCGCTTTCTGAAAAAGAACACTCCCTTTTTACATTTCTTGAACGGTTGCTTGCCCATGCAACAGGTGCTCGCAAGGGGCACCGGGAAACCCGAGAGAAACCGATTCGGGCAGAAAAAAAACTGATCGCAGCCAAACGCGTGGTCATCTCCGACTATACAGGCGAAGATGCCGATACTGGTCCATCACCACCCACTTTACGACTGTATCACCATTCGACCTGCGACCAGAATGAAGCGAGAGAAGCACAGCGGGAGGGTCTTGATCCTGCGGAAAATTATTCAGGGCCAACGGTAGCGACCAGTGTCACCTTTCCACGCAATGACTCCAGAAAGGCAAACCAGTCAGCCGCGGTACGGATAATAAATCAGCATCGGCATCTTGCTAACGCCAACCAACTGCTCGCCATAGGCTGGGGGAAATTAAGCCTTCCTGAGTTGCATTCATTTTTTGTCGGTCTCGAAAAATTGTACAACCACAAATACCGCAACCACGGGATGACTTGGGATGAGAGCAATCAATTCGTTGCTATCATGGCAGCGATGTACTATACGTCCAGCAGTTTCTCCCGAGCTATTTTGATGAGGGTCTGCTCATCTATCGAGCAAATTCCGCAACATATCGGCCCTGACAACGAGATTTATTTTTGTTTGTCAGAACAGTGCTGGGTAATCCCAGAGCCCAAAGTTTCAGGCCGGAAGAAAGCAAAAAAATCCTGGAAATATCTCGTTGAACAAGTTCATTCAAGGATTTTTTTGCCAGCACCTTCCTTGTGCAGAGAATTTCTATCGAGATGGTGCAAGTCTCGCCATGTTGGAGAAAAATCAACTCCATTTTTCGATCTTGTTGAAAATAAATTCGAAAAAGATTTCAAAAGATTTCAAAGCCTTCTTGGCCAAAAAGAGCAGCCACGATTAACAGCCGCAAGAATTTCCGGCCATCTCTCCCACTATATCGCCGATGTCACTGGAGACACTGCTATCTCCGCATGTCTTTTTGGTCAGCCTCCAGCGGGGAGCCAGCGAACATCACTTTATTATTTTTCCCCAAAAAGAGAAGATTTGCAGGACATCTACATGGAAGTCTGCAAATCGATTGAGCGACCTCTGCTTCATTTAATGAAATCCACCCCGAAGCTGCCAGATGCCCCCCCTATCCCCCAATCAGACAGAATCGGCTCTGCTATCTGCCCTAAACCACAAACCGTGGCCCTGCTTGTCAAAGACCTGCGCGACATGATCAACTACCGCCGCAGCGACAGGCTACATCAAGAGTATCTAGTCAGCTATCACAACGCTTTTGTGGCGTATTGCCTGGTCATGCTTGGATTCATGACAGGATACCGGGCAGTGAGAGATCCCCTTCACGATGAGAGCAATATTGATTGGCAATCCGGATTTATCGTTATCTCGGACAAGGACGACAATGTCTATTACAACTCGCGTATCGCATGGCTTCCTCCCGTTTGCCTCGCACAACTCAGGGAATACAGGCGATACCGCTACAGCCTTATTGAGCCAATCGCGCTTCTTAACAATACACTTTCAGAAACACTTAAGATACAACTTATCGAGAGTGACCATTTTTCATGGAAAAGCACCGAAAGAAGCAACACTTCCACAAAAAGCCATGGCAATAACCAGTATAAAATTCCATTTTTTTTCTTTTTAAGAAATGGGTATAAAATAGAAAATATCAGCAATTCTACATTGAGCAGCAAAATAAAATGGACATACCCTCTTCCCCTGAATGCAAACAGACATTATCTCCGCACGAAATTATCTGAATACGGCGTGCCAGGAGAAATCATCGATGCATACATGGGGCACTGGGACCGAGGGCGCGAGCCTTACGGAAAATTTTCCTCTCTTTCCCCGGCTGATTTTCGCACCGTACTTCAGGAGCCGCTCACCAGAATCAGCAAGGAAGCGGGATGGATCACGGTCAAAGCGATTTTTTGAGTCCAGGAGATATCTGGGCAGGATGGCCGCTTCTCGAAATTCCCGAGAAACCTGCCAAAGGTGGGGAGACAGCACGCGCCTTCAACCGTCGCAAAGCTCGTAACGAGGACTTCAAGGCCACCCTGGAAATCATCTACCACTCACAACCAGGGCTTGTCATAGGCGAGCCCAACATCACCCTCACCAAAGACGAAGTCAGCTCACTTTTTGCGCAAATCCACCAGAACTGCAATGGCTACCAACTCCGCCGACGCCATAACTTCCTGCGGCAAGGATTGATCCACGGAGCGAATCAACTCGACTGGAACATCCCCATCCCTGATCCGATGGTGGTTCTTCCACGGGAGCCTTCCCCCTTTACCCCAAATTCCTTTTCTCCTCTTTCCTCGTTGCATCGGTTACACCAGCGGTTTCTGGACACCTTGCACGATCCAGATTTTTTTCTGGCTCCGAAAAACTACATCAAAAAATCGGCCCAAGCGGGGTTCGCAAAAAAACAATATCAGCCGACCGCCGAACAACTCCTTCTTGGTAAAATCATTTTCTCCGCAGTGGTTAACGGGGCCCTGCTCCATCGTAAATGGGTTGTCTCTCTGATAAGGGATTTACCCAACTCTCTGGTGGCACGAGATAACAGGCTGTTTCTCGACCTGCATCATGTCGAGAAACAAGGGGATATGGCGGTCACTCTCACCCGCAGATGGTTTCCCGACTCAACCACATCCTGCCTGTTGCTGTTCTGGCATAGCATCTATCGCGGTCAATCCGAATTTGACCAATCAGAGTCTCCGGACAAAATTTTGCAGCATTGTTTGCCGCGATACCTGGCATGCCTCGGCCTGTCACCGGATGATCGCCCATCCTTCGCCCAACTTGCAGCCGTTGCCGGCACCAACCTAAGATTGAAGATCCCTCCCTTCCTCGTTACCTACGCGGAAAGTCTCACCATTGCGCTTTCATTAGAAGAAACGGGCTGGGCCAGGCTCCAAACAGACCGAATAACCAAGAAAATGGTCGTACACTCGGCACGCCTGGAGCGATCAGATAAAGGTAAATTCGAGGTAGCAGCAGATGCATCGACACCCCAAATCCACGATGAATATGATGAGCTTCCCGACCAGCATAAAAAACTTCAGGATTTATTCCGCCCTTTCACACGCTCAAAAAAGGCGTCCCCCTCTTTTAAACGAAACCTGCTTGCCGATTTAAAAAAACTCACCAAAGATCCCGCGGCTAGCTCGCTAGTCAAAGCATTGGCGGAGTGGGCGATTAGGTTGGTCACGGTCAGAACGGGCAAAAAAATCCTGGGACCGACCAGCGCTGTTCAATACCTTTATGCCATTAGCAAACCGTTGGTTATCCATTGGACAGGAATCCCCTTCAAAGATATGTCCAGCTCAGACTGGGAAACTCTCTATGACCAGGTTCTTGAAACTTCAGTTTCGCCGAACAACAGGTCGAATCGGGCAGAACGATTATCAGATTTTCACGATTTTCTGGTCAAGAAGCACGGCGTTGCTCCTGCCGACATAAGCGATGTCGCGGGCGGGTTGAGGATGGTGGATGCCAACATCATAACCCCTCGCGAATACATAGTCCTTGGCCGACATCTGATGAATAATCCATTTCAGCCGGAGCGGATCCGGATCATGCATACGGTCCTCCTGATTCTCTGTTACCGACTGGGATTGCGTCGTGCTGAAGCACGGCGAATCAGACTTGTCGACCTCACCCCTATCACCATTTTCGAAACAATCACCCTACCCATTTCGCCTAGCGCCCTTCCTGCTGTCGAGCTCCACATCCGCAGCAATCCATTCGGCAAGGTGAAAAGCAGTAAATCGACGCGCCGATTGCCCCTCAATTTATTACTCACTCCAGAAGAGATCTCCTACCTTGTCCAATGGGTAAAAATACGAAAAAGCGAAGTAAGAGAAAATGTTCCGAAAAATTGTCTGCTTTTTTGCGAAGAGGGTCAAAATGACACCCTGATTAACGACAGACTGTTATTTTCGCCAATCCAGAACGCAATGAGGGAAATTACGCGGGATCCGACGATCAGCATGCATAATCTGCGGCACAGTTTTGCCACATATATGCTCATCTATCTTTTCTCTGGAAAAATACCTGGACTCATTCCTGAAATCTGGCGAAATAAAGATTCAAAAAAATTGCTGCCCGAGGATCTTCCATCCCTTCCACGGCAACTTCTGCTTTCTGAGAATATCCAGGCATCGCGGCGCTTGCTCTATTTGATCAGCACCCTCTGCGGTCACGTAGACCCAAAGGAAACACAAAACACCTACATGCATCTGTTCGACTGGCTGCTGGGCGCATACCTCCAACAGGACCAACACAAACTCCCTCTCCCCACCCAAGCGGCTCTTCTTGGGATCACTCACGCCAGCTGGCGCGCGGAACGTAGCAGGAAAGACCTCACCGGGTTGCACTCCACCAAGGATTTTATTGCGTTTTTCGTTGACAGAATTGGATCGAAAGGGATTCTGCCGGACCCGGTGCTGGAGGGCATGGAGCCGCTAGCCTCGAGCATGAAAAACACAGATCCGGAATCTGGAGCCGTGCAGGATCCTTTTATCGTCCTGCAAATTTTCGAGGGATTTCGCCAAGGAGCAACTATTCATGCTTTGGCAGACCATTTTCGCTTCCCTGCTGATACGATCCAAGAATGGATTGATCGAGCACGGGAGTTGGGAGGAAGGAGGACCAAGCGTAACCGGCTTGCTCTTATCAATAAACAGCAAAACAATATCGCTGGCCCTGAGAATAAGTTCTGGCCTTCGATGCCATCCACCAGGAATGATTGCGCCGATGCCGCAATGATTTTTTCGTGCGTGGCGAGATTGACAAACGAAGAAGACAAGGGAATCGTGCGACAGGGACTGGGTCTCTATTTGAGCAAAACCACCAGAACTGATAGCAGATTGAAGCTCGCAACTTCCGAAGAAAAATTAATTTTTCTAAAATTGCTTCGCCTCATTGGGTTCGAAAAAGAAAGGATAGTAATTTCACTCTTCCCCAACCCAGATATTTCCGAGCATTATCAAATGCAATATTGGTCAAAACAATTCGATGTTCCCATTGATATTTTTCAGATCGAAAACACAGACAAAAGACCTATCGAAGAAATGGGGCGCACCGTGGTGTGGCCTCGCGGACGACCATATAAGTCAAAGAAAAAAACAGAGAAGATCTTCACCCCTGAGAAACATCCCGCACAAGGATTACGGTTCGGGCTTTTTTTCGCTGAGGTTGTCTTTGGTTTTCTTTCCACAGACCCCAAAAAGGCCGGGTAGCAAAGGCGTAGCATGTTGATGATGGCCATCTGAAATGTAATCCAGCAACCAACCATTCCAGATTGATGGCGGGATGTATGTAACCGCTGCGCCAGCGTCCTTGTGATCGGGGTCAGGATGCCGGAATCGTCGATGGCCAGATCCGTGCGCAACCCGTCCGGGGAAACGACCGCCGTCGTCATGCCGCCTGCACCGAAGACAATTGGGGTCTGTCCCCGACCATGACATGGCGAAAAGGGCGATTAACTACTACGCGAATAACACTTGAAAAAAAAGCAACTACCTCTATTTCGCGAGTCCGGGAAAATCGAGGGATGAAGCGGTAAATTTCCTGAATTTTCTATCAAAGATTAGAGTTCTAAGAGAAAACATCCATTTTGTCAATTATGACCCGACCGAAAGATCCCCACACCGCTCCCAGTGACGGAAAACACTTAATCTAAAAAAAGAAATAAAGATCCACCAGCTTAAGTTATGATCAGGAACTGGAGCAGCCAAAAAACTTGGCATTGATGTCATCGCCTCACCACCTCAAAAAAAATGAAGATGAAAAAGTAACGCCAAAATCTTGCAAGTAATTTCAATTTCTCATGCTGATGGGGTTCATTAAATTCCTCTAACAGAAAAAGCACCATCCGGCCGTTTTCTCCTCCCAGCACGTTTCGATGGCGGCGTTCTGATAACCAATGAGGGAACATGTTTCATGCCGTGATGGCGACATTTCTTTCGGACACCGGGAAAGAGGCTGAATCCCTCTCTTCTCTCTACGTAGTTGAGCAGTTCAACGAGATAATTCTGGACCGTCACAAGCCGCTCCCTTCCAGGCAGTTTAGCGGCTTCTTCCGTGTCCCGGAGTGCTGCCAGACTCTGTTGCACGGCGTCGCTGGCTTTCAGGATGGGTCGTTCGAGCACCTGGAGGAATTCGCAGTACGGAATGGTATCGAGTTCGATGCCGTATTGCCCGTCAAAACGGGTCATGACCATCCTTCCGAGGGATTTCTGCTCCGGCCGGAAAAAAGCAAAGGCCCCCACCGGGTAGTCCGAGGTGGCGAAGGCGTTGCGCATCGCCTCCGCCAGTCTGATCACCTGTCGATCCTGGGTGTAGGGGCTGTAGCGAAGAACGGTCTTCAGCCAGCCGAACCAACGGACGATCAGGTACAAGGTTTCCTCGGCATAGGATCCGTCGGGATACCGTAACCGCAGGGTGTGCAGGCCTTCCTGTTCCAGGATGTTGTAGATGCGACTCTGCAGGTCCTCGCAAGCGGAAAGAAAGGGATTCACGTAGAGTGCCGCGAGGCGGGCCCGCTCGCGGCTGCGGTCGATCTCGCGCTCATGGGCCCACGTCCACAGGCCCCAGAGCGCCGTTGCGGCGGGAACCAGCCAGCGCATAGAACTTCTCCCTTTTTCCGATTTGTCGTCATCGCAACACCTGCGATTCTGTCACCGTATCCCGTTTCCAGGTTGACGGAGACACAGACGCAGAGGTCCTCTCCTTTCTCTCAGTGAGATAGAGCCAATTATTCCCTCTCTTTCACCTATAGAGAGAGGAAGAGCCCCTGTCAATCGTAATTACTTCCATCAATGCAGAATCGACGCGGCCCTGATTCCCGGAGACAGGCTCTCGACGAATTGACTCCAGCAAGCGTATTCCCTCGAGGGTCTTCTCTGACTTTCAGCGGCTGAAAAGATAGAGGGTGAAAGTGTTGAGCAGATAGAAAACAAAAAGGAAGATCGAGGTCCAGCCCACCGTACGCAGTACTCTGCCGGGAGGCCGGTAAAACAGGCCGATGATGGCGATGCCAGTCATGAGCATCACCGAAAAGGCGGAAACGCCGTGCACCTTGGCCACCCGCCCAAGAAGCGGCCCGGCAGTGTAGCAGAGATCGTCCACTGCCAGAACGAGCATGTTGAACATGTTGCTGCCGAGCAGACTGCCGACCGCCATATCGATGGCGCCGATGCGCATGGCGGCGACTGCCACCACCATTTCGGGGATGGTGGTGGCGACCGCGATGAAAACGGTGCCGACGAATCCCTGCTGCCAATTCATGGCAACGGCGATGCGGTTTCCGATGAAGGGGAGTGCAATACCGGCAATGACCACCACCAGAGCGGCCAGGCAGTAGCGAATAACCGCCTGGCCCAGGCTCAAATGCGGGCGCTGGTCAGGGGCATGGTCGGTAAATTCGGCGACATGGGCCTTTTCATAGCGAAACACGGTCCGCACCCCTACCGCATACATTAAGATGATGATCGGCGTATAAAGCCCTACGTGACCGATCCGGAGATGGGCGCCGTTGTGGGAGAGGAAGATGCTGTAGCCGACGAAGCCAGTCAGCACCAGGCTGAAGCCGGCGGAGAGGATATGGCCCTCGCTCGATTCCTGAAAAAGAGTTTTGCCCCGATGGAGAAAGTCGAGCAGCACCAGGATCACTAGGTTGAAAATACAGGCGCCCAGCGCATCG
Organism: Thermodesulfobacteriota bacterium; assembly: GCA_040755255.1. Taxonomy (GTDB): domain Bacteria; phylum Desulfobacterota; class Desulfobulbia; order Desulfobulbales; family S012-135; genus JBFLZZ01. The sequence goes on from JBFLZZ010000010.1 coordinate 20,534, forward strand.
CCGACGGCGAGGTCGGGAAAATCGGCGACACTTACCGACACAACTCCAGTAACCAACTCCGGCAGCGAGGTGACGGTGGCAAGCATGATCACCCCTATCCAGGTGCCGCCCAAGCCGGTCTTGTCGGCGATCACGTCTCCATAAAAGGAGAGGATCACTCCGGCAAAACCGATCACCAGCACACAGGCAATAAATTCCAGCCAGATCGCACTGGATAGACCAACCATCGTTTTCCCCTTTCCTCACGTTTGCGGCTCTCCGAGCATGCGCCATCGCACGTCGATTCCAAGGCGACACCTTGCCACAAAACACGGAAAAGCAATGGTTAAGATTTGGTTAATTTTCGATTAATGGAGAATCAAGGTTGTATTTCTCCGACGGCTGTATCATGATGACAACATTCAATCCCGGACAGGTTCCGTCCTTCATAACCTTAACCCTTCACCCGAGAGGAGGAACATATGGCGCTCTTATCCAACGGCGGTCTGCTCAAGACTTCAGCAAAATACGCCCTGTGGGGACTCGGAATTTACATCGGCCTCAAGATTGTCGGCCCGGCGCTGGCCAATGCCGCCAAGCCGCTGGCCAAGGAAGCCGGTCGCGGCTATCGCTCGTTGATGGACAAATTGAAGGGCGAGACGGGGGAAGAACCCGACGTCGAATACGAGGAGGGCGAGATCGAGATCGGCGAACAGGCCGTTGCCGCTGCGGGCGCTGGCGCAGCAATGGCCGCTGCAGAGGGTGCCGGCGAGCTTGCCGCTCCGGCCAAGGCGGTAAGGAAAAGACAACCGCGCAAAGCGGCAGCGAAAACCGCTGCACCTTCGGCAAGCTGGTCCAAGGAGGACCTGTATGCACTGGCGCAGGAACTGCGGATCCGCGGCCGCTCCTCGATGGGCAAGAAGGAACTGCTCGCCGCTCTGCAGGCGGCGGCCTCTCCCGGCCCTGCCTGAAGATTCCAGGAAAAAACTTGTCTAACGCAAAAAAGCGTCCACCGTTGGTAGTGGACGCTTTTTGCGTTTTCACCTTCAAATTACAGCCCAAGGGGGCAGCCCTTTCTCAGTCACGTTCCAGGTGGTCACCCCTTTCCCACCAGCCATTTGGCCACTTCCCGGTAATCCGCTGCCCCGTTCGAATGCGGGGCATAGCTGAGCACCGATTGCCCGAACTCCGGGGCCTCCGCCAGGGCGACATTCTCGCGCACCTCCGGCGCGACCTTGCCAGGAAAAAGCGCAACGAGCCTGTCCATGAACTGCTGGTGGATCTTCCTGCGGCGATGGACCCGGCAGGGGATGACCGCACGCACCGCCAGGTCCTTCTGCATCGCCTGCATGGCGGCAATGGTTTCCATCATCTGATGGATGCCGGCAAAGGCGAGAAAGTTGGTTTCCACCGGGATGATGACCTCGCTGCTGGCCAACAGCGCGTTGTGGGTAAGGATGCCGAGGCTCGGCGGGCAATCGATGAGGATCCACTGCCAATCGCCCGGAGTCTGCAGCAGGCAGCGCCGCAAAAGCTCCGCGCCGATGGCGCCGGAAAACCGCTGGCGGGCTTTCACCAGTTCCGGCCCGGAAGGGACAAGGTCGATCCCGACGCCGGCAAGCTGCTGCACCGGCAACGACGTGGTCCGCTGCAGGGCGAGCAAAAGGCCCTCGCCGTCATCCTGAACTCCGAGCATCGCGGTGGCGCTGCCCTGGGGATCGAGGTCGACGAACAGCACCTTGGCGCCCAGCTCCGCAAGGGCGGCGGCGATATTGACCGCCGAGGTAGTTTTCCCCACCCCACCCTTGTGGTTGACCACCGATATAATATGCCGAGCGGTCACGGCACTATACCCTGGCCTCCTTGCGGAGGGCGGCAACGCGATCGGTCATCTCCCAGGGCAGGCCGATGTCCATTCTGCCGACCTGACCGTAGGCGGCGAGTTTCCGATAGAAGCCGCCCTTGATCGTTTTCGGCATGTGCCGCAGCTTGAATTGTTTCAGGATACTGGCAGGGCGAAAGTCGAAATGCTCCATGATCAGGTCGCGGATGGCGTCGTCGTCCAGCCTGCCGGTGCCGAAGGTTTCCACCTGGACGCTGACCGGCTTGGCCAGCCCCACCGAATAGCTGATTTGCAGCTCGCACTCGTCGGCCAACCCGGCGGCGACGATGTTCTTGGCGGCATAGCGCGCCATGTAGGTGCCGACCCGATCGACACGACCGGGCGACTTGCCGCTTAACGCCGAACCGCTGTTTCTGGCGTATTCGCCGTAGGTGTCGATGGCGGTCTTGCGGCCGGAGAGCCCGGAATGGGCCATCGGGCCGCCCGTGACCAGGGTGTTGCCGGCATCGATGTGGATGCGGGTCTTCTGGTCCGGTGCGATGTGTTCCTGGTAGAAGGCGGGGCCGACGACCTGTTCCAGCACCTGGTCGTGCAGCCGTTTTTCGGTCGGCGCCGACGCCGACTTGTCGAGACCGAGTTGCAGGGAGAGGCTGTAGATCCTGTGGGGTTTGCCGTCCTTGTACTGGACGCCGACCTGGGTCTTGGCGTCCGGGGCGAGATAGGGAAGGGCACCGGTGAACCGGGCGGCGGTGATCCGGCGGGCGAGTTTGTGGGCCAGCCAAATCGGCATCGGCATGAAGGACGGCGTCTGGGTGCAGGCATAACCGAAGGCATTGACCTGGTGCCGGACGCGGATACGGTCGAGTTCGCCGTTGCCCAAGGTCTCCTCATCGATACGCAAGGTCTCGTCCCGAGGCAGTTCCTTGATACTGGTCAATACCGTGCAGGTCTTGCCGTTCAATTCCTCGGAGGTGTAGCCGACCTGGCAGATCACCTCGCGGGCGACCAGAGGGATGTCGACGATCGCCGAGGAAGAAAACTGCACGGCGATGAAGACCATGGCCTGGGAGATGGCGCACTCGGCGTCCAGGTAGGCGAGCGGGTCGGCCTGCAGGAACCGGTCGACCACCGCATCGCTGATCTGGTCGCAGATCTTGTCCGGATGCCCCTCGGTGGCAGACTCGGAGGTGAAGATGAAATCCTTTTTCATGCGGTTCTCTCCTTTCCTGTTCTTGCCCGCTTATACACATCGTTGACCAGGAGCGGGACCACGGCGCCGGTGCCGATGACCGCCGCATCCGCCAGCGCGATCGGCTGGATGCCGAGCAGCGACCTCAGCCCCGGCACCACCATCGCCAGTGCCTGCAGGGCAAAGGAGCCGCCCAGTGCGACATTGAGATATTTGTTCGGTTTGAGCGCGCGGCTCTCGAAAATGCCATGGGTTTCGGACCGGCAGTGCAGGGCATGGAGCAACTGCCCGCTGGTCAGACTCAGAAAGGCCATGGAACTGGCGCGCGGTCCGGCGCCGTACCGGGCCAGGCCAAAGCCATAGGCGCCCAGGGCACCCAGACTGATCGCCGAGGCCTCGACACCGATCCGCCGGAAGTCCTGCTTGCGGATGATCGGTTCGTGGGGATCGCGGGGCGGCCGATGCATAATGTCCTCCTCCGGCGGCTCCAACGCCAGGGCGAGGCCCGGGAAGATATCGGTGATCATGTTTATCCACAGAAGCTGCATCTGGCTGAGCGGCTGGCCCAGGCCCGCGGCATTGGCGACGAAGGCGACGAGGATTTCGCTGAAGTTGGTTGAAAGAAGAAAGCCGAGCGCCTTGCGGACGTTAAGGTAGATGGTGCGGCCCTGGCGGACCGCGACGATCATGGTCTCGAGTTCGTCATCCTCCAGCACCACGTCGGCAACCTCCCGGGCGACGTCGGTGCCGGTCCGACCCATTGCGATGCCGATATCCGCCTTTTTCAGCGCAGGGCCGTCGTTGATGCCGTCGCCGGTCATTGCCACCACCTTGCCGCCGCGCTGGAAGGCCTCGACGATCTGCAGCTTGTGGGCGGGGCTGACCCGGGAGAAGATGTTGGTCTGTTCGCTCAGGGTGGCAAGCATCTCCGGTTCCATGCTGGACACCGAAGCCGCGTCGAGGATGTTCAGCTTGCTGCTGCCGTTTAACGCCAGGGATTTACCGACGGTGTAGGCGGTGGCGGACTGGTCGCCGGTGATCATCACCGTCTTGATTCCCGCCTGGTGGAAGCGCGCCATCAACTCCGGCACCCCGTCCCGGATCGGGTCGATCATCCCCACCAGGCCGACCCAGACGAGCCCCTCCGCAAGGATGCCGTCCACCTCGCCGTCCGGGTCGAACTGCGATTGGATGCGGTAGGCGGCGCCGAGCACCCGCAGGGCGGCACCGGCCATCCGTTCGTTTTCGGACTGGATGTGCAATCGCTCCTCATCGGTCAGTTCGATCTTCCTGCCGTCAATCAGTTGGTGGGTGCAGTAGGAGAGCACCTGCGACGGGCTTCCCTTGACGGCAACGAGATGGCCGCCGGTGTCCGCCCCGTGCACCGAGGCCATGAAATTGCGGTTTTCCGCCCGATGGTACATCTTCAGCAGCGGAAAGGTCTCCTCGAGGGCCTGGATCTGCAGGCCATTGTTGATCGCCAGGTAGACAAGCGCGTTTTCGGTGGGGGTTCCGTTGACCACGAACCCGCCGTTTTTGCGGACCACCTCGCTCTCGTTGCAGAGCACCATGACGGTGAGCAGGCTGGCGACTTCCCGTTCCAGGTAGCCGCCGGTGACGGAGCCTTCCGGCAGGAGATTGTCCCGTTCGCAGACGTACCGCTGGGCGCCGGCATGGATCTCCGCCACGGTCATCCGGTTGGCGGTGATGGTGCCGGTCTTGTCGAGGCAGATCACCTGGGTGGCGCCCAGCGCCTCGACGGCATCGAGATGGCGGATCAAAACGCCTCGTTTCCGCATCTCCTTGATGCCGAGCGCCAGGGTGGTGGTGGCCACAGTCGGCAATCCTTCGGGGATGGCGGCCACTGCTAGGGCCAGGGCGGTCTGGATCATCGGCAGAAAGCCGCCGCCCCGGAACAGGCCGAGGGCGAAGACGGCACCGCACAGTGCGCCGGAGAGATAGACCAGCTGGTTGCCGATCCGGTCGAGTTCCCTGGACATGGGGGTTTCCGGGCTCTCCGCCTCGGTGACCAATTGCTGGATGGTGCCCATCTCGGTGGCGACGCCGGTGGACACCACCACCGCGGTTCCCTGGCCGCCGGTGACCAGGGTGCCCATGTAGCACATGTTGGTCCGATCGGAAATCGGCACCTGCTCGATCTCCAACATGCCGGCCGACTTGGCCGCGGGCATGCTCTCGCCGGTCAGCGCCGATTCGTCGATGCTGAGCCGGGTCGCCTCAATGATCCTGGCGTCGGCGCCGACGTAATGGCCCGGCCGCAGCACCATCAGATCGCCGGGCACCAGATCCTTGACGTCGATCTGCACCACCCTGCCGTCGCGGACGACAAGCACCTTGGGGGTCACCAGATTCTTCAGGGAATGGATGGTCCGCTCGGACTGGCTTTCGGTGACGTAGCCGATGACCGCGTTGATGCCGACCACCGCCATGATCGCCACCGCATCGGCGATGCCGCCGGTGAGGACCGAAACCGCGGCCGCGCCGGCCAGCATCGCCACCGGCCCGGACTTGAACTGTTCGACGATGATGGACCAGGCGGAGCGGGGCTCGGCGGGTGGCAGGGCATTGGGGCCGTGCTTGGCCAATCGCGCCGTCGCCTCCTCCACGCTGAGACCGCGGGGAACCGGCGTCTGCATCGCATCGAGAACAGCGACAACCTCTCTGGCGTGCCAGGTGGTGGATGGCCGGTTTGTCGCCGGGACCGGCAACGGGGCATCGATTCTGGTATTACCGGTTTTCGGCCGGTTTATTTTCGCCGCCGCTTTCGTCTTCACCGTTGCATCGACGGAAACCGATTGTGGCGGAACGACGGCAGGAGTCGATTTAGGGGCGGAGTGTTTGCGGTTTGCAGGCTTGCGGGATAGGTTCGCGGGCGCAACCTCTGCGGGAGGGGCAAAGTTGTTCCTGCGGTATTCGTTCACCATCCGCCGCACCACGGCGGCAAGCTGGTCTGCGGTCATCCCCGAATTGTAGCGGACCAGAAGGCTGCCGGTGACCGTGTTCGCCGCCGCGGCCGAAACACCGCCATGGTCGGCAAGCCCCTTTTCCAGATGTTCTTTCAACCCCCGGTGGCGCTGGAGACCGCTGATTTTAAATCGGGTCCTTCCCTTCACCGAGTCATGGACAAGCGTCAGCACAAACCCCTCCGCCCCGGGCGGTTGCCGGATTCAAAACAGTTACTGCCGCGGATTGCGCGATAGAGGAAGAAAGGCACATCATGGCGATGGGCCTCTCAAACCTCTCTGGTCAGCCTTGGGAAAACGGCCCTGCAGTCGATCGCTCAGGCCTTTTTCTCTTTCGCGCCGCTTTCCGTCGCACTTTTCTCCTGGGGAAGGATGGCGCCCAGCACCTCCTTGGCACCGCCGGCGACCCCGACCAGAATCTCGGTCACCGACTTGGTTGCCGTCTTGCCGATACTGCTGGCCGCCTCAATGGCGCCGATGACTGCGGTTTCAGCCACCTGCTCGACGTTGCCGCCGACTTCCTTGGTGGCCTCCAGCACGCCGTCAACGGTACGCCGCGCCACCATCGCCACATCGGCACCCACCTCGGAAGCGGCCTTCACCGCCCCCCGGGTGGTCTGCCCGGCTGTGGTCACCAGGTCGCCGCCGACGTCGCTGACGCCCATGATAATGCCCTTGGCCACGCTCTTGGTGCCCATGATCAGGCCGGTGCCCACCTCCTCAGTGGCCTGCACCGCGCCCTTCATGATACCGGTGGCCACGGCGAGGCCTTCCTTGGCGACATCGCCTGTGGTCCGCATTACATCGGCCACCGTGTTCCGGGTCAGGCTGACGATCTCCGCCTCGATCTCGTTGACTCCCTTGAGGCTCCGGACGATTCCTTCCTTCACCGCCGCACCGGCGTCGGTGAGACTCAGGTTCCGGGTATTTTCCGTATTTTTTTCCGCCATGACACACCTCCTCATTCTGAGTAGTTGGTAGATACCCCGATGTCCGCCGCGGGGTCGTTTCAGCTATTTCTCTCCTGCACTGTCCTGTTTTGTCGCCGGCAAATGCGGCCCGCCCCGAAGCAGCGTAACGCCGTACCAGAGGGCTGCGTGCCAGGGCGGCGACTTGAACCCGTCCTGTAACAGACGATAGCAACTCCAGCCTATCAGTCCCAGACCGATGGCCTGGGAAAGTTCCATGGGCAGAGCATCCTGCTGTTTGCCGGTCTTGGTGCCGGGATTATCCCGTTCCACCTTCACGGGGGGAGGCGGTGGGGGCTGAGTCTCCTCCAACACCCGGAAATAGGTGTTATTTTCCAGAAAATCGTTCAGCGCGCCCGTCCGTCCGGCATCGTAGTGGATGAGGACGCTGCCGGTTGCGGGATTGATAACCAGTTTCCGCAGGCCCTCGCAGCCGCTGGCCGCCGCCAGCACTTCCTCGAAATAGCCGCTGTCTCCCCTTTTTGCCGGAATCCGCAGCCTGACCCTTCCCGATAGCGCATGGGCGACGACGGCGTCAGCCTTCTGCTCCACCGATCGCCTCCTCGACCTCGGCGATTTCCCCTTCCAGGTCGGCAAACTGTTCCTCTTCCAGTTCCATCTTGATCTCGGCCCAGAGATCCTCGGTGGACTCGCCGACCTCGGCGATCATCTCCTTGCCCTTTTCAAAGCAGAGCACACCGCTTTTCAAGAGCCCCTTGATCAGCGGCCGGGCCGATTCCGCCAGGACCGGCAACAGTTTCGGCAACAGGATGGAAGCGCCGACGCCGATGGCCAGCCCGGTCAATACCTTATTCTTGGTCACGTTCTCCAGCAGTCCCACGGTCTCCTCCTTCTTTTTGCATCGAGAGTACGTCTCTGCATTCCAGAATCAAACAGCCTATCCCGAACAAGCTGTGTTCTCCACTGAAACCTATATATCATTTCCTTTCGCAAGTGAAATCTGGTACATTCCCCTATCAAGACTAGATCACCAGCCTATGACATCCGTTCCCATCCATTCCCCGCGAGCCAGAATCACGGAGGCCCAGTTCCTTGAAATCCTGCACCTTTTCGCCCTGGACCTGAATGCCTCCCAGATCGCCACGTTGGCCGGCGTCAACCGCAACACCGCCAACCACTACGTCATGACGATCCGAAAGCGGATAGCCCGGCATTGCCCGCACCACTTCTCCCTTGACAGCGACCACGGCCCGCTTGCCGTCGAACGGGTCAACGGCGTCAGAGGCCGCAACCCCTCGACCCGAAACGTGCTGATCTGGCTGTTCGAGGACGCCAAGGGGGTGCATACCGAAATGGTTCCCAACCGGCTGGTCGCCCTGATGCAGGCCATCATGCGCGGCAAGGTACGGGCCGATGGTGTTCTCGAAGCCCTGGGCCTGGCGGATTGTAAGGCCATCGCCGACCTGGGCAGCAGGAAGATCTGTCATCTGCCGCACAAGGGCTTGGAAAAACAGCCCAAGCGCTCCTCGATTTCCGCGGTCGACCGTTTCTGGGGTTCCCTGCAGCAGCGGATCGTCAAGATGCGGGGCATAAAACGAATCGCCATCCCTTACCATCTCAAGGAGTGCGAATTCAGGTTCAACAATGCGCAGGGGAACCTATATTCCCTTCTTTCCACCCTGTTGATGGGGCCGGAGGACAGCACACATGCTAGTCTTGATAGGGAAAATTAACAGAAAATTAACAGAAAATTCACCTGATGCTATCCAATACTGGGTAGCAAACCATAGCGGTTACAGTCAGCCGGAGTAGCAATGGAACCTTACCTCGCTGTCATCTCCGTCGCCCTGTGCCTCCTTGTGCTCCTCGGCCTCCTCCAACTCAATCTCGCCATGCGCCTTTCCCGGGAGATGCAGAGGATCTTTTCCGCTCTGGCGGAAACCGGCGAATCTCTAAAGGGCTCGCTGGAGGCGGTCGGCAAACTCGCCACGAACCTGAACGGCAAAGCGGAGCAGGGTGGAGCCGTCATCACCTCGCTGCAAGAAACTGCTGAGGTTCTCCTCGACACCGCTGAAGAGGCCAGGGCCGTGGTAACGCCCCTCATCAGACAACTCGGCGAATTCGGCGAAAAACGGAACACTGATGCAGGCCGACAGCAGGATCCTCTGACGGAACGTCCTCAACCCAACCGTCCCTGATAGCAACCGGACACCAAATCATCGCCCTTACCCTACCGATTCACCATGGCCCACATCCTGATCACCCGAAGGCACTCCATATCCCTTGACAAGCTGTTGGCGAAACTGAAACCGGCAGTGGAGGAATCCGCCGCCAAATTCGATCTCGAAGTGCAATGGGCGGGCAGCACCTGCAAGTTCACCGGCATGGCTCTGGGGTATCTCAAGGTCGGCGAAACCTCGCTCACCCTGGCCGCCCGACTCAGCTACGCGGCGCTCCTGCACAAACGGATGATCGAAAAGGAGATCAGCCAAACCCTGGACGCGGTGCTCGGGTAAAAAAAAGCCTGCAGTGGATGCAGGCTCTTGGAGAGGTGTCCCTCGTCGATGACGGGAAAGGGATCAGATAAGGGCGGCGAGGAGCGAGAGTCCGTTGGCCTCAAGGGCCTTGCCGACAGCCCAGCCGAGGATGGCCTTACCCACCTTCTCTCCGGTTTCGGTGGCAACAGTTCCCGCAAAGGGATCAGTGCCGGTGGCGAGGCTCTTCCTGCAGACCAGGTTCCGCTCCTCAAGAAGATCCAGCAGGCAGTCGGCCCCGGTGCAGTCCCGGTCATACAGGACCGTGACGCTGCCGGTGGCGGGATTGACCTTCACCTCGTGCACGCCGGGATGCGCGGCCAGAACATCACGGGCGATACCGCACTTTCTGGCGTTGCTCTTCAAAATCGGATTCTTGATGCGGAGTCTTCCGGGGACCTTATGGATGTAATGGCTCATTTCACGTATCTCCCAAGCTGTCTGCCTTGCGTGAACTGACCGGGTCAGTGTCTGATAGAAACCATGGTAGCGGCGGAACATTAAGGAATAGTTAAGTCGAAATTAATTGTTTATTAACGGCCTGCCCGAATCGCTGCGAACCCTGGACGCCCACCCACTTTTCTGCCATGTTAGGAGAAAACAAATCCATCGGCGGAGAACATCGCGATGTCAAAACTGATCCTTTTCGGCGGCAAGGGCGGGGTGGGCAAGACCACTACCTCGGCCGCCGTAGCCATCTGGGCTGCCTCGCAGGGGTTCAACACCCTGGTGGTCTCCTCTGACCCCGCCCATTCCCTGGGCGATTCCCTCGAGCAGCGGATCGGCAACCTGCCCACCCCGGTGGCCGGGGTGGAGCGCCTGTGGGCGGTGGAACTCGACCCCCGGCAGACCATGGCCGAGCTCGCCCCCCGCTTGACCGAAACTCTGGAGCACCCGCTGAAGGCCCTCGGGGTGGACGAGGAACTGGAGATGTCCGGCGACGACATGATGATCCCGGGCCTTGATGAGGCTTTGGCCTTCGATTTTCTCATCCGCTTCGTCGAATCGCAGGAATTCGACATGGTCATCTTCGATACCGCCCCCACCGGCCATACCCTGCGCTTTCTTTCCCTGCCGGCGCTGACCGACCGCTGGATCACCCGGATGATCCGCTTCCGCGATCAATTGGTGCGGCTGAAGACCTTCTTCACAAAGAGAAAAGACCCGAGTCTGGAGGTATTGGAACAGTTCAAGCGGCGGGTGGAGCATATCCGGCGCTTTTTGACCAACGGCAGGTTCACCTCCTTCTACCTGGTGCTCATCCCGGAACTGCTGGCGGTCGAGGAATCGCGCCGCGCCAGAGCCACCCTGGCCTCCTACGACATCCCGCTCAAGGGGGCGGTTGTCAACAACATCGTCCCGGCCAGCACCGACTGCCAGCTCTGTCAATCCAGATACCGGAGCCAGTCCCGCCATCTGAAGTCGATCAGAAAGGAGTTCGCCGGCCTGCAACTGGCGCAGGTCCCCCTGTTCGACAGGGAAATCCACGGGATCGCCGCCCTGAAGCTCGTGGCGGAAACGATCATGGGGGACGGCGGCCTCACCATCCACTGCAGAAAAAGCATGGAAAAGGAGTACGACCGAGAGAAGGGGCTGTTCCATGTCCGCCTGTTCTTTCCGGAAGCGCAGAAGGCGGACCTGCAGCTCGCGGCCAGCGGCAGCGAACTTTCCATCGGTCTTTACGGCATCACCTCCCGGGTCGAGGTCCCCTTCCGGATAGACGCCCGCAAGGTGAAGGCCCATTTCCAGAATGACTGTCTCCACATCAGCGTGGAAGAGAAGAAAGTTGCGCCAAAGGACGCGGCCGCCATTGCCGACTAGCCGTCGCGGGGCAGCAGGAGGTTCCGGTATTTTTCGGCGAGTGCAGGATCGAGGCGGCGGGGAGCGCCCGCGACGGCGGGGCGGAACAGATCACGGATGGCGCGCACGACGAAGATGGACAGGTATTCCTTGATCCTCGCCCTCGCCTTCAACTCATCGAGGAGTTCCTCGTACACCTCCTTCATGGCCGCATGCTCGACGGCAAACTCCTCGCTGAGCTGCAGGATCGCCGATTCATGCGCCTTTCTTTTCCCAAGCTCGACGGCGGCGCCGGCGGTCGATGCGGCACGGTCTTCCATAGTATCCCCGGCGTGGAGGCGCAAGGGGCCGACACGGCCTGTCGCGCCAGAACCAAAGCCTAGCGGGGATTTGTTAGGGTACGATTATTTTTTCCCGGATCGCCTCACCAAACCCTCATCTCTTCTTCACCGAAGAATAAACTCCGCCTAAAGAATCGCTAACAGACACCTCGTAGGGTTGGCAGCGAAACAGCCCCTGCCGGCGGTCGCCACGGTTACCCCTTCGCTCTGCCTCGGCGCAGGCAACCTGACGAACCGCTGCCGCCGACCGACCGGCCGGGCCGGTAGCGCAACCTTCCCGAAAAACCGAGAGGAGTACCACAATGAAAAAATCGTATGTATTCGGTGTCGGCGCCGTTCTGACGGCATGTCTGCTTTCCTCCCCGGCCCTGGCGGACAACGCCCGCCACGAGAATCACGGCCGGGCGAAGAACATCATCTTCATGGTGCCGGACGGCATGGGCCTGTCTGATGTCACCGCGGCGCGGATCTTCAAGAACGGCCCCAACGGCGATCGTCTTTCCTTCGAAACGATGAGCACCATCGGCTATCAGTCGACTCATGCCGCCAATGCGACGGTGACCGATTCCTCTTCCGCCGCCGCGGCCTGGGCGGTGGGCGAGAAGTTCAACAACGGCGAAGTTTCCTGCCACGCCGAGGACGGCCTCGACTGCGCCAACGCGCCGAAGACCATTCTCGAACTGGCCAAGGCCATGGGCAAGGCGACCGGGCTGGTGGCCACCTCGCAGATCTCCCATGCCACCCCGGCCGCCTTCGGCGCCCACACCTTCAGCCGTGACTGCGGCGTCGAGATCGCCCGCCAGTACATCGAAGAGACCGGCGTCGACGTGATCCTGGGCGGCGGGGTCTACCGCTCGAAGCCGATGTGCGACGCCCCCTACCCGCTGTCGGTCGGCCTCACCCAGGAGGACATCGTCGCCTCGGCGCAGTCGCTGGGCTACGGGATCGCCGGCGACAAGGACGGCCTCGAAGCGGCGGTTACCGGCAAGACCGACAAGCTGCTCGGCATGTTCACCCCCTTCAATGCCGGCAAGACCGTGGAAATGTTCCGGGTCGATCCCACCATGGCCTATCCCGCCGCCGAACCCACCCTGGCCGAGATGACCGATGCCGCCCTCGACATCCTGGAACACGATCGCGACGGCATGTTCCTCGTCGTCGAAGGCTCCCAGATCGACTGGGAGAACCACGCCAACAACGCCGCCCGCCAGCTCGCGGAAATGCTCGGCTTCGAGGAGGCGGTCCAGGTGGTCAGGAACTGGGTCGCGGAGAAGAAATCCCGCATGCAGGACACCCTGGTCGTGGTGGTGGCCGACCATGAGACCGGCGGCCACGCCATCAACGGCCCCGGCAACCGCCTCAGCGAGGCCGGCGAAATCGTCACCGCCGGCTGGACCACCACCGACCACACCGCCACCGACACTATCATCTGGGCTCAGGGGCCCGGCAGCGAAAGCTTCGGCCGCGCCCTGGACAACACCAACCTGTTCTGGCTGATGATCGACGCGATGAAAAAATAATTCTTCCCTCTCCCGCCGAGAAACAAAGGGGTGGCCGCGGCCACCCCTTTGTTTTTTTCAGCGCCACAGCAATACCAGCGCCCAGACCATGCCCAGGTTGAACAGGGCCAGCAGCACGGCGGCCGAGCCGATGTCCTTGGCGCGGCCGCTCAAGGGATGCTTCTCGGTGCCCACCCGGTCGACCACCGATTCGATGGCGCTGTTGAGCAGTTCCGCCAGCAACACCAGGAAGACACTGGAGCAGAGCATCGCCTTTTCCGCCCCCCCCTTCCCCAGCCACAGGCCGGTGGGCAGCAGGACCGCGGCCATGACCAACTCCTGACGAAAGGCAACCTCGTTGTGAAAGGCCGACGCCAACCCGGCCAGGGACCAGCCGAAGGCGCTGCGCAACCGATTCCAGCCGCTGCCGTTTTTGTATTTCACTTTCCCTCCCTGGCGATCCAGTCCCGCTGCAGTTTCACCCATCCGGGTGCGCGCCGCCCATGCCGAACTCTTTTCGGGCCGACCGCATTCGACGCCACCTTGATGTGTCGCCGGCGGTCCTTTGCCGAAGCCTCCCCGGCCGGGGGGATGCCCGTTATTAATACCAAAACAGGATCGGCGTTGCCGATAAAAAAGTGCCCCCCCAGCCATTAATCAAATCAAAACGCCTTTCTGACATTTCTCTAACACTTGCCGCCTACCATGGGGCCAACGGTTCCAAAGGAAAGGGGGAAAAGAAAAATGCGACATCAGATCCGCTCGATATGGCTGTCGGACATGCATCTGGGTTCCCTGGACGTCAACAGTTCCTTTCTCCTCGATTTCCTGAAAAAGCACGATTCCGAATACCTCTATCTGGTGGGCGACATCCTCGACCTGTGGAAACTGGGCCGCGGCTGGCACTGGCCGGCGATCAACTCGGAGATCATCCGGCTGATTATGGAAAAGGCCAATAACGGCACCAAGGTAGTCTACATCCCGGGCAATCACGACGAACAGATCAAGGCGTACGCCGATACCGTCTTCAACGGCATCAGGATCGTCGAAAACGCCAGGCACACCACCGCCGACGGCCGCCGGTTCCTGGTCACCCACGGCGACGAGTTCGATCTCATCTCCCAGCACAGCCGCTGGCTCGCCCGGATCGGCAGCACGGCCTACGACAAGCTGCTGCGGGTCAATCACTACTTCAACCGGGCCCGCAAGCGTTGCGGCTGCCGCTACTGGTCCCTCTCCGCCTACCTGAAATTCAGGGTGAAAGAGACGGTCAACTTCATCAGCCGCTTCGAGCATCGGGTGGTGCAGGTCGCCAACCAGCACAACGTCGACGGCCTGATCTGCGGCCACATCCACAGCGCCGGCCTGAAGAGCTTTTCCGGTCTGACCTACAGCAACGCCGGCGACTGGGTAGAAAGCTGCACCGCCCTGATGGAGGAAAGAAACGGCCGGCTGAAGATCGTCCGCTGGACCGACGAATACAAAGTCCTGTTCACCGAAAAAACCGAAAGCCAAGCGATGCCCGCCTATGCGCCTTGCCTTGATAACCGACGCGTGGTCACCACAGGTTAACGGGGTGGTCACCACCCTCGGCAAGACCGTCGAACATCTGCGGTCGTGGGGGCATCAGGTTCTCACCGTCACCCCGGATCTGTTCACCACCATTCCCTGCCCCACCTATCCCGACATCCGGCTGGCGCTTTTCCCCTCGGGCGTGCTGCGGCATCTGCTGGACGATTTCAAGCCGCAGGCGATCCACATCGCCACCGAAGGACCGCTGGGCTGGACCGCGCGTTCCTACTGCATCCGGAACCGGCTCGATTTCACCACCTCCTACCACACCAGATTTCCGGAATACATCCGCCTGCGCCTGCCGGTTCCCCTCTCCCTCTCCTATCGGGCGGTGAAAAAATTTCACGGAGCCGCCCGGCGCACCATGGCGGCCACCCAGGATCTCGCCGACGAATTGCGGTCGCGGGGCTTCGACAACCTGCGCCTCTGGTCCCGGGGGGTGGACACCGATATCTTCCAGCCCGGCGACAAACATTTCCTGCGGGGCAGAAGGCCGATTCTCATCTACGTCGGCCGGGTGGCGGTGGAAAAAAACCTGGAGGCCTTTCTCCGGCTCGAAGTGCCCGGCACCAAGTACGTGGTCGGCGACGGCCCGGCCCGCGAGGAACTGGAAGGCAAATATCCGGATGTCCATTTCACCGGCGTCAAAAGAGGCGTCGAACTGGCGCGCCACGTCGCCGCCGCTGATGTCTTCGTCTTCCCCAGCCTCACCGACACCTTCGGCCTGGTCATGCTGGAAGCCATGGCATGTGGGGTGCCGGTGGCGGCCTTCCCGGTGACCGGCCCGCGCCAGCTGGTGAGAAACGGCGACAACGGCTGGCTCGACGCCGACCTGAATACGGCCGTGGTAAACGCCCTCAAGGTTCCCGACGAACAGTGCCGCCGGTTCGCGATGACCTACTCCTGGGAAAACTGCAGCAGGCAGTTTCTCGACAATCTGTACGTCATGGAAAATGTGCGCCCCACGCCCGGGGCGCAGCCCTCGGCGCAGGCGATTGCTGCGTTCGAGAAAAAAGGGTACGCTTGAGCCGTCTGCTCCGCCGCCGCGAACGCCCCCAGCCCCCAACCCTAACCCGCAGGAGGACGGGCACATCGGATGTCACCACGAAAAAAGAAGAAACTCTACGTCCTCGACACCAACGTCATCCTCCACGACAGCTCCAGCGTCTTCCGTTTCGAAGAGCACGACATTGCCATCCCGATCACCGTTCTCGAAGAACTCGACCAGTTCAAGAAGGGCAACGAATCCCTCAACTTCCACGCCCGCCAGTTCACCCGCCTGCTCGACGAACTGAGCGGCGACAAGCTGTTCAACGGCGGCGTGCCGGTGAGTCCCGGCCTGGGCAGGATCAGCGTCAAGCTGGAACAGGATCCCCATCCCGACCTCGCCCGGGTCTTTCCGGACAACAAACCGGACCACCGCATCCTCAACATCGCCTTCCGACTCGCCCGGGAGGATGCCGGCCGGCAGGTGATTCTCGTCTCCAAGGACGTCAACCTGCGGATGAAGGCGATCTCCCTCGGCATGGTCGCCGAGGATTACAAAAACGACCTGGTCAAGGATCTGGGTTCCCTGTACAAGGGCCATCGCCGGATCGGGGACATCCCCGACACCCTCATCGACAAGCTGTTCAACGGCGCCGGCGGCTTCGAGAGGCGGGAGCTGGAGGTCTCCCCGGAAATCCAGCCCAACGAATTCCTGGTGCTCAGAAACGGCCGCCGCTCGGTCCTCGGCTGCAACGATGCCGAAAGCGGCCTCATCCGCCGCATCGACAAGGAGACCTGCTACGGCGTCACCCCGCGCAACGCCGAACAGACCTTCGCCCTGTCGGCCCTGCTCAACCCAGAGATCGAACTGATCACCATCACCGGCAAGGCCGGCAGCGGCAAGACCCTGCTCGCCCTGGCCGCCGCCCTCCACAACCGGCGGAACTATCGGCAGATCTTCATGGCGCGGCCGGTGGTGCCGCTCAGCAACAAGGATCTCGGCTATCTGCCCGGCGACGTCCAGTCCAAGCTCGATCCCTACATGCAGCCGCTTTTCGACAACCTGGCGGTGCTGCAGATGCACGAGACCAACGGCAAGTCAAAATGCATCAGCGAGATGCTGAACGAGGAGAAACTGGTCATCACGCCACTCGCCTACATCCGGGGTCGATCCCTGGTGAAGATCTTCTTCATCGTCGACGAGGCGCAGAACCTCACCCCGCACGAGATCAAGACCATCATCACCCGGGCGGGGGAGGGCACCAAAATCATCTTCACCGGCGACATCTTCCAGATCGACCACCCGTATCTCAACAGCCATTCCAACGGATTGAGCTACCTGATCGCCAAGATGCAGGGCCAGCCGCTCTATGCCCATATCAATCTCGAAAAAGGGGAAAGATCTCGCCTGGCCGACCTCGCCAGCACCCTGCTCTGATGGTAACAATCGCCAGAGACACCTTGTCGTTTAGCGAAAATTTAAATTTATCCTAACACTCTCATGACATACTCCCGATAGGTTCAGAGACTTTTCTGGCACAATAAGGAGTTGAAATGGGACAGAAGCAATCATCCGGCTACTCATGGCGGCGACTGCCGGACCGGAGCAAAAATCCGGCGGCGGCCAGCCGGCCGCAGCCGGTCATCCTCATCGTCGAGGACGAGGACAATCTGGCGGAACTGCTGGCCTTGCGCCTGAAAATCAAGCAGTTTGCCACCCTCATCGCCAGCGACGGCCATTCCGCCTGCCGGCTCACCGAGGACCTGCTGCCGGACCTCATCCTGCTGGACATCATGCTGCCGGAGATGGACGGCTGGGAGGTCTGCTCGTTCATCCGCTCCCACACCAACCCCCAGGTGGCCGAGACCCCGATCATCATGCTTTCCGCGTTGAGCGACATGACCACCAGGTACCGGGGCCAGGCGGCCGGCGCCGATGCCTTTCTCGGCAAGCCCTACGATTTCGAGAAAATTTTCACCAAGATCGACACCCTGCTGGACTGTGGCACGGGCTGAGGCCGAGGACAACTGATCGGGGGGAGGGAGGCGGCTGCGGCGGATCACTTTCCCGGGACCTTTTCCGGCACGGGGTCGGCCGCGCCCCGGTCGATCAGTTCGATGACCGTCCTCGGCGTGCCGGGCAGCCCGTGCACCCCCTCGTACCTGAGAAACAGTCCGTCGCCGCTTCTGAACCAGTAGTTGCAGCTCCACAGCCCCGACAGCAGGCCATCCATCCGCACCTCCACCTGTTCGGCCCGCAGTTCGCCGCCGGGGACCGGGATCAGGCCCTGCTCCCGCCGTACCGCCTTCATCTTCAGGAGTTCCAGGGTATCAGGCCGGATGAACCGGAAGCGCAATTCCGCCCTGCCGGAATCGACCAGTTCCCGAAGGGAGAAGGAGAGGGGCTGCCGCCAGCTGTCCTCCCTGATGGTCAGCTGCTTGCTGATCTCCTCCTGCCGGCGGCGGCCGCGCAGAACGATGACCTCCCCCTCCCGTTCCGCCTCGAGGGCGGTATCCGGCCCCTGCATCCGCCAGCGGATCGTTTCGCCGTCCGGGCGGCACAGATTGAAGTAGGACATTTCCTTCTCGCGGGAGGTGACGAGGATGTTTTCCCCCTGCCGTTCCAGGGTCCAGGAAAACTCCCTGGTTTCCTCGCCGGTCCGTTCCCGGTAGAGATAGCCGGGCACGGCGTGCGCCCCGACGTCACTGCCGCGGGCAGGTACCACCGCGATGGCCAGGGCAAATCCCATCACCAGCAGCCAGCCGCGCAATCTCATCATTCCCCTGACGCTCCCTCTTGTTTTCCTTTCTCCTCCCCGCCCTCGTGGGAGACCGGCTCCATCACGCAGTCCACCCCCAGGGCGGCAAGACGTTGCCGATCGGTCCCTTCGACAAGGGGGGCGATACAGGCGATCCCCAGCCCGTGGATGCAGGTCGTCATGGTCTCAATCAGATTGCTGTACCCTTCGTCGCGGTTGATATCGGTCAGGAGGCCGCGGTCGATCTTGACGTAGTCGGGTTTCAGGGCGGGCAGCAGGGAAAAACCTGCGGCCAGGATGCCGAAATGATCGATACCGAAGCCGCAACCCATCTCCTTCATCCGTTCCAGGTAATCGACGAGCACCGCGACCCCGGGCTCGGCACAGACGGCTTCGCCGGTCTCGAACAGCAGCCGTTGCCGCTCCCCGGTTCCGAGGGAGGTGAGTTTTTCGAGCAGCCATTGCCGGAACCCCTGATCCAGCAGCACCCGCGGGCTCAGATGCACCGCGTAGCGGGTGGTGTCCGCCTCCCCGCGGAGCATGCCGATGGCGCGTTCCACCATCTTCCGGTGGAGCTCGGCGAGCAGACCCAGACGTTCGGCAACCGGCAGGATCCGGCCGGCCCGCAGCGTTCCCCAGGTGGTGTTGTGGAACCGGAGGTGCAGTTTCCGATGCTGCAGATTCCCCATAATGGGACAGACGACCGGAACGGCAAGGAGTTCAAAGGCCCCGGTGGCGATGCTGTGCCGGGTGAATCGCTCGATGTCGCTGCCGCTTGCGGAAACGGCCGCCGCCAGATCCGGCTCCGCCAGCACCCGCCCCTGCCAGGACAGGGGGACAGAGGCCAGGACACTCTGCGCCCGCAGGAAGAGTTCGGTCAGCGGTTGCGCGCCCTCGCTGCAGACCGCCCCGGCCCGCGCATCCAGGACCTCGTCGGCGGGTGCGGGCAGATCCCTGCGAAGTTCCGCGAGCAGAAGGGGCAGGCGCATACGCAAACGGTCGAGGTCGGTGTGTTTCATGACGGCAAAAAAGCCGGCGCCGGCGATCCGGCAGACGAGGCCATGGGGATCGAGGCGGCGGCAGCCCTGGGTGAAACGCTCGGCGAGGAGCCGCATGATCCGGTCGCCGAAGGCCCGATCGACCCTGCGATTGAGTTCGCCGACTCCGGAAACATGCACCAGAACGGCCGCCCGCTTGCCGGCGCCGGCAAAATTGCCCTGGCATCCGGGTTCGGCATGCCGGAAATATTCGAAGATGTCGAGACCGGTGATCGGGTCGCGGCTCGCCCGGCAGCGCAATCGGGCGATGATCTCCGCCTGGTCGGCGATCATGGTACGGATCGTGGCCGCCATCTGGTTCAGCGCCTCGGCGACAGCGGCGAATTCGCGGAACCAGGGCCGCCGCGGGTTGACCTGGAAATTCCGGTCGGCGATGGCCCTTGCCTGTTTCTCCATCTGCTTCAGGGGCACCAGCAACAGGGAGAGCATGCCGGTCAGGACCAGGAAGGCGGCCAGCCAGATCCCGGCGAAGAGCAGCAGGGTGTGCCTGCCGATCCGCCAGAGCTGTTCGCTCGCCATGCCCGGGTACCCGGCCACCCGGATTTCGCCGATCTTTTTCCAGCCGCTGAAGATTTCCGCACGCTGCGGCGAACCTTGCAGGGGAAGCAGTTCGGCGAACCAGGCCGGCACCCCTTCCGTCCGGGTCGGCTCCCGCCGCACCTCGGCGAATTTCTGGTAATGACGCACCACTTCCATGCTGGTGTAGCGGCCCCGGTCGCACATGGCCCGCAGCAGGGTTTCGGCCATCGCGGCATCGCCCTCGGCGAGAGGCTCGCCCAGCGCCACCGCCAGGACCGAAGCGGTGTCGCGGGCATGGGCATCCAGTTGCCGTACGAAGTAGCTTTGCGACATCTTCAAAAAAATGGCCACTGCCCCGGCGAACAGAATCAGGAGCAGCAGGGACAGACAAAGAAAGCTTGCGTGGGTGAATCTCATTGTTCGTCCCTCTCCATTGCCGCCGCACCAGGAGGCGCGCCCTTCTCCCGGACGGTAATGCGCTCCAGCAGTTCATCCCAGCGGGGCACGGGGGCATGGCCGGCCGCCGTCGGTTTCGCTTCTTCCTGCCGGGAGCTGATCAGATCGTAGCCCTGGAAACTGTAGACCGGCACCAGATCCCCGCGCTCCGAGGCGGGCCGGAGTTCGGTATCGATATTGTCGAGGATGAGGGGTTCGCTTCCGTCCCCGGGATGGTAGGCGAGGACCATGTGGGAGGCGACGGAGCCGTCCCTGTCGAAGACCTTGGCGTAGACGATGCGTAGCCGTTCTTCGGCGACGCCCAGTTCCCGCAGGGAAAAGTACTTGGCGATGACGAAATCCTCGCAGTCACCGCCGTTGACGAGGAGCAGTTCGAAGGGGGTGGCCCAATAATCGGCACGCTGCCAGAGTTGCCGGTCGGCAAGGTTGGGGATGCGATTGAAAAACTGGTTGACCATCTCCAGCTTTTCGGTCGTTGTCCCTGTCCAGCCGTCCATGATCAGCTGCAGCCAGGCGGCAATACGCCCCGAGGCGGCCGCTCCGTACCGTTCGGAAATCCGGAGCAGGTCACCGCCCCGCAGCAGCGCCTGCAGCTGGCAGCGGCCGTCGCCACGGGCGAGGAAAAGAAGCAGCAGGAAAAGAACCGTCAGGGGACGACGGCGCCGGCAGGACATCAACCGCGGTCAGTGCAAGGAGAACTGCATCTTCTCGATGCGTTCGTCGTAGTCCTGCAGCAGCTTTTCGACCTGCACCTGGCGGTACTTGATGAGCGGCTCCTCTTCGAACATGGAGGCCACCGTTCCCTTCTTTTCGTAGAGTTCGGCGAGTTCTTCGGCGATCTCAGAGAGCTTGATGTTGTTCTCCGCACACTTCTCCAGACGGGCGTCGGTGGACTCCAGGCGGGCGAGCGCCTCCGCCTTCTTGTCTTCCAGCGTCTTCTGCCGGGCATCGCCGGCTGCCAGTTCCCTGCGGAGGCCGTCCGTCTCCACTTTCGCCGCCGCGACGGCGGCCGCCAGCTTTTCCTTCTCCTCCACTGCGACGGCCAGCTTCTGTCGCTCCGTGTCGGCGGAGGCGGAAGCCTCGCTTTGCGCCTGGTCGACCGCCGCCTGCAGTGTCGCCTTTTCCTCCTCAAGGCCGGATATCGCCGCAGTCAGCTGCGCCGCCTTGGCCTCGGCCGCCTGCCTGGCACGCAGATAACCGTCGGCCACCGCCTTCTGCTCCCGGTACTTCTGCTGCAGGTTGTTGTTTTTCGCCTCAAGCTTCGACACGGTGTCGGACAGATCGACGATTTCGGCGCGGCTGTCCCGCAGCCGCTTCCACTGCACCACCATGCCGGCGGCCATGACCAGCACCACCAGCCCGACCAGAACTGCGACAAGCTTTTTCATCATCATCCACCTCCTCTTCGCGGTTCAGAACCGCGAGTTCAGATCGATCTGCAGGGTGTCGACCGCGAAGTGTTCGTCAATGATCTCATCCGAGGAAATCCATTTTGCCGACAGCCAGATGTTGTCGTACAGGCCGAGGTCGCCGCCGAGGATCCACCCCTTGGCGTTGCTGCCGCCGAGATGAAAATCGGAATCTGTGAAGGCGTCGACAACCGCGTCCGCCTCCAGCCGCTTGTAGGCGATATAGGTTTTCCACTCCATGAACTTTCTGACACTGGGATACCCCACCGCCAAGGAAAAATGATACCCTTCGTCCTCTCCCGGCACCAGTTCCCCGGTCCTGGCAAAAATCTCGCTCTGGTCGAAACCGATATTCTTGACGTAATCGGCGAGCAGGCTGATGGTCACTGGATGGAACAGGCCGAAATCGAGGCTGGTGGTAAGGTTCACCAGGGTGTAATCGGAGGCCAGCGCGAGATCGACGAACCGGTTGAAGGGATTGATGGAGTATAGGGTATTGCCCCTCTGCTTGAACAGCGGCAGGGTATGGTCGTACAGGTTGGGATTGGCCGGGGTGTTGGCGATGCCGGTGATATTGTTGAAATCGTAATAGGAGGTGGCCAGTTTCCAGTGAATATCCGGACGTGGTTCATAATGAATGCCAGCCTGGGCGCCGTACAGCCATTTGTCGTTGCTCGATTTGTCTATTTCCTGGAGCGGGAAGGCCCCCAGGTTGATAAAACTCCGCCAGCGGCCGGTCAGCGGCGTTTCCCCGGTCAGGGCGATCCCTTCGAAGTTGAGATCCCCGTCCCAGACCAGATCCGACGAGAAGAACGGGTTCGGCATCCTGCCGCCCCACAACGACGCCTCCGGCACGACGGTCCAGCGCACGAAGGCCTGGTCGAGGACGATGCCGTCCTTGTTCTTGTAGTCCCCCAGGGTCTCGTTGGTCGACACCGGGTCCTTTTCGTTGCCGGTGGCCAGCCTGACGCCGACTTCGACCTGGTCGTTGACCTCGGCTTGAGCCACCAGGCGCAGCCGGATCCGCTGCCGGTGCCGGTCGACGGTGGTGTTGATGAACTTGGTCGCGTCCTCCAGGTCCGGGGCCGGATCGTTCTTCTCGTCGAAAAGGTCGCTCTGCTGTCGGATGCGGATGTCCCCTCCCCAGCGGATACGCTTGGTCCAGGAAGGAACGGGGCCGGTATTCTCGCCGAGTTTGATCTCGCGGACGACCTCATCCTTGATCTCGTATTTGACCTGTTCCTTGACCTCGTCCTTGATATCGGCGGCTACGGTGTCACTGAGCTGTTTCAGATACATCTGGCCCCGGGGCATGATGGTGATCACTTTTTTTTCTTCGGTTTTCTGCCCTTGTTCCTGCAGGCGACCGAGGACGGCGGCGGCCTCCTCTTCGCTCATGATCTTCTTTTCCTTGAGGATGCCGATAAGGGCCTCGATGCCGTTCAACTCGGCATTGTCGCCGGCCGCCGCCGTTCCCCCGCCTGCTCCGAGGACGGAAAGCAGCCCGATCAGGACGAATACACCAAGTCTTTTTCCGATGCGTGTCATGAACTCCAACCCAACGATCTTGCTAGTGTTAAAGTGAATCAGCCTTTCGGGCTGATGCGGAATTTGAGAATCCGCGGCATGCCGGAAGGCGGCGGTTCATTGACCGCTGCCAGCCTGGCCGCTTCGAGCACAACCTCGTCCAGGAGCTTATTCCCGGAAGGGGAAAGGATTTTGGAGGAGACGATGTTGCCCAGCGCATCAAGTCTGATCTCGATTTCAACCTTTAATCTCTTGTCCGGCACCCCGCCGCGCTCCCGGATGATCTTGTTGACCAGTTCCTGAAGGGAGTTGACGACATTGCGCGTATACCACGCGAAGGCAGATCCGCCGCCGTTGCCGCCGATCAGCGACCGGCCGCCTTTCTTGCCCACCAGGCCGAAGGCGTCGCCGCCACCGCTGCCCTCGGCGTCGACGCCGAGATCCTCGCCGGCGGGCGGCTGGTCGTCCGCCGGCTCTTCCTGCGGCTGTTCCTCCTGCTGCTGCTCGACCACCTCTTCCTTCTTCACCTCGGGCTCGGGCTCCGGCGGCTTTTCCTTGATCTTGGGCGGCTCGGGCGGCTTGACCAGGGTCACCATCTGGATCTGGCGCTTGCGCTTGCTGCCGTCGTCGGTGACCAGCTTGCCGATTACCATAACCGCGCCCGTGGTCATCAGCGTCACCAGGGCGATGACGATCGCCACGATGCCGCCCTTGGGCAACCGTTTTCGATGGTGGTGTTCAGCTGCAGTCACGACCGGCCACTGACCTTATGCGAACTGCGACGATCCAGGTATGCGATCGCAGGGTGCGGCAGATCCGCGAAAGAGGCCTGTTCCCCATATACATGATATGCGTACAGGCCGATGACAAAGGAGATGCCGTGCCCTGCGATCGCATACTCATTTCACCAGCCGCTGGGTGACAAGGCCGAGCTGGCTGATTTCGAGGCGCTGCAGCAGGTCGAGGACCGAAACCACGTTCTGGTAGTAGACCTTGGCGTCGCCCTTGATCACTACCGGCAGATCGGGGTCGGCGGCCTTGTAGCCGCGCAGCAGATTCTCCAGTTCCGTCATGCTTACCGGGTAGGCGTCGAGATAGATCTGGCCGTTGTCCATCACCGTAATCGCCTTGGTCTTCGGTTTCTGCAGGCTGGGCGTGTCGCTGGCCTTGGGCAGGTTGACCTTGATCCCCTGGACCGCGGAGGTGATGGCGATGATGAACACCACCAGCAGGGTCCAGGCGAGATCGAGCAGCGGCGTGACGTTGATCTCGTCGGAGATCTTGGCGTCGAACAGGTTGCGGTGCTTCATGCTTCGGCTCCGAATTTCCGCTCGACGTCGACGACGAACTCCTCGACGAAGACGGCGAGATCGGTGGTGATCTCCTTAACCGTGGCAAGCAGGTAGTTGTAGCCGAAGGAGGCGGGGATGGCGACCAGCAGGCCGACGACGGTGGTGGCCAGGGCCGAGGCGACGCCGGGGGCGATGGCCATGATGTTGGCCTCACCCGCCTCGGCCATGGCGGCAAAGGTGTTCATCACCCCCCAGACCGTGCCCAACAGGCCAAGGAAGGGGCCGCCGGAGATGGCCGCCACCAGGATGCCCAGCCAGCCGTTCAGTTTCTTGACCTCGTGGAGATAGCCGTTTTCGAGGCGGGTGCGAAAGGCGGAGAGGTCCCGGCCGGACAGCGGCGCCGGCTCCGCCGACCCGTTGCCTTCCGCGTCCTTGCCGGGATAGAGGAACAGGCGCAGGTCCTTGCAGCCGGCGCGGTACACCCGGTAGAGAGTGGAATTCTGGAACTCGACATCGTCGTCGATACAGCTCCGCACCTCGTGGTCGCTGTGGAACTCCTTCAGGAAGGCGGAATTGTCCTTCTTGTTCATCAGCAGGAAGAAGGTCTTGCCCATGAGCACGATCCAGCTCGCCAGCGAGAAGACCGCCAGGACGGCGATGATCACCCAGCCGTCCAGGCTGATGTTTTCGACGATGGTGCCGAAGTAGAGCACCGGCATGGCGCCGCCCGCCTCGTTGACCCCTTCCGGGCCCACCTGGGCGAGGGCGGCCTGCGGCCCGGCGCCGGCATATTCCGCCCGGATCCAGTCGGCTGGCCGGGCAAGGGTGGAGAGGCGGATCTCGTCGAGTTCGCCGGCAAATCCGGCTGCCCCTTCCCCACCGCCGATGACCACTGCCGACTGCGGGCCCGGCAGCTTGCCGACAAAAGCGGAGGTGGTCACCTGCGCCCCGTCCAGATAGACGGCCGCGTTGCCCGCGCCGGCGGCCACTGCCAGGTGATGCCACTCGTTGGCGGAAACCGGCGTGGCTGGGGTGGCGCGGATCTCCTCGCCGGCAAGGTCGACCACGATATCGCCGTTGTCGAGGCCGACGGTTGTCTTCACTCCCTCGCCGCCGATACCGGCGAGTTCGGCGGACACATTGGCGTCGGCGGTGCGGAACCAGACGGTAAAGGTGAAACCGTTGGCGAAGTCGAGGGACGCGGAAGGGGTGACGCTGATCCATTCCTGGCCAAACAGCGAGACGCCGGCGCCCACTACCGCCGGGATGCCCGGGGAGACGGTGGACTCGCCGACGGCGTTGGCGTGCATCGAAACGTCCGCCGGCAGCCCCTCCATTTCGTCCAGGAGCAGGACCAGGGCGTGGGAGGTATCGAAGACGTCGGTGGCCGGCGCCCCGGCGGCTGCCTTGGGGTTGCCGTAGTAGAGATATATGGAATTCTCGGCGCTGTTCGCCTTCAGGTTGGGGATCTGCACCCAGAAGAAGGCCATCTCGTCGATGGCGCTGTACATGGCGGGGCGGAACTTGAGCGGCGTCTTGTCGGTGGCGTCGACGAAGCGCAGATCGCCGCCGTCCTCCCTGGTCCGGG
The DNA here is from genome assembly GCA_040755255.1 of Thermodesulfobacteriota bacterium. GTDB lineage: Bacteria > Desulfobacterota > Desulfobulbia > Desulfobulbales > S012-135 > JBFLZZ01. The sequence goes on from JBFLZZ010000010.1 coordinate 46,799, forward strand.
TGAAATCGAAATTGCCGCCGTGCAGCTTCACCAGCACGGTGACGCTGCCGAGCTCCTGGGTGAGGCCGAGGCCCTGCTCGCTGGTATCCAGGGCGATCTGCCTCCGGTACTGCCATTCCTCGTTCCACCACGCCGACGCGTCGGCGGCGGAAAAAACGGCCGACACGGCCGCCACCAGAAACACCGCGATTCTGACCGGGATCGTCATGCGTAAGGACATGGTTCTTTGTTTCCTTCTTCTTGATCGGGAAAAGTTGCGTAAGAGCAAATACATACCAGGGAAAAATTAAGAACGGGTTAGATCTGCGCAGAAAAATGGACGAGTGTTTCAGCCGCCCTGATCCTCCTCTTCCTCATCACCACCGAAGCCGATGAATTCAACCCGCATCCACTTGATATTGAACGCTTCGGCCATTCTGGCCACATTCTCCGCCAGTCTCTCCCCGGCTCCCTGCAGCGCCTCGGTACCCTCGGCCATTTTCTGCGCCGCGCTCACATCGCCGGTGCCGGTGGGGGCGGCGATGGCGACCGCGGTATCCCCCACGGCGGGCACACCGACCCCTCCCTGGGAGAAACTGATGTTCTGGGCATTAATGACCTTGGTTGCCCCCAGAATGACGTTTTTGCCGGCGATGCCCGCCTCGCCGGCATCGATCTCGCCCTCGGGCGCGAACAGGGCGACGTCCCCGGCCTCGGGTGCCTGGCGCGGCTGATCGGGGCCGTCGGGATCATAGGCGGCGGTGCGGATACCGCTGCCCACCGCCGGCGTTTCGTAAAGCCGAAGGGGATTGAGGGGATCGTCCGGGTTGGCCACCAGGTTGGCGCGCGGGGTGCTGACCGCGGTTTTGGCGCCGCGGCCGGCGTTGAGGTTGCCGCTATCGGTCCAGACGAGGATGTCGCCGCCGAGAGCGGTCATCACCCGCGACTCGTTGACGTTGATGTCGCCGTCGGTCAGGATGTTGATCCCGCCACCGCCGGCGGTGACCACGCCGGTTTCCCGCGTCTCCTTCCCCGGAACGGGGAAGGTGGACAGACCAACGTTGAAATCTCCGGTGGCAAACACGTAGATGTCGGCGCCTCCCGAGGTCGCGGCGATTTTCGATTTCACCATGTCGATGTCCGACCTCCGAGTCTCCGCACCGGCCAGCATGCGGTCAAGAACCTTCAGCTTGACCCCCGCCAGAACCAACTGGGACTCTTCTTCCTCACCCAGAGACGCGGATGCCAGCCGGTCGACCAGACCCTGCATCTCCGCTCCGACTTCCCGCAACCCCTGCCGCGCCGTCTCTTCCTTGCCGGTATCGATATCCGAGGAACGGACGAGAAGATTTTCCACTTCCGCCAGGACTGCCAGCGCCCGCCCGTCTCCGCGCGATTCCGCCGCCGAGGCCAGATCGTGGATTTTCAGGCCGGCCTGCTGCAGGCCGAGACGCGCCTGCTCGGCGTTGTCGATCCCGCCGCGCAGCAGGATGCCGAGGATATCGGCACGCACTCCGTCTACCGCCTGCTGCGCCTCCTCGGTCCGGCCTTCCAGGAGAAGTCGGCTGTATTCGATCCCGACCTCCTCCAGTCTGGAAAAAAGAGTGGATGTCTCACTTGCCGTCAGACTATAGGCCATGCCGGCAACAACGATGACGGCGCCCGGCTCGCTGACGATTCGGGGATTGTTGACGCTGCCGACATGGACAATTCCCTCCGAGGTGCCGAGATCGATGCCGTCGACGGCGGAGATATAGAGGGTGCCGGGCCCCCCCTGGGTGATCGCCTTGACGGGGTTGCTTGCATTGGGGTCCGTCTTATAGACGATCGCGCCGCCCGCCTCGATGCGCGACACGTCGGCCGCGCTCTTGTGCTGGGCGATGTAGTACAGATCCACGATATCGTCCCCCGCCCGGACGGAAACCTCTTTGGGAACGGCGAGACCGAGGGCGTCGATGGTGCCGCCGGCCTCCACCCGGGCCGGGACTTCATCGTTACGATGGATGAGATCGCCATTGGTGGCGACCACTATCTGACCAATGATGTCCCGTTCGATGACGTCCTTCGATCCGTCATGGATATCGTACGCCGCGCTCGGATTGAGATCCGCCATCACCAGGCGGGTTGCGGCGCCGCCTGGCTGCCTTGCCTTGATGTCCCGCTCGGCGCGGATCGCCAGCTGGCCCAGCGGTGCAGGAGAAAGATAGAAATCCTGGGCAAGGACGATGTCCCTGCCGGAATGCATGCTCACGGTAGGCGGCAGGAAAAACAGACGTTGCCGCTGTGCGTTCGTCGTCTGAAAATACGTCGTCGAACCGGCCTGTCCCAGTTCCAGATCACCGTAAACCGTGCGAAGGGCAACCGAGCTGTCGGTGGCGTAGCCGAGGTTCCATCGATCATCGGAGGAGAACGTCGCGCCGGCGCCGATGGAGACCAGGGAGGGGTTGACCACGGATCCCACCCGAAGCCTCCCCTGCCCTACCAGGTCGATGCGGCCGTCGAACAGCTCCAGGGTCTGGCCGGGATATGCGTCGTCCAATCCGAAATTGCCGCCGGCAAGAAGTTGCGCCGTGCCTTCGGCGAGAAGGAATCGGCCGTTGAGGTCGCCATGGGCGAGCACCTCCAGATCCCCCTGGCGGAATGCGCCGACCGCGCCGGTCAGGTCGCCGAGGAGGTAAAGGGACAGGTCGCCGCCGGCCAGGGTGACGATGCCGGTGGTGGCCGGTTCGGTGGAACCGCCGTAATCCGCCGACCAGTCGTACCAGGGCTTGCCGTTCTCGAGATTCAACGGCAGCCCGGTCTGCGGATCGACATGCTGGTATTGCCGGTCCCAGGCATCGACACCGCTGGAATTGAATGTCGTTCTGTACGAAAATCCGGTGGTATGAACGCCGCCGTCGGCGCGGATATCAATGCTGCCGCCGCCGCTGCGGAGGTTGCGGGTAAAAATCGAGGAAATGGCGCCGACGGTGCGCACCGCGCTGCCCGGCAGCATCACGATCCGCCCTCCGATGTCGAGGGAGATGTCGGCGAGGCAGGACTGGATGATGCCCTGCCGCAAATCGAGGTCCCCGCCGACGACGCCTGAAAGCGGACCGTCGAAGGTGCCGAGAGAAGGAGTCATGCTGCCGTAGGTAAAGGTCGAGGAAACTTTCGGCGGCGCGAAGACCTTCACCGTGTCGGCGGCAGCAAAACGGAGCGAGCCGCTCTGGGTGTACACCATGACGCCGGTGGCGACGGTAAGGTCCCTAAAACCGCCGGCCCCGGCCGCCGGAAGGATGGCGACCGCATCGGGGGAAGCCAGATCGGCGCCAGCGACCAGGTTAATGTTCCAGGAGTCGGTCCTGCTGCTGGTGCCGTCCGCCAACCCTGCCTGGGGTTCGTCGCGAATCCCCTTGTTGATGGTAAGGGAACCAGCCGCCCGCAGGGTGAGCTCGCCGATATCCCCGGAACTCTTTTCCAGCCAGGAAACGAGGTTGAGATCCGCGTTCGGCTTGAACTCCATGTCGCCGTCGCTGCTGAACTCGATGCCGGGAACGAGGTGCAGGGTCTCCCCGGTGAGGCCCTGCACCTCGGTAAGCAGCCGGCTCTCGCCCTTGCCGGCGTCGTTCGCCTGGGTATTCATGAAGCCATCGGCATCGGTCTTGGCCGTGATCAGTTTTGCAGTCGATACGGTGGTGGTGCCCGAGTAGCTTCGCACCGCGGTGGCCACCGTCGCGCTCACCCCGGTCAGGCTGCCGTGCAAATCCATCTTGACGTCGTCGTTGGCGAGAGTGCGGCCTGCCCGCAGGGTGACCAGGCCGTCGGTGCCCTCTGCAGCGGCGGCGTCAATTTCCGCCCCGCCGCTCAGCCGGATCCAGCCGGCGCTGTCGTCTCCGGCAGTGGCGGTACTGCCGGCGCTGAGCAGGACACTGCCGCCGTCGCCGCTGCCGCTGTTCCGCGCATCGATGCTGCCGCCGGCCAGCAGGAGATCCCTGGCCGCGCACAGGCTGACCTCCCCCTGCTTCGCCCCCGAGGCATCGATCTTCCCCTCAACAACGATCCCGCCGCTGTCAGCGGTGATCTTCACCCGGCGGGCCTTGACGGTGTCGCTTGCGCCGATGGCAATGTCACCGGTGCGGGCGCGAAGGTCGATTTCCTCCGTGAACCTGTCTTTCAGCACGGCGGCCAGAGCACTGAACCGGTCGGCCAGGGTGTCGGTGAAGAGATACAGCGAACCGCCGCCGACCCCGTCCCGGGCCTCGGCCACCACCTCACCGGCCAGGGAAAGGCCGTGCAGGGGGGCGATGACCGACAGCCGGCCTGCCTGCTCCCGGTCGGTCGCGGATAGATCGATGGTGGAGCCGGATTCCATTTCCACCCTCCCCCTGTCCGCCTGCAACAGGAGGCGACCGGCCGGATCGACGCCGGTGGCGGCCAGATCGATGGTGGAGCCGCTCTCGAGAAATACGCCGCGGTCGGTTCCCTCGCCGGTAGCGGTGATGGATAGGTTGCCGCCGGGAAGGATCAGGGTGCCGCCGTGGCGCACGCTGTCGGCGGTGAGCCGCAGCCTGCCGAACAGGGAGGCCGGCGCTGCCGCAACCACCGGCTCCGGGCTCGCTTCCGGCAGCGTTTTCCGCAGGGTCGTCAGCGTTCCCCCGGCTTCCAGGACAAAATCGAGGGCCCGGGCGTACCCGTCATCCTCGATGAAAGGCTGACCGATAATCCTCCCGGCCTCGATGGTGAGATCGCCGGGGACGGCGAGGCTGCCGGCCCCGGTGAAGACGACGTTGTCTGCCCCGAAAAGGGAGAGCCGGTCCATGCCGGCAAACGCCATATCGCCGCTGCCCATGGTGATCCGAGCACCGTTGAGATCGAGATCGCCGGAGGAAATTTCGTATTCCTCCTCAAGGGGCCCTGCGGCAGGCGCTCCGGCCGGAGCGGAGATCGCGATCCTTGCCGCCTCGATGGAGGCGGTTTCGCCGACAACGGACAGGTGGCCGATCCGTGGCGCATCGATGACGACGCCCGCACCGGTAATCAGGCTGCCATCGCCAACGAAGGCGAGATCGGAGTCAGCGTGGAAGGAGAGAGAGGAAAGGTCAGAAGCCAGACCGAACAGATCGTAACCGACGGTAAATGCCTCCACCACCGCGCCGTCCCGATCCCGGTAGGGAAGCGGATTGCCGTCGGCGTCACCCGGGGTGACCAAGATCAGATCGGAGGCCAGAGTCAGGACGCCCTGGCCGGCGAACTCCAGATCGCCCAGCGCGGAGACCTCTTTCGCCGACATCGTCAACTGTTGGGACGCTCTCACCTTGGCACCGTCGGCCACTTTCACCCCGTCCCGAAAAACGGCCCCTTCGATATCGAGCCGCCCCTGGCGGGCGTCCAGCTCGATGCCTTCGCCGCCAACGCTGTTGGCCAGCGTCGCCCCTGCCCGAACCAGGATGCTGTCACGGGCGGTCAACGCCAAACGGCCGGCGGCGAGGGTGCTGCCGGCCGTGACCTCGATGGTCTCGGTCAGGTTGGCGCTGCCCAGGGCGAGCGATCCGCTCCCACCGGCGGCCGCCAGAGCGGCCGAATCGACGACCATTTTGCCGACCAGCGCTTCCAGTTCTTTGCTGCCGGTGAGCGGGGTTTCGGCCTCGAAGTCCGGTCCGAGGGAGGCGGTTGTCTCACCGACGACGATGTCGCGCGCCGCCAGGTGCAGTTCGCCCAGGGCGCCATCCTCGGCCGACGCCGCCTGCAGCCGCCCTTCGAGGATAACGGTATCGCCCTGCAGATCGATGATGCCGCCGTCGTTTGCCTTCCATTCCCCCCGGGTGAAATTACCTTCCTTCAGCACATCTTCCGCCCTGCGCACCGCATAGGAGGTCATCCGCAAGTCCTGTTCCTCGCCCCCCACTTCCTTGTCGAAGCCGGCGACCAGAGGGTAGCCTTCTTCGGACAGGGACACACCGCTGTAGCCCTTCGCAATGGAGCCGCGCGGCTCGAGGATAACGGCGCCGGCGGCGAAGGCGTACTCCTCGCCCATGATCCGATAGGTGCCGGCGGCGATGCCGAGCTGGGGACATGCCTCCAGATACACGGCGGCGCCGGCGGCCGGTTGCGGATCGCCGGGCAGAATCACCAGTCGGCCGTTCTTGGTCAGGGGGTTGAAAGAACCCTCGGCGCCCGCGAGAAATGTATAGGAGAATATGGAGCCGCCGGACGAGGCGTCTATCAGGGAGCCCTCCCTCGTGATCAGTTCATCGGCGCGTAGGGTGATCTTCTTTGCGGGCGGGCCATTGACCCCCCCCGCTCCTTGCCTGGCATCGGATTGCCAGAGAATTCCCTCCTCATCGAAGGAGCCGTACCTGACCATTGCCTCGCCGGTGGTGGACAGCTCCGCTGTTTCCGACAGATACAGGCGATGATCCGCTTCCAGGGAAAGGTTGCCCATGGGGGCGGAAAGGTTGCCATTGTGCACGATATCCTGGGCCCGGACGAGGAGGGTGCCGGCCGCCGATTGGATCGGCGCCACTCTGCCGCTACCGGGCAGGGTGGTGACCCTGCCCGCGGGCGCCGCGATCAAAAATGTGCTGCCGGTGGAGGGATAGATGCGGGAGGCCTCCAGGGTCAGGTCACCGCTGCTCAGCAGCCTGCCGGACCATTTGCTCTCCAACCCGTTGTTGCTCGCGGAGTTATAGTTAAAGTCGGCAAGGATGATATCGGTATCGGACCTGAAATGGGCGCTGCTGGCGCCGAGTACGGCGACGTCGCCACGAACGTCCAGATAACCTCCGCTAAGCTCAAGCTCGCCGCTGCCGGGTTCGATCGGACCGGAATAGTAATAGCTCCCGGTGGGGTTGATCAGGGAGATGGCCGAGGCGGCGAGGGAAACTCTCGCCCCGTCGGCAAGCCGCAGCATCGGCGTCGAAAAGGTCAGCCCGCCTTCGAAGCTCCGGTCGATGACGCCGGTCAGGGTAATACCCAGTTTACTCACGGTGTTGAAGGAAAACTCGTCGAAGCCGGCGGAATCGAAGATCCCGAGCAGTTCGTCGTCGACCTCGGGCGTATCACTAGCGCTGGCCGTCCAACCCAGGGAAACGCTGCCGCCGCGCAGGCCGGCCAGGCCGGCATCGGCCGCCTTCATGATGCCTTTGAACACCGATCCACCGTCCTTGTCCCTGACCGTCGCCAGAGAAAGGAACAGGCTGCCGGAGTTGCCGGCCGCCAAGGGAAAATCCGTGCCCGACAGGGTCCGGCGCACCACCTCAACCGCGGGCGCGCCGGAAACGTCGATGATCGCCCCGGCATCGAACTGAAACCCGCCTCCCGCGTTGATGGTGACCGTGCCGCCGTCCAGCGGTGTGTACAGCGTCTTACCCCATTCAACGAGGTAGTCGACCGGCAGGTTGAACCCCCTGGACAGTATCTGGCTGGTTGACAGCAACCGGAGGGGGGCGGCCTTCGAGGTGAGCGTCACCCCGCCGGCAGGTGCCGCCAGGGTGCCGGCCACGCTCACCTCCTGTCCCGCCGCCGCCACCGTGCCGCCGGGCATGGCCCGCACCACCGCGTTCACGCCGATGGCAAGGGCCTGGCCAGGAGGGGGAGTGGGAGGAGCAACGCTTCCCAATTCCTCGTTCTCCCAGGCATCTATCTTCACCTGCGCGCCCGCCTCGAGTTCTACGGCCGAGTCCGGGATTTCGTATTCCTCCAGGACAATCGCCTCCTCCCGCAACCGTGCGGCCGGGCCGCTGGCGGGGGTCAGCCGGTAACCGACCCGGGAAGGCTGCAGGACGGCGCCGGCCTCGACGGTGAGGCCGGAACCCGAACGGAGGGAGATGGATCTGAAACCGAGGGCGGCAAACTGATTGCTCGCCAGCACCAGGGTGTCGGCCAGATCCGTGGGCAATTCCTGATCAGGGTCGAAATCCCCCGGCAGTCTCGGGCCGCGGCCGTTTGCCGTCACATCCACCCGCCAGGCGCTCAGATCGATCTCACCGCCTTTGGCCCCCTGGTGGGCCAAACCCTCGATCCTTCCCTCCAGAACCAAGGCGCGGCCGCTCATGGTCACCGCCCCCGCGTCCCCGCCCAGAACGGCACCACCGGCGTCGATCTGGTAGCCGCCCGAAACCGAAATGGTTGAGCCTGAACTGACCACCACCCCGTCGCCGTCATAGGCCTTGCCGATCAGAGTCACCTCGCCGCCTCCGGTGAACGCCCGCCGCACCGTGCGCCCCTGTGCGAAGGCCAGGGCATTATCCACCTTTTCACCACCGACATCGATGGAGCTGCCGGGCGCCAGGTAGACCCGCTCTGGACCGATCTCCTGATGGGAACGGTACCTGTCGCTGCCGGTCGCCGAGGTGACGTTGCTGCGGGAAACCAGACTCACCGTGCCGGAAGGGACGGTGATCCGGCCCTCATGGACAACCGTCCTGGCATGCCCGGAGAAGACACCTGCCGCTGCGAGGCGCAGGTCGGTACCCGCCTCGATGGTTAGTTTGCTCTCGGCGCTGAGGCTGACCCGGGCCAGCTCGGCGGCGCGGAGCATATCGGCCGAGATCACCGTCCTGCCGCCCCGTTTTTCGGGAAAGGGGGAGGCCAGGGGATCGAAACCGGCGGGTAGCGCCGGGCTCCGCCGCTGCCCGACGACGATTTCCCCGACCACCGGATCGCTCAGTACAAGGGGGGAATTGTCGGTGTCGTACCCCACCTTCAGGGTTCCCGCCGCCGGACGGCGGCGGCCAGCGGTAACGGCGAAACCGTTGGTATCGACAATATCGCCCGACTCCTGAAAGGGGCCCACGGTCACCCCGGCCTTGAGAGTAGGATCGGCTATGACCTGGGGCGCGATGATGGCGAGGGCGCCAGCGTCGCGGCCCTCGTCGTAGGCGCCCTGGAACTCGGATTTCGTTCCGGCGATTGCGGTCACCTGCTGCCAGTCGGGCACCTGATCCAGGGCGACGATGGTTTCCCCGACCCTGACCAGGGTGCTGTCGATGATGCCGGCCGCGTAATGGATGCCGCCGCCGGAGATGTCGATGGTCGCTCCCTCTTCGACGATGACGTCGCCCCGGCCCTTCAGGGTGATCACCCCGCCCTCCGCCTGCGCTTCGCGGGAGGTCCGCTCCCGGCTGTCGAGGGCGGTCTTGACGTTGCCGGCGTTGGTGCCCTTCAGGACGTTGAAGGTAACGATCTCTCCCTTCAGGGCATCGGTCTTGTGACCGAATTCGTCGCGCAGCTCGACGCTGTTGAGCTGCACTTGGACGGAATTGGCGGCGGCGGACTTTTCCGCCCATTCACCCTTGACGTCGATGACCGCCCCCTTGCCGACGAAAACCCTCCCGCCGAGCATGTCGACGTTGTTGCTCGGGGCGGAAACCGTACCCCGATGGACCACCGCCTCGCCGGCGGTGAAAAGCAGACTGCTGGCCGGCACCCCGGAAGCGGGGTGATAGGTTTCGCCGGAGTCGGACACCGGAATTTCGGTGACCGAGCCGCTGCCGGTGACGATGTTCTCTTCCGCGTCCAGAATGATATTCCCTCCCTTGCGGATGGAGGTGATCGAGCGGACGATGCCCTCCTGGTTGATCACCCTGCCGAAGACGCTGATGTCGGTGCCGTCGCCGCCGATGGTGCCTCCGGCGGCGTTCGCCGCCGTGCCGGTTTCGGTGACCTCGGTATTGAACGTGTCGTTGATGACGCTGTTCTGCACCGATATGGACCGTTCGTGGATCGCGTCTTCCCCGGCGCTCAGGACGATGCGGCCATAGGGCGCCTCGATGGTGCCGTTGTTCTCCACATTTGCACCCAGCAGCATCACCCAGCCGCCGGGGACGGTTTGGATCCGCCCCTCGTTAACTACGTCGCCGGCCCCGCCCGGCAGATAATTGTATGCCGAGGAAAAAGTCCGTTTGGTCTGGATCCGGTCACCCGAGTTGGAGACCAGGAAGTCGCCGGAAAAATCGGGGTCGGGCAGGTTGAGGGAGGAGGCCACCAGGGAGTGGACGTCGAAGGAGGAGGAACGGCTGAAGAACATGCCGTTCTGGTTGATCAGGTAAACCTCGCCGTCGGCGGAGAGCCTGCCGTGGATCTGGCTCGGCTTGCTGTCGTAGATGCGGTTGAGGGAACTCCAGTTGGTGTTGCCCTGCTGGTCGAAAATCACCTGGGCATCTTTGCCGATGTCGAAGCTGTTCCAGCTGAGGATGGAATTCTTCTGATTCTGCCGGATGATCAGCTGATTGTTGTCCGGGCGCGTCTCCAGGGAGGCATTGCCGGTGTCGGGGTCGATGTACTTGATCTGCGGCAGGGTATTGGCCGGCACCGGCGGCAGGGCCGCCATGGGCTGCCGGCTCTGGCCCAGACCGAGGACACGGCTCTGGGAGGGGGAAGCGACGGCCAAAAGAGCCATCGAGGCCAGGAGGGTGACTACCGCCCTGTTCAGCTTGGTGGTGCGGGATTTCATGGAATCTCCGGTGTCATCGATGCCTGTAGGCGAGCAGAAAGTAGAAGCGATCGTCGCCCCGTTCCGTCCAGATCGAGTCCTCGATGGCCATCGCCCAGTCCGCCTCGTAGCGGACGGGGCCGGCATTGCCGCGCAGACCGAGGCCGGTGCCTTCGATGCGCACGCTCCTTTTTTCGTCGGGCAGGGGCTGCTTGCGCCACAGCGCCGCGCCGTCGAAGAAGAGGTAGGGGGTGAGGGACCAGTCGCGGAACAGGTCCAGGTCCGGGAATCGTTTCCCCATCAGGCCGACCAGTTCCGGGCCGCTCAGGTCCACCGTGCCGTGCAGGGCATTGTCACCGGACTGCTCGCTTTCCAGGTAGCCGCGCACGCTGTCCATGCCGCCGGCGGTGTACTGCTCGTTGGAAATCAGCGGCTGGCTGGCGAGCTGACCGTCGAGTTTGCAGAAAACGGACAGCAGCCAGGGCAGTTCCTGTTGCCGCTCGATGCCTGCGGTCAGATAGAGGTAGTCGCCGCGGGCGCCTGCCCGCTGGGCGCCGAAATGGTCGGTGTCGCTCGCCAGATTGCGGAAGGCGAAATTGAGGCCGGCGCTGAAAGCGGTTCTGCCCCATCTATCAGAGAGGGTGGAGTTGTAGGAGGCGTTCAGCGGCAGGTAACGCACCTGCTCGACGATATCGTCCTGGCCGCCGGTGCCGGTGACATCCCGGAAGCTCTTGTAATCGACGCCCAGCGAGATGTTGTGGCTGTACCGCTCCAGCGCCGGGAGCGGCATGATGTAGCGGATGCCGAGGATATGGCCCTTGCCGACCACCTGCAGCCCCTCGGCAAAGGCGGTCTGGCTGTCGGACCAGACGGCGTAGGCGGCGATGCGGTGGTTTCGGTTCCACGGCGTCGGCAACACATAGGACCCGGCCAGGAGCTGTACCTCGTCGAAGTCCTGGGGCGAGACCTGGAACTGGAAGGAGCCGCTGTGGTCCTTCTGCCAGAAATTGTCGTAGCTGATCGAGCCGTTCAGCCGCAGCTCGGTGGAGTTGGCCGAATAACGATTGTTCAGTTCCAGCGAGGCGGTCAGCGGCAGGCGGTCCTTGACCCGCAGCTCGACATCGATGGTGGCCGGTTCCCTGCCCGGGGCCAGGACCGGCTCCACGGCGAGGTAGGAGGAGGTGTTCAAGGAGGCCAGGTCCCGCTTGATGTCCGGCAGATAGGGGATCTCGCCTTCCCGGAGGGAGGGGGCCTGGTCCAGGACCTTTTCCATGGTGACGTATTTGTTGCCGGTGATCCGTACCTTGCGGATCCGGCTCTCCACCACCTCGAGCCGGATCACCCCGTCATCCACGGTCTGGGGCGGGATGTTGACCAGGACCGCCGGGTACCCCTGCTGCTGATGAAATTTCTCCAGGGCGCCGGCTGCCGCTTCGACCTCCGTGCCTTTCTTGTCGGGGCCGATAAAGGGCAACAGTTCCTTCAGCAGGGTGTAATCGTCGAAGATGGTGTTGCCTTCGATCCTGAAGGCGACGATGGTGAAGGCCGCCTCCTCGTCCTCCTCGGCGGCTTGGGCAAGGGCCCCGCCGCAACCGGCCCCGAGAAGGAAGATGCAGAGGACGCCGCAGAAACATGCGAGTAATCGAGGATGAAGCATTGTAATGAACTGATGCGACCTTGGCGGAAATATTTGTCTTCGTGGTTGGAACCCGCCAGCCGCTGCAGCCCGCGCAAAGATGGGAGAGGAGATGCGCATCCCGCCGCCATCGCGAAGGTCGCAGACCCGTGGCGATCCATCCTGCACCACCCTGGCACGGCCACGACATCGGCTTTCCGGGTGGCTCTCGCCCATGGCGACCCTCACGATTTCTTCCGGCTCAGCTCGAGAAAAAGTGACTGGTGCAGGGCGGCGGCATCGACGAGCCCTTCGATCTTGCCGCTCGCCTCTCCCCGGGAGGAGAGGAACAGCATGGTCGGCGCCGAAAACTGTCTGAACCGTTCCCGGTACCGGTCGTCGGTGTCCTTGTTGACCCGCAGCCAGACGAAGTCCTTGCCCATGCTCTTGAGGGCCGGCTGCGAAAACACCTCTTCCCTCATCCTGGTGCAGTCATCGCAGTTCTCGCCTTCCAGGAACAGCACCACCCGCTTGTTCTCCTGCTCCGCCCGGGTCAGCCCTTCCTCGACGGTAGCGTGCCAGGAGATAGGTTCGAGGTCCGCCATGGCTGACCATTTTTTCAGGGACAGGACCTCCAGCTCGACGGTCACTTCCATGCCGGCCAGCGGATGGTTGTAGTCGACCAGGAATTCTTCGCCCTCCAGTTCGGAGATGACCCCTTGCCGGTCGCCTTCGGAGAATTCCGCCCCCAGGTCGGGGATCATGGTGAACAGGATATACTCCCCTTCGGTGGTCACCTTCACCTTGCCGAAGGGTTCGGTATACTCCTTGTTCTCCTCCGCGACGTTGGTGACGATCACCTTGTCGCCGTCGATTCCGGTGACCGTCGACGGAAAATAGGGAACCAGGTCGACCCGGTCGCCGACTTCGGCGACCTTGCCGGCTTTCCTGGCGTACTCGATGGGCGGGATGACCACCTGCTTCGGCATCCTCTGAACCAGAGGATACCGTTTGATCCTATCGGGATCGGGATGGCCGAAGGCCAGCTCCGGGGAGAGGGAGTACTTCTTCCTGTCTCCCGGCTTCAGCCCCATCACCTCCTGGCCGAGACCGGGAAAAAACCCGCCGCTGCCGGCAAGGACCTCGACGGGACCGCGGAAATTGACCCCGGCCGGCCAGAAGGAGGCGGCGGCCTTGGTCGCCACCTCCACATCCGGCCTGCTGGTCGCCACCACCTCGCCGCCGGCGAGGGATGCGGTGAAATGCACCAGCGCCGCATCCTGCGGCTGCACGATGCCGGGTTTTTCGTCCGCGTACAGGTTGACGACCAGCGGTTCGCCCTCCCTGCCCTTCTTTTTCTGCTCTTCCTTCAGCGCCTCCAGCTTCTCCTGAAACTGCTTCCGCACCTCTTCCAGCGCCTTGCGCTCTTCTTCGTTCAGGTCACCGCCGGCTTCGTCGCTCACCGTCGCGGGCGCCACGGTCAGATCGGCGGCGGATCCGCCGCCGTTGTTTCCGGCGGCAGCGGCCGTTCCCGCGCTCAGGAGGATGAAAAGGACCAGCAGCAGTTCAAATCCGCGATTTTGCATTTTCGCCCTCGCCTTCTTTCTCGTTGCCGACCGCCTGTCCCCCCCCATCCGCCTTGTGGGGCTGGGCGAAGACTTCGCACACCAGTTCGGCGCCGCCGAACGGGCTGCCGAAATCGATGTGGAAGAACTGATCGTCTATTTTGATGATTTTGCCCACCAGCGGGCCGCTGCGGACCATCTGCCCGACCGACACCTGGTGGACGATCCTGAAGTATTTGTCATCGACGTTGTACATCCGGCCCGGCCCCCAGGGGGTCTCGGTAACCGCGCCGTCGATCACATCCATCCGGTACTGGATGGTTTTTTCCGTCACCGACAGGACGGTATGGACGAAGCCGGTTCCCGGCTGCTCCGTCCGGTCCCCGACCTTCGGCTCCTTGCCGCCGTTGATTTTTCTGAACAGTTCCGGCACCAGGTTCTTCACCTTGGGCACGGTATAGGACAGGGCTAGCTTCAGGTAGCGGTCGTCGCCCAGCCCCGCGTCTTCCGGGCTGCTGATCCGCAGGGTTTCCGTGACCCCGGTCTTTCTGCCCACCAGCGCCCTGGCGATCCGGCCTTCCCGTTCCGCCTCGAAGGAGCGGAAGCCGAGGACATCGGGTTCGGCCAACCCCTGGCCGGCAGTGATCAGCCGCGTGGAAAAATCCTTGGGCCTGGCGTAAATGAAGGCCTTCTTCTGGCTGGGATCCCCATCGACCCCTTCCCGGTTGGTAGCCGCGATAGCACCGTCCGGCAGACGGCAGGTGTAGGAGATGTCGAGAAGATCGCCGGTCTGGATGGTCCGGTCGGAGCCGCTGTCAGCGGCGGCATCGCCGGCATGGCCGATGCCGGGACCGCAGAGGATGAGGAGCAGGGCCGCAAAACTGATGGTGATTCGAATTCTCGGTGACATGGGATTTTCTCCGGCAGGGTTCGTGTGCGTGAGAGCCGTTATCTACCAGCCCTCCTTTATCTTCCATTTAGGATTCGGTTAATTTTCCTTTAAGGACGTCCGGCCGCGGCGGGGGGGCGGATTCGTTTTCCATGTTCAAGTCGGCGATATTTAAAGCTTTTCGCCGACCTCAAACCGCCTGTCCACCGGTGGCTGGAAACCCTCACGATTTAACCGTCACTTAACTGGTTTCCTTCCGAAAAAACTGCCAGTATGAATGGTTTCCTTCGGCGCACAACTTCGGAAGGGTATGCGCCGGCCCACACCCGAATGCCCTGTATGCCAATGTCGAAAAAGCTATCCAGACAACTGCGGAAACACGGTTTTCAGAAGTCCCTCCTTCGCCCGGCCGCCGCCAGGCAAAGCCATGCTGCCGAGCTGCTGGCCGAGGGGCAGCGCCTCGCCGCCGAAGGAAGAATCGTCGAGGCCGCGGAACTGGGGCGGCAGGCGCTGCGCTCCCTGCCGGGAAACGCCAGGGCCTATAATCTCCTCGGCATCGTCGCCGCCGAGCAAGGGCAGACCGGGGAGGCGGCTGCCTGCTTCCGCCGGGCCATCGCCGCCGACGGCGGGGAGCCCTCCTACCACATCAACCTCGGCAACGCCCTTGAAACACTGGGTCTGCAAGAGGAAGGCGATGCCTCCTTCCGGCACGCCCTCGCCCTCGACCCGCGCCACATCGACGCCCTCAACAATTTCGGCCTCGCCCTTCTCCGGAGACGGATGGCGGCGGAGGCGGCAGCCCTTTTCGAGCGGCTGCTGAAGGTGCAGCCCGACCATGCCGAGGCCCGGTGCAGTCTCGGCATGGCCCTGTCCCTGCAGGGCCGCACCGACGAGGCGATCGCAACATTCAACCGATCTCTGGAACTCGCCCCCGGCCAGATCCCGCCCCGCATCCATCTTGGCCTCGAGCTGCAGGGCGCCCACCGGTACGAAGAGGCCGAGGCCTGCCTGCTGGGGTTGCTCAAAGATCATCCCGGCCACGGCGACGCCCTGGTCAACCTCGGCAACGTTTACATGGAGATGGGCCTGGTTGGCCGGGCCGTTGACACCTACCGTCAGGCTCTCTCCTGCGACGCCGGACACCACAAGGCCCTGCACAACTACCTCTTCGCGCTCCTGGGATCGGAACAGCACGGCTGGGAAGAAATATTTCTGGAACACCGGCAGCTGGCCGGCCGGTTGGCTGCGGCAACAAAAACGATGCCGGCGCCGGCTCAACGGTCCTGCGGCCGGGGCCGGGAACGCATCCGCATCGGCTACCTCTCCCCGGATTTCCGCAGGCATTCGGTGGCTCACTTCATCGCGCCCCTCCTCGCCCACCACGACCGGCAGCGATTCGAGGTGTTCTGCTACTCCTGCGGCACGGTGGAAGACGACTTCACCACAGAGCTGCGCCGGCTCGCCGACCAGTGGCGTTCCTGCAGTCTCTGGCCCGACCGGAAGCTGGCCGAGGCGATCCGGGAGGACCGGATCGACATCCTGATCGACCTCGCCGGCCACACCGCCGGCAACCGGCTGCCGGTATTCGCCGCCCGGCCGGCGCCGGTGCAGCTCACCTACCTGGGCTACCCCGCCTCCACCGGCCTGGACGTTTTCGATTTTCGCATCACCGACGGCCTGGTCGAGCCGGCGGGCGCCGAGCGGTTCTCCTCGGAGAAACTGTTGCGCCTGCCGGGTTCCTCCTTCTGCTACGACCCGGTCGCCGAAACCCCGCCGGTGGCCCCCCCGCCCTTTGTCGCCAACGGCGCGGTCACCTTCGGTTCCACCAACAATCACCACAAGCTTACCCCGGGGATAAAGGGGTGCTGGGCCGAGATCCTCCGCCGGACACCGGGCGCCACCCTGCTCCTGAAGGCGCGGAGCTTCAACGACCCGCGATTGCGGGAACGGCTCACCCGGGAATTCGCCGCGCTCGACATCGGCGGGGAAAGGCTACGCTTCGCCGAATTCGTCCGCAAGACCGGCGACCATCTGCTGGTCTACAACGATATCGACATCTGCCTCGACACCGGCCCCTACAACGGCGCCACCACCACCTGCGAGGCCCTGTGGATGGGCGTGCCGGTGGTCTCCCTTGCCGGCGATCGGCCGGTGGCGCGGATGGGGCTGTCGATCCTCACTGCGGCCGGCCTCGGCGAACTGGCGGTGACGTCGCCGGGGCAATACGTCGAGGCGGCCGGCCGCCTGGCCGGCGATCTCGACCGGCTGGCTACGCTGCGGGCAGGGCTGCGGCAACGACTGCTCGCCTCGCCCCTGCTGGACGGCGTCTCTTTCGCCCACCGGCTGGAAAACGGAATTCTCGACATCCTGCGGAAAAAAAGCGGCTGATCAGTCCGATCCGGTCCGCCGCCGCATACGGGCCGCTCCCTTCCCGATACGACAAAAAGCCGGGCGCGCCCTGCGCGCCCGGCTTTTTGTTTCTGCTCTTCAAGACGGGATAACGACAGACGCCGCTACCCTGGTCCGAATTACTTTCTGGTCGGGAAGGAGTAGTCGGAGGCCTTCTCGACCAGCATGTCGCCCTGAGCCGCCCACCAGGAGGAAACGCCGGCCGGCCAGTTGGCGCTGTTGCTGGCGTAGGTGTTGAGGCCGTCGTACAGGTTCTTGTAGGTGGTGTTGGCGTAGTCGGTGTTGCTCATCCACAGCCACTGGGCCGCCCAGAACATGTAGTTGCCGTACTTGAGGTTGGCGGCGTTGCCTTCGTAGCCCTGGTAGTTGATCCGGCGGAGCTGGCCGTACTTGGAAGAAAGGCGGGCGCCGGTGACGCCGCTCTGCTTGTCGGAATCGGCGTAACCGATGGCGCCGGACGGATCGTAGGTGGCGCCGGTGTAGATGTCGGTGAACTGGGCGCTGGTGCCGTCATACTTGCCGCCGACGCAGTTCATCTCGTCCGAGGAGCCGTTGTTGAACCACACCGTCGGTGTGGTGATGCCGGCAAGCGGGTCCCACAGTTCGAGATTGGGATCGTTGACGAAGTCCATGTTCTGGGTCTTCTCGAACCTCACGAGAGAACCCTCGCCGCGCATGACCGCGGCGTCCAGGGAGGCGGCGGTGCCGGAACCGGCGTGGCGCAGGCAGACCTTGACCGGCAGGGAGGCGTGCGCCGGGTCGAACTGGTTCCAGTTGCCGATATGACCGGAGTAGAGGGCCACCGCCTGGATGCGGGAGAGGTTGTTGAAGGCGACCGGCACGTCGTTGGCGGCGTTGCCGTCCGGGCTGCCGTCGTTGACGAAGAAGGAGAAGGGCACGACGATGGGACGGTAGACCTTGTAGCTGGCCGGCACGGTGACGTTCTTGATGTCGCGCTCGACGATGACGTTGGAGCCGTCGACGGTCTGACGCGGGCCGTAGATGCGGCCCTTGGAGTACTGGTTGAAGGTAGCGGCGTCCACGTCGGAGGCGCCGATGTGGATGTCGCCGCATTCGAGATCGCCGACCACGCCGGTACCGGTGTTCGCCGCATGGGTAGCGGTGGTCTTGGTGGTCATGTTGACTGCCAGCCGCTTCAGGTTGGAACCGGACTTGCTCGCCAGGTGGCGTTCGCAGCCGTTGGCGTTGCAGGCAGGAAAGCAATAGGTGGAGTTGTAGCCCTGGGTAGCGCAGTCCCAGGTGGTGATGGAGACGTTGTCCTTCTGGGTCGGCACCTGCAGAAGATTTTCGGGATTCGCGCACTGCACCGAGCGGGGGCCCTCGTAGGAGGCGAAGGAGGTGTAGCGGAACACCAGGGTGTCGCCCGCGGCGTTGTAGCCGGCGCCGGTGTCGCCGGCGGTACCGGTGGGAACGTTGCCGGCGCAGACGGTGATGCCGTGCTCTTCACCGCCCAGCTTGGCGGAGGCGATGTAGACGTCGTTGGCGGCGGAGCAGCCCTGGCTGACGACGAAGAAGGGGCCGGCGGCGTTCCAGAACTTGTACTGGGCCGAGGCGCCGGTCAGGTTCAGTTCGACGATGCCGGCATTGGCGGCGGTGGCCATGGACAGAAGGGAGACGCCCAGCAGGGCGCTCTTCAGCAGGGTCTTTTTCATTTTCTTTTCCTCGTTCAGATTAAAGTTGAAGATCTGCGGCATTTCCGCGGAGAGATCAGGCTTCCTTGCGGCGGATGCCGAGCAGGCCCAGGAGGCCGGAGCCGAGCAGCAGCACCGAGGCGGGCACCGGTACGGCGCTCGGGTTCAGGATGACGCCGCCGTCGCTGGTGAGGCGCAGTTTCGCGCGCCAGTCGTGGCCGGCCGCATCCCGCACCAGCGCGCCCGAGTAACCGTTGGCCGCGTTGGCGGCGTACTGGTAGAGGTACAGATCGACGTAGCCCACGCTGGCCAGGTCGGTCAGCTTGGCGCCCTTGTTGGTACCGGAGCCGGACGGGAAGCCGACGTAGAAGGCGTCCGCGGTCTGGTTGCCGTTGATGCGCTTGTCGTACTCCATGGTGCCGCTGAATACGGCCTGGGTTCCTGCCGGCCGGTAGGTACCGAGGACGGCGGTGGTGTTGCTGTTGAGGCCGTTGTACACACCGGTGTTCGGCCGAGCAGCGTCGGTCTGGATGCTGGCCGCATAGCCGACGAAACCGTTGAACTGGGTACCGCCCACTGTGGTCAGGTTGTAGGCGTGGGCGTTGACCGTGAGGTCGGACAGGGCGACGCCGTGGGCGGCAAAGTTGATGGTGCCCGCAGCGGCGAGGGTCACGTCCTGGGCGTTGAAGTCGATCAGGGAGACCGGGGTGCCGGCGCCGTTGGCGGCGAGATAGGTGTTGCCCAGGTCGACGACCGTCTCGTAGTCGGTGCCGACGCGGTTGTAGACGGACAGGAGCAGGTCGCCCTGTTCGAAGTACGCGGCCGCCTGGGAAGCGGTGCCGAGAACCATGGCCGAGAAAATGGCCGCACTCAGTAACTTCTTCATCTTTTTCCTCATTCGCTGAGATTTCGTTTTTTCCCGATGTTCGGGAAAGGGTTGTTGCCAGTTGCCAGATAGTTTCTTGCATATGGTCCGCAGACCGTCGTAACCCGTTCGATTGCAAAGCCGGTGCTGTCACCTCCTTGGTTTTTCCGCTTCTCCCGAAGCGAATTGCAAAGACCAACTTCGGCGCCGCTTCCGCGGCGGGCCGACACAAATCATGAAGAAACCACCCAGGCGTGATGCGCGGTTGCGGGCAGGAACCGGATTGCTTCGTCACCGCGTTCCTCGCAATGACGCGACGAAGAATCCATCTCGACCGTCATCCGGGCGAAACGAGTGGTCCAGGCCGCCCCGGCGCGGGAGACCACAAAAGAAAAGCCCGGGAGTTCCGCAACGCGGCGGCGTCCCGGGCTTTCTGGTCTCCGTGGGTACGGATCAGCAAAGGACCCTTTGCATCACTTTTCTGCCGGCCATGCCGACCGGCTCAGGTACCTGGGCGTCAGGTTCGATAATCTCCGGTCCGGGCAGCCCCTTTCGGATTGCCACAGCGTGGCACCAGCCACTCGCGACGACTTCTTCTCCCTGAAGCGCCTGCAGGTTATTCCGCAAAAATTAGATCGAAATCACGATTGGATTAATCTTCGATGAGGCTGTTCCGGCAGGGCAACTTTCCTCTTGACCCGTATCATGACCGACCCCTGAGGCCGGCCAGTTCCTCGCGGTATCTGGCAAGGAGATCGAGGGGATGGGTGCCCCACTTTTCCTGATCGCGGACCTGGGACCATTTCCGCCATTCCCGTTCGACCAGCCCCTTGGCGTCCTCGATCTCGATGCGCCGGATACGGGATTCCAATTCGATGATCCTTTTCTCCCGGTCGCTCAGCCGTTCGTACTCTTCCTGGGTCTTGGGATAGGCAGCGGCCAGTTCCTGAGCCCCCTGCAGAAACACCTGGTCCTCGCCGCTTACCTGCGGGGCGGCGGACCTGGCTGTCATCTCCCGCTCTTCCTGCCAGGCTGCGTCCGCGTCGAACCGCTGAGCGGCGCCCGGATCGCCCGTTTCCGTCTCCAGCGAAGTAAGGGCGATCGTCCTTCGCCGCGCTTTTTCGGTTTTCTCCCTGGCAGGACCTGGCTTTCCGGCCCTGGCGATCGCTCGCGCCGGCGCCGCTTCCGGTTTCCCGGCTGCCTGCCGCGCGGCGCGAGGCGCACGCAACCGATCTGGGCCATCGGCTGTGACAACCGTTTTGGCCTTGCCGTCATCTGAGGCAACCTGGGCCTTGACCGGTGGAGAGGCGGCGACCACCGGTTGCGGCTTCGATAATCCGGAGCCGGTGGCACCGCTGCGCCGATCCTGCCTGGCGGCGGCATGATGCCGGGTATCCCCCGTCAACGCCTCCAGCGGGTCTCCCGGCATCGGATCAACAAAATGGGAAACGCTCACGAAGCAGATGCAGGCCGCTATCGCCAGGGCATCGAGTTTCTGCCCATGAAGGTATCTGTCGGAGAATCCGGCGGAGAATTTCGCCAGATGGTGTCTGATCGACTTGTTGGGCATGTCGGATGATCCTCTCCTGACGATCCATTAAAGACACGGAAATAGCCGCAGGGGGAAACTCTGTCGTTCCAGATCGGCGATGGGGCGAGCATATCGCCCCAGTGTTTGCCTCGGGTTAGGAGATCTTTAAGTGTTGGTTACCCGCGCCGCCCCTCCGGCGGGCGCGGCGGTACCGGGCATGCTCGAACAGCAGGAAGACAGCGCAGGCCAGGAACCACACGCCGATGGCGCAGAACACCATGAACGCCGGCCAGGCGTGCACCGCCAGCCAGCTCATGCCGATGAAGGGCAGGAGCAGCACCCGCACCCCGGCCCGCAGCCAGTCACGCCCGGCGATATAGCGGGCGATCGGCGGCGACAGCTCGTAGTAGGTGTGGACAAAGAGGCGGCCCGGTCCGTTGCTCAAAAGGAAGCGGTCACGGAACAGGCGGAGCATCTCGACCTGCGGCTCCAGGATCGAACCGAAGGCGGCGGTGGCGATGAAGCAGCCGCCCCCGCCGCCGGCGGAGGTGGTCGCGCCGGTGCCCCTGCCGTCGACGGTGGTGCCGGTGGCGCCGCTGATCCCCACCCCGAGGGTGTAGATGGAAAAGTGGGTTCGCCTGGCGATCACCACCCTGTTGACCTCGTCCACCTCGGTATCGGGTACGAAGGTCCATTTGCCCCTGGCCTCGTCGTAGGTGAACACCTCCAGGTAGCGCGGCGAGGTGAGGTTCAGCAGTCGCAGATCCTCTTCGGTGTAGGGAATGACCAGCTCCACCGGCTGGGCGAAACAGCTTGCGGTACCGGCCGGGCAGAGATTCTCGCCGCCGGAATCGATCAGTTCGAAGCTGACGAAACGGCGGACGACGTTGGTCTGCGCCGGCAGGGCGGGCGGGTTGTAGACCTCGCTGATCCGGACGCGGGCGGCCTGGGCGTTCAGCGCACCGGCCGACAGGCGCACCTCGACGCCGCTGATCGGGCTTGTGCTGTCGGTCACCGCCACCACCCTGCTTTCACCGGCGAGGACCTCGCTGTCCGTCTTGAGGGATTGCAGCACCTCGCCAGTGCCGCCGCCGATCTTCACGGTGAACGAGGCGGTGGGCATCTTCACCAGGTGGGAAGCCATGCCGTCGGTCACCTCCACCAGCCAGAAGTAGGTGCGGCCGTTTTCCAGCAGCAGCGGCACCTGCCAGGCGGTGGTGGCGCCCACCGCCTTGATGCCCGCCGGGTCGGATTGTGCCACCAGCGTGGTCAGGGCCTGGTCGGCGTAGAGCCTGAAGGTGTACTGCACCGGATCACCATCGGCGTCGGTACTGCTGTACACCGACAGCAGCGGCTTCAGGGTATCCACCGTGCTGCCTGCCGTGTTGGTGCCGCGCGGCGGGTTGTGGACCTGGGGCACGGTCGGCTTGGAAAAGTTGCCGGAGGTGGTGAAAGAGAAAAGCGGGCTTGTGGCATCGCTCTCCGCCCCGTGGCTGTCTTTGGCCAGTGCTCGCCAGTAGTAGAGCGTATCGATGGCCAGGTTGACGTTCAAGGTCTGCCATATCGTGCCGATCACCTCCCCAGGCTTGGATTCGGCATAGGGGTGGACGAGGTCGTTTTCGGTAAACAGCTGGAAGCGGTAGGAAATGATGGTGTCGCCGTCGACATCCACCGCGGGCAGCACCTCGAGTCGGAGCCGCAAATCGGCCAGGGTGCCGGGGTCCGCCGGCGACTTTGCCTGGGGCGGCTGGGGCGGATCGTTGGCGAGATTGAGGAAGAAGGTTTCCTCCCGCACCCCCGGCGAGGTGGTCATACCGTCCGAGGCGGTGACTTGCCAGACGTATTTCCTGTTGTCGCCCGGGGAGCCGGGCAGGATGGTGGTGAAATAGGCCGGGATCCAGGCGATGATGGCGCCGTCGCCTCCAACTTCGCGGCTCTCCACCCGCAGGCGGCTGTTGTCCGCCTGCACCTGGTAGAGGTCGAACAGGTAGGTGAGCGGATCCTTGTCCTTGTCGGTTGCCGGGTAGACCGCGAAGGTGAGCGGCAGGGTGTCGACTTCCTTGTTGTTGACCGGGTTGACGACCGTCGGCAGCGACGGCGCGTCGTTGGCGGTGTTGACGAAGAAGGTGGCGAACCCGCTCCAGTCACTCGCTATCCCGCCGTCGTCGGTGGCCCGCACCCGCCAGAGATAGCTGGTGTTGTCCTGGAGGATGGCACTGGTGTCCCAGATCGTGGCGGCGCCGTTAGCCTGGGTCTTCACCAGGACCGGGCTACCGTCCGTTGCCTGCTTGTACAACTCGAACTCGTAGGTCAGCACCGTGTCGTCCGGGTCATTCGCCGCGTAGGTTTCCAGGATCGCCGCCAGGGCGGCCACCTGGGATCCAGCCGGTCTCGCCACGAACGGATCGGGCACCACCGGCGGATCGTTCTGCATGTTGACGAAGAAGGAGTGGGCCGCCGACCAGGCGGAGCACTGGTTGACGTCGGTGTAATGGCGGTCGTTGCAGGCGCGGACAAACCAGTAGTACAGGTTGTTTTCGGCAAGGACCACGGCCGGCTGCCAGGAGGTGGCGGCGCCGGTTGCCGGCTGCGCGGCACTGCCGCTGTCGACGACCTGCTGCCCCCCCGGATCGGCGGCCAGAACGAAATCGTAGAAGATCCCCTGGACGGTCGGGTCCCGGGTCACGTCCGGGTCGCTTACGTTCTGCACCGACAGCATCGGCCGCGGGTTGGCCGGGTCGGCAACGTCGACCGCGGTCAGTTCCCAGTTGTCTGCCGGGGAGTTCACCACCGGCACCGCCGGCGCTTCGTTCTGGGAGTTCAGCCATTTGAGCGGGTCGCCGGGGAAGGCGTCGCAGGCGTCGCCGATGCCGATGCCGTTATTCAGGGCGGTGTTCTCGTCATGATCGCGGTTGGCCTGGTCCGGATTGGCCATTGCCGGGCAGTTGTCGCAGACGTCGCCGACCCCGTCGAGGTCGCTGTCCGTCTGGTCGGCGTTGGCGACGTCCACGCAGTTGTCCTTGCTGTCGATGACCCCGTCGCCGTCGGAATCGCGGGCGACCACCGTGAGGGCGAGATCGACCCTGACCGGGGCCGCGCTCCGGTTGTCGGTGGCGGTGAGGGTGAAGGTGTAGAGGCCGGCATCGCCCACCTGCGGCGTCCAGTGCAGATTTCCGGTGCCGTCGCCGTGGTCGGTGAACAGGTCGCCTCCGACCAGCGGCTGGGGCACCTCGATGCCGAGAACGACCGGGTCGCCGTCGGCATCGGAGGCGGCAACGGCCAGGGTCAGGGTCTCGCCCTCGGTCACCTGGTGATCGCCCCCCATATTCGGATCGAAGACCGGCGGCTGATTGGCGTCGGTGACGGTGATAACCACCGTCTTCGCGACCTGCGCCGCCCCGTCGCCGGCGGTGAAGGTCACGGAGATGTCGGTGGCGGTCCCCTCCGTGGTCACCGTGGCGAACCCCGGGGTCCAGGTAAACATGCCGGTGGCGGCGGCGAAGGTCGCGCCGGGGGGCAGTCCTGACGCGGTCAAGGTGACGGTGTCATCATCCGGATCGATTGCCGAGGCGTCGAGGATCAGGGGCTGCCCTTCGGCAATGGAGGCGGTGGCGGCAAGAGCTGCGAATTGCGGCGCCCGATTGACGTTGGTCACCGTCACCCTGACGGTCGTACTTCCCGTCCAGGTGCCGTCGCCGGCGGTGAAGTCGATGTCGTACACCCCGGCCTGATCGTAGCCCGGCGTCCAGGTCACCGCGCCGGATGTTCCGTCGACGCTCATCCCGGCGGGTGGATTGACCACGCTATAGCTGATCGCATCGCCATCCGGGTCGGTGGCGGTAAGGGTGAAGGCAAGTTGCGCGTTTTCCGCCACGGTCCGGGCTGCGACCGGGTTGAGCACCGGCGATTGGTTGGTGTCGGTCACGGTGATCGTTACGATCTCGGAAGCGGTCAGGGTGCCGTCCGAGACGGTGATGGTGACCGCGTAGGGGCTCGAGGCGGCCGCGGTGATCCCCGGCGTCCAGGTGAAGGCGCCGGTGGCCGCGTCGAGGGCTGCGCCTTGGGGCAGACCGGTTGCGCTGTAGCTGAGCGCATCGACGTCCGGGTCGCTGCCGGTGGCGATGAAGGAAAGCAGGTCCCCTTCGGCGACGGTCTTGGCCCCGATGGCGGTGAGACCCGGCTCCCGGTTGGTGTTGGTGACCGTGATGTCCACGGTGAGGTAGCCGGTGAGGCTGGAGTCGCCGGCGCCAAAGACCAGGGCGTAGCTGCCCGCCTGGTCATAGCCCGGCGTCCAGGAAATGGCCCCGGTAACCGGGTCGAGCAGCAGGCCCGCCGGCGGATTGGCCACGGAATAGGTTACCGGATCGCCGTCGGGGTCGTTGGCGGCGAGGGTGAAGGCGAGCGGATCGTTCTCGGCGACGGACTGTGGCAGCAACGGGTTCAACACCGGCGCCTGGTTGGTGTTGTTCACCGTGATCGCGACAGTCTCCGAGGCCGACAGACTGGAGTCGGAGACCGAGAGAACGACCTGGTAGGGGGAACCTGCGGCGGCGTTGAGGTCCGGGGTCCAGGTGAAGGTCCCGGTGGCTGGGTCGAACACCGCGCCGGTGGGCAGGCCGGTGGCGCTGAAACTCACCGCATTGCCGTCCGGGTCGCTGCCGGAAATCGTGAAGGTGAGCAGAACCCCTTCATTCACCGTTTTGGCGCCGATGGCGTTCAGCACCGGCGGCCGGTTGACGTCCGTCACCGTGATCTGCACCGTTTTCGTCACCGTGACCGTGCCGTCGTTCACCGTGAACGTCACCGGATAGACGCCGCTGTCGGCATATCCCGGCGTCCAGCTGAAGGTGCGTGATGCCGGGTCGAAGGAGGCGCCGGTCGGCAGGCTGGCCGGTTCCCCCCCGTAGGTCAGGGCGTCGCCGTCCGAATCGCTCCCCGAAACGGTGAAGGTGAGCAGTTGGTTCTCGGCCACCGTCCGGTTGGGCAGGGCGCCGAAAACCGGCGGCTGGTTGGTGTTGCTCACCGAGATCACCACCGTTTCGGAGGCCGACAGGCCGGAGTCGGAGACCGAGAATACGACCGGATAGGGGGCCCCCCCGGCGGCATTCAGATTCGGGGTCCAGGTGAAGGTCCCGGAGGCTGGGTCGAACACCGCGCCGGCGGGCAGGCCGGTGGCGCTGAAACTCACCGCATTGCCGTCCGGATCGCTGCCGGAAATCGTGAAGGTGAGCAGCGCGCCTTCATTCACCGCCTTGGCGCCGATAGCGTTCAGCACCGGCGGCCGATTGACGTCCGTCACCGTAATCTGCACCGTTTTCGTCATCGTGACCGTGCCGTCGTTCACGGTGAACGTCACCGGATAGACGCCGCTGTCGGCATATCCCGGCGTCCAGCCGAAGGTGCGTGACAGTGTATCGAAACCGGCGCCAACAGGCAGGCTGGCCGGTTCCACCCCGTAGGTCAGGGCGTCGCCGTCCGGATCGCTCGCCGCGATCATGAAGGTGAGCGGCTGGTTCTCGGCCACCGTCCTGTTGGTCATGGCCCCGAAAACCGGCGGCTGATTGGCGTTGCTCACCGAGATCACCACCGTTTCGGAGGTCGTCAGACTGGAGTCGGAGACCGAGAGAACGACCTGGTAGGGGGAACCTGCGGCGGCGTTGAGGTCCGGGGTCCAGGTGAAGGTCCCGGTGGCTGGGTCGAACACCGCGCCGGTGGGCAGGCCGGTGGCGCTGAAACTCACCGTGTCGCCGTCCGGATCGCTGCCGAAAACGGTGAAGGTGAGCAGAACCCCTTCATTCACCGTTTTGGCGCCGATCGCGTTCAGCACCGGCGGCCGGTTGACGTTGACCACGGTGATCAGAACGGTCCTGCTGGCGCTCAGATTGCCGTCGCTCACCGTGAACGTCACCGGATAGATGCCGCTGTCGGCATATCCCGGTGTCCAGTTGAAGGTCGCGGTGGCGGCGTCGAACACGGCCCCGGCGGGCAGCCCTGTGGCGCCGCGGGTCAGCGGATCGCCATCGGGATCGCTGCCGGAAACCATAAAGATGAGTTGGGAATTCTCGTTGACGGTCTGATCCGCCGGCATCGGACTGAACTGCGGCGGCCGGTTGACGTTGCCCACCGAGATGGTGACCGTTTCCGAAACGGTGGCAACCCCGTCTGTGGCCGAAAAGACAACGGTGAAATTGCCGGTATCGCCGAACGCCGGGGTCCAGCTGAAGATCCCGGTCGCCGGGTCGAAGGAGGCTGCGGCGGGCAGATTGTTGCCGAATGCGGCGCTCAGGGTCACGGGATCGCCATCCTGGTCGCTGCCGCTCACGGTGAACTGCAGCAACTGGTTCTCGAGCACGGTTTTATTGCCGATCGGCGCCAGCTGCGGCGGCCGGTTGACGTTGGTCACGGTGATGGATACCACCTCGCTGACCGTATCGACGCCATCGGTAACGGCAAAGGTAACCGCATAGGGACTGGCGGCAGCGGCGGCGTATCCCGGCGTCCAGGAAAAACTGCGGCTGGCGGCATCGAACACCGCCCCGGCCGGCAGGTTGCTCGCCGAATAGACGAGGGTGTCGTTGTCGCCGTCCGTGGCGCTGACCACAAATTGCAGCAAGGCACCCTCGGCCACGGTCCGGTTGCCGATCGGGGTCAGCACCGGCGGCCGGTTGGTATTGGTCACCGCCACCGTCACCGTACCGGAAACCACCGCGGTGCCATCGCTGACCGTAACCGTTATGCTGTACGGCGAGTTTACCGCTGCGGTGAAACCCGGGGTCCAACTGAGAATGCCGCTGACCGGATCGATACCGGCGCCCGGCGGCAGATTGGCGGCGCCATAGCTCAGTGCATCGCCGTCCGGATCGGTGGCGGCAAGGGTGAGGGAAAAGACCGCCCCTTCGGCGGCCGTCTGGGGAGAGATGGCAGCGAGTACCGGCGGACGGTTGCTGTTGGTCACGGTCACCGAGATGGTCTCGGAAACGGCGAGGTTGCCGTCCGAGACGGTGATCGTCATGCTGTAAGGGCTGGCGGCGGCCGCGTCATAACCGGGCGTCCAGGCGAAGGCGCCGGTCGCGGGATCGATGGCTGCGCCTACCGGACCGGTGAGCGAGTAACTCAGCGGATTGTTGTCCGGGTCGCTGGCCGCCACCGTGAAGGTGAGGGTCACCCCCTCCGCCACGCTCTTGTTGCCGATCGGGGTCAAGACCGGCGGCCGGTTGGTCTGGGTTACTGCAATGGCCACCGTTTCCGTCACGGTTACCGTGCCGTCCGAGACCTGGAAGATGACCGAATAGGGGCTGTTGGCCGCGGCGCCGAAGGGCGGTGACCAACTGAAGGCGCCGGTGGCCGGATCGAGGCCGGCTCCGGCCGGCAGCCCCACCGCGCCGAAGGTAAGGGTGTCGCCGTCGGGATCGCTGCCGGTCAGGGTAAGGGCAAGCGCCGAACCTTCCGCCACGCTCTGGTTGCCGACCGGATCGAACACCGGCGGTCGGTTGCTGTTGGTCACCGTCACCGAGATGGTCTCCGAAACGGTGAGACTGGAGTCCGAGACGGTGATCGTCATGCTGTAGGGGCTACCGGCGGCCGCGTCATAACCGGGCGTCCAGGCGAAGGCGCCGGTCGACGGATCGAGGCTGGCGCCGGTGGGCAGGCCGGTTGCCGAAAAGCTCAGCGGATTGTTGTCCGGGTCGCTGGCGATCACCGTGAAGGCGAGGGGTGATCCTTCCGCCACGCTCTTGTTGCCGATCGGCGTCAACACCGGCGGCCGGTTGGTCAGGGACACGGTGATCGTCACCGTCTCCGTCACGATTGCCGTGCCGTCCGAGACCTGGAAGGTGACCGAATAGGGGCTGCTCGCAGACGCTCCGTAACCGGGGGTCCAACTGAAAGTGGCGGTGGCGGCATTGAAGGTGGCGCCGGCGGGCAACCCCACGGCGCTGTAGGTCAGGGGTGACCCGTCCGGATCGGTTGCGGTTACGGTAAAGGTGAGCAGACTGGTTTCAGCCGCGAACCTGTTGCCGATCGGGGTCAGCAACGGCGGACGGTTGGTATTGGTTACCGTCACCGAGATGGTCTCCGAGGCGGTGAGACTGCCGTCGGAGACGGTGATCGTCACGCTGTAGGGGCTGCCGGCAGCGGCGTCATAACCCGGCGTCCAGGAAAAGGCGCCGGTCGCCGGATCGACGGCCGCGCCGGCCGGGCCGGTCAACGAGTAGCTCAGCGGATTGTTGTCTGGGTCGCTGGCCGCCACCGTGAAGGCGAGGGTCGCCCCTTCCGCCACGCTCTTGTTGCCGATCGGGGTCAACACCGGCGGCCGGTTGGTTTTCGACACGGTGATCGCCACCGTCTCCGAGGCGGTTGCGGTGCCGTCCGAGACCTGGAGGGTGACCGAATACGGACTGCCCGCGGACGCCCCGAAGGCGGGCGTCCAGCTGAAGGTGGCGGTGGCGGCGTTGAAGGCGGCGGTGGCGGGCAGGCCGGTGGCGCCGTAGGTCAGCGGGGTGTTGTCGGGATCGGTTGCGGCCACCGTGAAAGAGAGAAGGCTGTTTTCGGCCACGGACTTGGCACCGATGGCGGTCAGCAGCGGCGGCCGGTTGGTGTCCGTCACCGTTACCGAGATGGTTTCGGAGGCGGTGAGGCTGCCGTCGGATGCGGTGATCGTCATGCTGTAGGGGCTTGCGGTCGCCGCGTCATAGCCCGGTGTCCAGGAGAAGGCGCCGGTCGCCGGATCGAGGGTGGCGCCGGTGGGCAGGCCGGTGGCCGAATAGGCCAGGGTGTTGCCGTCCTGGTCCGTGGCACTGACCGTAAAGGCCAGGGTCGCCCCTTCCGCCACGCTCTTGTTGCCGATGGGATCGAGCAACGGCGCACGGTTGGTCTTGGAGACAGGGATCTGGATCGTCTTGGAGTCGCTCTGCGCCCCGTCCGAGACGGTGAAGGTGACCGAATACGGGCTGCCGGCGCTGTCGCCGAAGGCCGGGGTCCATGTGAACACCCCGGTGGCCGGATTCAGACTGGGCCCGGTTGCCGGCAGGTCGGTTGAGGTGAAGGAGTAGGCCAGGGTGTCGCTGTCCGGGTCGGTGCCGCTGAGGGGAATACTCAGCAATGTGCCTTCGGAGGCCGGCTGGGCGCCGGGATTGGCGAGCACCGGCGCCCGGTTGACGTTGCTTACGGTGATGGTGATGGGTTCGCTGGCCGACAATGGCGGCGTGCGGATGTCGGCGACGGTGAAGGTCAACTGGTAGCTGCCGGCCTGGGTGTAGCCGGGAGTCCAGGAAAAGGTGGCGGTGCCGTCGAGGTTGGCGGTGAGGGTGGCGCCGGCCGGCAGCGGCGTGGCCGCGTAGGTGAGCGTGTCGCCGTTGGCGTCGCTGGCGCTGACAACGAAGGAGAGCGTCCCCCCTTCGGCCACCGCCTTATTACCGATGGCGGGGAGGACCGGCGCCACATTGGTGGAGCCGACGGTGATGGCGACGGTCTCCGAAACCTGGGCGGCACCGTCAGTGGCGTTGAAAGTTACCGAATAGGGCGAACCTGAACTGGCGCCAAAAGGGGGTGTCCAGCTGAACACTCCGGTCGAAGCATCAAAGATCGCCCCGGCCGGCAGGCCCGTGGCGGAAAGGGTGACGGTATCGCCGTCCGGGTCGGTTGCGGTGACGCTGACCTGCAGGGGTACATTTTCCGAGGCGCTTTTGGCGCCGATGGGGTCGAGTACCGGCGATCGGTTGGTGTTGGTCACGGTGATCTGCACACTCACCGGCGCGCTCGCCGTACCGGCACCGTCGGTGGCGGTGAAGACCACGGTATAGGGGCTCGATGCTGCTGTGGTGAAATCCGGGGTCCAGGAGAATTCTCCGGTGTTCTGGTCCAGGGTGGCGCCGGCCGGCATACCGGTTGCGGCATAGGTGACGGCGGTGTTTTCCGGGTCGATGGCAATGACGGTGAAGGTCAGGGGGGAGTTCTCGCTGGTCGTCTGGGCTGCGATCGGACTGATGACCGGCGGCTGGTTGACGGCGTTTGCCACGGAGATAGTGATGGAGAGCCGGTTCCACAGCGCCGGCCCACCCGGATCGGCCACCCCGGAGGCGGGATCACCGGGGGTGTTGTACACCACCGGCCGCGCCTGGTTCTTCGCCTCGATGGTGAGGTCGTAGGTCTTTCCCAGGTCGCCGGCCGCCGGAATCCAGGAAAAAGTCGCGGTGCCGTCGCCGTTGTCGGCCAGGGTCGCCCCCGCCGGCTTGGTCAGCAGGGAAAAGGTCAGGGGATCGTTATGGATGTCGGTGGCGCTCACCGTGAACGACAGCTCCACGCCCGGCGCCGCCGTCTGATTGCCCACCGTCTGGTTGAACGCCGGCGGCGCGATCGTCGGGTTGAGGATGATGGAACCGTCGTGCTGGAAGCCGAGGATGGCCAGGTAATCGGTGGCCGGATCGGGACCCTTGCTCAGTTCGTAATGTACGGTCGGTGTAGAAATCAGAGAATACTTGTACAGGTACATCAGTGCCTGACCGGTGGTCTCCAGTGCAGCCAGATTCAGTTCCGGATAGGTGTAGATAGCGCCAGCAGGAATGATCCCTATGTAGCTACCGGGATTCTGGGATTTGAAGTTCATTTCCCCGTCATACGTTTTTGCTCCCCCAGCAGCCAGAATCAATTCAGGCATATTGTTGCTGAGAGTCTGATAGTTACTCAGAATACCAATATTTTGACCCTGAAAATTATTCACGACACCAGTGCTTGCAGGTGGCGGTGGCGCCGGTGGCGCGGTGGACACTCCAATCACGGCCTGAATGACGCTGGCGCTGGAGGCCCAGCAGCCGGCCTGCAGCAGCGGCCAGCGGCTGCCGGCGGGAAACTTGGCGAGGCTGACGGTGCCGGCCGGTGACAGTTGGGAACTGCGGCTGAAATCGATGTCGGTGGGCAGGAGATTCGTCAGGTCACGGTTGGCACCCTGCCCGCCCAGACTCAGGTTGCCCGCGTGGAGGCCGAGTTCTCTGCTTTCCGAGACCACGGCATCGGTGTTGTTGTAGACGGCGCACACCAGGCTGTACTTCTCGAAATAGGCGTGGGCGACCCCGGCCCGGGCCAGGAGAAGAACGACCAGCAGGACGACTGCATTTCTGACGGTTTTTCGACGGGTTCTCATGATGTTCCTCTTCACTGCGAACGCGCGGGGCCGGCCGGCTCGCCGAAACGGGGCCGGAGAAGGAAGGAAAGGTTATCCCGGGAATATTAGCGAACGATTACGTTTTGGTTATGAGATGGGGCAGGACGGCAACCGGCGGGAAGGGCTGGCGACACTTGCCGACGGATAGCTGATTCAGCGAAAGCCGGCGACCTTCTCCAGGCTGGACAGCACCTGTGCCAGATCGACCCGGGAGGAAAAGGCCATGGCCGGCCGGATGCCGGCGAGCAGCCGCAGCCCCTGCAGAACATCCTGCAGTTCGATCCTGCCGTCCGCGTTCAGATCTCCCGCCGCGGCCACGTTGATGGTGACCGCTACCCGATCCCACAGCGCCGGCCCGCCCGGATCGGCCACCCCGGAGTCCGGATCGCCGGGGGTGTTGTACACCAGCGGCCGCGCCCGGTTCCGTGCCTGGATGATGATGTCGTAGCGCCCGCCCAGATCGCCTGGCGAGGGCGTCCAGGTGAAGGTCGCGGTTTCGTTGCCGTTGTCGGTCAGGGTCGCGCCCGCCGGTCCAGCCACCAGGGAAAAGCTCAGGGGATCGTGATGGCTGTCGGTGGCGCCCACCGTGAACGACAGCGCCACGCCCGGCACCGCCGTGCGGTCGCCCACCGGCGCGATGGCCGGCGGCGAGACCGTCGGGTTGAGGATGATGGAGCCGTCGTGATGAAAGCCGAGAATGGCCAGGTGCTCGGTGGCCGGGTCCGGCCCCCGGTTCAATTCGTAGGCGAGGGTCTGGGTATTGAACGAGTATCTGTACAGGTACATCAGCGCCTGGCCCCTGGTCGCCAGCGGTACCAGATTCAGTTCGGGAAAGTTGTAAATGGCGCTGCCGGCGATGATCCCTGCATAGGAACCGGGATTCGCGGACCGGAGGTTCATGCTGCTGTCGTAGGATTTCGGATCGTTTGCCGGCAGGACGGCCTCGGCGGTCCCGGCGGCGAGTTCCAGGTACCTGCCCAGCACGACAGCATTCTGCCCCTGGAACGCATTCACCGGCGATGTGTTCGCCGGGACTGGCGGCGCCGGCGGCGGGGTGGACACTCCGACAATGACCTGCAGGATGCTGCCGCTGGAGGCCCAGCAGCCTGCCTGCAGCAGCGGCCAGCTGCTGCCGGCGGGAAACCTGGCGAGGCTGACCGCGCCTGCCGGCGCCAATCTGACGCTACGGCTGAAATCCAGGTCGGCGGCGGTTTGTTGTGAAGGATCCAGACCGGCGTCCCGGCCGAGATGGATGCCGAGCTCCCTGCTTTCCGGAACCAGGGCGTCGGTGTTGTTGTAGACGGCGCACACCAGACTGTATTTCTCGAAAGAGGCCAGGGCCGTTCCGCTGTGGCCGACGAGCAGGGTCGTCAGGAAAACCAGCGCGGCGGTGCCGCCCTCGCCCAACCATCCAGACGGGATGCGGGCTTGCGAGCCGGCTGTTCCGGACCGCTTCGTCACTTCGTCCCTCGCGATGACGCAGCAAGCCGCACCCGTTTCACCTCGTTGCCGGAAATGTTCTTCCCCTCTCCTGGCGAGGCCCCGGGCCGGACGGTTGCGGCTGTCAATCGGTTCCGCCTTTTTCCGGGTTGAGTACGATGCTGCCGTCCGCCGCGAAACCGAGGGTGGCAAAATATTCGGTGGCCGAATCCGCGCCCCTGTCCAGGGAATAGACGATCGTCCCGGCCTTGGCCTTTTCGAGGTCGAGGGTGTACCGGTACAGATACAGGGTCGCCGCCAGTCCCTCCGCCAGCGGGGCGAGGCTTGCCTCCCGGTAGGTGGCGGGATCGGGATTGATGCCGCCGTAATTCCCCGGCCGGGTGCCCATGCGGTTCATCGCCTGAACGTAGGAATGCAGGGTGCCGGCTTCGACCAGAACCGGATTCGCCCCGCCTCCCTTGCCGTATACCTGGCGCACGCCGACATCCACATTGGTAAAGCCATTGGCCGGGAAAGTGTCCTTGGGGGCAGCCGGTGCCGGCCCCTGCCGGTCAGCGGCGAACATGAAGCCGACCACTCCATTCGCGGACCAGCAACCGACCCTGAGCAACGACCAGGCGGGCGTATTGGGGAATTTCCCCGGTTCCACCGTACCGGGAGGGGCGAGCACCTTCCTTACCGAAAAATCGATTTCGCCCACCCGGCCGAGATCAATGCCGAGCTCGCCGTCCTTCTCGCCGTAAACGGCGCAGACGAGGCTGCGGCTGGCAAACGTTGCCGCCAGGGCGCAACGAGGAAGAACGGAAAACATCATCGTGGCGGCAATCGTCAGACATGCCAGGGGCTTCATCACGGTCCTCCGTTGGAATTTTGCCCGGGTGGTTTCGCAAACAGGCGATACCTCGCCTTGCCCGATCCTCTGGCGATCAGGTATATCCCAGCGCTTCGATGAAAGGCCGCAGTTGTTCCATGTACGGCTCGAAATACCCGGCATAGCGCTGCCAGCGGTAGCGGGCCTGCTGGTAGACCGGCTGCGTCACCTGGTGATAACTGGGAGTGTTGATGACGCGCTTTTCCCTGGCCCGTTGGTGGAAGGTCAGCACCTCTTCGTTCCAGGGCAGGCCGAGAAAATCGAGCATCCTCCGGGCTTCCGCTGCCACATCGGCCACCAGGTCCTCGTACCGAACCCGGTGAAGGCGAAGCGGCAGGATTTCCTCCTGGCGCTGCCACAGTCCCATCACCTCCGCGTAGAAATCGACCGTCTCCCGGAGCGACAGGAAATTGGCCATGGCGTCGTTCAGATTGTAATTCTGCATGAAGTTACTGAAACAGACGTCGCAGGGATGGCGGTACACGAAAATGAAGCGGGCATCCGGGAACAGGTGCCAGGCATGGAAGGCGCGGATCATGTTCAGCGGCAGCTTGTCGACCAGCACCGATCCCTCCGGCGGTCTGCCGTAGGTATGCAAATGGGCAAAATACTCCCGGCGCATCCGCCGGACCTGCTCCTCGGTTACGACATCCCACTGCCGCAAGTAGTCTTCGTAGGAGGCAAAACAACACTTCAGACTCTCCGCCAGGGCCGGTTTTTCCTCGCAGGTATGCACCAGGGGATGGGCTGCCAGGATATTCTCGGTCAGGGTGGTCCCTGACCGGGGAAAACCGATCAGAAAGACGGGGGCGGCTACAGCGTTTCCGACGGGGCTCGGTTGCGGCAGCTTCACACCTGGGTCGTTGAAGACCCTCCGGATGGCAGCGTTCAGCTGTCTGGCCCGAAGCGGCTCAACACTGCCGGCCATCGATCGCCTGGCGTACTCGTTGGCCGAGGAGAGGTAACGCATCGCCATGTCGCTCTCCCGGAGCTGATCATGCAGGCGTCCCGCCTCGAAATGCAGCTGCAACAGCATTTTCGCTTCCAGCCCCTCCCGGGGCAAGCGGTTGAGGACCGCCAGGGCCTCCCGGACCCGCCCCTGCCGCCGTTCGATCTTGGCTTTGAGAAGAACGAGTGGGGCGTCATCCGGCGTCCGCGCCAGTTCCCGGTCGAGAAAGGCGGCCGCCTTGTCGATCTGACTGGTTTTTTCGAGATAATTGACATACAGCCGCCGCAGCTCAGCGTTGCGTGGCTGTGCCGCGAGGGCTCGTGCAAGAGTTTCCTCGACCACCGCCTGTTGCCCCCACTCGAAACTTAATCTGGTCAGTTCGTTATACGCCGTTATTCTGTGGGGTACGGCATCGATCGCCTGCCGCAGGGCAAGCACCGCCAGATCGTACTGCCGGCATTTCCGGTATATCCCGGCCTTGGCCAGCAGCGCTTCGTAGTGGGCGGGATGGCCGGCAATAAACGCATCCAGGCAGGATATGGCTTCATCCCCGCGCCCGGCGGCAAGCAGGAATTCGCTCAGATTGACGGTGAGCGCCAGGTTGTCGGGGGCGAGTTCGACGGAACGGCGGAAACTCGCCAGGGCGCCGTCCGTGTCCTCGAGGTTTGCCAGGGCGGTGCCGAGATTCCCGTAAACAAGCGGGTCGCCGGGGTTGAGGTCCGCTGCCTTCCGCAGACAGGATACGGCTTCAGAGAAATTCTTCTCCACCAGCAGGCAGGCGCCGAGTTGATGAAGAGCCCAGGAATCATCGGGCTGCAGCAGCAACGACCTGCGAAACAGGGGCAGTGCCCGGCCGTACTCGCCTTTTTTCATCAGGAGATTGCCGAGGTCCGCATGCCAGGCATGGTTCTCCGGGGAAATTTCCAGGGCCTCGCCGATATACTCCTCCGCCCGGTCGTTGTTTCCGTGCAGATGGGCGATGATGCCGAGCAGATGCAGAGCCTGTGGCTGGTGGGGGGCGGAATCGAGTGCCCTCCGGCAGAATTTCTTCGCTTTCAGCAGCTGGCCGGAATGAAAAAAGGAATATGCCCGTCCCAGATATTCATCCGAAGGTGGCGTAGGCAAAATTGTCGAGGTGATGGGATCAGACATGGCGGCAGGATTCCGTAGTGAGTTCATTTTCCGCATTGCGGCCCCATTGTCGGAATTCCCCAAGGGCCGCTGCCTCTGAAAAAGCAATGGCATTCGGGAGGCCGGCCGAAACTTGTATTGGGCAGCCGAACGGAATCACGAGCGACTTGTGCAACGGCCTTCCAGACCTAGCCGAATTTCTTCATCATCTGGCCGTTGATTTCGAAAAACCGCGCCATAGAATGCCAGCCTGACCTTAGTGTCTCTGCTGTCAAGGGGTACGGTTGTCGCAAGGGACGCCTCGGCTCCACCTGTCTTGCCTTTCAACTTTTCAGGATTTCCTCGAACTTTTCGATGCGGCCGATGTTTCCCTGGCTGTAGTTGATCTTGATATAGCCGGTGAATTGATCCTTGCCGACCAGGGCAAGGTACTCCAACAGCCTGGCATGCTTATCGCCGTTGCCGTTGCCTTCGGTTCTTTTTCTGACGGGCTGGGTTGCGTTCTTTTTCATCTTCCCCTCCTTGCAGGCGATCACCGGGCAGGAGCCCTAGAGCAGCCCGTTGAAAAACAGACTGGCAACGGAGCCGCCCCGGGTTGCATCCTGGATGCGGCCGGTGAGGCTGGCATCTAACCAGGCAATTATTAGCGGCCGGTTAGTTTCCGGTAAAAAAACCTTTTGGCCAAAGGTGGAGAGAAGCGGCCGGCGGTGCAGGACGGAGGGAGGTTACTGGCAGACGCACCGCCGGCCGCGGAGGGAGGATATGCCGGCCGGCCGCCGAAGGGGCGTGCCGGCCGGGGGGAAAACAGGGACCGTCAACAGATCCCTGGTCAGGCTTGCCGCAACCGGCGGCGGCCGCCTGCAATCAGGCCGAGGCCGCTGCCCAGCAGCAGAATGGAGCCCGGCAGAGGCACCGGAGCGCCGGGGACGGTGGTGGTGTCAGTCGTATCGAAGATGTAGGGGTTGTAGTTGTGGGTGGAACCGGTGAGTTCCATCGTGTTTATTCCCGGCGGAAGATTGAACCGGTACTCGAGCGTGGTCAGGTAAACCTGGGCATCGACGCCTACTCTTTCGAAACCGGAGCCGTTCCAGACATGGAAGTCATGCTTCCAGCCGCCGATGTCGGCGAAGAGATTCTTGTCGAGATGGCTGTCGATGATGAAATCGATGCCGCTCAGCGCACTCGGCACATAGTAGATGTTGGCACCGTCGCCGCCGCCGGCCATGGCGTCGATGTAGACGCCGTAGGTGGTGGGAGCGTTCGGATTGAACGCGCCGGCAACGTCCATCCGCAGGTAATAAAACCCGTCGTTGGCATCATGGTCGAACCACAACCGGGTTATGTCCCGGTCTGCGGCGATCCCGCCTTCGATCGGGTCGCTGATGACCGTCGCGTTCGACCAGTCATGGGTAAAGGCGTGTGCATCGGCGGCCGCGAAAACCGCGGCGGCCATGGCGAGGCCATAGAATAACGGCCGCATAACTCACCTCACGATCCGTGCAGATTTTTCTTTGTTGTCGTCATTGTACCGCGCGGCCATGGGACATGGGCGATGTTGAGCCATACTGGCGGCTCGGACCGACGGGAGTTTTTCCCGGGGAAATTCCCTTGTTCCATGCTCTGCGATACGTTCCAATCTGGCAATTGGCGATGTCAGGATAACCGGCCCGGATTAGGATGCAGTTAAAAGACGGTCAATAAACAGTTGGGCGGCCCGGTGTGAGCCGGAGCCACCGCCGCTGGTCATTTCCCGCCGGAATGCTTTTTCGCCGGTTCGATCCCGTAGATCGTGGTCGAACCGCTGATCTCGTTGGCGACCACCAGCAGCGGCATTTTGATCGGACTCTTGGCCGCGTCGATGAAGAGCATCCCTTCCGGGCCCAGATCGCCGGCGGTGTCCAGCGCGGGGTCGCCCGCGAAATCCCGGTTATTGAGGTACCGGACGAACTCGGGCGCCCGCGGGTTGGTGATGTCGTAGACCATGACCCCGCCGACCCGCTCGAGACCCAAAAAGCAGTAGGTGCGGTCGCCGATCCTGCCGATGGCCAGCCCCTCGGGTTCCGGACCCTTGTCGTCGCTGCGGCCGTCGAAGGAATCGTTCTCCTCGTTCTCGGAGTTGAAGTCGAAGGGAAGCTGTTCCGCGGTGATCCTTTCCAGGTCGGCGCCGGAATCGAAGACCAGTTCGCCGTCGGCGGTGCGGATCGAGAACGACCGGCCGCCGAAGGAGTACAGTTCGTCGAAATCGCCGTCGCCGTCGGCGTCGCCCAGGGTGGTGGTCACCTTCAGTCGGCCGAGGTTGGCCTTTTTCTGCAGCAGGGCCGCATCCGGGAAGGCCACCGGGTCGAGGCTCAGGTCCTTGATCCGCGCTTCCTCGCTGAAGCCGGCGTAATCGCGGCTGTCGCCCTCGTTGGCGGTGACGATATAGGTCTTGCCCCGGTACAGGTAGGAGGCGATGGCGTCCGGCAGATACATGCCCTTGACCGGCCAGTTGGCGATATTGATGCCGCCGTCCTCGTTGCTCGGATCGAGTTCGTTGCCGGGCAGGGAATGGTCCTTGAACCCGAGGCTCAACAGCTTTTCGACCTTGGCGTCCTTGATGTCGATGACCGCGACCGCGTTGTTTTCCTGCAGGGTCACCCAGGCGGTCTTCGACTGATCGTCGATGGTGATGTACTCGGGCTCCATGTCCTGGGCCACGCTGGCGTTGGGGCCGAACACCCGGATACCGGAAGGAAGTTGCTGATCGTTGAAGGCGGCAAAGCCGGCGGTCCGGACATCCTCCTGTTCGAGGCGGGCGGCGCGGCGGAGATACCCCCCCGGGCAAAGGTGTTTCTCGTCCCCTTCCAGATCGATGATACTGACGCTGCC
Organism: Thermodesulfobacteriota bacterium; assembly: GCA_040755255.1. Classification (GTDB taxonomy): domain Bacteria; phylum Desulfobacterota; class Desulfobulbia; order Desulfobulbales; family S012-135; genus JBFLZZ01. Next base: position 86,135 of record JBFLZZ010000010.1, read on the forward strand.
TTCCGGGTCGACCGTGTAGTCGTCGCTCGGTTCGCCCTCGTTGGCGACCAGCAGATAGCGGCCGTTGGGGGTGAAGGTGAGCATGTCGGGCAGGGCGCCGACGGTGAGATGGTTGATCACGTTGCCGTCGGTGTCCATGAAGACCACCTGGCCGTTCTGCTGCCGGTCGGCGTTGACCACCGCCGCCGCCACCAGCCCGCGGTGGACCGCGACGCTGGTGGCCGCTTTGCCGAAGCCCAGAAGATCGACCTGTTTGACGAGGACCGGATTGGCGGGATCGGCCATATCGATGATATCGATCTTGCCCTCGGCGCCGTTGGTGACGAACAGCCGCTGGCTCTTCGGATCATGGGCCGGGATCTCGGAGCCTCCCTCGGCGAAGATGGAGGTGCGGAAAGAGCCGAGCACCTGCAGATCGAGGGTTTGCGGCCCGGGGTGGACCGGGGGGGTTGCCGACGCCGGCTGCGCGCCCAGGCCGGCGCCCAAGAGAGTGAGGGAAAGAATCGTGTATCTCCGGATGGTCCTGTTCATGTTGTCCTCCAATTTTTTGATTTTCGTATGCCGCCGCATTGGGAGACATACAGGATTCCCCGGAGAAATTAGCAGCGGATGAGAACTGGGTTCAGATTTGGTTAGCAGCCCGTCGGAAAAGGGGCAGTCAGGGAATGGATGGCCCTTGCGGGCATGACGCGCTATGGAAACAACCGAGGCTGAATGCGGGTTGGCGGGCCGTCCTGGATCGCTTCGTCACCCTGTTCCCCGCGAAGACGGAGAAATAACCGCGGCGGCATCCGCGAGCGCAGCGTGGCGATCCAGTCTGCATCCGCGTTTCGTCCATCCGGGTGCGCGCCCGAAGGGATGAATCTGTTACGGTCTCACCTCACCCGCAGGGGTAACGGTTGATTACCAGCCCGAGAATCTTTTCCGCCGGCAGGAGCTTCAGCGCCGCGGCGATATCCTTTTTCGAGGTGCGGCCGGCCTCCATCACCAGGACGATGCCGTCCACCAGCGGCGCGAAGCTCGGGACATCGGCGGTATCCAGCACCGGCGGCGCGTCGAACAGGATGCAGCGGTCGGGATAGCGGTTCTTCAGGTCGATGACCAGGGACTGCATCAGCGGCGAGTTCATCAGTTCGGCGCTGTCCTTGCGGGATTTGCCGCCGGAGACCACGGTAAGCTTCTCGACGCCGGGCCAGACGATGAGGTCTTCGAATTCGGCGTTGCCGCTGAGGAATTCCCCAAGCCCCCGGGTGGAGGTGTATCCCAACAGTTTGTGCACCTGCTGCTCCTTGAGGTCGCCGTCTACCAGCAGCACCGTCTGGCTGAACTCCCGGGCAAAGGTCAGGGCCAGATTGACCGTGATCAGGGTCTTGCCCTCGCCGCGGCGCGGGCTGGTCACCACTATGGTCCGGCAGTTTCTCCCCGCCGCAGCCTGCAGCACCTGGGTGCGCAGCATCTTGAAGGCTTCCAGCTCCGCCGCGTCGTGAACATTGGCGACCACCCGGTTCTTCTCCAGATGCCGTCGGTCGAGCTCCACCCGGCGGGAGCGGTTGTATTCCGGCGACAGCCAGCCGTAGGGCCTTCTTTCCTTTGCCTCTTCCAGATTTCCAAGTTCCATTGCTGTTCTCCGGTTGCGATTTTCGGAACACCATCCGGCCATCGGGCCTGCGTCGTTTTCGACCTCAACAGAAACCACCCAGGCTGGATGCGGGTTGGCTGGTCATTCTGGATCGCTTCGGCACGCTGTTCCTCGCGAAAACGGAGAAGTCGCCGCGGCGGCATCGCGAGCGAAGCGTGGCTATCCAGCCTGCATCCGCCCTTCGTCCATCCGGGTGCGCGCCGCCCATGGGACATTTTACAGCAGCTTCCGGCTCACCTTGGCCCAGAGGATGTCCACATCCATGACCGCATAGTGGAACACCAGGGCGCCGACCACCACCGCCACCGCCAGAGAGGCTCCCACCATCACCCGCCTCCTCCTGGACCTCATGCGATCGGCGGCGGTGACGATCTCCGGGATGCAGGCCAGTACCCTGACCGCGCCGGTTCTCAGAAAAATCTCCGGGCCGTGTACCGCGTTGTCGGCCATTTCCTTCAGGGCGGCGGTGCCAGCGCCGACGCCGGCGCCGAGGACGATGCCGATGAGGACGATGGCCAGCCGGTTGGGTTTGAAGGGTTTTTCCGGCAGCCGGGCAGGATCGATGATGGTGAACCGCTCCCCCTTCTGCTCCTTCTCCAGCCCCTGCGCAACCTTGGCCTCCAGAAACTTGCCCATCAGATCGTCGTACTTGGTCTGCAGGCTCCTGCGGTTGGCCTGCAACACGCCGTACTCCTGTTCCAGCCGGGGGGTGGCCTGGATGCGGCGGCGGATGACCTCGACCTGCGCCTGATTTTCCTTCAGCTGCCGTTGAAAGGCGCCGAGATCGGAGCCCACCGCCGCCAGTTGGGTGGCCAGGGTGATGTAGGCGGGGTTGTCGGGCAGTTCTCCGTCGCCGGCAGACTCGGTGTTTTTCACCTTGGCCTCGAGTTCGACGATCTCCGCCTTCATCTTGACCACATCGGGATACTTGTCGGAGAAACGGGCGGTCAGGGAGACGAGTTGCCGCTGCAGTTCCTCCAGCCGCTGCTTGTCGGTAGTCGTGGCCTGCAGCATCGGTTCGGTGGTGGCCAGCTGCGCCTCCAGATAGCTCTTCTTCTGCAGCAGGCTGTCGATCTGCGCCTGCAGCCGCTCGCCGTTGCGTTCGGCGTTGTCCAGTCCCTGCATGTTGCTCTGCAGCAGTTCCGGCAACTCGTTGACGTGCTTTTCCTTGAAGGCGGCGATCCGCCCTTCCAGCCCATCGATTTCCGTCTTCACCTTGCCCATCTCGTCGCCGAAAAAGGAACTGGCCTCCTCCACCTGCCGCTCCCGCACCTTGAGGTTTTCCTCGAGAAAGAGCGAGGCCAGGGTCGAGGCCACCTTCTGCACCGTCGCGGCATTCTTTCCCTCGTAGGACAGGGTGAAGGCGATGGTGGCGGTGGACGGTTTGCCGGTACGCCGGTCCACGATCTCGGCGTTGATATAGTCCAGGTGGATGTCGTCGCGCATCTTGTCGATGATCTCCTCCACCGTCCACTTGTCGCGCAGTTCCCGATAGAGATCGAAACGGTCGATGATCTCCACCAACCGGCTGGTGCTCATGATCCGCTGGTTGATCACCTGCAGCCGCTGCTCGGCGTAGCTGGTCACCGTGGACATGATATAGTCCTGCGGGATCTCCTGTTCCTCGATGAGAATGGTGGAGGTGGATTTGTAGACCGCCGGCAGCAGAAAAGCGGTCAGCGCCGCGGCGGCGATCAGCAGGACGGTGGGAAGAATCAGGCTCCATTTTCGCCTTTTGCCGATATCGAGGTAGTCCTGAATCTGCGCTGTCGGTTCCATTGTCGTTTCTTGCTCCTTCCTGTCCTCTCTCAACGGTGCCTGTCCAAGCGACCGCTGGCCCTGCTCCACAGGCCTGGTCAACCGCTTACTGCAACAGGTCCTTGTCGTAACTGAGGGTGACGCTCACCTTGTTCTGCCTCGACTCGCCGCCGGTCACCTGATTGCGGCGGTCGGTGAAGGCGTATTCCGCCGCGAGATCGACGTCCC